>NZ_JAUYGD010000038.1 GCF_030690725.1 Pseudomonas sp. | reverse complement strand
CGGCCAGAGCACCTGGCTGTATGAGTCCAAGGCGATCATTGCCTATCTCGACGAGCGCTTCGCTGCAGTCTGAAAAAAACGGGGCCGCTAAGCGGCCCCGGTTGTTTCAGCGTTATGGCTGATCACTCAGGCCAACGTATTCAGTTAGCCAGCACCCGCACCTTACCCACCATACCGGCCTGGTAGTGGCCGGGAATCAGGCAGGCAAAGTCGAACTCACCTGCGCGATTGAAGGTCCAGATAAGCTCCTCGCGCTGCCCTGGGGCGACATGGGCCATATCCGGCGAATCGTGTTGCATGCCCGCGGATGTCGCCATCATCGCAGCATGCTGCTGCAACTCAGCCTGAGTGCCGAGCACAAACTCGTGCATGACCTGCCCCTCGTTGCGATGAACAAAGCGGATGGTTTCGCCCTGCTTAACTTCAAGCTGGTCGGGGCTGAAACGCATCTGATCGTTCATGCTGATTTCGATGGTCCGGCTGACCTGCTCCGGCTCGCCGGCGATGCCCCAGGCTTTCTGCTGTTTGGCCGGCGCTGCCGCGTGATGCGTGCCGTGATGTTCGCCAGCGGCCAGCGCAGCACTGGCGCCCAGCAACAGGCCCAGACTCAACAGCAAGGCAACGGAATTTGAAGATGCACTCATGGTTAGGTTCTCGAATTAGAAACTGAATAAACGCTGCGGGCCAAACGCAGCAGAGCGCTGACCGCATACAGCAACACACTGTTCAGACGAGAAATAACCGCGGGGGACGTTCGAGGGGTTCGCTGATAAAGCCCACAAACTGGTCAAGGCGCGCCAGGGATGGCTCACCGGCTTGCAGCGGTGCATCGCAGCCCTTCACTGAACTCAGGATTACCGCACCCACACAGAACGCACAAAGGCTACACAGGCTTTTATCCAAATCCGCTAGCGCATTGCTGGCGTTATCGCTGGTGTGATGTTCGCCATGGGTAGACGCCTCAGCAGCCTGAGCCGCGACCATCATGCCTGGATGATGCGCCGTCATCTGCGCATCAACCTGCGCCGTAGCGCTGCCCTGCTGGGTTAGCGCGCATAGCTGCATGCTGAGGGCGGCCATGCCCTGCGCCGGGAGGGCGAGCATCAGCATGCAGATCAGGGCAGTATGCAGTGAGCGCATGGCAGCGGAGGTGGTTTTGGGCAATGACATGGAGGCGGATTATCCGCCCAATAGCGGCTTTGTCCACACCCGAGCATGGGCAAAAGCCCCCGCAGCTGGCTATGATCGGAGCCCATGACCAACACCCCACCCTTGCGCCAACCCTGCCCACCCGGCGCCTGCGATTGCGGGCGCGAGCAGCTGTTGCAGCAAGCAAACAGCGATGTGCGCATCCTGTTGCTCACCCGCAACGAGGAAAAGCGCCTGCTAGAACGCCTGGAAAACCTTGAAAGCCTGGCCGACCTGGAAAAGCTGCAGCGGCGCATCTACGAGCAGCTCGGTGTGCGCGTCGTCGTCGCTCCCGGCTTTAATGAGGTGCGCAGCATGCGCGGCATCGCAATCCAGATCGCTGAACTGCCCGGGCTGTGCCGCAAAACCCGCCAGGCCATCCCCACCGCCATTCGCCGCGGATTGGAGAAACGCCCACAGATCGCCTACGACCTGCTTAACGCCCATGACCTGTTTCGCGATATTTAAGGGGCTGGCTAAGAGGGTCGTAAGCTGACCAAAAAGGCCAGACACCGGTCGACTGCATGAGCCGAAAACCGCGCGATTGACAGGCCGGTAAAAATCAGCAGAATCGCCGCCCCTTTTCAACGGATGGAAGTCCCTCGTGCAACGGATTGTGATTTTGGGCAATGCTGGCAGCGGCAAGTCCACTCTGGCGCGGGCCTTGAGCAAACGCCTCAGCTTGCCCGTCGTGCACCTGGATACACTGTTCTGGGAGCCTGGCTGGGTCGAGCCCGACGCGGCGCAGTTCCGTGCAAGGGTGCGCGATGCGCTCACAACGGATGCCTGGATCTGCGAAGGCAACTACGCCCGACGCACCTTCGACCTGCGCCTGCCCAACGCCGACCTGATCATCTGGCTTGATACACCAAGGCTGACCTGCCTGACGCGCGTTATCGTGCGTAGCGTATTGAATCGACCTCGCCCCGACCTTCCAGCAGGCTGTAGAGAGCAACTCGACCAGGCATTTCTGGGTTTTCTTAAATTCGTCTGGCAGTTCGACCATGGCTACCGCCAAGGTATCGATGCAGTGCGCATGACCATAGCCCCAACGCTGCCAACAGTGCATTTACGAGGCCGTCGACAGATTGCCGCCTTCCTTGCTCGGTTGCCCGCAACACCTGCAGCTCGGCCCAGTTCGATCAATTGAAGACCCGAAGAAAGGGATTATTACTCGTGGCAGAACACTTCATCCGCCCGCTCGCACTGTGCATTTTCCATCATCAGGGGAAAATACTGGTCAACCAATTCCACGATTCCGATGAGAACCGGATGCTCTTTCGCCCTATTGGCGGCGGCATTGAATTCGGCGAAAGGAGCCACTACGCCATCGTCCGCGAAGTGCAGGAAGAACTGGGCCGTTCGATCAGCGATATTCGCTTGATTGGCACGCTGGAAAGCATCTTCACCTACGCAGGCAAGCCGGGGCACGAGATTGTCCAAATCTACGAT
The DNA here is from genome assembly GCF_030690725.1 of Pseudomonas sp. Lineage (GTDB taxonomy): Bacteria > Pseudomonadota > Gammaproteobacteria > Pseudomonadales > Pseudomonadaceae > Aquipseudomonas. The sequence goes on along the minus strand of NZ_JAUYGD010000038.1, from coordinate 99,299 downwards.
GCCAGGTTTGACGACGCAGAGGTCTATGAACAACCTTGGCTAGACGGCCACGAAAGCGATGGCGCGCCGTTCAGGGCCATGTGGCACTCCAGCGCAAGTTTCACCCCTGCATCACCGCTAGTACCCGAGGGGCTTTACGACCTACTCAAGCGAGCATTGCTGTTGTGACAGCCCATCGGTAGGCCGGGGCTGGCCGTATGCCAATTAAGGCTGTGTTGGCATGCGACGCAATTTTCAAACTCAAGGATCAGGCACATGGCATTACTGGTAGAGAAAGCGCCCATTACTAAAGCCCTGATGGAGGCTGACTTGAAAGATGCTTGTGACCCCAACCTGCTTGCGACAAAAGCATGCCCTGTGGTTGTGCGGATGATTGACGGCATGGAGTACCTGCTGGTGTTCAAACATCCACTAGCGGGTTACCAACTGGTGAAGGGCACCATTGAATTGGCTGAGCGGCCTGCCCATGCAGCCGTGCGCGAGCTTGCTGAAGAATCGGGCATTTGTAATGCCCAGGCAGTAAGGGATCTAGGCAGTTGGAATGCCGGGTACGAGCAACAGATTTGGTCGTTTCAGCTTTGTGAGGTCGCAGAGTCGCTACCCCAGCAGTGGCGCTTCGACACACATGATGATGGCGGACATGTCTTTGAGTTCTTCTGGCATCCGTTGAGTGCTGGTTTTCCCACGCCTTGTCACACGCTGTTTCAGGCAGCCTGGGCACAGATCAGAAATCGGCTTTACGCCACGGACGCGGACACACATAGCCCTTACAGGTGCTAACAGCAGCTCATCGATCCTCCCAAAAGCTGACCTGATTCACACCGAATTCACCCGCAACCTGCTGCACGATGCGAAGCACGTGCTACTTAGGCTGCTTCAAGCGTGGACAATTAGGGCAAAGCTCCACCCCTGGCAGCACGTAGCGAATGCAGCACAAACGGCGCTGCCGCCAGGGCCGTACCTGACCATCTGCGTGTTCGATATCGATATAGCGGATTGGCGCATAGAGCGGGTTGCGCGAACCATCCGGGCGTTGCGCGGTGCTTAGCAGGCACTGGCCGTCGAGCAATAACTGCGGCTGATCGCTGCGCTTTTGCAGTTGCCCAAGCCAAGCCTCGAAGTAGTTGCCGGCATTGCTCCAAAGCACCTTCGCCGAGACCCCGCTATGGGCGCAGAGCGCCTGAATAAACGGCTGCAGGTTGTCATCGAGCAGATGAGCAAAACGCTCGAAGGGATTTTGCGGCGGCGGCATCGGCTCGCATGGCCCAGGCAGCTTGAACACCAGCGGCAAGCCTTCGCCATCGACGATGATCGCCAGCTGTTCGAGCTGCAGCGGCATGCGTTGGTCCAGCAGCAGCGCCGCACTGATCACCGGCGGAAACAGGCGCATAAAGTACTGATTGGCCCAGATCGACGCCAAACCGCGCTGGTCGGCAGCCGCGAATTGCGGACGGAAGCGTGCCATCAATTCACTCAGCTTCTGCGGCTGAAGGAATTGCTCACCACTGATGGCCTCACGCGGATCATCCGCCGCCACAAAAACATTGCGATAACGCGCCTGATCGCCACTGAACAGTGTGGCCAGCTCGGACAGCATCTCTCCTTCCACGGAGGTATCCGTTGATGCCGCTAGAGCTGCGGTTGCAGGCAAATTCGGCGCCTCAGCAGCAGCGTTCTTCTTGGGAAAATCCTTGGCGTGCAATGCCGTCACCCGTCACAAAAAGCCAATATTAACGCTAACGATTAGCATTTGCGAAATACTGATTCATTACTTAAGATGCAGCCCGCGCCCAATCTAGAGCGGTTATGCACATGGATGATGTAGGACACTCGAAAGCAGCCGTGCATCTGGCGATGCTGATCAACCTGCTTTCCATCGGCAGTCTGATGATGGTGATGCCCCTGGGTCCGGATCTGGTTCGTCACCTCGGCATGCAGGCCAGCCATGTCGGTTATATCAGTGGCGGCGCCACGCTCGCCTCTGCCCTGAGCATGGCTCTGGCGGCGCCCTGGCTGGATCGCCTAAAACGCAAACAGGCGCTGGTGATCCTTCTAACCCTGCGTTTCGCCTTGCTGATGGCCTGCGCCCTGACCAGCAGCGCCGAGCAGCTGATTCTGCTGTTTGTGCTCTCCGGCCTGGTTGCCGGGCCCATGGGCGCGTTGCTGATGGCAAGCATGCTCGACATCGTCCCGCCGGCCGAACGCGGGCGAAAACTCGCCTATATCGGCATGGGCTTTTCTCTGGCAGCCATTGTGGTGGTGCCCCTGGCTCTGGAGCTGGCGCTGCGCTGGAGTTGGCAAGCGCCCTTTATCGTTTTCGGCGGTGTGGGCCTGGCGCTGGCGTTGTTGTGTCAACTGCTGCTGCACATTCAGGCCAGCGCTTCGCGGCCCAGCGGCTCGGTATTACCGCTGTTGAAATCGCCGCTGTGCCTGGGCGCACTGGCGATCACCGCGCTGCAGATATTCGGTCACTTTCTGCTGGTGCCGCATTTCTCCAACTACTTCCAGTTCAACCTGAGTTTTCCACGCGAGCAGATCGGCCTGCTGTTTCTCTGCGGCGGTCTGGCCAGCCTGGCCGCCATGCGCCTGGGCGGTATCTGGATCGACCGTGGCCAGGCATTGACGGTGATTCTGCTCAGCAGCTTCGGTCTGGCACTGACCACGCTGCTGGGTTTTGCCACGCCGATTGGCCTGTCGATCTACCTGGTCTTCGTGCTGTTTATGGCCGCCAGCGCGGTGCGCACCAACAGCAGCATGACCATTGCCGCAGCGATCCCGCCGCCGCACCAGCGCGCCGCCTTTATGGCGTTTCAGGGCACCGTCAGCAATATCGCCGCCGGGCTCGGTAGCCTGTTTTCGGCGCTCTACCTAAGCACTGGCACAGATAACCAGCTTCAAGGCTTCAACCAGTTAAGCGGCTTTTATGTGGTCGTCGGAATACTCACGGGGGTGGGTATGTGGTTGCTCCAACGCGGTATCCGGCGACGCGACGCCGCCAGCCACACCGCAGGCATAACAACACAGGCGGGCTGAAACCGCCGATCACCAGTGATCAGCTGTAAACGCGTCAACACCTACTCAAATGGAACCTGTCATGTCTTTTGTCAGAAACATCAATCGCCGTCGCGCCATCTCGGTGGGCGTACTGGGCGGTCTGCTGCCTTTCGCGGCGCTGGCCGACAACAGCGTCACCCTGGAAGACAGCATCGTCACCGCCTCGCAAACGGCCCACAGCCAGTTGAGCGTGCCCGCCAGCGCCTCGGTTATCACCCGCGCCGAGCTGGAAAAGATGCCGGTCTATGACCTGGCCGATGCGGTAAAGCGCCTGCCTGGCGTGCACATCAATACCTCCTCGGCCTATGGCCGCAAGGAGATCAAGATTCGCGGCATGGACTCGGACTACACCCTGCTGCTGGTCAACGGCCGCCGCATCAACTCGCGTGACGCCCTGACCTCCAACTACGCCAACGACTTCGACCTGTCCTCGATCCCCATGGCAGCGGTTGAGCGTATCGAAGTGATTCGTGGCCCGATGTCTTCGCTGTATGGCGCCGATGCCCTGGGCGGGGTGGTCAACGTAATCCTGCGTCAGCCAACCAACAGCACCAAAGCCGGCGTGGCCGCCAGCTATGAAAGCCCCCGCAAGGGCGATGAAGGTGACAGCCTGAAGACCAGCGGCTACCTCAGTGGCGCGCTGATTGAGGACAGCGTGCTTGGCAATCTGATTGTCGAGTCCACCGACCAGGAAGCCTGGCAGACCGACCAACTCACCTTGAAGGGCACCGATGCTGCGGAAAAACGCCGCGGCAACAACATTTTGGGCTCTCTCAGCTGGCTGATCGACGAACAGCAAAGTATCGACCTGGACATCAGTCACCGCGAAGAAGCACGCAAAGCGCGCTGGAACAACTACGGTGCGTTGATTACCAATGTCCAAGACATGGATCGCACCACGTTCGGCCTGGCACACAACGGCAACTGGGACAGCTTCAATTCCCGCGTGCGCTACTACTACGAAAAGGTCGAGCTGACCGACGACTCGCAGATCATGACCGCGCTACGCAAACGCATCGGTGAGGTGGAGCAGAACAACCACACCGTCGACGGCCAGATTTCCACCACCCTCGGCAGCCACCTGCTGACCGCCGGTAGCGAGCTGCGCCGTACCACCCTGGAGCATAACCAGAACCTCGGTAAGGAAACCGAAGTCGACCAGAAAGCCATCTACCTGCAGGACGAGTTTTCCCTCGGCGACCTCGATATCACCCTTGGCGCACGCTGGGATGACCATGAGGTATTCGGCGGCGCATTCAGCCCGCGCCTCTACAGCATCTACAACCTAACCGACAACTGGGTGCTCAAGGGCGGTGTCGGCAAGGCCTTCAAGGCACCGGACATTACCCAGTCCGACGAGAGTTACAGCGTGTTGGCCTGCCGAGGCATGTGCCAGATCGTCGGCAACCCGGACCTGAAGCCGGAAACCTCGGTCAGCTATGAGCTGGGCACCCTGTATCAGAACGAGCGCCTGCAAGCCGGCATCATGTTCTTCAACAACGAGATTGAAGACATGATCGTCAGTGACAGCTGGCGAGCTGGTTACCGCCCTGCAGTGATGACCTACACCAACGTCAGCAAAGCGCGCATCCAAGGCTACGAATTACAGGGCCGCTACGCCTTTACCGACGCCTTGGCCGCACGCGCTAATTACACTTACTCGGACGCCGAAGATCGCGACACCGGCAAACCGCTGAACTACAGCCCGCAACACATCGCCAATATCGGCTTCGACTGGCAGGCATTGCCAAAACTGGGCCTGAATCTGGACTACCAGTACACCGGCAGCCAGATGCTGGTCGTACCAGCCAAATCCGCCAGCTTCGAATCGGGGGCCTACTCCACCCTCAGCCTGGGCAGCAATTTCCAGGCAACCAAAGAACTCACACTCAAAGCCGGTCTGAACAATCTGACCAACACCAAGCGTGATGACGTCGCTCAATCCATCGATCACATCCTGATGGGCCGCACCGTTTACGTAGGCTTCAGCTACGACCTGTAACACCCGTACCCCGGCGACACCTGTCGCCGGGGTTACCCGAACTCTGCCCAGTAGAACCATGAGCCAACAAACCCGCACGCTTCACATCCAGCAACGCCACGTCTTGCTCGCCGGCAGCCTGTTGCTGCTTGGTCTGCTAGCACTGTCCCTGGCCACCGGTGCTGGGCAATACGGCGCGGCGGATGTGCTCGGTTTTCTACTGGGCAACCCCAGCAGCCTGGCCGATGACAAACTGGCTATGGTGGTTAACAGCCTGCGTCTACCACGCACTCTCGCCGCGTTGCTGGTCGGCGCCAGCCTGGCGCTGGCCGCCACCCTGCTGCAAAGCGCGACGCGCAACCCACTGGCCGAACCCGGCCTGCTCGGGGTGAATGCCGGCGCGGTGCTCGGCCTGGTGGTCGGGCTGATCTACTTCGGCGTCGAATCCACCCAGGGCTACCTGCTCTGGGCCGGTGCCGGGGCGCTGCTGGGCAACCTGCTGGTGCTCGGCATCGGCGTAATGCTTGGCCAGGCCAGCCCGCTCAAGCTGATCCTCGCCGGCATGGCCCTGGCGGCGGTGTTCGGCGGCATCGCCAATTTTCTGCTGCTCTCCACTAGGGTGGCGCTGGAGCAGTTTCGCTACTGGAACCTCGGTTCACTGTCGGCTTCCGAGCTGTCTGCCGTGATCACAGTCAGCCCGCTGGCGCTGCTCGGCTTGGTGCTCGCGGCCCTGCTCTGCCGGCAACTGACGCTGATGCAGATGGGCGACAGCCAGGCCCGCGCCCTGGGCATCTCGACTACCTGGGTGCGCGTTGGCGTTCTGCTCGCCGCCACCCTGCTGACCGCCTGCGCCATCGCCCTGTCCGGGCCAATCGGCTTTGTCGGCTTTCTGGCTGCCTACTGCGCGCGCCTGCTGGAACCGGTGGCGCTGCTACGTCAGCTATTGTTCTCCAGCCTGTTCGGCATGCTGTTTCTGCTCGCTGCGGACATCCTCGCGCGCTGGCTGGTGCAACCCTTTGAACTGCCGGTCGGCACCCTGCTCGCTGCGCTCGGTGCGCCGGCCTTGATCGCCATCGTCCTGCGCGGCGGCTTCCGTTCTCTATTGGCGGTGAAATAAACATGCCCAGCCATCAACCCTCCGGGCTCTGGCATCTGCGTCTGGGTCAGCTGAACCTGCTGCTGCATCGGCGCACCTGGCTGCTCAGCCTGCTGGTGCTTACGGTGCTGTTGGCGCTGGTGATCATGGCCATCAGCCTCGGCTCCGGGCGTATGGGCGTACTCGATGTACTGGCCACGTTGAGCGGCCAGGGCAGCAAGCTCAACGACATCATGGTGTTCAAAATCCGCATGCCACGGGTCGCCGCTGTGGTGGTCGCAGGACTCGCCATGGGCATGGCTGGCTGCCTGATCCAGACCCTGGTACGCAACCGCCTGGCCACCCCGGACATGGTCGGGGTTAACGAAGGCGCGGCGCTGGCGGTGATCGGTTTTGCTCTTTATCTGACTGTTGGCAGTTGGCCCTGGTGGGCCTCGCCGTTGGGTGCGGCGCTGGCTGCTGTGGCGCTGTTCGTGCTGTGCCGCCGGCCTGGCGAGCAGGGTTATCTGTTTATCGTTATCGGCATCGCCCTGTCAGAGCTGCTCGGCGCCATCGGTGATTTTATGATGGCCACTCAACCGCTGGTGCACCTAGGCAGCATCTACCTGTGGACCATGGGCCATTTCGCCGGAGCCAGCTACCAGACGGTCACACCGATTGCGTTGATCCTACTGGCGCTCTGCCCGCTGCTGGCTTGGCTTAACCGCCCGCTGGCACTGCTGCGCTTCGGTGAGGCGACCGCGCAGAACCTCGGCATCAAGGTCGCGGCGCTGCAACTGGCAGTGCTTGGCGTGGCGATTCTGGTGGCGGCGCTAGGCACCGCCATCGGCGGCCCGGTGATATTTATCGCCATGGCCGCGCCAATCATCGCCTCCTGGCTGGCCCGCGATCACCTCGCGCCGATCTGGCTGGCGGCGTTATGTGGCGCGGTGCTGCTGGTGGGCAGCGACACCCTGGTACGCCTGCTGGCGCAGCCCGAAGAAATCCCCACCGGGATCATGACTCGCCTGCTTGGCGGCGTTCTGCTGCTGATCCTGTTGCTCAAAGACCGCAAAGGCTCCGATTGATGCCCCTGTTACCCACGCCGATACCCCAGCCCCTACCTGCGCAACTGCGTGCGCATAACCTGAGCTTCGCCTACCAGGCCAAGAGCGTGCTGAAGGACGTCTCGTTCGAGCTGCCCAAGGGCAAGCTGATCGGCATTGTCGGGCCCAACGGCAGCGGCAAATCCACTCTGCTCAAGCTGCTGGCGCGGCAACTGCCATTGCAGGGCGGCCAAGTCGAACTCAACGGCATACCGCTGCAACGCTACGCAATGAAAGCCCTGGCCCGCGAGCTGGCCTTTCTGCCGCAGCGCCCAGTGATGGCCGAAGGCATTCGCGTCGAGCAGTTGGTGCAATACGGCCGTCACCCGCACCAGGGCTGGTTCAACCAGTGGAGCGCGGAAGACGCCCGCCAGGTCGCCCGCGCCCGCGATGCCATGCAACTGCAGGAGATCTGGCAGCAGGTCGCCTCCTCGCTGTCCGGCGGCCAGGCACAGCGTGCCTGGCTGGGCATGATCCTGGCACAGAACACCGACCTGGTGCTGCTCGATGAACCCACCAGCGCGCTGGATATCGGCCACCAAGCCGAGGTCATGGAGGCAGTGCTGAATATCGTCGGCGAGGGCCGCACCGTGCTGATCGTGATTCACGACCTAGGCGTGGCCGCGCGTTACTGCGATGAAATCATCGCCCTCGACAACGGCCGTATTGCCGCCATGGGCCCGGCCCGTGAGGTGATCAACAAGACCCTGGTCGACCAGCTCTACCACACCGACGTGGACATCCTCGCGGCGCCCGATGACGGCGCTCCCGTGGTGGTGCCGCGCCGTCGCAAGCCCGCCCACTCTGAACAGGACTAATCCGATGACGACTCTATTGCGCTGGAGTCTGCCCCTGCTGCTTGCCAGCCAGCTGTTAAGCGCGGCCGCCGTGGCCGGCACCCGCCAAATCGAAGATGCTTTCGGCAACCCGGTTACTGTGCCAAGTGCACCGCAGCGGGTGATCACCTTGAGTGAACTGGATCTGGATGCCGCGCTGGCCCTGGGCATCACTCCGGTCGGCACGATTAACGGCCGTGGCCAGGCCGCGCCGCCACGTTATCTCGACAGCCAAGCAGTAGCCGGGATCAAGGTGGTCGGCGATATCGACAACCCGAACCTGGAAACCCTGCTGGAGCTGGAACCCGACCTGATCCTCACCGGCCCGGTAAAACCCGAGCAACTGGCGATCCTCAATGAAATCGCCCCCACGGTGATCACCTTCGCCTGGGCCAAACCCTGGCAGGAAAGCCTGCAACGCACTGCCAACGCGCTCAACCAAAACGCTGCCGCCGATGCGCTGCTGGCACGCTACAACGCCCGCGCCGCCGAAGCCCGCGAACGCTTGAAGGCTCACCAGGGCGAGACCTTCAGCATCGTGCGCTGGAACCCCAAAGGCCCGTCCTACATGTTCAAGGATGCTTTCGCCAGTAGCGTGATCGCCGACGTCGGCCTGCTGCGCCCCAGCTATCAACAAGACCCCGGCCACACCCACTCCATGGCACTGAGCCTGGAATCACTGCAACTGTTGGATGCCGACTGGCTGGTGATCGGCACCCTGAGCACCAGCGGCGAAGCCGTGGAAGCCCTGCAACAGGCCGAACAGACCCCAGCGTTCAAGCAACTGTCGGCAATCCAGGGCAAACGCTTTGGCGCAGTCGATGGCTCGCTATGGACCTCCCTCGGCGGCCCACAGGCCGCGTTGCAGGTGATCGCCGATATCGAACAGCTGCTCGGCAAGGCTGACGCTCAGCCGATCAAAAACTGACTGAACGCCGTTCGGCTCCGGTTACTCCGGAGCCGGCAGGCGATTTCTATCCAGCTTGCCACTGGCGGTTTTCGGCAGGCTGTCGAGCAGCAGAATGCGCGCCGGAATCATGTAGTGCGGCAGCCGCTGCTGCAGCGCGCGGCGAATGCTCATACGGCCCAGACCAGCGCCCTCGCGCAGTTCCACGTACGCCACCAGACAGGCGTCATCACCGCTGCCATGCAACCGCACCGCCGCGTCCTGCACGCCGTCGATACGCCGCAGACAGACTTCGATCTCGCCCAGTTCGATGCGAAAGCCGCGCAGCTTTATCTGCTCGTCGCGCCGCCCCAGATAACGGTAGGCATCCTCGCCGACCCGCTGCACGCGGTCACCAGTGCGATACAGCTGGCGGCCTTGCCAGGCAATAAAGCTCTGTGCGGTCAGATCTGTGCGCGCCCAGTAGCCGCTGGCCAGCGACGGCCCTTCGATGCACAGCTCGCCCTCGCCGCCAATGGCCAAGGCCTCACCGGCCTCGTCCAGCACCCAGTGGCGGTAGCCATCGAGGGACTGGCGCAGCAGCACGCCCTGCTCGCCCAGAGGCAACTCCACCCGCGCCATCAGCGACCAGACGGTGGCCTCGGTGGGGCCGTAGCAATTCCACAACTGGCCTACCAGCGGAACCAAGCGCTCGGCCAGGGGCGCATCCAGTGCCTCGCCGCCGCATAGTGCAGTCAGTCCGGCGCGACCCGGCCAACCGGCCTTGAGCAGCATGCGCCAAAACGCTGGGGTGGCCTGCAGGGTGTTGATTTCCGGATGCTCGGCCAAAAGCCTGAGCAGCGCGTCCGGGTCCTTGTGCGCCGGATTGCCAACCACTTGCAGTGCGCCACCGGCCCATAGCGGGCCGAGCATTTCTAGCAGGGAGATATCAAAGGCTGGGGTGGTGATAAACAGCCAGCGGGTGGCGCTGCCCAACTGCAGCCTGCGGCTAGCGGCGCTGAGGAAATTGGCCAGGGCGCGGTGGCTGATCACCACCCCCTTGGGCCGCCCGGTGGAGCCCGAGGTAAACATCATATAAGCCGGCAATTGCTCATCCAGCTCCGGCCAGCTCAGCTCGCCTCCTACACCGTCTCGCAGGTGCAGGCTCGGCATGACAAAGCGGCCTTCGCCCCCAGCATCCTGCAACACCAGCGCCAGCTCGGCGTCGTCGGCAATCCCCTGCAAGCGCTCGAGGGGGAACTCCGGGTCCAGCGGCACAAAGCACAACCCGTTATGCAGACAGGCCAGCGTCGTCGCCAGCAAGTCAGCCGAACGTTGCAGGTACAGGCCAACCCGCGCCCCCACTGGCACGCCCTGCACCTTCAGTTGCGCGGCAATCGCCGCAGTACGTGCGGCCAGACGCGCGTAGCTATAACTGTCGCCAGCCCAGCCCAGCGCGGGCGCGCCGGCATGCTCGACGAACACCTGCGCCAGGTGGGTGCCCAGCAGTGGCACGCCAAGGTTCTGCTGCATCGCCGTCATGCCTGCACCGCCACGGCCAGCTCGGCCAGTTCACTGAGGTGCTGACGCAGACGCTGCAGCAGTTGCTCGCTGAGATCGCCGCGCAGGCAGCCGATCTGCCGCAGGGTCAGGCGACCATCAAAAATCCCGCCATGCAGGCTGATCAGTTCCGCCGAACGATTGTCCGCCGCACTTGGCCGGCCCGGTGCGATGGGCAACGGCTGCCAGTCGCCCTGGCCGCTGCGCGCGCTGCCCAGATAGTTCAACGCCACCGGCGGCAGCGGTAAGGGGTTGGGCTCCGCCAGGCTGGCGCGCAGTGGCATATAGCCGACGCCGTTATCCGGCACCTGGTGCAGCTGCTCGGCGCATTGCGCGATCAGCTGCGCCCAGTCCGCCTGATCATCCAGCACCAGCGGATACATGCTGGTGAACCAGCCCAGGGTGCGGCTGACGTCCAGGCCCGGGTCTATCGCCTCGCGGCCATGGCCTTCCAGCAGAATCCACTGACGCTGTCCCAAGCCCATTTCGCTAAGCGTGCGGGTCAACGCGGCCAGCAACAAACTGCGCACCTCACAGGCAAATACCTGGGTGGCGTGCTGGCTAAGTTGCTGAGTTAGCGCCGGTTCCAGCTCAAGTAGATGCACCTGGGTCGGCTCGGTGCTGATCCACTCAGCTGGGATGCGATAGTCCATCGCCGCCATGCGCTCGCGCCAGAAGCGCAGCTGCGCGCCGGCTTGCAGCACATAGGCGAGCAAGCCCTGGCCCCACTGGCGATAGCTGCTGGTCTTGGCCGGCAGCGCTTCGCCACGATGTAGACGCGCCAGGTCATCGGCGAGGATGCGCCAGGACACCGCATCGACCACCAGGTGGTGACAGGCGATAAACAGCCCGCGACCCTGCGGCAGGTTTTCCACCAGCGCCCAGCTCAGGCTACGCCCCAGCATCGGCTCGAAGTGGCTTTGCAGCTCGGTCAGCGCCGCTTGCAAACCGGCTTCGCCCAGTTCGGCGTAATCAAGGATTGCTGGCGCTGCCAGCGGCAGATTCTCCAGGTAACGCTGACTGGTCGGCGTCACCGCCAGGCGCAGGGCATCGTGATGCTGCAACAACTGCTGCAAATAACCGCGAAACTGCGTCACCGCAACGCCCGCAGGCAGGCGTAGCAATACGCCCTGATTCCAGTGCTGCGGGGTGGCCAGGGGCTGCTCGAAGAACCAGCGTTGAATCGGCTGCAAGGGGAACTCGCCAGTCAGCACGCCCTGTTCGGCCTCTACCGCGATCGCCTCACGCTTGCTGCCCAGCACCCGACACAGGCGGCGCACGGTCTTGGCCTCGAACACTTCCTTGACCGAGCAGGGATAGCCGGCATCGCGCAGGCGCGTGGTCAGCTGGATACTCAGGATCGAATCGCCGCCCAACTGGAAGAAGTCGCTCTGCACACCGAGCGGCTGATTCAGCACGGCCTGCCAGATGGCGAGGATCTCGGCTTCGAGCGGGTTGGCCGGCGGCGTATGCTCACCGCCAGCCGCCAGGTCGATCTTCGGCAACTGGCGCAGGTCGAGCTTGCCATTCGGCGTCAGCGGCATCTGTTCGAGCAGCACCAAGCTGCTCGGCACCATATATTCCGGCAGGCGCTGCGCCACGTCATGCAAGACCACTTCGATCACCGGCTGAGCTGCACCGGGCTTGAGCGCCGCGTAGGCGACCAGGGCCTGACGCTGGCCATCGCGCAGCACCAGCACCTTGACCTGTTGCAGCGCCGGACAGCTGAGGCTCAGCTGGGTTTCGATCTCCCCCGGCTCAATGCGGTAGCCGCGCAGTTTGATCTGCTCATCCAGCCGGCCCAGGTATTCATAGTCACCATTGCCCAACAGCCGCGCGCGGTCGCCGCTGTGGTACAGGCGCATGGTGACGCCGGCCACGCAGTGTTCGCGGAATGCCGCTGCCGTGCGCTGCGGCTGGTTCAAATAGCCGCGCGCCAGACCGAGGCCGGCCAGGCACAGTTCACCCGGCACACCGACCGGGCAGAGGTTGCCCAGCTCGTCGAGGATCAGCGCCTGCATACCGTCGATTGGCGTACCTATGCTCAGACTGCTGCCTGGTAGCAAATGCTTGCACAGCGCAGTCACCGTAGCCTCGGTTGGCCCATACATATTGATCAGGCGCACGCGCCCGGCCCAGCGCTCGATCAACCCGGTCGGACAGGCCTCACCGCCAAAGCCGATGGCCTGCAAAGCCGGCAACTCACGCTCGGGCAGGGTCGCGAGCAAGGCCGTGGGGCAGATCATATGGCTGCTGGCGCTGCGCTCGAGCTGCTCCAGCAGGCCCTCATCCGGGTCGCCCCAGACCAGGCTCGCACCGTGGGTCAGCGGCAGCAGCGCACACATATTGCCGGCGTCGAAGGACAGCGACATGCAGTTGAACATGCGTGCCTCGCAGCCCAGTTGCAGGCGCTGGGCGTGGTCCTGCAGCAGGTTGACCAGGCTGCCCTGTTCGACCATCACGCCCTTGGGCAAGCCGCTAGAACCGGAGGTGTAGATCACCTGAGCGAGCTGCTGCGGGTCGTGGCCGAGCGCCGGGGTGGTCGGTGGCATGCCGTCGAGTTGCGCCTGTAGGCCGGCATTCTGCAGATCGACCCAGCGCACGCCAGTATCCAATGCGAATGACGGCTGGCCCTGGCCGACTATCAGCTCAATGCCGGCATCGCCGAGGATGTGTTGTAAGCGTTCACGCGGGTAGGCTGGGTCCAGCGGCACGTAGGCGGCGTTGATTTTCCAGATGGCCATGACCGCCACGGCGAAGACATTCTCGCGGCGCGCCAGTACGCCCAGCAGCGCACCCGGGCCGCAGCCCTGGCTAAGCAGCCAATGCGCCAGGCGGTTGGCTCGCGCATCCAGTTCGGCATAACTTATCGCCTGCTCGTCAAAACCCAGGGCCGGGCGCTGCGGATGCAGCCGCGCCATATCCTCGAACAAGCCCAGCGCCGTACGCCGATTGGGATAATCCGTAGGCAACGAGGCCAGGCGCACGGCGGTCTGCTGTAACAGCGGCTGATCGAGCAGCGGCAGCGCCCAGATATCCATCTCGGGCTGTTCAACCACCGCTTCCAGCAGCAATAACAGGCGTTCGGCATAACGTTCGACCGTGGCGTGCTCGAACAGCGCCGTGGCGTAAAGCCAGTCAACCCGCACAGAGTCCATCAATTCGGTGACCTTGACCGAGATATCGGTCTTGGCCGGCAGCACCGGCGAGGTTTCCTCGACCGCCTGGCAACCGGGAATCAGGTCGTTGAAATCGACCCGCGCCTGGTATACCAGCATGATCTGAAAAATCGGGTTGATCGCCGTGTGGCGATCCATGCCAAGCGCCTCGCTAAGTGCCTCGAAGCGGTACAACTGGTGGTCGAAGGCCTCCAGATCATCCTTGCGACAGGCCTGCAGGTAATCGCTAAAACTCTGCCGCTCGGGCAGCTGGGTGCGCAGCACCAAGGTGTTGACGAAAAAGCCCACCAGCCCTTCGATATCCGGGCGCTCGCGGTAGGCCAGCGGCGTGCCGATAACGATGTCGCGCTCGCCACTATGGCGCGCCAGCAGCAGCGCGAACAGCGCATGCAGGCCGATAAAGGGCGAAGTGTTGTGGCGCTGGCAGAGCTCTTTGAAACGCGCCCACAGCGCATTGTCGATAGTCGAGAACACCAGCTCGCCGCCACTGGCCTGATGCGCCGGACGCGGCTTGTCCAGCGGCAGGCTGTGCACATCGGCAATACCGCGCAGGCGCTCGACCCAGAACGGTTTGAACTGCTCGTGGTAGTCACGGAACAGCGGCGAGTTGAACCAGCTGGCGTAGTCGATGTAGTTCAGCGCCGGCGCTTGCCAGTTCAACGGCTGGCGATTCTGGAAGGCCAGAAACGCGGTCTTGAGGTCGGCAAACATGTTCTTCACCGACCAGCCGTCGGAGATGATGTGGTGCTGGGTGATCAGCAGCACGTGCTCACGCGCGCCGAGGCGTAGCAGGTGCACACGGGTCAGCTCGCCCGTGGTGAGGTCGAAGGGCCGGTTGATCTCTTCGCGCACCCGTTGCGCCACCTGCGTTTCACGGGCGGGTAGCTCAAGAGCGGACACATCCTCAACGTCCAGCTGCAGCGACTGCTGCGACAAAATCTGCTGTTCGCCACGGCCCTGGGCATTGCGCACAAAGCGCGTGCGCAGGCTGGCGTGGCGCTGCGCCAGCGCGTCGAAGGCAAACGCCAGCGCCGGCACATCCAGCTCGCCGCTCAGGCGGAAATACACCGGCATGTTGTACAGGTGCGAGCTTTCCTCGTACTGCTCGATAAACCACAAACCGCTCTGCGATGACGATAGCGGGCCACTTTCGGCATGCTGCGCCTGGATCGGTGCGGCAAAGGCGTTGGCGGCGGCCAAGCAGGTGACGATGGCGTCGCGGTTAGCGCGAATCTGCTGGCCCAACTCCGGGGTGATGGCGTCCTTGCTCGACTGGGAAACTAGCTGGCCCTGAGCATTCAGACTCAGCTGCACGCCCTGGCGGGCCAGCTGGTTCAGCAGGCCGATGATATTAGTGTTCATGAGCTACCTCTTAGTCGGTCAGGCTTGCGCCGCCGTCAACCACGATGTCTTGCAGGGTGATGTGGCTGGCCAGGTTGGAGGCCAGGAACAGCACGACGCTGGCGACCTCTTCCGGGGTGGCGATCTTCTGCAGTGGGATGCCCAGCTTGAACTGCTCGGGAAAGCCGGCGATGGTGCGCGCTGGCGCGTCACTGCTGTGCCACATGCCGCGCTGCATCGGTGTGTCAGTGGAACCCGGCGACACCAGGTTGCAGCGCACGCCATGGGTCGCCAGCTCCAGGCCGGCGGTGCGGATCAGGCTGCTCAGCGCAGCCTTGGACGCGCTGTAGGCAGCCATCTGCATGCGCGGCACATGCGCCGCGTTACTGCTCACCGCCACCACTGCGCCACGCCGCCAGGCCTTGAAGCGTGGCATCAGTTGGCGCAGCAGGTAGAACGGCCCGGAGACATTCACCCGCAGGCAGGCATCCCAGTCCTCCAGTGCCAGCTCCTCAATCGGCGCCAGACGCAGCACGCCGGCGACACTGGCCAGCACATCGATCACCCCGTGGGCACCCAGCAGCTCAAAGCAGGCCTGCTGCACCGCCTGGGCATCGCCAATATCCAGCACATAGCGGGTAAAGCCGTAATTCTGCTCGGGGAAGCTCAGATCGAAGCCGATCACCTGCCCACCCAACTGGGCAAACCCCTCCGCCACGCTGCGGCCAATGCCCTGGCCGGCACCGGTGACCCAGATGGTCTGACCGCTGAAATCCATTTGTCTGTTCATCTACATGCTCCTTAGAGCCTGTTCACGATCTCGCGAGCTAGAGCGATACAAGGCAAAAACAAGCAAGGAAGCGGAATTTACGAGCGGTAAATGAGCATTCCGAGCTTGTTTTTAACGCAGTAGCGCCGACGCGCAGCAGATCGTGAATAGGTTCTTACCAAACCTGTTCCACCTGCGCCTCGCCCTGCAGCACGCGGCTGTCGAGGAAGTGGCAGAAGTCAGCCAGACGCGGGTGATCGAAAACATCGGAGACCTTCACCGCCGTGCCGAACTCACTGGCCAGGCGGTTAACGATCTGGATGGTCTGCAGCGACTGCCCGCCCAGCTCGAAAAAGTTGTCCGCGGCCTGAATCGCATTGACGCCGAGAATCTGCTGCCAGATGCTGCGCACCCGTTGCTGGGTCTCATCGTCCAGCGCCTGCTCGCGTGAGCCTTGCAGGTACTCCGTTTGCAGGCGCTTGCGGTCGAGCTTATTGGTGGCGGTGCGCGGCAACGCCGGGTAGTGCCGGTAGTCGGTCGGCACCATGGCCGCCGGCAGCAGCTTGCTCAGTTCCTGGCGAATGCCGCGCACGTCATCCCGCGGACCACTGATAAAGGCCACCAGCCGGCGCAGCCCACCGCCCAGTTCCAGGCCCTGCACGCAGGCCTCATCGACGCCACTCAAGGCCAGCAGGCGCGACTCGACTTCGCCGGGCTGGATGCGATAGCCGCTGATCTTGAACTCGTTATCCAGACGGCCGAGGTAAACCAGCCGGCCTTCCTCTATCCGCACCCGGTCACCAGTGCGGTAGACCTGTGTCTGTTGCGCGCCAATCAGCAAGCTGGCAAAGGCTTGCGAATCGCTGCCAAGGTAGCCGTTGGCTAACTGCGCGCCGCACAGCACCAGCTCGCCCTCCTCGGCCGGACGTTCGCCACGGCCCAGCACCAGCGCCGTGACGGCGGCCAGCGGCTGACCAATCGGCAGGTTGGCGCTACTCGTTAGGCTATCGCTGGCCGGCGCGACGCCTTGCAGATCGCAGGTAGTCGCCACCACCGTGGTTTCGGTCGGGCCATAGGTGTTGATCAGGCGAATCGCTGGCGGGGCCATGCGCTGCCAGGCCGTCAGCTGTTCGGGATAGACCGCCTCGCCGCCGATGATCACGCTCTTCAACCCACCCGGCACCTGTACCAGGTCGGCGCGCAGGGCCACCACCCACTCGTTCCAGAAGGCGGTCGGCAGGTCGAGCACACTGATTGCCAGTTGCTCGAGACCCTCGACAAAGGCGCTGATCGACTCCAGCAGCGCATCGGTACGCAGCACCAGCGTCGCGCCGGCGCTGAGGCTGACAAATACCTCCTCAATGCTGGCGTCGAAGTTGAACGGGGCGAACTGCAGCATGCGGTCCGAGGCATCCACGCCATAGCGCAGGCGCGCCGCCTGGATAAAGTGGTCCAGCGCGCGATGGCTGATTTCCACACCCTTGGGCGTACCGGTGGAGCCGGAGGTAAACATCAGGTAGGCCGCCGCCTCGCCCTGACGTGGCGCGCAGAGGCGATTGGCGCTGTGCAGCACGCCAGCCAGTTCGATCGGGCCGCTGTAGCTATCGGCCAGGCGATGGCGGAACGCCGCCTCGGTAACCACCAGCGCCAGCTGCGCGGTGGTGCAGATCAGCCGCTGGCGTTCGCCAGGCTGCTCCGGATCGAGCGGCACATACACCGCCCCCGCCAACAGCACGCCGAGCTGAACGACAATCGCCTCGGGGCTGCGACTGAGCATCACCCCGACCCGCTCGCCCGGCTGTACGCCACGTTCACTCAAGGCGGCGGCGATGGTTTCGGCCTGCGTTTGCAATTCGCCGTAGGTAAGCCTGCGCTCGCCCTGGCACAGCGCCAGGTGCTGCGGCTGGCGTTCGGCCTGGGCGCGAATGGCCTGTAGCACGCTGCCGACCTCGGCCATGGCGACCTGCTCGGCGGTCGGCGCGCTGAGCAGATGCTGCGCGCGGTACTGCGCGCTCCAGGCGCTCAACAACTGATCACGCGGCTGTTGCGGGGCCTGCAACCAGGCGGCCAGCAGGCTGAACAATTCCTCCTGCAGCGCGCGCACCTGCGCCTGGCTGTAGCACGCCGGGTTGGCGTCGTAATCCAGCAGCGGCACGCCGTTAGCCCCCAGGTGCACTTCCAGGGTCAGGTCTTCCACCGGACCGGCGCTCAGGCTCAGGGTGCGCGCCGGACAGTCACCGAAGGTCTGCGGCCGGTCGAACGGCATGATATTGATCAGCGGGCCGAACAGGCGCTGCTCGCCACCGACCCGAGCGAGATCGCGGCGCAGTGACTCGTAGCGGTAGTGCTGATGCTTGCGGCTGCTGCGGCGCAGCTTGCCGATGCTCTGCGCGGCTTCTAGCAGATTGGCCTGATCGCTCAGATCGAGGCACAGCGGTGCGATGTTCATCTGCATGCAGGGCACGTTGAAGGAGGCCGAACCCATGCGGTTCATCACCATCAGACCGAGCACCTGGGCGGCGCTGCCGCTGACCTGGCGCAGCTGTGCCGACAGTGCGGCCAGCAGCAGGTCTGGCCAGCCAAGCTTGTTGGCCTCGGCCAGTTGATTGAGGGCCTGCCACAGCGCCGGCGGAAACGCTGCCGAATGACGAAGGAAGGTCGCCGAAATAGGCGCGACGCGCTCGCTAAAGCTGACTGCCTCGGGCAGCGCACCCAGCTGTTCACACCAGTAGTCGCGAGCCGCAGCCGTGCGGCCCTGGCTTTCGCGCTCGGCGTCTTCAGTCAGCACTGCGGCGTAGTCACCAAACTCGCAAGGCGCAGCCGCCTCATCGCGCAGAGACGCACCGTACAAATCGGCAACGCGCTGATAGAGCAGGTTGCTGCCGTAGCCATCGAGGGCGATGTGGTGAATGCAGCCGTAGAGAAAATCCACCTGCTCGCCCTGCAGCAGAGTGAAGCGGCATGGCAGCTCGCGTTCCAGATCGAACGGCTGGCGAATCTCGGCCATGCCCCACTGCTGCACCCAGGCCTGGGCATCGACCCCGACCGGTATTTGCACCTGCGCCACACTGAGCGGCAGTTCGGCAGGGTTGAACCACACCTGCTCGCCATTGACCACGAAATGCCCGGACAGCGCTTCGCACTCGCTGACCGCCTGGCGCAGCGCGGCGAGCAGCGGCGGCGCCTGGATCTTGCCGGCGAAGGCGATGCATTCGGCGGTGTTGAACATGGCGCGGTCTTCATTCAGCACATAACCGTGCCACAGGCCCTGCTGGGCGACTCCCAAGCGCCTCATGCGGCACCGCCATGCTGTTTGATCAGGCTCCACCAGCCGTTCAACGTCGGCGTCTTGGCCAGATCGGTGAAACTCAGTTCCAGACCTTGCGCGCGCCACTCACTGAGCAGCGCCATCACCTGAATCGAGTCCAGGCCATAGTCGAGCAGGTTCTCGTCGGGATCGAAGGGTTCGTCCAGCTCATCCAGCAGGCTCAGCAGGCGCGCCTGCAAGGCGGCGCGGGTCAACGCCGGAGCGCCCGCGCGGCCCAGGCTGAGCACATCGGCGCAGCGAACCACCTGGCCACAGCGGGTCGCCACATAATTCAGCGCCATCTGGTGGTCGGCCTGGTTAAAGTCGGCCACGCCATCGGCCAGCAGGAACGGCTGGATGTCACGCATAAAGGCGTCGCAGGCGGTCATCAGGCAGCCGATATGAGCGTAGATGCCACCGATGATCAGTTGGTCGCGCCCCAGCTCCTTGAGCATGTGCTCCAGCGGCGAGCGCTGAAAGGCGCTGTAGCGCCACTTCACCAGCACCGTATCGTCGGGCTCCGGGGCCAGCCCGGCGATGATCGCCTGGCGCTCGGGGTGCTGGGTAATGCCCGGCCCCCACATATCATTGAGCAGGGCCCGTTCGGCGTCGCTTTGCACGCCGGGCTGGGCGGTGTAGACCACTGGAATGCCCAGCAGCTTGCACTGCGCACGCACTGCTGCCAGCCGCTCGACCAAAGCCTGAACGAAGGCGCTGTCGGCCTCCCAGAAGTCGGCGAAGTACGCCTGCATATCGTGAATCAACAACACCGCGCGGGATGGATCAAGCGTCCACGTGACCTTGTCTGGCGTCCATTCGCTGGGAATGCTGTAGGGCTGCAGAGCCGGGATAGCCATGGGCAGGATTTCCTTATTCAGTAGGGGCTGATTCAGTAGGAGCCAGGTGGGCCGCGATCCGCTGGCGCAGACGGGTCTTGTCGACCTTGCCGACGGCGGTCATGGGCAGCCTGTCGAGGTGTTCGAAACGGTCGGGCAGCTTGTAATCGGCCAGGCCCAGGCCACGCAGAAACTTGCGCAAGGCGATGCTCTTGAGCGCCGGGTCACGGCTGACCACGAAGGCGCAGCTCTTCTCGCCCAGCGCCGTGTCGGGCATCGCCACCAGCGCCGCGTGGGTGATTGCCGGGTGCGCCATCAGCAGGTTTTCCACTTCTTCGGCGGCGATCTTCTCGCCACCGCGATTGATCTGGTCCTTGATCCGCCCGACCACCTCCAGATAGCCATCGGCGCGCAGCCGCACCAGATCGCCGGAGCGGTAGAAACCATCGGCATCGAAGGCCTGGGCGTTGTGTTCGGGGCTCTGGAAATAGCCGCGAATGGTGTAAGGGCCACGGGTCAGCAGCGCACCGATCTCACCGACCGCCACCGGGTTGCCGGCGCGGTCGAGCACGCGCACTTCATCCGCCGGGCTCATCGGGCAACCCTGGGTGCCATAGACGTGCGCCTCGTCATCATCGAGACGGGTGTAATTGACCAAGCCCTCGGCCATGCCGAACACCTGCTGCAGGCGACAGCCCAACTCGCTGCCAATCCGCTGTGCCTGTGCCTCCGGCAAGCGCGCGCCGCCGACCTGCAACAGTTGCAGGCTGGCCAGCTCTGCCGCTCTCCCGCTAGCGGCCTGCAACCACAGCGACAGTGCCGGCGGCACCAAGGCGCTGACATTCACTTGGTGGCGGGCGATTAGCGGGAAGCAGGTCGCCGGCCCCGGATCGGCCGCCAGCACCACGCCGCCGCCGGCATGCAATACCCCCAGCGCGCCAGGCGAACTCAACGCAAAGTTGTGCGCGGCCGGTAGCGCGCAGAGATAGCGGGTGTGGCGGTCGAACGCGCAGATTTCCACGCTACGGCGCACGCTGTAGGCGTAATCGTCATGGGTGCGCGGAATCAGTTTCGGCGTGCCGGTGCTGCCACCGGAAAGCTGGAAGAACGCCACCTGATCGGCTGGCGTCGGTGCATAGGCACGCAACGCGACAGCCGGCTCCAGCCAGGCGCTTAGCGACCGCGTAGGGTCGGCATCGCCATCGAGCAGCATCGTGCCGAGCTCAGGAATAGCGGCCCGCAATTCGTCGAGGAAACTGTCATCAGCAAACAACGGATGCTGGCGACTGCCGATAAACAGCCGCGGGCGCACCTGCCCAGCGTAAGCCAGCAGCTCCAGGCGGCTATGGCTGAACAGCGCGTTGACCGGGGCAATACCCGCCTTGAGCAGGGCAAAGAAGACGATATAGAACGCGGCCTGATTACCTAACTGAACCAGCCCCCGATCACCCGGCCCGAACCCCTGATTGGCCAGGCGCTGAGCCAGGTGAGCGGCCTGCGCATCCACGTCGGCATAGCTCAGCTGGCGTTCGCCACAGATCAGCGCAATCGCCTCGGGTTGCGTCTGCACCTGGGCTTCAAGCAGTTGCGTCAGCGGCTCACCGCGCCAGTAGCCGGCCTGGCGATAGCGCGCGGCAAATTCCGCCGGCCAGGGCGTGAACGGCACCAGACTCATAGCGCCTCCCGTTCCAGGCCGAAGGCCGAGAGCATGGTGCCGAGCTTGTTGCCGGTCTCCAGCCACTCCGACTCCGGACAGGACGCGGTAACCAGCCCCGCGCCGGCAAACAGACTGACCCGCGTGTGCTCGACGATGCCGCAGCGGATCACCACCGCCCATTCGCCGTTGCCATCGGCATCACTCCAGCCGACGATGCCGCCAAATACGCCGCGGTCGAACGGTTCCAGCTCGGCGATCAGACGCTTGGCTGCCGCCGTCGGGAAACCGCACAACGCAGGCGTTGGGTGCAGACGACAGGCTAGGCTTAGCGCGGACGCAGGCGTATCTAGCTCGCCAGCGATCTGCGTCGACAAATGCCAGAGCCGCGCGGTTTTCAGCAACGAAGGCGCCTCGGCCACGCTCAGGCTGCGACACAGCGGGCGCAACTGGCGATCCAGTTCCTGGATCACCAGGCGATGCTCGTGCAAATCCTTGGCCGATTGCAGCAGCGCCTTCGCCACCAGCGCATCGGCAGCAGGATCGGCCAGCCGCTTGGCTGAGCCGGCCAGTGGATTGGAGGTGAAGTGCCGACCGTGTTGACGCAGCAACAGCTCGGGGCTGGCGCCGATCAGCACGCCGCCATCCGGCAAATCCATGGAAAAGTGGTAAGCCTCGGGGTTCTGCTGGCGCAGCCCCTGGAACACCGTGGCGGCGCAGGGTGCGTTGTCGAACTCCAGCTGCAACAACCGCGACAACACCACCTTGCTCACCTGGCCGCCACGCAACACTTCAACCGCTCGGCCTACGGCCTGCTTGAAGCCAGCCTGATCCGGCTGTTCAGTGCATTGCCGGGCCTTGCCGCAGGGTAAACCGCAAACCCTGGTTGGCGGTGCGACTGGCAACAGGCGCGAAACATGGCGCGGAACAAACAGACTGGACGGCTGCTGCTTGTCGAAGGGAATCACCCCAACCACCAGCGGCTGGCCCAAGCCCGCCGCCCTTGCCTCGGCAAAGGCCGCCTCTACCGCCCGTTCAACGCCGTGACCATCCTCACCTGCCGGTGTCTCGATGGCCTTGAAACAGCCGCCGGCCTCAACCCCGCCTTCGGGGGAATAGAACCTATAAGTGGGCGCATAGATATCGCTCCACGGGGAGCCCCCACGAGCGACACGCGTCAATGCATTCACTCCAACCTCCATATCTAACGCTAATACGAATAATTAGCATTTACAGAAAGGAGGCAAAACTAACCACTCGCAGAAGTTGCGTCAATTTATTTCTAAGGCTCTAGCCCGAGGGTTACTGAGACGAAATGGTGGGATTTGCAGCCATCCGCAGCGAACCTGCAGCCCGCATGCGGCTTTGGCCGGCAAGTGCAGCGATCCCGTCTGGGTGAATAAGCAAAAGTGATTTAGCCAATCTGCCAACGACATCGCAGCACTGACACCAAGAGGGAACTTCTACTTGCCCCGCCCCGCCAGGATGCGCGTTGCGCCCTGGGTTTTCTGGCAGTACCAGAACACCCGGCTGACCCCGCGGGTGATCGCCACGTAGGCCAGGCGCAGGCTTTCATCCTGCATGGCCTGGTCGTAGCTGTTGCTGAAGAAGCCCGAGTAGGCGTACAGCGCATTGCGCAGCGGGTGCGGTTCGGGCGGGTGGCAGTCGTCGAGGATGATCGCCACTTCGGCCTGCAGGCCCTTGGCGCGGTGGATGGTGTAGGCCTTGACCGGCAGTTTCTTATCCAGCTGCGCGGTGATGGCCTGCAGCGGCTCATTACGCCGACTGAGCAGCAGCACCGCATTGCGCTCACGGCTGTTGCGCCCGGCCGCATAGGCGCACTGCTCGCTGATCTGCTTGAGCAGTTCCGGCAGGCGTGCCTTGCTGTCGAAACGCTGGATCAGGCGCACGCCGTGATCGCCCGACTGGGTGGGTTTGATCGCCTGACTGGCCTTTGCCTGTTTATGTTGCACGCCGCCCAGCAGCGCTTCGGCGTCGCGGATAATCGGCTCAATCGAACGGTAGTTGTTGGCCAGGGTCAGCACGGCACTGCGTTTGGCTTTGCCTTTACCGGGAAAGTGCCGGTCGAAGTCGATAAACAGCTCCGGTGAGCTGCCACGCCAGCCGTAGATCGACTGCCAGTCATCGCCGATGGCCATCAGGCTGACGGTTGCGCCCTGCCCGGCTTGGGCACGCTGTACGGCCTGCAGCCACAGTACGATCTGCGGCGAGATGTCCTGAAACTCGTCGATCAATAGATGGCTGAATGGCGCCAGCAACTGCGCCGAAACGCCCTGCCCGCCAGCTCTCAACCGCACCGTCAGCTGGGCAAAGGCGCCATTAAAGGTCATCAGTCCCTGCGCCTGCAGGCAACGCTCGAAGTACGGCCAGAACAGCAACAGAGCATCGCTGAACTCGCGTACAGCTGCCGAACCAGTCAGCGCCTGGGACTGCATAGCCGACACATCAATACCGATGCTCTCGGCAAACCCGGCCTGGGCGTAGAACGCCTCATACAGCGGCGCAGCACTGAACTCGCCTGCCAGCTTGTAGGCATCCAATGGCGCCTTGGGCAGGCGCTTACCCGTATCGGCTGGCGGCGGCAACTGCAGCAGACTGTGCACCTTTTGCCGAAACGCCGGCTGTTCGGCATAGCACTGCTGATAAGCCTGTTTCAGCAGGCGCTGCTGAGCCGGTCGCAGGCGGCCGGCGCTTAGCGGGTTATCCAGTTCGCAGCTCGCCGCCTGTGGGTCATCTAACTGTTCGAACC
Source organism: Pseudomonas sp. (assembly GCF_030690725.1). Taxonomy (GTDB): domain Bacteria; phylum Pseudomonadota; class Gammaproteobacteria; order Pseudomonadales; family Pseudomonadaceae; genus Aquipseudomonas. The sequence goes on along the minus strand of NZ_JAUYGD010000038.1, from coordinate 74,945 downwards.
AGCGCGGATTATCCAGCAGACTCTTGGCCACGCTACCCATGGCCGAGTGGAAGGTGCGCACGCACTGGCGCGCCTGACTGGCATCGAAGGGATAGTTGAAGAAGCCCAGTACCTTGAGCAGCTGTTCGCGCAACTCGGCGCAGGAGGCATTGGTAAAGGAAATCACCGTCAGCTGCTCGGGCTTGATGCCCAGGTGACAGAGCATAAACACCACCCGCAGCACCAGCGTGGTGGACTTGCCCGAACCGGCACCGGCGAAGATGCGCGTCAGCGGATGATGGCTAAAAATCATCGCCCACTGCTCATCCGATGGCGCACTCAGCAGCCCAGCCATTACCGCCCGCGCCACCTGCTCGCGCATGGCCTGAGCGTGCGCGGCTTCGACCGCCAGCATCGCCGGCCCGTAAATACCTTGAGTGCTTGGTTTACTCGCAGCGCGGCGTGGTTTAGCTGGCGACTTCGCGCTAGCAGATCGAGCCTTGGCAGGCGCTTTTTTCGCCCGTGGCGCAGGTTTTTTTAACGGCGCAGCCGCTTCACGCTCAGCGCGCAAATAGGCAGTGGTATGAGGGAAGTAGCGCGCCAGAGCAGCGGACAAAAGCCGCTTGTAACGCTGAACAGCAGATGGCATTCGCGACCCAGCCAGAAGATAGATCGTTGAATGATAAGTGCTTTTTACGGCGAGCTGGCGACTGAGCAGTGAGAAAGCGCAGCGCCTCTCACCGCTCAGTTCACCCGACGGCTATCAGTCGAGCATGCCGATATAGCGCGGGTGGCTGGCAACCCGCGCCAGCCAGGTGCGGATGGCCGGATACGGGGCCAGGTCGAAGCCGCCCTCATCCGCCACATGGGTGTAGGCGTACAGGGCGATATCGGCAATCGAGAAGTTCTCGCCAACCAGATAGGGCGTGCGCTGCAGCTGCTTTTCCATCACTTTGAGTGCCTTGTGACCGCGCACATGGCACTCCTCGTACTCGTTGCGGCGCGCTTCTGGCAGGCCCTGGTACAGCTGGATAAAGCGCGCCACCGCGACATAGGGCTCATGGCTGTACTGTTCGAAGAACTGCCACTGCAGCACTTGGGTGCGCAGGCGCGGCTCGCTGGGCAGAAACGCGCTGCCATCGGCGAGGAAGTTGAGAATGGCATTGGACTCCCACAGACAGGTGCCGTCGTCCAGCTCCAGCACCGGGATCTTGCCGTTGGGGTTCTTGGCCAGGAAGGCGTCGCTCTGGGTCTCGCCCTTGAGGATATCAATCGGTATCCACTCATAAGGCTGATCCAGCAGGTGCAGCATCAGCTTGACCTTGTAGCAGTTGCCCGAGCGGTAATCGCCATAAACCTTATACATATCGCCCTCCTCCTAAGCTGCTTGAACCCGTGGACTAGCTTGCTTGCGCCTGACGGATTACCTCGGCCAGGCGTTTGAGGCCTTCGCTCAAACGCTCCGGTGCGACGTGGCTGAAGTTAAGTCGCAAATGGCCCGGATGAGCGTCCGGGTCGATAAAGAAGGGTTCGCCCGGCATAAACGCCACGTTCTGCGCCAATGCCGGCGCCAGCAGCGTGCGAGTGTCCAGCGGCTGCTTGAGGGTCAGCCAGAAGAACAGCCCGCCCTGGGGAATCTGCCAGTCGGCCAGGTCGCTGAAATGCTCTTCCAGAACCGCCTGCATGGCATCGCGGCGGATGCGGTAGAAGTCGCGCAGCTCGGCCAGGTGACCGCGATATTTCTCGCTGCCCAGCCACTGCAGCGCCTGCCACTGACCGATGCGGTTGGTGTGCAGGTCCGCCGACTGTTTAAGGCGCAGCAGGTAGGGGAATAGATCCGGGGAGGCAATCAGGTAGCCAACGCGCAGGCCCGGCAGCAGGGTTTTCGACACAGTGCCGGTGTAGATCCAGCTGGCCTTCTGCAGGCGACTGACAATCGGCGTGGCGCTGCCTTCGTCGAACACCAGCTCGCGATAGGGTTCGTCTTCGATCAGGATCACGCCAAACTCGTCCAGCAGCGCCGCCACGGCGTCGCGTTTGGCTTCGCTGTAGCGCACCGCCGAGGGATTCTGAAAGGTCGGGATCAGGTAGGCGAAAGCCGGTTTGTGGTTTTCCAGGCGCTGACGCAAGGCATCAATCTGCGGGCCATCGGCTTCCTGTGGCACGGCGATGCAATCGGCACCGAACAGCTGGAAGGCTTGCAACGCAGCGAGGTAGGTCGGCGCTTCGAGCAGCACTTCGGTACCCGGATCGATAAACAGCTTGCTGGCCAAGTCCAGCGTCTGCTGCGAACCGCTGACAATCAGCACCTGGCTGGCATCGCACGGCACGCCAAGGGCACGCGCTTCAGCAGCAATCGCCTCACGCAGCGCCGGCTCGCCTTCACTCATACCGTACTGACCCATGCTGGCCGGCATGTCAGCCCACTCGACCTTCGGCAACATTGGCTCGGCCGGCAGGCCGCCAGCAAACGACATGACTTCCGGACGCTGCGCCGCGGCGAGGATTTCACGGATCAGAGAGCTTTTCAGGCGGGCAACACGTTCGGAGAAGGCCATGGATATCACCGGTAGCAAAGGCAAATAAAAATAGGTCAAACTGTTTGACCGAAATTCTGTTTGCCTGAAACTACGACGATCAACCCGAATACGTCAATAGGCTTGACCTTAATGCTTGACCTCAAGAGCACAACCACCCAGCAGACCGCCATGGAAGCTTTTTTCTTCGGCTACCAGGCATTTACTGCCAAGGCCGACGAAATGCTGGCGCGCCGTGGCCTGTCGCGAGTGCACCACCGCATCCTGTTTTTTATTGCCAAGTACCCAGGCCTGAGCATAAAAGAGCTGTTGGGCTATCTGGATGTGAGCAAGCAAGCGCTGAACACGCCACTGCGTCAGCTGCTGGAAATGGACCTGGTGCAGAGCCTTACCGCCGAAGACGACAAGCGCAAACGTCTGCTTGGTTTTACCGCCGAAGGCGCCAAGCTGGAACAGGCGCTGCGCCGCGAACAAGCCAGGTTGCTACAGCGGACCTTCGGCGAAGTAGGTGACGACGCGGTGCAGGGCTGGCTCAAGGTCAACCAGGCGTTGGCGGGGCGCTAAAAACACGCCTAGCCCAGGGTAGCCCGGATGCAATCCGGGGCGCATGTCGGGCCGCTTGAGCGGTCCCGGATTGCATCCGGGCTACGGACTGTACTGCCGCACCGGCAAAACTGTACCGGTATTATCCAAAAACACTTTCAAACTGTTACGCCCATTGCCCGCGTCGCTGTACCGCGACGCCTTGCCCCACGCCCCTTAGGCTGAGCAACACTGCCTCTGAGTGCTGCGCCATGACCACCGAACTGCTGCTCGCCTTTATCGCCTTTGCCTTTGTCACCTCGGTAACGCCGGGGCCGAACAATATGATGCTGCTCGCCAGCGGGGTGAACTTCGGCCTGCGTCGCAGCCTGCCGCATATGTTCGGCATCAGCCTGGGCTTTATGTTGCTGGTGGCCTCGGTGGGCCTCGGCTTGGGCCAGCTGTTCGAGCAAGTGCCACTGCTCTATAGCGTGCTGCGCTATCTGGGCGCCGCCTACCTGCTGTACCTGGCCTGGAAGATTGCCGGTTCTGGTGCGCCGGACAGCCAGAGCAACGCCGCCGGCAAGCCGTTCAGCTTCCTCCAGGCCGCAGCCTTTCAGTGGGTCAATCCGAAAGCCTGGATCATGGCCATCGGCGCCATCACCACCTACACCCCGCAGGAAAACTTCGTGGTCAATGTGCTGCTGATCGCCGCGCTGTTCGCCCTGGTCAATTGCCCCAGCGTCGGCCTGTGGACAGTCGCCGGCAGCCTACTGCGCAATTGGCTGAGCAACGCACGGGCCTTGCGCGTGTTTAATATCGGTATGGCACTGCTGCTGGTAGCCTCGCTGTACCCCATCTTCGCCGACACTGGATTGCTCTGATGCACGACCTACAGCAAGCCCGCCTACGGCCGCTGGCCGACACATCAACCTCGGCAGTGGTCGCCGGGTTTATCGCCATGCTCACCGGCTACACCAGCTCGCTGGTGCTGATGTTCCAGGCTGGCCAGGCCGCCGGACTGACGAACGGGCAGATTTCCTCGTGGATCTGGGCGCTGTCGATTGGCATGGCGCTCTGCTGCATCGGCCTGTCGCTGCGCTATCGCGCGCCGATCATGATCGCCTGGTCCACCCCCGGCGCGGCCCTGCTGATAACCAGCCTGCCCGGCGTGCCCTATAGCGAGGCGATTGGCGCCTATATCTTCGCCTCCGGGCTGATTGTGCTGATCGGCCTGACCGGCACCTTTGACCGCCTGATGCGGCGTATCCCCGCCTCCATCGCCGCCGCGCTGCTGGCCGGCGTGCTGTTCAAGATCGGCCTGGAAATCTGCGTGGCCGCCGAGCAGCAGCCGGTACTGGTGGTAGCCATGCTGGTCGCTTATCTGCTGGGCAAACGCCTGCTGCCGCGCTACGCGGTGTTGGCAGCGTTGATCGTCGGCAGCGTGCTGGCCGGGATTTTCGGCCTGCTCAATTTCGAGCACTTCGAGCTGCAACTGGCGGTGCCGGAATGGACTACGCCGAGCTTCTCCCTGGCGGCGGCCATCAGCATTGGTATCCCGCTGTTTATCGTCGCCATGGCCTCGCAGAACCTGCCGGGCATGGCCGTACTGCGCGCCAATGGTTATGACGTGCCGGCCAGCCCGCTGCTGACTACCACCGGACTGACGTCGATGCTGCTGGCGCCGTTCGGTAGTCATGGCATCCATATGGCGGCCATCAGCGCAGCGATCTGCGCCGGCCCGGAAGCCCACGAAGACCCGAAAAAACGCTACACGGCGGCCATCTGGTGCGGGGTGTTCTACGGCATCGCCGGTATCTTCGGCGCCACCCTGGCCGCGCTGTTTGCCGCGCTGCCCAAGGCATTGATCCTGTCCATCGCCGCGCTTGCGCTATTTGCCTCAATCATCGGCGGCCTGACCCAGGCCATGAGCGAACCGAAAGAACGCGAAGCCGCGCTGATCACCTTTCTGGTGACCGCCTCAGGCATGACCCTGTTCTCGGTGGGCTCGGCGTTCTGGGGGATTGTCGCGGGCCTGCTGACCCTAGCGATTCTTAACTGGGGCAAGCAGGACGCGTAATTCGCAGGTATAAAAAACGGGCTTATGCATACGCATAAGCCCGTTTTTGTTACAGCCGCTGTACTTAGCCGCGCTGACGCTTCGGCAGCACATCCTTGAGCTTGGCGTGCATGCCGCGCAGGGTTTTCTCGGTGCTTTCCCAGTCTATGCAGGCATCGGTAATGGACACGCCGTACTTGAGCTGGCTGAGGTCCTTGGGAATCGACTGGTTGCCCCAGCCCAGGTGGCTTTCCACCATCAGGCCGACGATCGACTGGTTGCCTTCCAGAATCTGGTTGGCAACGTTGTCCATCACCAGAGGTTGCAGGGCCGGGTCCTTGTTGGAGTTGGCGTGGCTGCAATCGACCATGATGTTCGGGCGTATGCCAGCTTTGGTCAGTTCCTGCTCACAAACGGCAACACTCACCGAATCGTAGTTCGGCTTGCCGTTGCCACCGCGCAGCACCACGTGGCCGTAGGCATTGCCCTTGGTGGTGACGATGGACACGCCACCTTCCTGGTTGATACCGAGGAAACGGTGCGGGCTGGAGACCGACTGCAGGGCGTTGATCGCCACAGTCAGGCCGCCGTCGGTGCCATTTTTAAAGCCCACGGACGACGACAGACCGGAGGCCATTTCGCGGTGGGTTTGCGATTCGGTGGTGCGTGCGCCGATGGCCGACCAGCTGATCAGGTCCTGCAGGTACTGCGGGGAGATCGGGTCGAGGGCTTCGGTGGCAGTCGGCAGGCCCATTTCAGCCAGGTCACGCAGCAACTGACGACCGATATGCAGACCATCCTGAATCTTGAACGAGTCATCCATAAATGGATCGTTGATCAGGCCTTTCCAGCCGACGGTGGTACGCGGCTTCTCGAAATACACCCGCATAACCAGATACAGACTGTCCGATACCTCGGCAGCCAGCGCTTTGAGGCGCGCGGCATACTCGTGGGCGGCCTTGATATCGTGGATCGAGCACGGCCCAACCACCACGAACAGGCGATGATCCTTGCCATCGAGAATATTGCGGATTACCTCACGACCACTGGCAACCGTGCGCAACGCAGCATCGGTCAGCGGAATCTCACGCTTGAGCTGTGCAGGGGTTATCAGGGTTTCGTTGGAGGCAACGTTCAGGTCATCAATCGGTAAATCAGCCATCGTGCTATTCATCAGTCAGAGTCATCAGGTCACGGGTGCCGGCCGCCAGCGATCCCCGTGTGGCGGAGCACAGCAATATGAGCACAGCGGGGAAGCCGAACCTTAGCGCGTATAGGCCTGGCTCGACAATGGGCTTGGCGGCTTAAGCCGCGCCGATGGGAGGATTCGGCTAATTCAGGCTAGCGCGGGAGAACTCGGCGGCATGCTGGCTGATCCACTCCTGCGCCACCACCTCGACCGGCAGGCTGCAGCCCAGTTCCTGCTCGCGCTGGTGGCGATAATGCTCAATCTGGCAGACCTGCTCGACCATGCGCGCGCGAAACAGCGTGTCCTCATCGACAAAGGCAATACCCACCAGGTATTTACCCTCCTGCTTGCGGCACCAGGCCACCAGGCCCGGATAGCGCGCATGCTCGCCGAACAGCGGAATACGCAGTTCGATGGCCGTACCACGGCGAAAAGCGCGGTTGGAGTTGCAAGCCACACCGCCGAGGCTGATATTGTTGAGCCGTTCTTTGGGTACAAATGCCTGTTTGCGCAGCACTAATTCAACCGGCATATCACTGGGATGACGCAGAAAGTGACGCATCTATGACTACCTCGGATGCCATCAATTTGATACCACATTGGCCAGTATAGTGACTGAACTGGAACTGACCGATTTAGATGCAGATCGCCATCTACTCGACTTGCCTGGCACTTCACTGCTGATATTTACCAGCATAGGTTGTGCCAGTTGCCGTTGGGCGCGCCGTGAGCTGCCTAATTTGCCCCTGCCGATACAGCGCCTGGCCTGGGTCGACGCGGCCAACAGTGGCGGTTTAGTGACGCGTTATGAGGTATTTCATCTACCCGCGTTATTCGTGATACGCGATGGTCATTTTTATGGCGCTTTGCAGAGCCGTCTGCAGGCTGCCGAACTTACTCAGGCGCTGGACACTGCCCTGTCGCGCCCCGCAGAGGAATTACCCTGATGAATGCAGCACCCCGTATCGGCATTATCGGCTCCGGCGCGATTGGCGGTTTTTATGGCCTGATGCTGGCCCGCGCTGGCTTTGATGTGCACTTTCTGCTGCGCAGCGAATTCGCCGCAGTGGCCAGCCAGGGCCTGCAGGTCAATAGCGCCGTGCACGGCAATCTGCACCTGCAACCGGTGCAGGCGTACCAATCGGTTGCCGATATGCCGCCGTGCGACTGGCTGCTGATCGGCGCCAAAACCACCAGCAACGCCGAACTCGCCCCGCTGATCAGCCAGGCCGCTGCGCCCGGCGCCAAGGTGGTGCTGATGCAGAACGGCCTTGCCGTAGAAGACGAGCTGCGCCCGCTGCTGCCGGACTCGCTGCACCTGCTGGGCGGCCTTTGCTATATCTGCGCCCATCGCAGCGCACCGGGGGTGGTCGAGCATCAGGCTCTGGGCAGCGTCAACCTGGGCTATCACTCAGGCCCGGCGAACGATGCCGAGAGCCGTCAGCAGATCCTCGAACAAGGCAGCGCTCTGTTCCAGGCTGCTGGGCTGGACTCCACCGCCATGGCCGAGCTGAACCAGGCGCGCTGGCAGAAACTGGTGTGGAACGTGCCCTACAACGGTCTGGCCGTGCTGCTGAACAGCGCCACCACGGCGTTGATGGCCAACGCCGACAGCCGTGCGCTGATCGAAGCGATCATGCAGGAAGTGGTGGATGCTGCTGGCGCCTGTGGCTATCAGTTACCCGCTGGGTTTGCCGGCAAGCTACTGGCGGCCACCGACCGCATGCCGGATTACCTGCCGAGCATGTACCACGACTTCACCCTGCAGCGCCCACTGGAACTGCATGCCATCTATGCCGCGCCGTTGGCCGCTGCGGCCCAGGCCGGCTGTGGCATGTCGCGCACCGAGATGCTTTATCAGACCCTGCGTTTTCTCGAACAACGCGCGCAATAGGACACAGCCATGAGCAAGGGATTAGGCGACAAACTGGTGCTGGCGATCTCCTCGCGGGCGCTGTTCGACCTCAGCGAAAGCCACCGCATCTATGAAAGCCAGGGCGTCGCGGCCTACCGCCAATACCAGATCGAGCATGAGGACGAGATACTCGCCCCCGGTGATGCCTTTCCCCTGGTCGAGAAGCTGCTGGCGCTGAACACAGCACTCAAGCAGCAGCGGGTCGAGGTAATTCTGGTCTCGCGTAATAGCGCCGACACCGGCCTGCGCGCATTCAACTCGATCCAGCACTACGGCCTGGGCATCTCCCGCGCGGCTTTTGTCGGCGGGCGCAGCCCCGACCCTTATCTGGCCGCATTCGGCTGCCATCTGTTTCTCTCCACCCATTCCGAAGATGTGCGCAGCGCGCTGCGGGCCGGCTTCGGTGCGGCGACCATCCTTTCCGGCGGCGCTCGGCGGGCGGCCAGCAATGAGCTGCGCATTGCCTTCGACGGCGATGCCGTGCTGTTTTCCGATGAATCCGAGCGGGTCTATCAGCAGGCCGGCCTGGAAGCCTTCCAGAGTCACGAACGCCAGTCGGCCCGCGAGCTGCTCGGCGGCGGCCCGTTCAAGCCGTTCCTCGCCGCCCTGCACCGTCTGCAACAGGAGTTTCCCGAAGAGCAATGCCCGATTCGTACGGCGCTGGTGACCGCGCGCTCGGCGCCGGCTCATGAGCGGGTGATTCGTACGCTGCGCGAGTGGAATATTCGCCTGGATGAATCCTTCTTCCTCGGCGGCCTGGAAAAAGCCGCGATTCTGGAAACCTTCGGCGCCGACGTGTTTTTCGATGACCAAACCGGCCACTGCGAAAAAGCCAACAAGGTTGTGCCAACCGGCCATGTGCCACACGGCATCAGCAACGAACCGCAGCTCTAGTCCCCACGTCCCCGCGCGGGGGCGATCAGCCGCCCTCGCCGCTTACCCCCTACCTACGTATATAACCATTCGTCCTCAAAACCTCGGCTTTCTTTGACTTATCGATGGCGCTGCTAAGCTCAGATCAGGCCCGCCAGTCAGGCAGTCAAGGAGGCCGCATGATTCGCTCGATTCTCTATGCCACTGATCTAGGCCTCTACGCCCCCTACATCCTGCAACACGCTCTGGCGCTGACCCGTTCCTTCAATGCCAGCCTGTATGTGGTGCACGCCGTGGAGCCCATGGGCCTGTTTGCCGAGTCGGTGCTGCAGACCTATCTGGACGAAGAGCGACTCAAGGACCTGCGCACCAACGGCCTGAGCACGGTGATGGCAAGTATCGAGCAGCGCGTGCTGGAGGGTTTCCGCGATGAGATCGGCGAAGCCCTGCATGATCTGGAGCTGATCAAGGCAGTGCGCGTGGTACAGGGCGATCCACCGCTGGTGATACTCGATGAAGCGCAGCAACTCGGCGTGGATCTGCTGGTCCTAGGTAGCCACAGCCACGGCACCGATATGGATATTCCACTGGGGCGTACCGCCTCGCGCCTGGTGCAGTTGTCCGAAGTACCGGTGTATCTGGTGCCGATGCTGCAACACCGCAGCCGCGGTGATCTTTAAAAGAAGCGCAGCACTTTTTAATTTTTGGTCTAGATTTAATGCTTCAATCATCATTATGGTTATATAAAACGCCGGTAACCTGAACGGCTGTCTTTTTGCTTTGAGGGATTTTTATGAAGCTTCAGCAACTGCGCTACATCTGGGAAGTCGCGCATCACGACCTCAACGTTTCTGCCACCGCGCAAAGCCTCTACACCTCGCAGCCCGGCATCAGCAAACAGATCCGCCTACTGGAAGACGAACTGGGGGTTGAAGTCTTCGCCCGCAGCGGCAAGCACCTGACCCGCATCACCCCAGCCGGCGAGCGCATCATCAATACCGCCGGGGAAATCCTGCGCAAGGTCGAAAGCATCAAACAGATCGCCCAGGAGTTCTCCAACGAGAAGAAAGGCACCCTGTCCATCGCCACCACCCACACCCAGGCGCGCTATGCCCTACCGCCGGTGATCAGCGCCTTTATCAAGCAATACCCGGACGTAGCCCTGCATATGCACCAAGGCACGCCGATGCAGATTGCCGAAATGGCCGCCGATGGCACCGTCGATTTCGCCATCGCCACCGAAGGTCTGGAGTTGTTCAACGACCTGATCATGATGCCCTGCTACCGCTGGAACCGCTGCGTGGTGGTGCCCCAGGGCCATCCGCTGACCAAGCTGCCGAAGCTTACCCTGGAAGCCCTGGCCGAATACTCCATCGTCACCTACGTGTTCGGCTTTACCGGCCGCTCCAAACTCGACGAGGCTTTCAGCCATCGTGGCCTGACGCCGAAAGTGGTGTTTACCGCCGCCGACGCCGACGTAATCAAAACCTACGTACGCCTGGGTCTGGGCGTGGGCATCGTGGCCAAGATGGCCGTCGATCCAAAACTCGATCCGGACCTGGTGGTGCTGGATGCCGGCGAGCTGTTCGAAGCCAGCGTGACCAAGATCGGCTTCCGTCGCGGCACCTTCCTACGCGGTTTTATGTGCGACTTTATCGAGAAGTTCGCCCCGCACCTGACCCGCGACATGATGGCCAAAGCCGTGCAATGCCACAGCAAGGTCGAGCTGGAAGAGCTCTTCGAAGGCGTTGAACTGCCGCTGCACTGAGCCGACCAGCAGATATGAAAAAGCCCGTCCAAGTGACGGGCTTTTTCATACTCGGCCATACCTATTCAGTGGCTTTCAATTCTTTGCCATGAGCAAAGTTCACCCACCAGCCAAAGGCCGCCGCAGTAAAGAACATGATGATGCTGTAGATCGCCGCGGGGATCGACATGGTCGCGTTATTCAGCAGCATCGGGCTCAGCGCCAGGGCAATCGCCAGGGTGCCGTTGTGGATGCCGATCTCCATGCCAATGGCAATCGACTGGCGCAGGCTCAGCTTGCACAAGCGCGGCACCCAGTAGCCCACCGCCAGGCTGATCAGATTGAAGGCCAGCGCCGCCCCGCCCACCAGCGGTGCGTAATCGACAAAAGTCTGCCAATCCTTGACCACCGCCAGGATGATGATAATCAGCAGAAACAGTGCGGAGATGATTTTTACCGGCTTCTCCATACGAGCGGCAAAGCCAGGGAAGCGGCTGCGTATCCAGATGCCAATCGCCACCGGGCCGAGCACGATGACAAACACCTGCACCACCTTGGTGAACTGCAACGGCAGGGCCTGATCGCCTTCCATAAAGTAGGCCAGCGACAGGTTGACGATCAGCGGCATGGTCAGCACCGCAATCACCGAATTGACCGCCGTCAGGGTGATATTCAGCGCCACATCACCATGGGCCAAATGGCTGTAGAGATTAGCCGTGGTGCCGCCCGGCGAGGCGGCCAGCAGCATCAGACCAACCGCCAGCGCCGGGGCCAGACCAAAGGCCTTGGCCAGGAAGAAACACACCAGCGGCAGCAACAGCAGCTGGCAGCCCAGGCCGATCAGTACTGGCTTGGGAAACTTCACCACCCGGGCAAAGTCCGCCAGGGTCAGCGACAAGCCCAGGCCAAGCATGATGATGCCCAGGGCGATAGGCAGGAACAGGGTCAATAACGGGTCAGCTGTCACGGCTTGCTTACTCCTTGATCAAAGCGCTGGGCGATCTTGAACAGCGGCGTAGAACACTGCAGTGACTTTAGTGGCCAATCGTGTGAAAGAAATGGCGAGGTATAAAAAAAGCGCCCAGATGGACGCTTTTTTATCGCTGAAGGAAATCAGATAGCCGTGGCGCCGCCATCTACCGCCAGCGCCTGGCCGGTGGTGAACGCCGCGTTATCGCAGCACAGGTACAGCACTGCGGTGGCGATTTCCTCGACCTTGCCGATGCGCCCGACCGGATGCATAGCAGCGGCGAACTCACCCTTCTTCGGGTCGGCTTCATAGGCGCGGCGGAACATATCGGTGTCGATCACCGCCGGGCAAACCGCATTGACCCGTACTTTCTTCTTCGCATACTCGACCGCTGCCGATTTGGTCAGGCCGATCACCGCGTGCTTGGACGCGGCATAGATGCTCATCTTCGGCGCCGCGCCCAGGCCGGCGACCGAAGCAGTGTTGACGATGGCACCGCCCCCCTGGGCCAGCAGCAACGGAATCTGGTGCTTCATGCACAGCCACACGCCTTTGACGTTGACGCCCATGATGGCGTCGAACTCGCTTTCGCTACCCTCGGCCAGCTTGCCCTTCTCGATCTCGATGCCGGCATTGTTGAAGGCATAGTCCAGGCGCCCGTAGGCACCCAGTGTGCGCTCCATCAGCACTTTGACCTCAGCATCGCGAGTCACGTCGCAGCGCACAAACAGCGCGTCGCCACCGGCTTCACGGATCAGCGCGACTGTCGCCTCGCCGCCCGCCACATCGACGTCAGACACCACCACCTGCAGGCCTTCGTTGGCGAATGCCTGTGCCGTGGCACGACCAATACCAGCAGCACCACCGGTGACCAGGGCAACCCGGCCGGAAAAGCTAAAGCTCATCTGCGTGTCCTCGCAAGGATTAGAAACTGCCGCGAGTCTAATCAGCTCCATGATTCCAAGGCAGCACTATCAAACTGCTGGTGATGACCTCATTGAAATGAGTGATTAACACCCCAGGGCACCCATCACTCGAATGGATTAACAACCATTCGTCCCATGGGCAAATCTTGCCCATGGCGCCACTACGGGCTATCAACAGTCTTTCCGCTCAATGAGTACCTGCCATGACTGCCCCACTCAATCGTCAGTTCCTGCTTGCCCAACGCCCGGTCGGCCTGCCCAGCCGCGAGACTTTCAGCTATGTGGAAAACAGCGTCGGTGAACCCGGCCCCGGGCAGATTCTGGTGAAGAACGCCTACCTGTCGCTGGACCCGGCCATGCGCGGCTGGATGAACGATGCCAAGTCCTATATCCCGCCAGTCGGCATTGGCGAAGTAATGCGTGCCCTCGGCGTCGGTGAAGTGGTGGCCTCGCAGCACCCGGACTTTGCCGTGGGCGACCATGTAAACGGCGCCCTCGGCGTGCAGGATTATTTCCTCGGTGAGCCCAAGGGCTTCTACAAGGTCGACCCCAAGCGCGCGCCGCTGCCGCTGTATCTGTCCGCCCTGGGCATGACCGGCATGACCGCCTACTTCGCCCTGCTCGATGTCGGCGCGCCGAAAGCCGGTGAAACCGTGGTGATTTCCGGTGCAGCTGGCGCAGTGGGCAGCATTGCCGGGCAGATCGCCAAGCTCAAGGGTTGCCGCGTAGTCGGCATCGCTGGCGGCGCGGACAAGTGCAAGTTTCTGATTGATGAGCTGGGCTTCGATGGCGCCATCGACTACAAAAGCGAAGACGTGATTGCCGGCCTCAAGCGCGAATGCCCGAAAGGCGTGGACGTGTACTTCGACAACGTCGGCGGCGACATTCTCGATGCCGTACTGACCCGACTGGCCTTCAAGGCGCGGGTGATCATCTGCGGCGCGATCAGCCAGTACAACAACAAGCAGGCCGTAAAAGGCCCGGCCAACTACCTCAACCTGCTGGTCAACAGCGCACGCATGGAAGGCATGGTGGTGATGACCTACGCCCCGCGTTTTGCCGAAGCGGCTGCGGAGATGGGCGGCTGGCTGGCCAGCGGCCAGCTGAAATCCAAAGAAGATATTGTCAGCGGTCTGCAGACCTTCCCGGAAACCCTTCTCAAGCTGTTCAGCGGCGAGAACTTCGGCAAGCTGGTGCTTAAAGTCGAGTAACGCCAGATTCCGGTTTGTGTGGGAGGGGCTTTAGCCGCGACTCTATCGCGGCTAAAGCGTAACGCCGCCCGGCCCCTCCCACAGGCTCAGCCTGTAGCCCGGATGCAATCCGGGGAAATCTATTGCCTGCCACACCGCTCCCGGATTGCATGCGGGCTACGCAGCAGCGGCCTCTAACGCGCCCTGTTTAATCGGCTGCCAGCGGCGCAGCAGCATATACAGGGTCGGGATCACGAACAGGGTGAAGAGGGTGCCGACCAACAGGCCGCCGACAATCACCAGGCCGATCTGCTGACGGCTTTCCGCCCCCGCCCCGGTGGCAATTGCCAATGGCAGTGAGCCCAGTACCATGGCCCCGGTGGTCATCAGAATTGGCCGCAGACGCTGTACCGACGCCTCAATCACCGCGCCGCGCAACTCATGGCCCTGACGCAGCAGCACGTTGGCGAACTCGACGATCAGAATGCCGTGCTTGGTAATCAAGCCGATCAACGTCACCAGGCCAATCTGCGAGTAGATATTCAAGGTGCCGCCGAATAACGTCAGCGCCAGCAAGGCGCCGGCCATCGACAAGGGCACGCTGAACAAGATGATCAGCGGGTCGGTAAAGCTCTCGAACTGCGCCGCCAGCACCAGGAAGATAAACGCCAGGGCCAGGGCGAAGATCAGCGCAATGCCGGCGCTGGATTCCTTGAAATCCCGCGAGGTGCCGGTGTAGTCGTACTGGGTTTCGGCTGGGAACACCGTGCGCGCGGTGTTTTCCAGATGCGCCAGGGCTTCTCCCAGGGTGTAGCCGCTGCCGACGTTGGCGCTCACCGTCACCGCGCGCAGCTGGTTGAAGTGGTTAAGCTCACGCGGCGCCACGGTTTCACGCACCTCGATCAAATTGGACAACTGCACCATGCTGTCATCGCGGCCACGCACATACACACGGTCCAGGTCCTGCGGGTTGCTGCGGTCCACGCCCTGCAACTGCACCATCACGTCGTACTGCTCGCCATTCTGCTTGAAGCGCGTCACCTGACGGCTGCCGAACAGGCTTTCCAGGCTGCGGCCGATGGTCGCCACATCAGTACCCACTGCCACCGCCTGTTCGCGATTGACCGCGACTTTCAGCTGCGGCGCGTTGAGTTTGAGGTCGCTGTCCAGGCTTTCCAGCCCCGGATAATCGCGCAACGCGTTAAGCAGCTCGTCGACATAGACCTGCAACTCGCTGTACTCCATCGACGAGCGAATCACGAAGTTGACCGGTTGATTGCGCGCGCTCTGCCCCAACGGAGGCCGGTTGACCGGGAAAGCCCGTACCCCGGCGATATCCTGCAGCTTAGGCAGCAGTTCGTTACGAATCTCGAACTGGCTGCGCGAGCGATCGCCCCAATCCTCCAGCTTCATAAAGGAAATGCCCTGGGCCACTGTGGGGAAACCGGCGATGACCATGTAGCGATTGGTTTCCGGGATGCTGGCGTAGGCTGCTTCGATCTCGCGGGCATAACGCCCGGTGTAATTGATGGTGGCGCCATCCGGGCCGTTGAACACGCCGATGATGGTGCCGGTATCCTCGGTCGGCGCCAGCTCGGATTTAAGCCCCGAGAACAGCAGCACGCAGGCCACCACGGTGAGCAACAACACGCCCACCACCAGCACCCAGGCACTCAGTGCCTTGGCCAGCAGGTGTTTGTAGCTGTAGGTCAGGTTGTTGAGAAAGTCTTCGATCAGGTTGTACAGACGGTTATGCCGCTCGCCGGCCTGATGCGGCTTGAGCAACAGCGCGCACATCATCGGCGTCAGGGTCAGGGCAACAAAACCCGACACCAGCACCGCGCCTGCCAGTGTCCAGGCAAACTCGGTAAACAGCTTGCCGGTGGTGCCCTGCATAAAGCCAATGGGGGCGAATACCGCAGCCAGGGTCAGGGTCATGGCGATTACCGCAAAGGCAATCTCACGACTGCCCTTGAACGCCGCCTGTACCGGCTGCATGCCCTCCTCGATATGCCGGTGGATGTTCTCCAGCATCACAATGGCATCGTCCACCACCAGGCCGATGGCCAGCACCATGGCCAGCAGCGTCAGGGTGTTGATGGTGAAGCCCATCAGCGACATCAGGGCAAATGCGCCGATCAGCGATACCGGAATGGTCACCAGCGGAATGATGGTGGCGCGCAGTGAGCGCAGGAAGATAAAGATGATCAGGATGACCAGCCCCACCGCTTCCCAGATGGTGATAAACACGTTGTCGATCGACTCGCGAATAAACAGCGAGTTGTCGTTGGCCACCTGCATGCGCATGCCTTCGGGCAGCAGCGCCAGCACATCAGGCATGGCCGCCGCCAGGCCATCGGAGATGTCCAGCGGATTGGCGGTGGCCTGCTTGATCATGCCCATCGACACCGCTGGCTGACCTTTGTAGCGCACAATGCTGCGTTCGTCCTTGGCGCCGATTTCGGCATAGCCGACATCCGAGAGACGCAGCAGATAACCGCGTGAATCGTCCAGAATCAGCTGATTGAACTGCTCCGGGGTGTTCATATCGGTTTCCGAGAGCACGGTGAATTCGCGCTGCTGCGATTCAATGCGCCCGGCCGGAATCTCCACATTCTGCCGGCGCAGAGCGTCCTCCACGTCCTGCACGGTCAGGTTGTGCGCGGCGAGCTTCTCCGGGTCCAACCAGATGCGCATGGCGAAGGTGCGGGCGCCGCGAATCTGTACCTCGGAAACGCCGGGAATGGTCTGCAGGCGATCCTTGATCACCCGCTCCAGCACGTCGGTGATCTCCATGGCGCTGTAGCGTTCGCTGTAGAAAGCGATCCAGATCACCGGCTGGGCGTCGGCCTCGACCTTCTGCACGATGGGCTCGGCAATTTCATCCGGCAGCAGGCCACGCACGCGACCCAAGCGGTCGCGCACATCGTTGGCGGCTTCATCGGAGTTGCTGCCCAGGCGGAACTGCGCGGTGATCTGGGTATTTTCCGAGCGGCTGATGGAGCTGACGAAATCCAGACCATCGATGCCCGACAGTACATCCTCGATCGGCTGGGCGACTTGGGATTCCATAATCTCCGGGCTGGCTCCCGGGTAGGTGACGTTGACCGTGACAATCGGCACATCGATATTCGGGTACTCGCGCACCGCCAGGCGGTCATAGGCCATCAAACCGAGCAGCACCACAATCAGCGACAACACGGTGGCAAACACCGGCCGGCGGATGCAGATATCCGACAGGGTCATGGCGTTTGCTCCACCACCTTGGTGCGTACCGGCGCGCCGGCCCGAACCTTCTGCCAGCCGGCGCTGATCAGGGTTTCATCACCCTGCAGGCCTTCTAGAACCTCGACCTTGCCAGCCAGACGCTTGCCCAGTTTGACCTCACGCAGCTCGACTTTGCCATCGACCACCAGGTTGACCAGCAGCTTGTCCCCCACCGGCATGATGGCTTCTTCTGGAATCACCAGAGCATTCGGCCGCTCGGCGAGGATCACCGAAACCCGCACGAACTGCCCGGGGCTAAGGCGACCATCACTGTTGCTGATGTGCGCGCGAATCGCCTGACTGCGTCCGGCTTCGTCGAGACGTGGGTTGATGGCGAAAATCTCACCGTTAAAGCGCTCGCCCGGATAGGCATCCAGGCTGATTTCGATTACCTGCTTGAGGCGGATCTGGCTGACGGCTTTTTGCGGGATGCGGAAATCCACCTTGAGTGGATCGAGCACTTCCAGATTGACGATGTCCTGGCCTTCGCTGAGGTAATCACCGGGGCTGACAGCGCGCAACCCCAGCACACCATCGTAGGGCGCGAGGATACGCGTCTTGTCCAGCCGTGCCTGGGACAGCGCTAGGCTGGCGCGCGACGCCTGTTGTTGCGCACTGGCTTCATCCAGCGCTTGGGCGTTACTGGCACCGCGCTTGAACAGCATCTGCGCGCGCTCGAAGTTCTTTTCCGCCAGGTTCAGGTTGGCCCGCGCCTGGGCAAACTCGGCACGGGTAATCGAGTCATCCAGGCTGACCAGCAGTGCACCGGCTTCGACGCGCTGGCCTTCGCGAAAATGCAGCTGCGCCACCCGGCCGGCGATTTCCGGGCGGATCATCACCGACTCGTCGGGGCGTAGTGAACCGAAGGTCACCAGCTCGTCACGCACCAGGCTTCGCTCAGCCTTGACCACCTCAACCAGCGGCCCTTCATTGGCCTGCGCTTGCCCACTGACAAGCGAACACAGCACAACGACCGTAGCAAACAGAGCAGGTGCGCGGGCAAACATATACAACCCCTAATTCTTTGTAGAGGCTGAGTCTAACGGCCGAGCCGCGCAGATCAGCCGTTAAAAATGTTTCCCGATGTTGGTTACCGGCTACTGACGCATACCGCGGCCACTGACCAGCAAACGAATGCACACGCCATACAGCACGGCGGTGGCGACCAGCATAAAGCCGATGGCCACACCGATGCGGATATCGGAAACCCCGAGAATGCCATAACGGAAGGCGTTGACCATATGCAGCACCGGGTTGGCCAGCGACACCGTCTGCCAGAACTGCGGCAGCAGGCTGATCGAATAGAACACCCCGCCCAGGTAGGTCAAAGGCGTCAGCACAAAGGTCGGGATGATCGAAATATCATCGAAGTTGCGCGCGAACACGGCGTTGATAAAACCGCCCAGGGAGAAGATGGTCGCGGTCAGCAGCACCACCAGCACGGTCACGCCGAGGTGATGCACCTGCAGCTTGGTGAAGAACAGCGACAGCAGAGTGACGATAAAGCCCACCGCCAGGCCGCGCAGCACGCCGCCGATCACATAGCCGGTGAGGATGATATGCGGCGACACCGGCGAGACCATCAGTTCCTCGATGGAGCGCTGGAATTTGCTGCCGAAGAAACTCGACACCACGTTGCCATAGGAGTTGGTGATCACCGACATCATGATCAGCCCCGGCACGATGTACTCCATATAAGTGAAGCCGCCCATATCGCCAATCTGGCTACCGATCAGGTTGCCGAATATCACGAAGTACAGAACCATGGTGATCGCCGGCGGCAGCAGGGTCTGCGGCCAGATGCGGGTAAAACGGCGGATCTCGCGGTAGACGATGGTGCGCAGCGCCACCATGTTGGCGGTGAATTCGGAGTTCAGATAAGCCGTGCTCATACCGCCACCTTCGCCAGGTTTTTCTCGACCAGGGAGACAAACAGCTCCTCCAGGCGATTGGTTTTATTGCGCAAGCTGAGCACCTCGACATTCTGCAGAGCCAGCTGACGGAACAGCTCAGTAATGCCCTGCGCCTTGTCCACCTGCACTTCCAGGGTGTGCCCATCGAGCAATTGCGCTGGGTAGCCGATCAGCTGCGGCGCAACCAGCAGCGACTCCTTGAGGTCGAGCAGGAAGGTTTCCACATGCAGTTTTTTCAGCAGGTCCTTCATGCTGGTGTTCTCGACAATCCGCCCGTGGTCGATGATGCCGATATTGCGGCACAGCTGTTCGGCCTCTTCCAGGTAATGGGTGGTGAGGATAATGGTGATGCCCTGCTCGTTCAGCTCGGTGAGAAAGCTCCACATCGAGCGGCGCAGTTCGATATCAACCCCAGCGGTCGGCTCATCGAGAATCAACAAACGCGGCTGATGCACCAGCGCGCGGGCAATCATCAGGCGTCGCTTCATGCCGCCGGACAGCTCGCGCGACGGCACGTTGTGCTTGCCCCACAGGCCGAGCTGGTTGAGGTACTGCTCGGCGCGCTCCTTGGCGATTTTCGCTGGGATACCGTAGTAACCGGCCTGGGTCACGACGATGTCGAAGGCCTTCTCGAACTGGTTGAAATTGAACTCCTGCGGCACCACGCCCAGACAGCGTTTAAGCGCAGAGGGCTGTTTGTCCAGGTCGTGACCGAACACATTTACCGTGCCGCTGCTTTTGGTCACCAGGGTCGAAAGAATGCCGATGGTGGTGGATTTTCCGGCACCGTTGGGGCCGAGCAAGGCGAAGAAATCGCCTTCAGCCACGTCCAGGTCGATGCCATGCAGCGCCTGGAAGCCGTTGCCATAGGTCTTGGTCAACTGGCGAATGGACAGAGCAGTACTCATAAAAATGCGCACACCTGATCAGATAAAAAGAAATTCGAGAGGGGCTGCGCCACGCAGCGCGAAGTGGCCCAAGTCTAGCGCCTGGAACCTCACCACCACAGTATCTTTGCGCAAAACTGCCGCCCCCACGGCTGGGCAGCAGCCTACCAGCGCCAGGCGCAGATTAAACCCGGCAGTTTCCGATGGTGCTTATCAGCCCTGTCGATACATCAGCCGGGCACGGCCTCAGCGGCGAAGTCGCCACTGATCGATAGCGCATCCTCGGCAAACAGATGTGGGTAGCAGGCGGCAAGATGGCCGAAGAACAGCTGCTCCGGCACATCGACAAACTGGCCGTGGTCGTGCAGGTATTCCATATAACGCTCGCCCTGCTGGTTGAACGGGTGAAATACGCTGTCGCTCAGGCCATCGAACTCCAGTGGCGCCACCTTGAATACCCGGCACAGCGCCAGGTTGAACGCCGGCGTGGCCTTGACCCAGCGGCCCTCAAGGTACAACTCGGTGTAGCCGTGCATGGCGAATACTTCACTGCGCAGCATCTCCAGCAGCCGTGGTGTGGCCAGATGGTTGCGCACATCGGCCAGGCCGATGCGCGCCGGGATGCCGCAATGGCGGGCGCAGGCGGCGAGCAAAGTGGCTTTGGGCACGCAGTAACTCTCCCCCGCCAGCAATGCGTGGCTGGCCTTCAACGTGTCGGCGTCGCGGCTAAACACATAGGGGTTGTAGCGAATTTCATCGCGCACCGCGTAGTACAGCTTGATGGCCTGCTCACGCGGCTCGCGACTGGCCCCGCGAAACTTTTCTGCGAACTCCACCAGCGCTGGGTGGTCACTATCGATGAAGCGGCCGGGCTCGAGGTATTCACGCATCAGGGTTTCTCATGATTGAAAGCCAATGACTGAGAAACCAGTCTAACGATGCGAGTCCGGCCAATGTCACGACGATTCGGCCAAGCTCACCGCTCTTGTCGCCATCAATGACGACTACGCTCGTGATGGTGCGTACACACGCATTGTCATCATGGAGGATTCTGCATGCTCGCTCTCTGGTTACTCGCCCTGCTGCTTGGCACGGCCTTTCTCGCTCACCGCCGCACCGCGCCCCTGCCCGCCCTGGGCATCGTGGCCAGTTTTTTGATTCTGATGGGCGTGTTCAGCCATGCACCGGTCTGGCTGATGGGCCTGTTTTGGTTGCTCCTGCTGGCCGTGGCCTTGCCGCTGCTGCTGCCCGAGCAACGCCGTAGCCTGTTCACTGCACCGCTGTTTGCCTGGTTTAAGCGCGTGCTGCCGCCGATGTCGGCCACCGAGCGCGATGCCATCGAAGCCGGCACAGTGTGGTGGGATGGCGAGCTGTTCAGCGGCCGCCCGGACTGGGACACCCTGCTCGCCTACCCCAAGGCCCAGCTCACCGAGGAAGAACAGGCGTTTATCGACGGCCCCACCGAAGCGCTGTGCGCCATGGTCAGTGACTGGCAGATCGGCCAGCAGATGGACCTACCTGCCGAGGCCTGGGCACATATCAAGAGCCATGGCTTCTTCGCCCTGATCATCCCCAAGCAATACGGCGGCAAGGGCTTTTCCGCCTATGCCCACTCCCAGGTGGCGATGAAGCTGGCCACCCGCTCCGGCGATCTAGCCTCCACCGTGATGGTGCCCAACTCGCTGGGCCCGGCCGAACTGCTGCTGCACTACGGCACCGACGCCCAACGTGACCATTACCTGCCGCGCCTGGCGCGCGGTGAAGACATCCCCTGCTTCGCCCTAACTGGCCCCCTGGCCGGCTCCGACGCCGGCGCCATGCCGGACACCGGGATCATCTGCAAAGGCCAGTGGCAAGGCGAGGAAGTGATCGGCCTGCGCCTGAACTGGGAAAAGCGCTATATCACCCTCGGCCCGGTCGCCACCCTGCTCGGCCTGGCCTTCAAAGCTTACGATCCTGAGCACCTGCTGGGCGAAGAGGAAGACCTGGGCATCAGCCTAGCCCTGGTACCCACCGAAACGCCCGGTGTCGAAATCGGCCGCCGCCATCTGCCCCTCGGCGCCGCCTTTATGAACGGCCCGAACTCCGGCAAGGATGTGTTTATCCCGCTGGATTACCTGATCGGCGGCGAAGAAATGCTCGGCAAGGGCTGGATGATGCTGATGAACTGCCTGTCCGTGGGCCGCTCGATCTCCCTGCCGGCAGTCGGCACTGGCGCGGCCAAGTTCACCAGCCTGACCACCGGCCAGTACAGCCAAGTCCGCGAGCAGTTCAACGTGCCGCTGTCCGCCTTCGAAGGCATTCAGGAAGCCCTGGCCCGTATTGGCGGCAACGCCTGGTTGATGGATAGCGCACGCATCCTCACTGCCAATGCGGTGGATCTGGGCGAAAAACCCTCAGTGCTCTCGGCCATCCTCAAGTATCACCTGACCGAACGCGGCCGCGAATGCATCAGCCACGCCATGGACGTGCACGGCGGTAAGGGTATCGTCATGGGCCCGAACAACTACCTGGCGCGCTCGTGGCAAGGGGCGCCGATCTTTATCACCGTGGAGGGGGCCAATATCCTCTCGCGCAACCTGATGATCTTTGGTCAGGGCGCAATTCGCTGCCACCCCTACGTGCTCAAGGAAATGGCCCTGGCCGGTCGCGAAGACCAGGACCAGGCGCTGCAGGAGTTCGATGAACTGCTGCTGCAACATATCGGCTTTGCCGTGAGCAACGCCGCCAGCAGCCTGCTGCTCAGCCTCGGCTTTGGCGTCTTCAGTCAGGTGCCCGGCGACCGCATCAGCCGCCCGTATTTCCGCGCGCTCAACCGGCTGGCAGCGTCCTTCGCCCTGCTCGCCGACACCAGCATGATGTTGCTCGGCGGCGAACTGAAACGCCGCGAACGCCTGTCGGCGCGACTCGGTGATGTACTCAGCCACCTGTACCTGGCCTCTGCCGCGCTCAAGCGCTACCACGACCTCGGCTATCCGGAGCATTCACAGCCCATGCTGTGCTGGGCCGTGGAAGAAAGCCTGGGCAAGGCCGAACAGGCGCTGGAAGAGTTGCTCAGCAACTTCCCCAGCAAACTGCTCGGCTGCGCCCTGCGCTTGCTGGTATTGCCATTAGGCCGCCGACACAAAGGCCCAAGCGATCAACTGGACGCCGAAGTGGCTGGCATCATCGGTCGTAACAGCGGCGACCCGGCGCTGGAGGAACTGCTCGAAGGCTGCTATCGCCCACAAGCTGAACAGGACCCGGTGGGTGCCCTGCAATATGCGATGAACCTGCTGCAGGACGTACAGGGCCTGCAGAAGAAACTGCACAAGGCCGTCAAAGCCGGCCAGGTCCAGGAACTGCCCGGACAAAGCCTGATCGATGCCGCGCTGGCTGCTGGGGTTCTCAACCCGGAAGAAGCGCACAGCCTGCATCAGGCCGAAGCGGCGCGGCGGGTGGTGATCGATGTCGACGACTTTGCCAAGGAAGAACTGACCTTGGGTGCGGGTAAAGTCCGCTAAACCGACAGGACAGCGGGCGACGCGAGCCTTATACTTGCGCGCCCGTTTTACCTACAGGATTGCCCCATGGCCAACACTCACATCGACCATCACCTCGCCCTGCTGCAGCACCTGCGCACCATCCTGGTCGCCCTGGGCGAAGCCGAGCAGATTCTCGATGACAGCCACGCCATGTACCTGGAGCGCTACGACGAATTGCTCAGCGACCTGCCGAGCGATCCGGAAGCCAGCCTCTACCTGGGCCAGGACCTGATCAGCCAGATCTTCCAGCGCTACCCGCAAATCGCCCACCTGGTGCCGCGCGACCTGCTGTGGTTCTTCGGCGGCGACTGCCTGCACTTTATGCCGGACGAAGAAATCGAGATGTACCAGACCCTCGAAGAACGCCGCTTCTACGCCGAAGAAAACGACGAACCCTTCGACTGGAACCAGGAAAAGCAGCTGCTGACCATGCCCGCGCAAGGCGGCACACACTAAACCTCAGCCAGAAGCAAAAAAGCCCGCACGGCATAACCGGCGGGCTTTTTTTGTAGGCAATAAAAACAGCAGAAACAAAAACGCCGCTCAGTGAGCGGCGTTTTCGTTTATTTGGAGCGGGAAACGAGACTCGAACTCGCGACCCCGACCTTGGCAAGGTCGTGCTCTACCAACTGAGCTATTCCCGCAATACAGCTTGGTACTAAAAATGGCGTCCCCTAGGGGACTCGAACCCCTGTTACCGCCGTGAAAGGGCGGTGTCCTAGGCCACTAGACGAAGGGGACCTTGGAACTTGTCGGCTACCTGCCTAAGCAGACCACCTGAATCTGGAGCGGGAAACGAGACTCGAACTCGCGACCCCGACCTTGGCAAGGTCGTGCTCTACCAACTGAGCTATTCCCGCATACAACTTGGTTTTTTGCAGCACACTTCATTAAGAAGTGGCGTCCCCTAGGGGACTCGAACCCCTGTTACCGCCGTGAAAGGGCGGTGTCCTAGGCCACTAGACGAAGGGGACGCAGCCCGGAAACTACAACTTCTATCCGGCTTCTACACGTTTTGCCGTGAGGCATTGCGCTACGAAGTGGCGCGCATTCTATGGAGCCTTGCAAGGCCCGTCAACCTCTGTGTAAAAATTTTTATAAATCAAAGACTTCAGCTCCGAATGTGAGGCAGCCCTATCAGCCTCCCGGCTAAGGCACTACACTCGGACGAAAAACCGGTGATCGAGAGGCTGCACCCATGTCCCCACTCGTGATTACCATATTGATTGTTTCTGGCATCGTCGTTTTGATCGCCATTGCCTACATCAATCATATGGTCGAGAACAACAAACTGGAGAAGGCGCGCATCAAGGCCGACCTTAATGATCGCCTGCGCCGCTGCACCGATCTCGCCGAAGCCCTCCCCGGCCAACTGATGACGCCAGCACTGAAGCTGATGCTCAGCCGCCTGCAGTTGCACTTCAGTGAACGCATGCTGCCGCTGGACAAGGGCAATAACGCCCTCAAGGCGCGCATTGAAGAGCTGCGTAAGCTGATCGCCCAGGGCGAGTCGATTGCCGTAAACAACCCGCCGCAACCCATCCTCAATGAAGCCAAAGCTAAGGAAGTACGCTTCCAGCTGGAAAACCTCCATGGCCAGCTGACCCGCTGCGCCAAAGACGGGATTATCCCGACCAACGAGGCCAAGCATTGGCTGAAAGAAGTGCGCCATATGCTGACCCAGGTGCATATCGAGTTTTTCGGCAACCTAGGCCAACAGGCCCTGCAGCAAAACCAGCCAGGCCAGGCACGCCTGGCATTCGAGCGCGGCGTGCAGTACCTGCGCAAACAACCTGATCCAGCGCCTTACCAGAACGCCCTGAAGAAATTCGAAGAACAACTGGCGCGCGCCAATGCCATGGTTCTGGAAAGTAACAAGCCGACCACTGACCAAGCCAGCGAACTGGATGCCGGCCTGGAGTCGCTCGGCGGCGATGACGAATGGAAGAAGAAGAACATATACGACTAACCCCTCCAGCGCGCAGCTTGCGCGCTACCGCCCTGCCCACGAGTGCCGCACATGAGCCTGACCGTATACGGTGCCCCGCTGTCGCCCTTCGTCCGTAAAGTCCGTCTGTTTCTGGCTGAAAAGAACCTGGACTACCAGCTGGAAATCATCCTGCCGTTCGGCCAGCCAGCCTGGTACCGCGAGCTAAGCCCACTGGGGCGCATTCCGGCGATGAAGGATGGCGATTTCACCCTCGCCGACTCCAGCGTGATCTGCCAGTACCTGGACGACAAGCATCCAGATCGCCCTAGCCTGCTGGGCCAGAACGCCGAACAACGCGCACAGGTGCGCTGGCTGGAGAAATATGCCGACTATGAGCTGGCCCCGCTGTGCACCTTCAGCGTGTTTCGCAACCGCGCACTAAAACCCAGCATGGGCCAGAGCTGCGACGAAGCAGTCGTACAAAAAGCCCTGCAGGAAAAGCTACCCGCCCACTTCGACTACCTGGAACAGACCCTTGGTTCAGCTGCATACCTGGTCGGCGATAGCCTAACCCTGGCCGACCTGGCCCTGGCCTGCCAACTGATCAATATGCAGCATGGCGATGAGCAACTGGACGCACAGCGCTGGCCCAACCTGAGTGCGCACTATGCGCGAATCACTGCACGCGACTCGGTGCAGGCCGTATTGCCAGGCGAGCTGAAGATGCTCGCCAAGATGGCCGCCAAGGCCTGAATAATCGCTGGCCATCCAACAAAAAGCCCGGCGATTGCCGGGCTTTTTGCCTTGTTTTTAGCGCTGCTCAGCAATCGGTCAGTTCGACAAACACCTCGACCAGCCGCTCGATACCGGCCTGATCCACTGCACTAAAACGTGCCAATGACGGGCTGTCGAGATCCAGCACGCCAAGCATGCGGCCGTCCTTGAACAACGGCACCACCAGTTCGCTATTGGAAGCACTGTCGCAGGCGATATGCCCGGCAAATGCATGTACATCTTCAACGCGCTGAGTCTGCCCAGTGGCCGCTGCGGCGCCGCACACGCCGCGACCGAAGGGAATCCGCACACAGGCCACTTTGCCCTGGAACGGCCCGAGTACCAGCTCCTCACCACGGGCCAGGTAGAAACCCGCCCAGTTCAGGTCACTCAGCTCCTGAAACAGAAACGCCGAAAACTGCGCCGCATTGGCGATAAAATCGCGCTCACCCGCCAGCAGCGCCTGCAGTTGCGCCACCAGCAGTGGGTAGCCGTCGAGCCCCTGCCCGCTCTGTTGTAGATCAATCATCGTGCTTACTCAGTAGTTGCAGGCCCACCCAGTCACGGGCGAATTGATAGGCGCAGCGTCCGTTACGGTTGCCGCGGCCCAAGGCCCAGCGTATGGCGGCCTTTTCCAGCTCGTCGTGCCATTGCCAGGTCAGGCCGGCCTGTGCGGCGTGCACTCCGACCCAGTGGCGGACCACATCAAGAAAATGCTCCTGACTAAAGGGATAGAACGACAGCCACAGACCGAAGCGGTCGGACAACGCGATCTTGTCTTCCACCGCCTCGTTAGGGTGCAGCTCGCCATCGACTCGCTGCCAGTTTTCGTTATCGCTCTGCTTTTCCGGCAGCAGATGGCGACGGTTGGAAGTGGCATACAGCAACACATTGTCCGGTGCACGCTCCAGCGAACCATCCAGCACGGTCTTCAGCATGCGGTAGTCACCCTCGCCAGCCTCGAACGACAGGTCATCGCAAAACAGCACGAAGCGCTGCGGTAGCTCGCTCAGCTGTTCGACGATGCGCGGCAGATCGGCCAGATGATCACGTTCGATCTCAACCAGGCGCAATCCCGCCGCCGCATGTTCGGCCAGCAGAGCACGCACCAAGGATGATTTACCCGTGCCGCGCGCACCCCAGAGCAGGGCGTGGTTGGCCGGAAGACCCTGAATAAACTGCTGGGTATTGCGCGCCAACTGGGCACGCTGGCGATCCACGCCGATCAGATCGTCCAGATTTACATCCAGACTGAGCTGCAGCGGCGCCAAAAAGCCGCTGCGACCATCACGCTGCCAGCGGGCCGCTAGGCTCTGCTGCCAGTCGATAACCGGGCGCTGGGCCGGTAGTAATGGCTCCAGGCGCGCCAATACAGCCTCGGCGCGCAACAAAAAATCACTTAAACGCGAATCCACAACACACTCCAGGGTTTTCAGGCCGTTCTACCACTGCCGTCCGGCAAAACAGATGGGCTATGCTTGGCAGGCGATTCAACACGAGAACAACCGGCCCATATGGATATAGCGCTAACCCAACGCCTGTCATTCAAACAGGCCGGCTTGACCGTATTGGTAGCCTTTATCCTCGGCACGGCGCTCAGCTTTATTCAAGTGGGCATCGATTATGCCAGCGAAGATGCCTCCATCAACCGCGAGATTAACGCGCTGATGGAAATCAGCCACAACCCGGCTGCGCGCATCGCCTACAACATCGACGCCGAACTTGCCCAGGAACTGGTGCTCGGCCTGCTGCGTTCACCAGCGGTGATCAGCGCACAGATCATCGACAACAACCAGCTAACCCTGGCCAGCGTCAGCCGCCCGGCTCTGGAAAGTCGCTACCGGGTACTCAGCGACTTTATGTTCGGCAAACGCCGGCACTTCGAAACCGCGCTGTTCGTCAGCCACTCGCCCAGCGAAGCGCTCGGCAAGCTGAGCCTGGAAGTCGACACCTACGCCTTTGGCAGCCACTTTCTCAATCGCTCGCTGCTGACCCTGCTCACCGGCTTCGCCCGTAGTTTGCTGCTGTCGCTGATTCTGCTGGTGATGTTCTATTTCATGCTGACCAAGCCGCTCACCGGTTTTATCCGCGCCCTCAGCGAACGTGACCTGCGCAGCCCCAACAATGCCAAGCTGCCCTACCCGCCCAACCATGAGCGCGACGAGATCGGCGTGCTGGTCGATGTGACCAACCGCCAACTGAGCAGCATCGCCAGCGAAATCGAGCAGCGCCAGCAAGCCGAAGCCCGCCTGACCCGCTACCTGGCCGAACTGGAAGACATGGTCTCGGCGCGCACCGAGCAACTGGAGGCCGCCAACAGCCGCTTGCTCGACTCCAACCGTGAGCTGGAGCAGGCCAAACGCACAGCGCTGGACATGGCCCAAGCGCGTTCAGCCTTTCTGGCCAATATGAGCCACGAGATTCGCACCCCGCTCAACGGCCTGCTGGGCATGCTTGCGCTGTCGCTGGACGGCCCACTGAATAACGAACAGCGCCAACAGCTGTCGATTGCCCACGACTCCGGCAAGGTACTGGTCGAGCTGCTTAACGACATTCTCGACCTGTCGAAATTCGAGGCCGGACAGTTGGAACTGGAGCAGATCCCCTTCGACCTTGGCAGCATGGTCGAAGACACCGCCAACCTGCTGTCGCAAAACGCCGCACCCGGCGTCGAACTGACCTGCCTGATCGACCCACTGCTACCTAACCAGCTGCTCGGCGACCCGACGCGGGTCAGGCAGATTGTCAGCAACCTGCTGTCCAACGCCTTGAAGTTCACCCGCTTTGGCCGCGTCGATATCAGCGTCACTGCCCAGGCCGGCGGCGTCAGGATCATCGTGCGTGATACCGGCATCGGCATTGCCGAAGACGCCCAAGCGCGGATCTTCCATCCATTTGCCCAGGCTGGGGTTGGCATCACTCGGCAATTTGGCGGCACCGGCCTGGGCCTGGCCCTGACGCGCCGCCTCTGCGAAGCCATGCACGGCCAACTGAGCCTGGAGACACGGGAAGGTTTCGGCAGCACCTTCTGCGTCGACCTGCCGCTACCCGGCCAGACCAACGCTAAGCAGCTTCCCCTGTTGCACGGACACATTATCGGGCTCAGCCCCGCCAGTTCCGGGCTCAGTGAACAGCTGGCCAGCCTGCTGCCAAGCTGGGGCCTGCAGTATCAACACTTGGACGCCGACGCCGCGCTGGGCACGCTTGATGCCGACCTGCTGATCAGTGATTGCCCGCAGCGTTTGAATGAGCTGCGTACGCTCTGCAACCTGCCGATTCTGCTGGTCAGCGCCTACGGCAACTTTCTCAGCAGCGAGCAGGTGGAAAAACTTTCGCCTATCGAACAACTGGCCCGGCCGCTGTCACGCCAGGCACTGCTGCAGGCCTTACGCCGCACCCTCGGCCAGGGCGAGACGCATGCCGCCGAGCAACACAGCGAGCCGCAACGCAACCGCCAGGCGCGCGTACTGCTGGTGGAAGACAACCCGGTCAACCAGTTGGTGGCTAAAGGCATGCTAGGCAAGCTCGGCTGCGAGGTGCTGCTGGCCAATCACGGCGGCGAAGCCCTGACCCTGCTGGAAACCCAGGCGGTCGATCTGATTCTGATGGACTGCAATATGCCGGTCATGGATGGCTATGAAACCACCCGACGGATTCGCCAGAAAACCGAATTCGCCGAGCTACCGATCATCGCCCTGACAGCCAACGCGCTGTCCGATGAACGCGAGCGCTGCCGCGCTGCGGGAATGGACGACTACTTGGCCAAGCCCTTCCGCAAGGATGAGCTGGCGGCCCTGCTCGATCAGTGGTTAAGCACCATAAACTGATCAAGAAGCACACCGACCTGGCTACGCAACGCGGCAACCTGATCGAGATCAATCCCGCGCTCGCACAGCAGCTGGCTTTTCAGCGGCAACACCTGCTCACGCAAGGCGCAGCCGGCCGGGGTCAGCGCCAGGTGCACCTCACGCTCATCACTGACCGAACGCTTACGCAGCAGCAAGCCTTGCAGCTCCAGGCGCTTGAGCAACGGCGTTAGCGTGCCGGAATCCAGCAGCAAGCGCTCACCCAGGGCCTTAACCGTCGGCAAGACCGGCGGTTGTTGCTGCCACTCCCACAGCACCAGCATGGCCAGGTACTGCGGGTAGGTCAGGCCGAGCTGATCGAGCATCGGCTTGTAAGCGCGGATCACCGCCCGTGAAGCGGCGTAGAGCTTGAAACACAGCTGGTTGTCCAGCTGCAGCCCGTCATCCGCGTGCAGACTGGCCTGGGTCATTTCAGCAGTGCTTCGATCTCGGCAGTCAGGTCTTCAGGCTTGGTGGTCGGGGCGAAACGCTTGATCACCGTGCCATCGGCACTCAGCAGAAACTTGGTGAAGTTCCACTTGATGCCCTGGCTACCGAGCAGGCCCGGCGCGCTCTTCTTCAGGTTGACGAACAGCGGGTGGGCATCACTGCCATTTACATCGACTTTCTTGAACAGCGGGAAGCTCACGCCGAAGTTCAGCTCGCAGAACTCGCTGATCGCACCCTCATCGCCCGGCTCCTGCTTGCCAAACTGGTTGCAAGGGAAACCCAGCACCACCAGGCCCTGGTCCTTGTACTGCTGCCAGACGTTCTCCAGGCCCTTGTACTGCGGGGTGAAACCGCACTTGCTGGCGGTGTTGACCACCAACACGGCCTTGCCGCCGAAATCGGCCAGGGTCTTCTGCTCGCCCTTGATGGTAGTAACCGGAATATCGAAGAGTGCGTTGCTCATGCTGGTCATCCTGAGGAGTGGGAATGGACGCAAGATAGCGAGCAATTAAATTGCATGCAATTTAATTGCTGCTAAATAAGGCCCGCTGATAGCGGGCCTGTGCAATGGCATTAAGCCTTCGGCACCAGCTTAAGCGATGCCGAGTTGATGCAATAACGCAGCCCCGTCGGCGCCGGCCCATCTGGGAACACATGCCCCAGGTGAGCATCGCACTTGGCGCATTTGACTTCTATACGGTGCATGCCGTGATTGAAGTCATCCAGACTGGCGATGGCCTCGCTGCTGACCGGCTGAAAATAACTCGGCCAACCGCTGCCAGAGTCGTACTTGGCATCCGAGTCGAACAGTTCGGCCTGGCAGCAGGCGCAGTGGTAAATACCCGGCACCTTGCTGTCGTGATACTGCCCGGTAAAGGCGCGCTCGGTGCCGCCCAGGCGGCAGACGTGAAACTGTTCCTCGGAAAGCTCTTCGCGCCAGGCTTCCAGGGGTTTTTCCAGCTTGTCCATGGTCACAATCCTCAATAAAAACGCCAAAACGATATTCAACATCACGTGACAACGACCCAGCGGGAGCCACGACGGCGCACAGGGTGGCGGCCATGGATGGCACACCACAAAAACGCCGGGAGCGTTTTTGCGCGCAAGCCCCGAAGGGGTGAAGCACATGGATGTGCTGAGCACAAAAAAGCCCGACCAGTACCTTTGCCAAGGTCGGGCTGCCACGTATCATTCGATCCCAGTCTGTCACCGGCGTTACAACCTGCCAAGGCTCGTCAGATCGCGTCTTTTTGCAGAGTAATTCAGAGGGTGTTTACAAAAGTAGCGAGCGATGGCCAGGCAAGGCGAAAGCAGCCGAAAAAGCGGAGTGTACAAGTTGTACATGAGCATTTTGAGGCTGCTTTCAACGCTGCATGGTCGAGTGCAGTAATTTGTAAACACCCTCTCAGCGGCGTTCCACCATTCGGGATCACTTAATATGCAGTTCAGCAAATCGAACAAGCTCGCCAACGTCTGTTACGACATCCGCGGGCCGGTGCTCAAGCACGCCAAGCGCCTGGAAGAGGAAGGCCATCGCATCCTCAAGCTGAATATCGGCAACCCGGCACCGTTCGGTTTCGAAGCGCCTGAGGAAATCCTTCAGGACGTGATCCGCAATCTGCCTACAGCCCAGGGCTACAGCGACTCCAAGGGCTTGTTCAGCGCGCGCAAGGCGGTGATGCAGTACTACCAGCAGAAGCAGGTGGAAGGCGTCGGCATCGAGGATATCTACCTCGGCAACGGCGTGTCCGAGCTGATAGTGATGGCCATGCAGGCGCTGCTGAATAACGGCGATGAAGTGCTGATCCCGGCACCCGATTATCCGCTGTGGACCGCCTCCGTAGCCTTGGCCGGCGGCAAGCCGGTGCATTACCTGTGCGATGAGCAGGCCGGCTGGTTCCCCGATATCGCCGACATGCGCGCCAAAATCACGCCGAATACCAAGGCCCTGGTGCTGATCAACCCGAACAACCCCACCGGCGCGGTGTATTCCAAAGAAGTGCTGCTGGATATCGTCGAACTGGCGCGCCAGCACAACCTGGTGCTGTTCTCCGACGAAATCTACGACAAGATCCTCTACGACGATGCCGTGCATATCTGCACCGCCTCCCTGGCCCCGGACGTGCTCTGCCTGACCTTCAACGGCCTGTCCAAGTCCTACCGCGTGGCGGGTTTCCGCTCAGGCTGGGTGGCGATTTCCGGGCCCAAGCACCGCGCCCAGAGCTATATCGAAGGCATCGACATCCTCGCCAACATGCGCCTGTGCGCCAACGTGCCGAGCCAGCATGCAATCCAGACCGCACTGGGCGGCTACCAGAGCATCAATGACCTGGTGCTGCCGCAAGGCCGTCTGCTGGAGCAGCGCAACCGTACCTGGGAGCTGCTCAACGACATCCCCGGGGTCAGCTGCGTCAAACCAATGGGCGCGCTGTATGCCTTCCCGAAGATCGACCCGAAGGTCTGTCCGATCCATAACGACGAGAAGTTCGTGCTGGATCTGCTGCTCTCGGAAAAACTGCTGATCGTTCAGGGCACCGCGTTCAACTGGCCGTGGCCAGATCACTTCCGCGTGGTCACCCTGCCGCGCGTGGATGAGCTGGAAATGGCCATCGGCCGCATCGGCAGCTTCCTCAAGACTTACCAACAGTAATCGGAGCAAGCCATGAGCCAGGGCAAACGCTATCTGCTGACCGGCGCCAGTTCTGGCATCGGCGCCGCCCTGGCCCGCGAGTTGGCGGCCAAGGGTTACGACCTGGCGCTGGCCGCACGCCGCGAAGACAGCCTGCATCTGCTGGCCGCCGAGCTACAGGCGCGCTTTCAGCGCAAGGTAGTGGTGCTGCCGCTGGATGTGACCGACTACGACGCTTGCCAGGATGCCGTGGGTCTGGCCGCTAATGCCCTCGGCGGGCTGGACGGGATTATCGCCAACGCAGGCATCGCCCTGACCGGTAAAGCCGGCGGTGGCCACTTCAAGCGCGCCCGACTGACCGTGGAAACCAATCTGATAGGCGCAATTGCCTGCCTGGATGCCGCCTGTGCGCTGTTTCGCCAGCAAGGCCACGGCCATCTGGTTGCCGTCGCCTCAGTCGCCGGCAAACGCGGCCTGCCACATACGGCGGCCTATTCGGCGAGCAAGGCCGGCCTGATCAGCTATATGGAAGCAACCCGCGCCGAGCTGCTGGGCAAGAACATCGACACCACCCTGCTGCTGCCGGGCTTTATCGACACGCCACTGAACAGCGACATGGCCAGCCGGCCATTCCTGATTGGCGTGGAACGCGGCGCGGCGCTGATCGCCAAGCACATCGACAAACGCCGTGTCAGCGCCTACGTGCCTGGCTGGCCTTGGGCGCTGCTGGGCCGCGTGCTGCCTTACCTTCCAACCTCAATGATTGGCAAATTCTGATGGACCTGCAGATCGACGACTTCTACAAGGATGCCGCCGCCGGCATGCTGACCCTGTACCAGGCGTTTCCGAGCAAATCAGCACTGTATGTCGAAGACCTGATCGGCCGTGAAGAGCCCGACGAATTCGGCCTGCCCACGCCACGTCATCAAAGCTGCTTAGGCGCCCTGCTGTGGCTGGCCGAGGAAGGCTATATCCGCTTCGACTCCACCATCGGCTACGACGCCCTGGATCAAGCCGTACTCAGCGAAAAGGGCTTTCTACGCCTGACTCGCGGCGTACCCCATGCCCTGCGCGAGGGTGATGCCTTACCGCCTAGCGTGCGCCGCGTGCACGCCACGCTGGCCTTTCAGCTGCGCGAAGCACTGGGCCAACGGCATGGCGAACGCGTTGCCCGCCTCACCCGCCTGCTGTTCGAATCCAACCTAAACGGCGCAAGCGACATAGTTTGAAATAGTCGCCAGGTTGAAGTGCCGGGGGGTGCGCCCTTATATAGCCGTCATAACCAATAGTGGCCGTTGAAAAATCAGGCGAAGCAGCCAAAACAGGGTTTTCAGCGGCCTGATAGATGTTTCCCGTGAGGAGTCTCAATACACCATGATGCGCATTATGCTGTTCCTGGCCACCAACGTTGCGGTGTTGATCATCGCCAGCATCACCCTGAAGTTGCTCGGGGTCGACCGCTTTACCGGCCAGAACTATGGCAGCCTGCTGGTTTTCTGCGCCGTGTTCGGTTTCGCCGGTTCGCTGATTTCGCTGTTCCTGTCCAAGTGGATGGCGAAGATGAGCACCAAGACCGAAATCATCACCCAGCCACGCACCCGTCACGAACAGTGGCTGCTGCAGACCGTAGAAGAGCTATCCCGCGAAGCCGGGATCAAGATGCCGGAAGTCGGTATCTTCCCGGCCTATGAGTCCAACGCTTTCGCCACCGGCTGGAACAAGAACGACGCCCTGGTAGCGGTCAGCCAAGGCCTGTTGGAGCGTTTCTCGCCTGACGAAGTACGCGCCGTACTGGCACACGAAATCGGCCACGTGGCCAACGGTGACATGGTCACCCTGGCGCTGATCCAGGGCGTGGTGAATACCTTCGTGATGTTCTTCGCGCGGATCTTCGGCAACTTCGTCGACAAGGTGATCCTGAAAAACGAAGACGGCCCAGGCATTGGCTACTTCGTAGCGACCATCTTTGCCGAGCTTGTTCTGGGCATCCTGGCCAGCATCATCGTTATGTGGTTCTCGCGTAAGCGCGAATTCAAGGCCGATGAAGCCGGTGCCCGCCTGGCTGGCACTGGCGCGATGATCGCTGCCCTGCAGCGCCTGCGCGCCGAGCAGGAAGTGCCGGTCACCATGCCTAACAGCCTGACCGCCTTCGGCATCAACGGCGGCCTGAAGGGCGGCCTGGCTGGCCTGCTGATGACCCACCCGCCACTGGAAGTGCGTATCGAAGCCCTGCGTCAACGCGGCTAAGTACAACGCAGACGAAAAAGGCGGCCCACGGGCCGCCTTTTTCTTTTCCGGCTTCAGGCCTTACACAAGCGATAGACGCGCTCATCCAGGCGCTCAAGGCCGCGCTTGAGGAACTTCCAGTTGTCGCCCAGCACATCGCCGCACGCCAGTTCCTCTAACTGCCAATCGGGCGTAAACAGCCGCTGCACCTCGTCATTCGTCACAGCGAAGGGCGGCCCGTCCATCTGCGCCTGGTCATAATCCAGGCTCACCAGTAACCCCTGGCAGCCGCTGGGTAGAATCTTCGCCAGGTGCGCCACATAACGAGCGCGCATCTCTGGCGGCAATGCAATCAGTGCAGCGCGGTCATACAGTGCGGTGCAGCCGGCAAGCTGCTGAGCCGTCAGGGCAAAGAAATCACCGCAGTAGATCTCCACAGTGCCAGCCCGATACAGCCTGAAAGCACCCACTTCGCTGACCTCCGGCTGCAGCTTATGCTCGGCGAAGAAGTCCTCCACCGCACGCTGCGCCAGCTCAACACCGACCACCTGATAGCCCTGCCCCGCCAACCAGGCCAGGTCCAGGCTCTTGCCACACAGCGGCACCAGCACCCGCGCACCTTCCGGCAAACCCAGCGCCGGCCAGTGCTGCTGCAGGTAAGGATTGACCTCAGGCAGATGAAAGCCGATTTCACTGCTCGCCCAACGCGCCTGCCAGAATTCTGCGTGCATACCGCCTCCTGTAAATAATCAACTGAGGATCGTGCCGCAACGCGGCCAATAAGGCCAAGGGATTCCGCCTGCACCAACCCATCTATTAAAACGATCAAA
This sequence comes from Pseudomonas sp., assembly GCF_030690725.1. Classification (GTDB taxonomy): domain Bacteria; phylum Pseudomonadota; class Gammaproteobacteria; order Pseudomonadales; family Pseudomonadaceae; genus Aquipseudomonas. The sequence continues at coordinate 38,763 of NZ_JAUYGD010000038.1, read as the reverse complement.
ACACCTTAGCTTTTGCGCTTTTATGCACAGATTGGCTGATAGAAGATGCAAGGAATCCATCAGGAGTCTGCCATGTCACTGCCCAGCCTGTTTATCTCCCACGGCTCACCCATGCTGGCCCTGCAACCCGGCGCCAGCGGCCCTACCCTGGCTCGCCTAGCCAGCCAACTGCCCAAGCCGCGCGCCATTGTGGTGGTTTCGGCGCACTGGGAAAGCCACGAGCTGCGGGTCGGCAGCGCGGCGCAACCGCGAACCTGGCATGACTTTGGCGGTTTTCCTGCCGAGCTCTATCAAGTGCAATACCCGGCGCCCGGCAACCCAACGCTGGCGGCGGACATACTCCAACTGCTGGCCGCCGCCAACCTGCCAGCGCAGCTCGACGCCGAGCGCCCGCTGGATCACGGCGTCTGGGTGCCGCTGTCGCTGATGTACCCGCAAGCCGATATACCCGTGGTGCAGGTCTCCCTGCCCAGCCAGCAGGGCCCAGCCTTGCAACGTCAGGTCGGCAAGGCCCTGGCCAGCTTGCGCACGCAAGGCGTGCTACTGATTGGCTCCGGCAGCATCACCCATAACCTTGGCGAACTGGACTGGCACGCAGACCCGGATGTCATCGAGCCCTGGGCACAGGCGTTTCGCGACTGGATCGTAGAGAAGCTGACTGAGCAGGATCACGCCGCTCTGCAGGACTACCGCCGACAAGCGCCCTTTGCGGTGCGCAACCACCCCAGCGACGAGCACCTGCTACCACTGTTCTTCGCCGAGGGCGCAGGCGAGCAATTCAAGGTCGAGCACAGCGGCTTTACCCTAGGCGCACTGGGCATGGATATCTACAGCTTCACTTAAGCCATACGCCCGACAAACAGCAGGAATAAAAAAGCCCCGCACTAGGCGGGGCTTTTTATTCAACGAAGCATCAATCTTCGCGATAACGACGCAGCTTCAGTGGCTTGCCACCGACGCGGGTGTCTTTCAGCTTGGTCAGCAGACGCTCAAGGCCTTCTTCTGGCAGCTCGACCAGGCTGAAGCTCTCGCGCACCTGGATGCGGCCAATGGCTTCGCGGACCAGGCCGCCTTCGTTGAGGATCGCGCCGAGCAGGTTCTTCGCCGCGATACCGTCGCGAGCGCCCAGGGCGGTACGGCAACGGGCACGGCCTTCGGCCAATGGCACCGGAGCACGACGCTCACGGCTGCCTTCGCGATCAGGACGCTCAGGACGATCACTGCGCTCGCTACGTTCACGTGGGCCATTGCTATTCGGTACCAGCGGCTGGTCACGCTCGACTTCAGCCAGGGTCAGCGCTTGGCCATTGGTGGCCTTGCGCAGCAGGGCTGCGGCCAGGGCACGCGGGCTGCAACCGATGTCGGCAGTCAGACGATCAAGCAGATCACCGTGGCTGGCTTCGGCATCAGCAACCAGCGGAGCCAGGCTGTTGGTGAGCTTCTTGATACGTGCGTCCAGCACCTGCTTGGCGTCTGGCAGCTTGACTTCACCGACCTTCTGCCCAGTTACACGCTCGATCACTTGCAGCATGCGGCGCTCACGTGGAGTCACCAGCAGCAGGGCGCGACCGGTACGACCGGCACGACCAGTACGGCCGATACGGTGTACGTAGGATTCTGGATCGTACGGCATGTCCACGTTCATCACGTGGGTGATGCGTGGCACGTCGAGGCCGCGGGCGGCAACGTCGGTGGCGATCACGATGTCCAGACGACCATCTTTCAGCGAGTCGATAACGCGCTCACGCTGGTTCTGTGCGATGTCGCCGTTCAGTGCAGCAGCCTTGTAGCCCTTGGCTTCCAGCGCGGCGGCCAGGTCCAGGGTGGCTTGTTTGGTGCGGACGAAACCGATCAGCGCGTCGAACTCTTCGACTTCCAGCAGACGCAGTACGGCGGCGTGCTTCTGGTCGGCGTGAACCATCAGATGCACCTGCTCGATGGCAGTTACAGTCTGGGTCTTGGTTTCGATCTTGACGTGCTTGGGGTCACGCAGGTGTTTTTCAGCGATGGCACGGATCGAGTGCGGCAGAGTGGCGGAGAACAGCACGCTCTGACGGCTTTCCGGCATGGCTTTGAAGATGACTTCGAGGTCATCCATAAAGCCCAGCTTGAGCATCTCGTCGGCTTCGTCGAGGACCAGGTGCTGAATGGTCGACAGCACTTTCTCGTCGCGACGCAGGTGGTCAACCAGACGACCTGGAGTGGCCACAACAATCTGTGCGCCATTGCGGATGGCTTTAAGCTGCGGGCCCATTGGCGCGCCGCCGTAAACGGCGATAACACTGACGCCCGGCATTTGCTTGGCGTAGGTTTCAAAAGCGGTGGCAACCTGCAGCGCCAGCTCACGAGTCGGAGCCAGGATCAGCGCTTGTGGCTGACGCTTGGCCGGGTCGATGCGGCTGAGGATTGGCAGAGCGAAGGCAGCGGTTTTACCGGTACCGGTCTGCGCCTGGCCGATCATGTCGTGGCCGGCGAGAATTACTGGAATCGCTTGAATCTGAATAGCCGAAGGCTCTTCATAGCCAGTGGCAATTACAGCAGCGAGAACATTGGGATGTAGATCGAGAGCGGCGAAGCCGCCGATTTCCTGGGTCATGGGTCTGCCTCTAGTGCATCCGCAAAGACCCATGTTCCAAAGCTGCGCATGCCGTGTAAGACCCGAAAGTCACCCTGGCAGCCATGTCGGCGGGGATTTGCGAAAACGTGTGATAAATGAATCGTCAAGGATAGTCCGCAAAACGGACTAACTGCCAAAGTAAACCTTCGGGCGAGTTGTACTACCTGAACGTGGCCAAGAATTGACCGGCGCGCACTATACCGGAAAACCTGGCCAAATGTACTGGTTTTTCCTGAAATAGAGCATATAGCACGCCGGATGGTCATCCTCTGATAGCCTGCAACTGCCATGCTGTAACGGCTTCACGCCCCAGTTTACTAACCTGCGCACAAGGACTCCCCGCCATGACCCAAAGCACCAGCGGCCGCGTCAGCCGTGAAAAACGCGGCCAGATCATGTTGATCGGCCTGGACCGAGCGAGCAAACGCAACGCCTTCGATATGCCCATGCTCGACGACATGTGCCTGGCCTACGGCGAGTTCGAGCGCGACAGCGAAGCGCGGGTGGCGCTGGTATTTGCCCATGGCGAACACTTCACCGCCGGGCTGGACCTGGCCAATGTGGCCGCGCAGTTTGCCGCTGGCTGGAAGATTCCTGAAGGCGGCTGCGACCCCTGGGGCGTATTCGGCGGGCCGCGAGTGAGCAAGCCGGTGATCGTCGCCGCGCAAGGCTACTGCTACACCATAGGTATCGAGCTGATGCTGGCTTCGGATATCAACCTGTGCGCCAGCAATACCCGCTTCGCCCAGATGGAAGTGCAACGCGGGATCTTCCCGTTTGGCGGCGCCACCTTGCGCATGCATCAGACCGCCGGCTGGGGCAACGCCATGCGCTGGCTGCTGACCGGCGATGAGTTCGATGCTCACGAAGCCTATCGCCTGGGCTTTATCCAGGAGGTGGTGGCCAGCGAAGAGCTGCTGCCCAAGGCGCTATGGCTCGCCGAACGCATTGCCGCGCAGGCGCCACTGGGCGTGCAAGCGACTCTGGCTTCGGCGCGCCAGGCTGTGGTCGAAGGCCCGGCAGCCGCAGCCGCCAGCCTGCATCCAACCGTGACCCGTCTGATGGCCAGTGAAGATGCTAAGGAGGGTGTCAAAGCCATGTTGGAACGCCGGCCAGGCGACTTTAAAGGACGTTGAGCCTCGCTACGCGGTCAGGGCATTTGCTTTCGATGTTTGGGTTATAAACCTGTAGGAGCGGCCCATGGCCGCGATACCACGACTCGCGGGCATGGCCCGCTCCTACAAGCCAAGACAAGAATGCATGACTTGATCAGGTCGCCGGACGCACCGCTTTAATCAACGACTCCAGCGAATAACCGAACTGCGGCGCCAGTAGCTCATTACGGCGGCGCAGTTCGGCAAAGTCGATTTCCTGGTCCAAATCCGCCGGCACCAGCAACACCACGTTGCCCTCCTTTACCGGACACTCCCAGTAATGCCGATGGTAGAGGCCGCGCAACAGCGGCGCGCCCAGCGGCTTGCCGTCGTTACCGGCCCACTGGTTGATAATCAACCAGCCACCGGGGTTAAGCTGCTTCTGGCAGTTTTCCAGAAAGCGCCAGGCCAGATGCCCAGTTGCCGGGCCATGGTCGGTATACAGGTCGACAAACAGCAGGTCGGTCTTTTCCGCGCTTTCCAGCAGCTCCAGGGCATCGCCGATGCGGATGGTCAGGCGCGGGTCATCGACCAGGCCCATATGCTCCATGGCCAAGCGCGGCACATCAGCGCGCAGCTCGATCACTTCGACATCTTCCAAGGGCAGAAAGCGCAGGCAGGCCTGGGTCAGGTTGCCGGCACCGAGGCCAAGAAACAGCGCGCTTTCTGGATGTTCATGGCACAGCGCGCCAAGCAGCATGGCGCGGGTGTAGTCGTACTCCAGCCAGCTGGGGTCCGGCATATACACGCAGCTCTGCTCAATCGCCTCGCCGAATTCGAGAAAGCGGTAAGCGCCCATTTCGACTACCTGGATCACCCCGAAGGCATCGTGCACTTCGGCGATCAACAGCGGGTCCGGCATCTGCCCAACCGGGGGTAAACCTGGCATCCACCACTCTCCACCGTGACATCCCCGACCATTTCGGCCAGAGGAAAGGCGCTAATTGTCATTGAGGCACCCTCCCCTGGTCACGCGATAATTTGCCGCAGTCGGGGGCGCCGAGTTTATCGTTCTGCGACTACAACAATAAAAACGATTATCGAGGTTTGCCATGTACGCCATTATCGGTGCCGGCCCCATGGGGCTGTGTACAGCACGTCAACTGCACAAGCACGGCATCGACTTTGTCGGTTTCGAACTGCACGCGGATGTCGGCGGCCTGTGGGACATCGATAATCCGCACAGCACCATGTACGACTCGGCGCACCTGATTTCCTCCAAGGGCACCACCCAGTTCAGCGAATTCCCGATGCGCGACGAAGTGGCGCCTTACCCGCATCACAGCGAGATGCGCCGTTATTTCCGCGACTACGCCAAATATTTTGGGCTGTATGCGCACTACCAGTTCAATACCCGCGTGGTGGAAATCCAGCGCTTGGACAAAGGCTGGAAGCTGATCAGCGAGTACGACGGCGTACAGCGTGAATGGCTGTTCGACGGCGTGTTGATGGCCAACGGCACCCTGCACACGCCCAATCAGCCGGCGCTACCCGGCACGTTTACCGGCGAGCTGATGCATTCCAGCGACTACCGCTCGGCAGCGGTGTTCGACGGTAAGCGCGTGCTGGTGATCGGCTGCGGCAACTCGGCTTGCGATATCGCCGTGGACGCCGTACACCGCGCCGCCTCGGTGGACCTGTCAGTGCGCCGTGGCTATTACTTCCTGCCCAAATTCACCCTGGGCCGGCCGACCGATACCCTCGGCGGTGCGATCAAGCTGCCGCGCCCGCTCAAGCAATTTCTCGACGGCCTGCTGGTGCGCGCGCTGGTCGGCAAACCGTCGCAATACGGCCTTCCCGACCCGGACTACAAGCTCTACGAGTCGCACCCGGTGATGAACTCCCTGGTGCTGCATTACCTCGGCCATGGCGATATCCAGGCACGCCGCGATATCGCCAAGGTGGAAGAGAAACTCGTCACCTTTAGCGATGGCGAACAGGCCGAGTACGACCTGATTCTGCAAGGCACCGGCTACAAGCTCGATTACCCCTTTATCGACCGTGCGCACCTTAACTGGCCGAACAACGCCGGAGCGCCGCAGCTGTACCTCAACGTGTTCCACCCCGAGTATGACGACCTGTTTATGTTGGGCATGGTCGAAGCTTCGGGCCTCGGCTGGCAGGGCCGCGACGAGCAGGCCGAGCTGGTGGCGCTGTATATCAAGGGCCTGCAGGCTGGCAGCCAAGCGGCCAGGGACTTCCAGGCACTCAAACGCGAACGAGCGAGCATGCGCATGGACGGCGGCTACCAATACCTGCAACTGGAGCGCATGGCCTACTACGTGCACAAGGACAGCTATCGTCAAAGCATCGCGCAGCACAGCAATAGCCTGCGCGCCGGCCTGGCTGCGCTGCCCGCTACCGCCAGCCGCACTGTTGAAGGAAGCCTGTGATGGAGCCGGTGAATATCCAGTTCGACCCCAGCAGCCTGGTGCTGATCAACGTCATCGTCGCGGTGATGATGTTTGGCGTCTCGCTGGAGCTGCGCCTGGATGACTTCAAACGTATCGTCCGCGAGCCCAAGGCGCCGCTGATTGGCCTGTTCGCGCAATTTGTCCTGCTCCCGGCGCTGACCTGTCTGGCCTGCTGGGCGCTGCGCATCGAGCCGATGCTGGCCCTGGGCATGATGCTAGTCGCGGCCTGCCCCGGCGGCAGCTTCTCCAACATCATGACCTGGATGGCCCGTGGCAACGTCGCGGTATCGGTGAGCATGACTGCAGTATCCAGCCTCGCCGCCAGTGTGCTGACGCCGCTGAACTTCGGTTTTTATGCCTGGCTTAATCCGCTGACCCGCCCGCTGCTGACTGAAATCGCCATGGACCCAATCAGTTTGCTACTGCTAGTGCTGCTGGTGCTCGGCCTGCCGTTGATCGCCGGCATGTGGATCGGCCGGCGTTTTCCCAGCCTGTCACTCAAGGTGGAAAAGTCGCTGCGGATCTTTGCCCTGCTGGTGATGCTGGCCTTCGTCACCCTGGCCTTTAGCCGCAACTTCGACCAGTTTATCGCGCACTTCCATCTGTTCTTCTGGCTGGTGGTGGCGCACAACGCCCTGGCGTTGGCGGTGGGTTACGGCTGCGCGCGGCTTTCCGGGCTGCCGGCAGCAGATCGCCGGGCGATCACCCTGGAGGTGGGCATCCAGAACTCGGCCCTGGGCCTGGTGATCGTTTTCACCTTCTTCCCGCAGGCCAGCGGCATGTTGCTGATCGCCGCGTTCTGGGGCTGCTGGCACTTGGTCAGCGGCCTGACCCTGGCATTTATCTGGTCGCGCCGCGCGCCCATCGCCGCTTCACCCGCCCCTGCGGCACTGGCTAACGCTGGAGAAAAATAATGCACACCGTAATGATCACCGGGGCCGCCAGCGGCCTCGGCTGGGAACTTGCGCGCGCCTATCACGGCCAAGGCTGCAATCTGCTGCTCACCGATATCAATGCAGACGGCCTGACCGCGCGGGTGAATGAACTGGGCGCCGAGCGGGTAATCGGGCTGGCCGGCGATATCACCGACCCGCACCTGCATCAGCAATTGCTGCAAACCTGCAGCGAGCGCTTCGGCCGCCTAGATGTGCTGATCAACAACGCCGGCATCACCCACCGCTCACCGGCCATGCAGACAGACCCTGCGGTGCTGCGCAAAGTCATGGCCGTCGACTATCAGGCCCCCGTAGAGCTGACCCTGAGCGCCCTACCGCTGCTGCGCCAAAGCCGTGGGCAGATCATTGCCATCGGCTCCATGGCCGGATGGATGCCGGTGCTGGGTCGCGCCGGTTATTGCGCGGCGAAAAGCGCCCTCGGCCAGTTCTTCGAGGTGCTGCGCGCCGAGGCCGCCCGCGACGGCATCAAGATGCTGCTGGTGTACCCAAGCTTTCTCGACACGCCCATCGAACAGAACGCCCTTGGCGGCGACGGCAAGCAGGCGCAACACGGCCGCTCGACCATCGGCCAGGTACGTGGTGCCGACTGGATGGCCGCGCAGATTCTTGAGGCTCAAGTGCAAGGCCGCGAGCGCCTGTTCCCCGACCGTGGCAGCTGGCTGGCCAGCCTGCTCTGGCGAGTCGCCCCCAGTTTCTACTACCGCAAGATGAGCGCGCGCTTCGCCGGGGAGATGGGCTGATGGAGCTTATCTGGCTGGCCCTCGCCGGTTTTATCCTGCTGGCGTACACCCTGGAGGCGATCACCGGTTTCGGCAGCATCGTGATTGCCCTGTCACTGGGCGCCCTGTTACTGCCCATCGATCAGCTGCTGCCAGTGCTGGTGCCGCTGAATATCTGCATGACCGGTTACCTGGTCTGGCGGCATCGGCAGATGATCGACCGCCGCCTGCTATTGGGCATGATCCTGCCCGGCATGCTGCTCGGTACCGCTCTCGGCTATGCCCTGCTGCCCTTCCTCGACGCCGCCCTGGCCAAGCGCCTGTTCGGCGCACTGGTGCTGTGGTTTGCCGCCCGCGAGCTGTGGCGCCTGCGTCATGCAGCAATGCAGCCCGTACGGCCCATGTGGCTCAGCCGCCTGCTCAGCCTGTGCGCCGGCGTCAGCCACGGTCTGTTTGCCTCCGGCGGCCCGCTGCTGGTATTCGCCCTGGCCGGTACGCAATTAGACAAGGCACGCCTGCGCGCCACCCTGGTCAGCGTCTGGTTCACCTTGAACAGCCTGTTGACGGTGGCCTTTCTACTCGACGGCCGTCTGCTGCCCGCGCTGCCGCAAGTCGCCAGTTACGCCCCGCTGCTACTGATCGGCGTGTGGCTGGGTGAGCGCCTGCACCAGCGCTTCAACGAACAGCATTTCCGCATTGCCATCTACCTGTTGCTGCTGGTCACCGGCGGCCTGCTGCTCGCGCCCTGGAGTCTGCTATGAGCCACGACATCATTATCAAGAACGGCCTGTACTTCGACGGCAGTAACCAGCCAGGGCAGCTGCGGCATATCGGCATCAAGGACGGACGCATTGATGTGCTGAGCCTCAGCCCACTGGATGAAAGCGGCTGCCCCGAGGTGCTGGATGCGGCCGGCAAGTGGGTGACGCCGGGCTTTCTGGAAATCCACTCGCACTACGATGCCGAAGTGATCGCCGCCCCAGCATTGAAGGAATCGGTGCGCCACGGCGTGACCAGCGTGACCATTGGCTCCTGCTCGATCAGCATGGTGTTGGCCGATGCAGAAGACTGCTCGGACCTGTTCACCCGCGTCGAAGCGGTGCCGCGTGAATACGTGCTGCCGATCCTGCAGGAGAAGAAGACCTGGCGCGACGCCGCCGGCTACCGCGCGTTCTATGATCAGCAGCCGCTGGGGCCGAACGTCAGCTCCTTCCTTGGCCACTCCGAACTGCGCGTGGCGGTGATGGGCCTGGAACGCGCCACCCGCAAGATCAAACCGACTGAAGCTGAACTTGCGCGCATGGAGCAACTGCTGGAAGAGGCGCTGGACGCCGGCTGCATCGGCCTGTCGGTGATGACCACGCGCCTGGACAAGATGGACGGCGACCGCGCCTGGTCCAGCCCGCTACCGTCGACCTTCGCCAGCTGGACCGAGTTCTCGCGCCTGTTCGCCGTGCTGCGCCGGCGTGGCGCAGTGCTGCAGGGTGCGCCGGACGCGGTGACCAAGGTCAACGTATTCGCCTTCCTCTACCAGGCCCACGGCTGGCTGCGCAAACCTCTGAAGTGCTCGATGCTCACCGCCCTGGACCTGAAATCCCAGCCGCTGCTGCATCGTTTCACCCGTCTATCCGGTTGGCTGGCCAACCGCGTGCTGCGCGGCCACTTCCGCTGGCAGACCCTGCCGGCGCCCTTCACCCTGCGCCTTGAAGGCCTCAACGTGAACGCCTTCGAAGAGTTCGGCGCTGGCGAGATCCTGCGCAATATCAAGGACCCGGACGAGCTGTATGCCAAGGTGCTGGAGCCGGAGTTCCGCGCCCTGTTCAAGAAGCAGGTCAAGGCCATCCTCACCAAAGGCCTGTGGCACCGCGACTTCTCCGATTGCTGGGTAAGCGAATGCCCGGACGCCAGCCTGGTCGGCAAGAACTTCAAGCAGCTCGGCGCTGCACGGGGTCTAGACCCGGTGGACGCCTACTTCGAGCTGGCCTGCCAGTACCGCGAAGCGCTGAAGTGGACCACCTGCTACGGCAACCAGCGCGAGGCGGTGATGCACAAGCTGCTCTCCAGCCCCTGGACCCAGCCGGGCTTCGCCGACTCCGGCGCGCACCTGCGTTCCATCGCCCAGTACAACTTCCCGCTGCGCTTCCTTAAATACGTGCGTGACGCCGAACTGGCCGGCACGCCATTTATGGAGCTGGGCCGCGCCATCCACCGCCTGAGCGGCGAGCTGGCGGACTTTATCGGCGTGGATGCCGGCTATATCCGCGTCGGCGACCGTGCCGACCTGGTGATCGTCAACCCGGCCGGGCTGACCGATGAGCTGGACGCTATCCATGAAGCGCCAATGGAGGTGCTGGGCCTGGAGCGCGTGGTCAAACGCAACGACGCGGCGGTGGATGCAACCCTGATCAACGGCCGCATCGCCTACCGCCGTGGCAGTGAGTTCCCTGAGGCACTGGGCAAGCAGCAGGGTTTCGGTCGCTTCCTCTCGAGCCGCGATGTAACGCCACGCTGATAATGTAGCCGGATCACAATCCGTAGGAGCGGGCCGTGCCCGCGAAACGCATCGCGGCCATGGGCCGCTCCTACAGGGAAACGGCAAACCTGATCAGCAGCATCATGCAGCGGCTCTATCGCGCCTATCGGCTTGCCGGCGATGGCTTATCGGTTACCATGCCCGTCCGCCTAAATTGACTTAAGCCGAGAGCCGCAATGTCGCAACCCTGGAGCCCTGAAAGCTGGAGAGCCAAGCCGATCCAGCAGCAACCGCAGTACCCGAACGCCGCGCAACTGGCCCAGGTCGAGCAGACCCTGGCCGGTTATCCGCCGCTGGTGTTTGCCGGTGAAGCCCGCGAACTGCGCCGCCAGTTTGCCGAGGTCACCCAAGGTCGCGCGTTTCTCCTGCAGGGTGGCGATTGCGCCGAGAGCTTTGCCGAGTTCAGCGCGGCGAAAATACGCGACACCTTCAAGGTGCTGCTGCAGATGGCCATCGTCATGACCTTTGCCGCCGGATGCCCGGTGGTCAAAGTCGGGCGCATGGCCGGCCAGTTCGCCAAACCGCGCTCGGCCAACGATGAAACCATCGACGGCGTGACCCTGCCTGCCTACCGTGGCGATATCGTCAACGGCATCGGCTTCGACTCTACCAGCCGCGTGCCGGACCCGGAGCGCCTGCTGCAGGCCTACCACCAGTCCACCGCCTCGCTGAACCTGCTGCGCGCCTTTGCCCAGGGCGGTTTTGCCGACCTGCACCAGGTGCACCAGTGGAACCTCGACTTTATTGCCAACTCGGCGCTGGGCGAGAAGTACAGCCAGCTGGCCGACCGCATCGATGAAACCCTGGCCTTTATGCGCGCCTGCGGCATGGACGGCGCGGCGCAAGTGCGTGAAACCAGCTTCTTCACCGCCCACGAGGCGCTGCTGCTGAACTACGAGCAAGCCTTTGTGCGCAAGGACAGCCTTACCGGCGGCTGGTACGACTGCTCGGCGCATATGCTGTGGATCGGCGACCGCACCCGTCAGCTGGACGGCGCGCATGTCGAGTTTCTGCGTGGCGTCGGCAACCCGATTGGGGTGAAAGTCGGCCCGAGCATGGACAGCGAAGAGCTGATCCGCCTGATCGATATCCTTAACCCGGACAACGATCCCGGCCGTCTCAACCTGATCGTGCGCATGGGTGCGGACAAGGTCGAAGCCGGCCTGCCGCGCCTGATCCAGACCGTGCAGCGCGAAGGCCGCCAGGTGCTGTGGAGCAGTGACCCGATGCACGGCAACACCATCAAGGCCTCAAGCGGCTACAAGACCCGCGACTTTGCGCAGATTCTCGCCGAAGTGAAGCAGTTCTTCGCCGTGCACCAGGCCGAAGGCAGCTACGCCGGTGGTATCCATATCGAGATGACCGGGCAGAACGTCACCGAATGCATCGGCGGCGCGCGGCCGATCACCGAAGACGGCCTGTCAGACCGCTACCACACCCACTGCGACCCGCGGATGAACGCCGACCAGTCGCTGGAACTGGCCTTCCTGATCGCCGAAACCCTTAAGCAAGTACGCCGCTAACGACTGTTTTTTTCGCGGGCATGGGTTAGGCACCCCCGCTCCTACAGTCACTGACACCTGTAGGAGCGGGCCATGCCCGCGAACAATCTCTGACCCAATCAGGCAATCAGGCAATCAGGCGTTCACGCAAACGCCCGAGCATACCCAGCAAACTGCCGACCTTCTCCCGATCACGCTCTTCACGCGGCTGCTGCGCCAGGCGGGTGACCACCTGCGCCGGCTGCGCACGCCAGAGTTGCGCCTGTTCGGCCGCCGCCAACAAGCCCTTGTCGAATAGACCGCGACGAATCGGCTTGGGCAGATAACGAAAAATCTGCGCCTCATTAATCAGCTTGAGCAGTGCCTGGGTATCGCAGAACGGCGTAACCACCAGACTGAGCAAACGCGGATGGGCCTGCGCCAGGCTTTTCAGCAGCGGCGCGGTGTCCTCCCCGGCCACTTGCAAGTCACTGACCAGCAGATCGATTGGCTGGCTATTAAGCAGCGCCACGGCCTCGCTCAGCGATGCCGCGCGCAGCAGGCGATGGCCGCCGGCCACGCAGAACTCGGCCACCACAGCCAGGGTAGGCGCATCCTCATCCAAGAGCAGCACATTGAGCGCCACCTGCGGTATGGCCATCAGCACTTTCGGCGCCTGCAACTGGCGGGCGGCAATCTGCGCCGCCTGGCGCAGGGTGAAGGCCATCCCCTGCTGATCCCTGTGCTTGGTCAGGTAACGGAAGATGCCGCCGCTGTTGAGTGCCTCCACGGCGGCATCCAGATCGCTGTAACCGGTCAGCAGAATGCGCAGGGTATCGGGGGCAATCTCACGCGCCTGGGCCAGCAGCTCGGCACCGCTCATCTGCGGCATGCGCTGGTCGCTGACGATAATCTGCACGCTCTCGCTTTTCAGGCGTTCCAGGGCGCGACGCGGATCACTCTCGGTCAGCACCTCATATTCGCGGCGAAACTGCAGGGCCAGGCTGCGCAGGATGCGCTCTTCATCGTCGACAAACAGAATACGAATCGGCTCGCTCATATCAGGCACTCCGTTGTAATGGCAGCGCCTGCGGGCGCGGCAGGCGGATCAGAAAGCGCGTACCGCGCCCAGGCTCGGACGCCGCGCGAATCTGCCCGCCGTGGTCCTGGATGATCTTGTAGCTGATCGACAGTCCCAGCCCGGTGCCCTGGCCCACCGGCTTGGTGGTGAAGAACGGATCAAAGATGCGCGCCAGCACCTCGGCCGACATGCCGCGCCCGGAATCCTGCAGGGAAACAAACACGGCGCTGTCATCGGCCCAGGTTTTCACCAGGATCTGGCCGAAACCGTCGATGGCCTGGGCGGCGTTGTTGAGCAGGTTGAGCAGCACCTGGTTGATCTGCGACGGCGCACAGGGAATGCGTGGCAGTTCGCCCAGTTGCAGGATGGTTTCGGCCTTGTCCTTGATGCCGTTGCGGGCAATCACCAGGGCGCTGCGGATGCACTCATTGAGGTCGACCTCCTCGCTCATGGCGCGGTCCAGGCGGGCGAAATCCTTCAGCCCGACCACCAGTTCGGCAATCTGCTCCAGACCATAAAGGGTGTCGCTGAACAGCTGGGTAAAGTCGTCCACCAGCAGTTCCGGCGCAGCCTTGGCGCGGGCCTCGGCGGCGGCCTCCAGGGCCATGGCCAGACGGGACTCATCACAGGCCGGATCGTTCAGGCAATCGCCCAGCGCGGCTTGCGCCTCGGCCAGCTCGAACAGCGGCGTACTGAGCTCGCGCAGCAGCTGCACGTTGTTTTTCACGTAACCCAACGGCGTGTTCAGCTCGTGGGCAACGCCGGCGACCATCTGCCCAAGCGAGGCCATCTTTTCTGACTGCACCAGCTGAGTCTGCGACTCCTTGAGTTCCACCAGCGCCTTGCGCAGCACCAGATTGCGCTGGGCGATGCGCACCTCCATCGCCTTGAGCAGGTCGAGCACGGTGCCCAGGCCGCGATACAGGCCCTGGGCGTCGACCAGGATAAAGTCTTCGGTAATCGGGTACTGCAACTGCCCGGTGATCTGCTTGGCTGCGTCCTCCAGGCTGGTCTCCAGGCTGACCACCAGCGGCGCCGCGTTCATCACCTCCTGCACCGCATGGCGGCCGCGCAAATCGCGGCCAAAACGCTGCATAAAGATGTCCTGCAAAGTGGTACGGCTGACCAGGCCCAGCGGCCTACCGGCGCTATCGACAATTGGCAGCGAGAGAAAGGCCTTGTGCTCCGGCGTCAGCAGGCGATCCGCTACATCGGCAATGCTCATGTCCGCAGCCAACGGCGTAACCGGCTTGAGCAAGCGCGTAAGCGCGCTGGCAGTGGTCATGGGCAAACTCCCTGTGCGTTGGAAAGTCGCCATTCAACCAGCGCCAAGTTGCTGCCGTGTGACAGTCATCACACTCACTCACCCCGAGCCAGAGCGGCGGGTTATGCCCAGCAGAAGGATGTTGGCGTTTAATTGCTGGCCGCCGCGCGCTATGGTGGAGGCTCAACTCTGCAAGGACGGCTTTTATGACCTGGTATATCTGGTTGCTGATGCTCCTGGTGCTGGGTTCCATCGTGGGTGGCCTGATGGTACTGCTGCGCACGGCCAAACCGCTGCCGCTAAGCGAGGAACAGCTGGCGAAGATCCGCCAACGCCAGCTTGAGCAAGAAGCCAAGGACGCCCGCGAGCCTTAACCGCGAACCACAAGGACGTACCATGCCATTGCATCTGCGCCTGCTGCTGCCAGCCCTGTGCTTGGCCAGCGGGTTTGCCCTGGGTTATATCCAGCTGCCGGGGCTGGCCGCCGGGGCCGCGCTCTGCGCATTACTGCTGTATGCCGACAAATACCTGCCCAGTGCGCTGTGGACTGGGCTGAGCCTGCTGGCCTGCATCGCCTTTGCTGCGCACCTCATTCCAGGCTTTAGCGCCACCGCGCTGTGGCCACCGCGGCAACTTAGTGCCGATGCGGCGCCTTACGCCCTGCGTTTGTCCTGGGACAAGCTGCTGGTCGGCGTCACGCTGCTGGCCTGGTGGCTAGGGCAAAAAACGCCGAGCAAAGCGCTTTCAACCGGCGTCTGGCTAACGGCCGCACTGACTCTGCTCGGTGTACCGCTGCTGGCATTGGCGCTGGGCCTGGTTGGCTGGCAGCCGAAATGGCCCGCGCAATTGTGGCTGTGGTTGGCGGTCAATCTGGGAGTGGCCGTGCTGGCCGAGGAACTGCTGTTTCGCGGTTTGCTGCAAAGCCGCCTGGTCAGCTGGCTCGGCGCCTGGGCGGGGATTGGCCTGACGGCGCTGCTGTTCGCCGCCGTACACCTGCCGTTCAGTCCGTTATTTGCCGTGGTCGCAGGCGTCGCCGGCCTGGGCTATGGGCTGATCTTTCACCTTAGCGGGCGGCTCAGCCTGGCCATCGCCCTGCATGGCGCAGTCAATGTGCTGCACCTGTTGCTATTGAGCTATCCGTTACGCGTGGGATAACGGCGACCTGATAGCGGCTGAAAATCTTCTCCAGCTGGCCGTTACTGCGCAACGGCTCATACAGCGCCATAAATTGCTCAGGCGTGATCGGCGCTTGTGGACGCAACAGCACATGATGGCGATAGCGCTGATCGGCGCGTTCGGAAATCAGCAACTGGCCAGCGTATTGCCGGTTGCGTTCGAGAAAATCGCCGATATAGGAGCGCGTTACCAAGGCGATTTCCGCCCGCTGGTGCAACACCATCAGCAGGTTGCTTTCGTGGGAATGGGTCAAGGTGGCGTTGAAGGTCTTGATCAGGTGATTCGGCTCGGCATTGAAACTGGCAAAGGCATAGTGATAGCCGTGGTAGAGCGCCAGACGCTTGCCTTTGAGCGAGTCGAAATAACCCTGATCGCGGCCCGGCTCAGCGCGGGCGACAAACACTTCGGAGTCTTCCAGGCCCATATCCAGGGCCACATGCGCAACGTCCTGCCAGCCCCAACCGGGATTCTCGAAAATCGCCAGGTCAATGCGCTGTTGTTCGAGGTCACGAAAACGCCGTTTAACTGCGGTCGGCACCATTACAAAGCGGTAGTCCGTCTGGGCCTGGTTCAGCGCCGCCACCAACTCATCGAGCAAACCGGTAGGCTGGGCCTGTTCAGGTTTGAACACATAGGGTGGGAAATACACAGCAGCCACGCGCACGTCCTGCGCAGCCATAAGTGGCCCGGCCAGCAGCAACGCCAGGCCCATGCCGAAAAAACTGCTTACCCCACGTTTGAAGAGCCCCATTTGCCGCCAACTTCCCTATTTTTCGAGTAACTGCAGCCTAACTCAGGCAAATCTGACCGAACAGAGCATTTTCAGTCATTTATTAGCACCGATGCATCACGCAGGTGATAACGCCCCAGCAGCTTATCCAGCTGCTTGTCGCGATTGAGTTGTTTAAGCAGCTCAGCAAACGCCTGTGGCTGCATGGTCGACTGCGGGCGGAACAGCGCCTGGTGCTGGTAAACTTGATCGACGCGCTGAGACACCAGCAAGGCGCTGCTCTGCTCCGGGTAGCGCTGCTGGTAGGCGCGCAGGTAGGAACGCGTGACCACTGCCACATCAGCCCGGCCGCGCAGCAGCATGACCAGGTTGCTGTCGTGGGAGTAGGTCAGCACCGCGTTGAATGTATCGCTGAGAAACTGTTTATCCGAGTTGAACCCGGCAAAGCCGTAGTGATAACCGCTGTACAGGGCCATGCGTTTGTCTTCGAGCGAGTCGAAATAGCGCTGATCACGCCCGGGCTGCAGGCGTGCGACATAGACTTCAGCATCTTCGATATGCAGATCCAGCGCAGCATGTGCGGTGTCCTGCCAGCCCCAAGCCGGAGATTCAAACAGGATCAGGTCGTAACGGCCGCTTTGCAGATCGCGATAGCGGCGCATCGTCGAGGTCGCGACCAGGGTAAAACGGTAGTCGCTTTGCAGCTGATTAAGCGCCTGCAGCAGTTCCGGCAACAGGCCACCAGGGCGCTCGCTTTCCGGTTTAATCACATAGGGCGGGAAATGATAGGCCCCCACTCGCACCTCTTCCGCGGCCTGTGCAACGCACACCACAGAAAACAGCAAGCCGAGCAGTAAACCTCGTAACAGCGTGGCCAAACGGCGAACCTCAGAACAAAACGCAGCGACTTCTTCCGTGACCTGAAACGCTCGCAATCCGTTGGCGCCAAAATACTATCAATGTGCCACCCTAGCGTAGCTGAATTTCCTCAAGCGTCCTTGAGCACCAGCGACAACGCCTCCTCGGCCAGCTGGTCGAGGGTCATCGGCCCTTCTGGGCGGAACCAGGTGGTGGTCCAGCTCAGCGCGCCAGTCAGCAGGCGACGCAAAATAAAGGGGTCAGCCTTGAAGTAGCCGGCCGCCTTGGCCTCACCCAGCACCTGCAGCCAAAGCTGTTCGTAGTTATCGCGCAGCTCCAGGATAAATTCGCGGCCCGGCTCCGACAGCGAACGCCATTCGTACACCAGCACCGCCATGGCCTCCCCCGTGCCGCCCATGATCGACTGCAATTCGCAGCGGATCAGCGCCAGCACGCGGCCGCGCAGGTCACTGGCTTCGGCCAAGGAGGCCTGCATCAAGGCGGTGTTGTAGCGAATGGTCTCCTCCATCACCGAACGCAGGATCTCGTCCTTGCTCTTGAAGTGATGAAAGATGCTGCCGGACTGAATGCCCACGGCGCTGGCCAGATCGCGCACTGTGGTGCGCTCATAACCCTTGCTGCGAAACAGGTGTGCTGCAGTTTGCAGCAGCTTGCCGCGTGCGCTGTCCGGATCAGTGATCTGTCCGCTGGCCACCAGTTGCTGCATCACCGCCTGCGCTTGTTGATCATCCACGCTAAGTACTCTCCAACTCTCTTTATGCCTCGGGCCAAGCGGCCCAGCCTGCAATTGCACGCTGGTTCTCAGCTGGTTTACCCAAGTGCTTGTCGTTATTAGTGAAATTTATGCTGCACCAGCCACCCAAGCAAGCGCTTGGCCACACTTTCGGTTAGAAAGATTCGCTGCGGGGCTTTTCAACCAAGCGCTTGCTTGGTAGCCTTCGATTCACCTTATTCATGTGTTGCGGACCTATTCCAATGACTAAAACCGTACGCATCGGCTGTGCTTCCGCCTTCTGGGGCGACACCAGCACCGCCGCCGCCCAGCTGGTAAAAGGCACCGAACTGGATTACCTGGTATTCGACTACCTGGCCGAAGTGACCATGTCGATCATGGCCGGCGCGCGGATGAAGAAGCCCGACGCCGGCTACGCCACCGATTTTGTGGAGACCCTCGCGCCGCTGCTGACCGATATCGCCGCCAAGAAAACCCGCGTGATCAGCAACGCCGGCGGGGTTAACCCCAGCGCCTGTGCTGCCGCCTTGGCTGCGGCCTGTGAGCAAGCCGGAGTCAACCTGAAGATCGCCGTACTGCACGGCGACAACCTGCAACCCAAGCTCGGTGAGCTGGCCAAGGCTGGCACCGTGGAAATGTTTAGCGGCGCGCCATTGCCGCCCTTCTGCGTTTCGGTCAACGCCTACCTCGGCGCACCGGGCATCGTCGAAGCCTTGAAGCTCGGCGCAGATATCGTTATCACCGGCCGCGTGGTCGACAGCGCCGTGGTCAGCGCCGCCCTGGTGCATGAATTCGGCTGGCGCTGGAGCGACTACGACCAACTGGCTCAGGCCGCGCTGGCCGGGCATATCATCGAGTGTGGCGCGCAGTGCACCGGCGGCAACTTCACCGACTGGCAAAGCGTGCCCGACTACGAACATATCGGCTTCCCGGTGGTGGAAGTGGCAGCCGACGGCAGCTTTGTCGTGACCAAGCCGGAAGGCTCCGGCGGCTTGGTCACGCCTTTTACCGTGGGCGAGCAGATGCTCTATGAAATCGGCGATCCACGGGCTTATTACCTGCCCGATGTGCTCTGCGATTTCACCCAGGTGCAACTCACTCAGGTCGGCGACAACCGGGTTGAGCTGAAAGGCGCACGCGGCCTGCCGCCGACTGATCAATACAAGGTCAGCGCCACCCACCCGGACGGCTTCCGCTGCACCGCCAGCTGCCTGATGGCTGGTATCGATGCGGTGAAGAAAGCCCAGCGGGTCAGCCAGGCGATCATCCGCAAGACCGAAGAAATGTTCGTCGAGCGCGGCTGGGGCCCGTACAAGGAAGTCAGCATCGAGCTGCTGGGTTCCGAAGCCACCTACGGCCCGCGTGGCCAGCGCAGTGACACCCGCGAGATCGTGATCAAGATCGCCGTGCGCCATGCCAAGAAAGAAGCCTTGATTTTGTTCTCCCGCGAGATCGCCCAGGCCGCGACCGGCATGGCACCGGGGCTGACCGGCATCGTCGGTGGTCGCCCTACGGTTTACCCGGTGATCCGCCTGTTTAGCTTCCTGGCTGACAAAGGCGCCTGCGCCATGGAAGTGGAACTGAACGGCGAACGCACACCGGTCACGCTGCCGCAAATTGCGGTGCTGGATAGCGCGCAGATCGCCGCCGATATGGCCGCCCCACTGCCAAGCGGCCAGGCCGACACCAGCGTGCCGCTGATCAAGCTGGCGGTGGCGCGCTCTGGCGACAAGGGCAACCACAGCAATATTGGTGTAATGGCCAGAAAGCCCGAGTACTTGGCCTGGATCGCCGCTGCGCTGAGTGAGGGTGCCGTGGCCGAATGGATGCAGCACGCGCTCGACCCGCAAACCGGCAAGGTCAGCCGCTGGTATCTGCCCGGCAGCCATAGCCTGAACTTCCTGCTGGAGAACGCCCTCGGTGGTGGCGGCGTCGCCTCCCTGCGCATCGACCCGCAAGGCAAGGCATTCGCCCAACAGTTGCTGGAATTCCCGATACCGGTGCCTAAGGCGCTGGCCGCTAGCCTCGAACAAGGACAATAACAATGAGCTACGACTCGGTCTTTAAACCCGGCCTCTTTAGCGGCCAAACGATTCTGGTCACCGGTGGCGGCAGCGGTATCGGCCGTTGCACCGCCCATGAGCTGGCCGCCCTCGGCGCTCATGTGGTGCTGGTCGGGCGCAAGGCCGACAAGCTGGAAAAGACCGCCGGCGAAATCCGTGAGGATGGCGGCAGCGTCAGCTTCCAAGTCTGCGACATCCGCGACGAGGAATCGGTCAAGGCCATGGTCGCGGCAGTGGTCAACGAGCGCGGGCCGATCCACCACCTGGTCAACAATGCCGGCGGCCAGTTCCCCGCGCCACTGATCGGCATTAACCAGAAAGGCTTCGAGACCGTGGTGCGCACCAACCTGGTCGGCGGTTTTCTGATCGCCAAGGAAGTGTTCCTGCAGAGCATGAGCAAACATGGCGGCAGCATCGTCAATATGCTCGCCGACATGTGGGGCGGTATGCCCGGCATGGGCCACTCGGGTGCCGCACGTGCCGGCATGGAGAACTTCACCAAGACCGCCGCCTACGAATGGGGCCACGCCGGGGTGCGGGTGAACGCCGTGGCACCAGGCTGGATCGCCTCCAGCGGCATGGACACCTACCCCGAATCGATGAAGAACATGATCCGCTCGCTCAAGGACCATGTGCCGCTGCAACGCATTGGCAGCGAATCGGAAGTGGCCGCCGCCATCGTCTTCCTGCTCACGCCAGGCGCCAACTTTATCAGCGGCAACACCATCCGCATCGACGGCGCGGCGAGCCAGGGCACCCGCGCCTGGACCCTAGGCAAGGCGAAGAACAGCGAAACCTATAACGGCTTCCATCGGGCCTACGTGCCTGACGTACTCAAGGGCGAGGAGTAACGCCATGCCGGTTATCCACTCCGAGATCGATGTGCATGGCGAGGACTTCGCCAAGAACCGCGAAGCCATGCTGGCCGCCGTCGACAGCTTTCGCCAGATCGAACAGAACTGCCTGAACAAGGCCGCCGAGGCCAAAGCGAAATTCGAAAAGCGCGGCCAGCTGCTGCCGCGTGAGCGCCTTAACCTGCTGCTCGACCCCGGCGCGCCGTTTCTCGAACTGTCGTCGCTGGCCGGCTACAAATTGCACGACGACAAGGACGGCACCCAGGCCGGTGGCGGGATTATTTCCGGCATCGGCTATATCGCCGGAGTACGCTGCCTGGTCACCGCCAGCAACAGCGCTATCAAGGGCGGCACCATCTCCCCCACCGGCTTGAAGAAAACTCTGCGCCTGCAGCAGATCGCCTTCGAGAACAAACTACCGGTGGTGGCGTTGACCGAAAGTGGCGGCGCCAACCTTAACTACGCCGCCGATATTTTTGTTGAAGGCGCACGGGGCTTTGCCAACCAGGCGCGTATGTCGGCCATGGGTTTGCCGCAGATCACCGTGGTGCATGGCTCAAGCACCGCTGGCGGGGCTTACCAGCCGGGGCTGTCCGATTACGTCATAGTGGTGCGCGGCAAGGCCAAGATGTTCCTCGCCGGCCCGCCGCTGCTGAAAGCTGCCACCGGTGAAATCGCCACCGATGAGCAGCTGGGCGGTGCCGAGATGCACGCCCAGGTCGCCGGCACCGCCGAATACCTGGCCGAGAATGACGCCGATGGCGTGCGCATCGCCCGGGAAATCCTCGCCATGCTGCCGTGGAATGCCCAACTTCCAGCGCGCCCGGCCAAAACCTACAGCGAGCCGCTGTACCCGGCTGAAGAACTGCTCGGCCTGGTGCCGGCAGATGCCAAGAAGCCCTACGACGTACGCGAAATCATCGCCCGCATCGCCGACGGCTCGGCCTTTCTCGACTTCAAGAACGAGTTCGACAACCAGACCGTTTGCGGCCACCTGCAGATCGAAGGCCAGCCCTGCGGCTTTATTGGCAACAACGGCCCGATCACCCCGCAAGGCGCGGCCAAGGCGGCGCAATTTATCCAGCTGTGCGAACAGAGCAACACGCCGATCCTGTTCTTCCACAACACCACCGGTTTTATGGTCGGCACCGAGTCGGAACAGCTCGGCGTGATCAAGCACGGCTCGAAGATGATCCAGGCGGTGGCCAACGCCACGGTGCCAAAACTGACCATAGTCGTTGGCGGCTCCTATGGCGCCGGCAACTACGCCATGTGCGGCCGTGGCCTCGACCCGCGCTTTATCTTCGCCTGGCCCAACAGCAAAACCGCGGTGATGGGCGGTGCCCAGGCCGGCAAGGTGCTGCGCATCGTCACCGAGGAAAAACACCTGAAGGAAGGCAAGGAAGCCGACCCGAAAATGCTCGACATGCTGGAAACCGTCACCGCGCAAAAACTCGACAGCCAATCCACCGCGCTGTACGGCACTGCCAGCCTGTGGGACGACGGCCTGATCGACCCGCGCGATACGCGCAAGCTGCTCGGTTACCTGCTGGATATCTGTGCCGAAGCCGCTGTTCGCCCGCTTAAAACCACCACTTTCGGCGTAGCCCGCCTGTAACCCTTCGGAGAATAAAAAATGATCTTCACCCAAGAACACGAAGAGCTGCGCCGCACGGTCCGTAACTTTGTCGACAAAGAAATCAACCCGCACGTCGAGCAGTGGGAAAAGGACGGCCGCTTCCCGATCCACGAAATCTTCAAGAAAGCCGGCGACCTCGGCCTGCTGGGCATCTCCAAGCCGGAGAAATTCGGCGGCATGGGCCTGGACTACAGCTACTCGATCGTCGCGGCCGAAGAGTTCGGCACCATCATCTGCGGCGGTATCCCGATGTCCATCGGCGTGCAGACCGATATGTGCACCCCGGCCCTGGCGCGCTTCGGCTCCGATGAGCTGCGCGAAGAATTCCTCAAACCGGCAATTGCCGGCGAGATGGTCGGCTGCATCGGCGTTTCCGAAGTCGGTGCCGGCTCGGATGTGGCCGGGCTGAAAACCACCGCCAAGAAAGACGGCAGCGACTATGTGATCAACGGCAGCAAGATGTGGATCACCAACTCGCCGAGCGCCGATTTTATCTGCCTGCTGGCCAATACCAGCGATGACAAGCCGCACGTCAACAAATCACTGATCATGGTGCCGATGAACACCCCAGGCATTTCGGTCAGCCCGCATCTGGACAAACTTGGCATGCGCAGCTCGGAGACCGCCCAGGTGTTCTTCGACAACGTGCGCGTGCCGCAGCGCTACCGCATCGGCCATGAAGGCGCCGGTTTTATGATGCAGATGCTGCAGTTCCAGGAAGAACGCCTGTTCGGCGCGGCCAATATGATCAAGGGCCTGGAGCACTGCATTAACGCCACCATCGACTACTGCAAGGAGCGCAAAACCTTTGGCAATGCGCTGATCGACAACCAGGTGATCCACTTCCGCATGGCCGAGCTGCAGACCGAAGTCGAGTGCCTGCGCGCCCTGGTTTATCAGGCCACCGAGCAATACGTGCGCGGCCGTGACGTCACCAACCTGGCCTCGATGGCCAAGCTCAAGGCCGGCCGCCTTGGCCGTGAGGTTACCGACAGCTGCCTACAGTACTGGGGCGGCATGGGCTACATGTGGGAAAACCCGGTGGCCCGCGCCTACCGCGACGTGCGCCTGGTGAGCATCGGCGGCGGTGCCGACGAAATCATGCTGGGCATTATCTGCAAGCTGATGGGCATTCTGCCTGGCAAGAAAAAATAGCCGGGAGCTATTTTTAACGTCGCATAGCGACGGCCCGAAGGGTGGCCGCCAGGGATGGCAGGCCATAAGAAGGCTGATCCGTAGGGCGGGTGCAACCCGCGCTGATGACAACGCGGGTTGCACCCGCCCTACTTCAACGGAACGATGAAATGTCTCTACCGAACTGCGAAACCCTGCTGCTAAGCCTCGATGCCGGCGTGTTGCACGTCACCCTCAACCGCCCGGACAGCCGCAATGCCATGAGCCTGGCCATGGTCAGCGAATTGCGCGCGGTGCTGGAAAGCCTGCGCAATGATCTGAGCGTGCGCGCGATTGTCCTGCGCGGTGCCGGTGGGCACTTCTGCGCCGGTGGCGATATCAAGGACATGGCCGGTGCCCGAGCGGCCGGTGGCGATGCCTACCGCAGCCTTAATCGCGCCTTCGGCAGCCTGCTGGAAGAAGCGCAGAACACCCCACAGGTGCTGATCGCCGTGCTCGAAGGCGCAGTGCTCGGTGGCGGCTTTGGCCTGGCCTGTGTGTCGGATATCGCCATCTGCCAGCAGGACGCCAAGTTCGGCCTGCCGGAAACCACCTTGGGCATTCTTCCAGCGCAAATAGCCCCTTTCGTGGTCAAGCGTATCGGCCTGACCCAGACCCGACGCCTGGCCCTAACCGCCGCCCGCTTCAATGGCAGCGAGGCCGAACGCCTGGGTCTGGTGCATTTCAGCGAAGCTGATAGCGAAGCCGTCGACGCCCGTTTGCACCAGGTACTCAGCCAGGTACGCCAATGCGCGCCGCAAGCCAATGCCCAGACCAAGGCCCTGCTGCTGGCCGCAGAAAACGAAGCACTCGGACCACTGCTGGACCGCGCCGCCGAGCAGTTTGCCGCAGCGGTAACAGGCGGCGAAGGCATCGAGGGCACCATGGCCTTTATGCAAAAACGTGCGCCGAAGTGGGCTGCTGAATAGCCCCTCTACAAATGACCTGATCGCCAGGCTTACTACCCAGCAGGAGCACACAGATGCCCGCCTTTAACAAAATCCTGATCGCCAACCGCGGGGAAATTGCCTGCCGGGTGATGCGCACCGCCCAGGACCTCGGCTACCGCACCGTGGCCGTCTATTCGGAAGCCGACGCCGGCGCACGCCATGTGCAGGAAGCCGATGAAGCTGTGTGCATCGGCCCGGCCCAGGTCAACCAGTCCTATCTGCTGATCGCCAATATCATCGACGCGGCGCAGAAAACCGGGGCCGACGCGATCCACCCTGGCTACGGTTTTCTCTCGGAGAACGCCGACTTCGCCCGCGCCTGTGAGGCCGCTGGCATCGTGTTTATTGGCCCGACCGTGGAAGCCATCCACCTGATGGGCAGCAAGCGCCTGTCGAAAATCGCCATGCTCGAAGCCGGCGTGCCGTGCATTCCCGGTTTTGAGGGCGCAGCCCAGGACGACGAGACCCTGAGCCGCGAGGCCGGTCGCATAGGTTACCCGCTGATGATCAAGGCCAGCGCCGGTGGCGGTGGCCGTGGCATGCGTCTGGTGCATGAGTCCAGCGAGTTGCTGGCGCAGATCCGCACCGCCCGCTCCGAGGCGCAGAACGCCTTCGGCTCCGGCGAGCTGATTCTCGAACGTGCAGTGATCCAACCGCGCCATGTGGAAATCCAGGTGTTCGGCGATCAGCACGGCAGCATCGTTTATCTCGGCGAGCGCGACTGCTCGGTGCAGCGCCGCCACCAGAAGGTGGTCGAGGAAGCGCCCTGCCCGGTAATGACGCCTGTGCTGCGCCAGGCCATGGGCGAGGCGGCGGTGAAAGCCGCGGCGTCAGTGAACTACGTCGGTGCCGGCACCGTGGAGTTTCTCCTCGATCAGAGCGGCGAATTCTTCTTTCTGGAAATGAACACCCGCCTGCAGGTCGAACACCCGGTCACCGAACTGATCACCGGCCAGGACCTGGTCGCCTGGCAGATTCGCGTCGCCGAAGGCCAGCCGCTGCCGCTCAAGCAGGACGAGATTCGCCTCACCGGCCACGCCATGGAAGTGCGCCTGTATGCCGAAGACGCCACGCAGAACTTCCTGCCGCAGACCGGCACCGCCCTGCGCTGGGAACCGGCGCTGCGCGACGGCATTCGCATCGATCATGGCCTGGTCGAAGGCCAGGCGATCACGCCGTTCTACGACCCGATGCTGGCCAAGGTCATCGCCTATGGCGCCACCCGCGAAGAAGCACGGCGCAAGCTGGTGCGTGCGGTTGAGGATTGCGTGCTGCTGGGCGTCAACGGCAACCAGCGCTTTCTCGCCAACCTGCTCAGCCACCCCGAGTTTGCCGCCGGCAATGCCACTACCGCGTTTATCGCCGAGCATTTCGCCAGCGACCCAAGCCTTAGCCCACAGTCGCCAAAAGCCAGCGAGTTGGCCGCCGCCGCCGCCCTGCTGTTCCAACAATCGGCCAATGCCCGCGCGCACCAACCGGGGCTCTCCGGCTGGCGCAATGCGGGCAGCGCGCCCTGGCGCTTTCTGCTTAAGCAGGGCGAACAGCAATTTGCCGTGGAGCTGGATGTATTGGCCGACGGCCCACAGCCCAGCCTGCTGGCCACGATTGGCGAGCAACAGGTCAGCCTTAAACTGCTGGCCAGCGACGGCCGTTGGGCCACCCTGGATCTGGACGGCATCCGCCAACGCCTGGCCTATCACCTGGCCGGCGAAAACCTCTGGCTGTATGGCCATAACGGCAACCTGCAGCTCACCGATATCACCCATTTGCCGGTCAGCAGCGCCGCCGGAGCAGGCTCGGGCAGCGTCAAGGCACCGATGGACGGCGCGATTGTCGAGGTGCTGGTCGAGGAAGGCGCCAGCGTCAGCAAAGGCCAACTGCTGGTAGTGCTGGAAGCGATGAAGATGGAACACCCGCTCAAGGCCAGCATCGACGGTGTGGTACGGCGGATTGGCGTCAGCCGTGGCGATCAGGTGAAGAATCGCCAGCTGCTGGTGGAAATCGAAGCCAGCGAAGCCTGATGCACTCGCCCCTATAACAA
The DNA here is from genome assembly GCF_030690725.1 of Pseudomonas sp. Classification (GTDB taxonomy): domain Bacteria; phylum Pseudomonadota; class Gammaproteobacteria; order Pseudomonadales; family Pseudomonadaceae; genus Aquipseudomonas. The sequence continues at coordinate 12,306 of NZ_JAUYGD010000038.1, read as the reverse complement.
CAAGACACGGAGCACGCATATGTCACTGCAAGGCAAAACCCTATTTATCACCGGCGCCAGCCGCGGCATCGGCCGTGAAATTGCCCTGCGCGCCGCGCGTGAGGGCGCCAATATCGTGATTGCAGCGAAAAGCGCCGAGCCCCACGCCAAGCTGCCCGGCACCATCCATTCGGTAGCCGCCGAGGTCGAGGAAGTCGGCGGCAAGGCCCTGGCCCTGCAAGTCGATGTGCGTGACGAAAACGCGGTAAAAGCGGCCATGGCCCAGGCGGCCGAACACTTTGGCGGCATCGACGCGTTGATCAACAACGCCGGCGCGATCAAGCTGGTGGGCGTGGAGAAACTCGAACCCAAGCGCTTCGACCTGATGTTCCAGATCAACACCCGCGCGGTGATGGTCTGCAGCCAGGCCGCGTTGCCCTACCTTAAGCAGAGTAAGGGCCATATTCTCAGCCTGTCGCCGCCGCTTAACCTCGACCCCAAGTGGTTCGCCAACTACGGCCCCTACACCACCACCAAGTACGGCATGAGCATGCTGACCTTAGGCATGCATGAGGAATTCAAGAAGTACGGCATCAGCGTCAACTCGCTGTGGCCGAAGACGGTGATCGCCACCGCCGCCATCGAGTTCGAAGCCGGCGGCCCGGCGGTGATGAAGGCCGCACGCCTACCAGCGATCATGGCCGATGCCGCCCACGCCATCCTGTCCAGCAGCGAACGCAGCATCAGCGGACGCCTGCTGATCGACGAGGAAATCCTCCGTGAGCAGGGCCAAAGCGACTTCGAGCAGTACCGCTATGACCCGGCCGGCAAACTGATGAACGATCTGTTTGTCGACTAAATCGACATGCCCGCTTCTTGGAGCGGGTCTGGGCGCAGTGCATTAAGCGTCTTGTTGGAGGCGCCAAGGCGGGTTCAAGCGATTCTCACCGGCGTGGTATAGGCACAACGGATTGCCATCGGGGTCTTGCAGATAGGCTTCGCGCCACAGCCAGGGCTGATCGGTCGGCAGCATGCTGAACTCGACGCCCTGAGCCTGTAGGCGGGCGACGGTCTGATCCAGCGCCGCGCATTCGAAGTAGATCAGTGTCTGACTGTCCGATACCTGGGCAACCTTGCTCAGGGAAAAGCTCGCCTGGCCATCCGGGCAACAAAACCGCGCATAGTCCGGCAGGTTCTCAACAATCAGTTGCAGGCCCAGTTGCTGGTAAAAGCGGATCGCACGTGGCACATCGCTGACCGCAACAGTGATTTGATTCAGGTTCATCGCCGGCTCCTCCAGCATTCAGCGCTCCCTGTAATGCCACAGCCCGAGTGGCTCGGCAACGGCCCATGCGGTTATTTGCCGAACTGCCCTGCCCGGCTTGCGCCAGAGCCATGGCAGGCGTACGAGCAGGCGACTAGAGTTGGCCTTCGCCCCCGCATAACAACCATAAGCGCGAGAGCCATGAGCCAGACCGATCTGATTTCCCCGCTGCGTTTTCTCACCCGCTTGCCGCAGCATCTGCCGCGTGTACCGCGCATGCTGCGCGGCCTGTATTACGCGGGCATCCGCAACCGTGAAAAGAACCTGTCGCTGGCCTGGGCGCTGGAACGGGCGGCGCAGCAGCACCCGCAGCGTCCGGCGCTGCTGGATGAGTCGCGCAGTCTCAGTTATGCCCAGTTCAACGCCTGGGCCAACCGCCTGGCCTGGGCTTTCAAGGCCGAAGGCGTGCGCCATGGCAGTGTGGTAGCGGTGATGCTGGAAAATCGCTTGGAGCTGCTGGCGATTCTCGCGGCGTTGAGCAAACTCGGTGCGGTCGGTGCCCTGGTCAACACCACCCAGCGCGGCAAGGTGCTGGCGCACAGCCTGAATCTGGTGAAACCGGGTTTTATGCTGATCGGTGAAGAACTGCTCACCGCCTTCAACGAGGTCGCCGAGCAGCTCGATAACCCGCAGACGACGCGTTACTGGGTGGCCGATCAGGATTGCCTCAGCGATCCCGGCCAAGCCCCCAACGGCTGGACCAATCTGATGCAACTGGCACGCAGTCAGGCCAGCGATAACCCGCCCGACAGCGCCAAGGTGCAAATGAAGGACCCTTGTTTCCTGATCTACACCTCCGGCACCACCGGCCTGCCCAAGGCCTCGATCATGAGCCATGGCAAGTGGATCAAGGCCTACGGCGGCTTCGGCCATTCCGGCCTGACCCTGGGCACTCAGGACGTGCTCTACCTGACCCTGCCCTGCTACCACAACAACGCCGTCACCGTATGCTGGAGCGCCGCCCTGGCCGGTGGCGCGGCCATCGCCCTGCGCCGCAAGTTCTCCGCCAGCGCTTTCTGGCCTGATGTGCAGCGCTATCAGGCCACCTGCTTCGGCTATATCGGCGAGCTGTGCCGCTACCTGCTTAACCAGCCCGAGACGGCCGCCGAGAAGAACAACAGCCTGCGCTGCATGATCGGCAACGGCCTACGGCCCTCGATCTGGGCCGAGTTCAAGGCACGCTTCGGAGTTGAGCAGATCACTGAGTTCTATGCCTCCAGCGAGGGCAATATCGGTTTTACCAACGTGTTCAACTTCGACAATACCGTGGGCTTCTCCCCCGCCACCTATGCCATCGTGCGTTACGACCTGGAGAACGACCAGGCGGTACGTGGCAAGAAAGGTTTTCTGGAAAAAGCCAAGAAAGGCGAAGCGGGCCTGCTGATCAGCGAGATCAGCGCCAAGTGGCCGTTCGACGGCTACACCGACCCGGCCAAAAGCGAGGCGGCGATCCTGCGCAATGTATTCAAGAAAGGTGATGCCTGGTTTAACACCGGCGATTTGATGCGCGATATCGGCTGCAAGCACGCTCAGTTTGTCGACCGCCTGGGCGATACCTTTCGCTGGAAAGGCGAGAACGTCTCCACCACAGAGGTAGAGAACGTGCTGGGTACCTTCCCCGGCGTCGAGGATGCGGTGGTGTATGGCGTGGAAATCCCCGGCACCAACGGCCGCTGCGGCATGGCCGCACTGCGCCTGAGTGAAGGCCAGCAACTGGATAGCGCCGCCCTCGCCGCGCACCTGGATGCCGAATTGCCGGTGTATGCCGCGCCGCTGTTTATCCGCCTGCTCGGTGAGGTGGAAACCACCGGCACCTTCAAATACAAGAAGACCGACCTCAAGCAGGCCGCCTACAACCCGGCAGCCGTGCAGGAGCCGCTGTGGGTGCGCCTGCCGGGCGAGCAACGCTTTACCCCACTGGATCAGACGCTGTTCGCCGCCATCGGCGAGCAAGCCTACCGCTTCTGATTGCCGGCAGCAGGCGGACTATCCACGCTGCCTGCTATTGCTTGAACTCAAACTGCAGCTGCGCACCCTCGACCGACTCCCAGTAGTCATCGCCGCGCTCATTGGTGATCAGCTTGCCATTGAGCTGGAAGGGCCCCTCAGTCTTGTCCTTGTCGCCAAACATCGGCGGCAATAACGGGACCGACAGGTCGCTGAGCGGTGCCACCGGCTGCAGGGGATCAAACACATTGGTATGCAGGCTCAGATCCAGCGGTGCTTTCGGCTCTGCGGGTTCGGCCTTACGCGCAACCACAGCAGGTTTCGGCTTGGCTTGAGCCTCTGGCACAGGTTTGCTTTCAACAGCCCTGGGCTTATTTACGACGGGCGCCGGCTCGGTCTTGGCCGCTTTGCTGGGCGCTGCGGCTGGTGCCGGTTGCACCTTGACGGTTTCAGCTTTGGGCTTTGCAGGAGGGTTGGTGCTTTGCTCGCAAGCTGCCAGTGACAAGACAGTCAACAGCAGCACGAGGTTTCGAATAGGCAACATGGGCAGGTACAAAGGCAGTGACACAAGCCGCTATGCTGGCCTCTGCCCCGTACTCTGGCAAGCACGCAATCGGTACGGCAGGTTACAACGCGGCGCTCTAGCCTAAGGATCAGCCAACAGCCACCGGGATCGATGGCCGCCAGCGACTGACCCATGCCGTCTTATTCATCCTGCTGCAGTAGCTGCAGCCGTGCGTCGATATCCAGCTCCGGGTGCTCACGCATCAGTTGCAACAGCAAGGCATCGGCCTCATCCGTCCAGCCATCGCGGCGCAGCTTGAGCAAGCGTTGCAACTCGCTGTGCAGCTGCTGTTCAGCCTGAATGCCTGCGGCTTCTGCCGCTTTTTCAGGGGCTGATACAGCAGGCGCACGAGCTGCTTGTGGCAGTTGCTCATCCAGCGCATCGGCCGCAGACTCTTCACGCAACAGCTGATTGGAGGCACCGGCCGAAAGCTTCTTCTCGGCCTTGGCGGCATCGGCGCTGTAGCCCTGGATCACCGGTGCAGGCTGCGCGGCCCGTGAACGTTCTGCCTCATCACTAATCGCCGCGGATTCCGCCAATGGCGCGGACATCGGTGCCGATTGTGGCGCCATCCTCGCCGCAGCCGGCGCCATCGGTGCGCCGCTGGGCACGGCATCAAAGGCATCGGGCGCCTGCTCGAAGGTACGCCAGGTCAGGCTTACACCAATCCCCAGGCAGGCAACCCCAGCCAATACCACCGACCAGCGTTGCCGGCCACCAGCGCCGAACAGCCAGTTGTGCAGGCGCGCGCCCAAACCGGGTTTGGCCTTATCTGTGGCCACGTTGCGCACGGCGGCAGTGGCAGCCGCGAGAATCTGTGCATCCAGCTGCGCGCTGGGTTCACCGCTGCTGTGCTGGCGGAAATGCTCAAGCATCTGCCGTTCCTGCTCATCGAGCCTATGTTGATCGTGGTTCATACGGACAACTCCTCGGCGGCCGGGTCAGCCAGCAGCCGACGTAACTTCTGCAGGGCATAGCGCAATCGGCTCTTTACCGTCTCAGCAGGTATCTGGGTCAGCTCGGCGATCTCGGCCAGTTCCAGGTCGCCATGGGCGCGCAGCAGAAATACTTCGCGCTGCTCCGCCGGTAAATCCGCCAGGGCGGCCTCTAAACGCTGCTGGTCACGGCTCAGGCTGAGCTGCTGCTCAGGCCCCGGCTGCGGGTCGTGCGGGGCATGCTGCTGTTCATCGTACTCAGCATGCCCCGCCTGGTGCCGACCATGCTTGCGCCAGGTGTCGATCAGCCGGTTGCGGCCGATCTGGTAAAGCCAGGTTTTGAACAACACGCTATCGCGCTGCTCACTCTGGCTGCGGATCAGGCTCATCCAGGTGTCCTGAAACACCTCCTCGGCCAGGGCGTGGTCGCCACACAGGCCGAGCAGAAAACGAAACAGGCCGAGCCGGTGGCGCTGGTACAACTCGGCGAAAGCCGCCGCGTCACCGCGGCGGTAACGCCGCAACAAGGCGGCGTCGTCATCCGTGAGGGGTCGATTCACTGCTGTACTCGTGCGGTAGTTGAACGGTTCGTCGCAGTTTGCAGACTCTGCGCCAGTTCCACCAGCTGCACGAACTCAGCACGCAGGCCGAAGCGGTCATCGCCCTTGGCGGCACGCGCCAGCTCGGCGCTGTCAGCCAGGCTGAAGCGCCCGGTGTAGGTATCGCCTTTAAGCTGCTGAGCAAACGCAGCCACGGCGGCGGCAAAGCGCAGGTCTTCGCTGGCCTGGCCGATAGCAGGCACATCAGCGGCTTGAATCGGCTGCTCCAGCAGTTTGCTAACGTTCTGCCCTGGCGCCTTGTAGCGAATGCGTAGCCAAGCCAGTTCGCCCGCCTGGCTGCCCGCCTTGGCCGCTTGCTGATAGCGCAGCGGCTCCAGCCAGCCCTTGCCGCCCACCGGCACCACTTCATACAGCGCGGTTACCGTATGGCCGGCGCCGATTTCGCCGGCATCGACCTTGTCGTTGCTGAAATCCTCACGTTTCAGCGCACGGTTCTCATAGCCCAGCAGGCGGTACTCGCTGACCTCGGCCGGGTTGAACTCGACCTGAATCTTCACATCGCTGGCGACCGTCGCCAGGGTCGAGCTGAGCTGATCAACCAGCACCTTTCGCGCCTCGCGAAGGTTGTCGATATAGGCATAGTTACCGTCGCCAGCGTCGGCCAGTTGCTCCATCAACTGCTCGTTGTAGTTATCAGTGCCAAAGCCCAGGGTGGTCAAGGAGACGCCGGTCTTGCGCTTGTCGGCGGCCAGTTGTTTGAGCGTTTCGAAATCACTGATGCCTACGTTGAAGTCGCCATCGGTGGCCAACAGGATGCGGTTGATCCCGCCGTCGATAAAGCCCTGCTGCGCCTGCTGATAAGCCAGTTGTATGCCCGACTCACCCGCCGTTGAACCGCCCGCCGTAAGCTGGTCGATGGCCGCGCGGATCTTGGCTTTATCACTACCGGAGGTCGGCTGCAGCACCACGCTGGATGAGCCGGCATACACCACCAGCGACACCTTGTCCTGAGCACGCAACTGCTCGACCAGCAGCTTCAAGGTGCTCTGCACCATGGGCAGCCCTTCGCGGCGGTCCATCGAGCCGGAGACATCCACCAGAAATACCAGATTGGCTGGCGGCAGCTCGTCTACGCGTAAGTCCGAAGCCTTGATGGCAATACGCAACAAGCGGCTCTCGGGGTTCCACGGCGTGGCCGCCAGTTCAGTGTGCACGCCAAACGGCACATCGCCCTTGGGCAGCGGATAGGCGTAGGGGAAGTAGTTGACCAGCTCCTCCAGACGCACCGCATCCTGCGGCGGCAACTGCCCGCCATTGAGGAAACGCCGCACATTGGCGTAGCTGCCGGTATCCACATCGATGCTAAAGGTCGACACCGGCGTCTCGGCCACGGCATGCACCGGGTTGTCGGCCAGTTTCTGATACTGCTCGCGGTTCTCGTCGCGGCTCTTCCCCAAGTAAGCAGGCGACAAGGCATCGGCCTGCACCGACATCGGCGCATAGGCCACGCTGGGCATTACGGCACCGCCCACAACCTGGCTTTTGCGTTGCAGTTCAGCGGGGGCAGCGGCCAGCTGTTCATGCAATTCGGCACGTTCACGCTTATGGGCCTGATCGCTCAGCTGCGGGCTGCCAGCATCGGTAGCCGGCGCCTCGGGGTTAGCGGCGCTGCACGCACCAAGGCTGATCAGTACGCCTGCGGCAAAACCGGCAAGCAGAGGACGGGTAAGCAATACGGGGTAAGCAGACATGGGGGCATCTCCTGAGCGATCAAACGAACCATTCGCTCAGGTAGACGCAGCCCTCATTTAAATCGGGTTAAAGCGCTGTTAAAAACTCGCAACGCCTTCCTGACACAGCTGCCCGGCCAGCATGCCCAAAGTCATCAAGGCGCGCTCAGCTTCGCGGTTCCACGGGATGCCACAGTTCAGCCGAATGCAGTGGTTGAACTGCTCGGTATTACTGAAGATCAGCCCCGGCGCAATGCTGATGCCCTGCTGCAGAGCGCGTACGTGCAGGTCCTTGGTGTTGACCCGCGCTGGCAGACTGACCCAGAGAATAAAGCCGCCCTTGGGCCGACTCATCTGCGTGCCCTCGGGGAAGTACTGCTGCACCGCCAGCTGGAAGGCGCTGAGGTTCTTGCGGTACTCCTGGCGGATAAAGCGCAGGTGGCGGTCGTAACCGCCGTTCTCCAGATAGGCCGCTACCGCCATCTGCGTCACGCTGCACGCCGAGTGGGTGCTGAAGGTCTGCAGACGCTGAATTTCATCCTGATACTTGCCGGCGACAATCCAGCCGATACGCACTCCTGGCGACAGGGTCTTGGAGAAGCTCGAGCAATACACCACCCGCCCTTCACGATCATGGGATTTGAGCGCTTTAGTCGGCCCTTGCTCGAACATCAGTTCGCCGTAGATATCGTCTTCGATAATCTGGATATCGTAATCACCGGCCAGACGCAGCAACTGGCGCTGACGCTCTTCGGGAATGGTGCCGCCCAGCGGGTTGCTCAGCCGCGCGGTCAGCACCAGCGCCTTGATCGGCCATTGGTTGGCCGCCAGCTGCAGGGCTTCCAGGCTGATGCCGGTGGTCGGGTCGCTGGGAATCTCGATAACTTTCAGACCGAGCAGGTCAGCCAGTTGCAGCAGACCGTAATAGGTCGGCGACTCGGCGGCGATCAGATCACCCGGCTTGGTCAGCACGCGCAGGCTCATCTGCAGGGCATCCACGCAGCCGTGGGTGATCACCACCTCAGTCGGGTCGACCACCACGCCAGCGTCGCGCATGCGTATCGCCACTTGGCGCCGTAGCGGCTCAAAGCCCGGGCTGAACATATAACTGAAGGCCCGCGCACTGTGAAAACGGGTGACCTTGGCCAGTTGCTGGTGCAACGCGCGCACAGGCAGGTAATCCACATGGGGCACTGCCGCACCTAAGGGGAACACGCCCTCGCGGCGCGACTCGGTGAGCACCTGATTGATGATGCTGCTGCGCGTCACCAGACCAGGGCGCTCTACGCGGGCGATATCCGGGGTTGGCGCAGTCAGAGCCGGGGTCTGGTGCACGTAGAAGCCAGACTGCGGGCGGGCGCGAATCAGGCCCTGATCTTCTAGATTGGCATAGGCCTGCAACACAGTCGCGTGGCTGACGCTCAGCTGCGCACTCATCTTGCGCACCGAAGGTACACGCTCACCGGGCTGGTAAACGCCGCGGCGGATGTCTTCCGCCAGTTGCTGGGCAATACGCTGATAAAGCAACAGATTGGTCATGACCGCGTTCCTGCTTGACTGAACCGTAACAGTAAACCGGGCTTTTACAATTGCACCGGTACAGCTCACTGAATTGTGGGCGATACAGTGCCAACCCGCCAGGACTGTAGCGGTTCAATTAACAGGTGTATGGACTGTGCGGCGATGCCTAGCGACTACCCGCAGGCTGCGCCGCTCTGAATGACAGACAATAAAAAGCCCCGGCTAACCGAGGCTTTTTAACGACAGAAGGCTTAACGAGACGAGCCGAGATTGCCTTGCTCATCGGAGAACACGATCTCTACCCGACGATTCTGCGCCCGGCCTTTGGCCGAGGCATTTTCGGTTACCGGGAAGCTCTCGCCATGGCCCTGCACTTCGATGCGTTTGCCATCGATGCCCAGATCGACCAGTACATCGGCAACCGCCTGGGCACGGGCGCGGGACAGTTCGAGGTTTTCCTGGGCATCACCACGGCTATCGGTATAACCCTCGATGCGCACGATGCGTCGGGGGTTGAGCTGAAGGAACTGCACCAGCTTCAGCACCGTGCGGTTGGCTGAAGCCTTGAGGTCGCTGTGGCCGGCATCGAATAGCACATCGCCCAAGGTCATCACCAGGCCGCGCTCACTCTGGCTGGTGGCCAGGCTGACCATCTGCTCTTCGAGCCAGTTGCTCTGATCCTGCACACTGAGCAGCTTGGCCTCACGCAGGGCCAACTGCAGGCGCTGGCGCTCCAGTTCCAGTTTGACCGCGCGCTCCTGATTCAGATTGAGCGTGCTCTTCTGCCCAGCAATCGCACTGTACTGCTGGCTGAGATAGGCATAGTGGCTGACATCAGCGGCGCTGCCCCAGTAGCTCGACAAGCGATCAGCCTTGGCCAGCGACTCGCCAGCGCGAATCAGGTCCTTGGGTGCGCTACGCAGCACGTCAGCATCTTCCTTGACCTGCTGGAAAGCCGCGTGTGCGCCCTGCAGAGCCTGGTCGCTGGAGCTGTGCGATGAGGCGCAGCCGGTCAACAATACAGCCGCGAAAATCGCCAACAGGCTTTGTTGAGCATGCTTCATTGCAAGCCCCCCAGCTGTTTGCGCAAGCGATTGATGGCGTTGCTCAGCTCGGCCAGTTGCTGCTGGCTTTTCTCGGTCAGGTGCTCAGCTTCGGCCAGCCGCGCATCCAGCTCAGCCTGCTCGGCATACACCCGCGCCTGTTTGTAATCCTCGTCCTGCATGGCCGTTTGCGCTAAAGCGAATTTTTCCTCAGCCAGGCGCAGCGAGGCCGATTGCTCAGCAGAAATACCCAGCGCCTTGGCCTGGCTGAGCGCCTGTTCGGTCAAGCGCAGCTGCTCATTGGGCGCGGGGTCGGATGCACAGGCGCTGAGCATGAGCGGCAGCAAGGCCGCACAGACACGTCGATAAATCACAGAATTTCCCTACTGTTCAGCATCACCGGTGGGTGTGAGCTGTTGATCTTTCCAGCGCTGCAGATTGCGCTGCAGCAAGACGTCCGGCAAACCGCTGGCGACTGCCTCGTTCATTTTCTTCGCCAGCATGCCGCGCAGCCACGCATCGTTGCAGGCCGAGTTATGCGACAACGTCAGGTACAGGCCTTCGCTGGAGATCGGTGGATCTAGCACCAGCAGGTCGTCCTGCATACCCAGGCTATCGGCCAGAGCCTGTCCCGGATAACGCTCGTAAAGCACGTAGTCGGTACGCCCCAGCAAGAGCTTCTGGAACGCCTGAGTCAGGCTGGCAACGCCTTCCAGAGTCAGGTTGCTCTTGGCGTAGGCATCAAATGTCTGGCCAAAACTGTTGTTAACCAAGGTATCGCCAGTGCGATTGCGCAAGTCATCCCAGCCGGCATAGGGGAACTCGGCACCGCGATGCACCCAGACCACACTTGGGGTGTAGAAAAACGCCGGATGCACGTAATCCATGACTTCCAGGCGCGGCAGGGTCAGGAAGGCACCGGCTATCAGGTCAACGCGGCCGGTGCGCACTTCATCCTGCGCCCGCGACCAGGGCCCGGTATAGATAATGTCCACCACCACACCCAGCTCTTTGGCCAGGTGCTGCAGCAGGTCGGCATTGGCACCGATCAATTGCTGAGGATTCTGCGGGTCGCGCCAGAGGTATGGCGGGTACTCCGGATTACCAGTCGCCACCAGGCGCTCGCACTTGCCTGCGGCAACGGCAAACGCCGGCATCAGCAGCGCTGCGAACAGCAGGAGAAACGACCTATAAAAACCACGCTCAAGCATTGGCGACTTCTCGACTTAACCTTGGATGGGCGTCTGCGGCCACACATCGGGAGACTTCTGGATCATGCTAGCTTAATACGCATCCATACGAATTCGCGATAAAGACTAACCATGAAAAAACTGATCGCAGCATTGATGCTACTGCTCGCTGGCACCGCTGCCCTGCTCTACCTGTCGCCCGCGGCTCTGTTGACGAGCATACAGTTGGTAGAGCGACAGCGCGCCGGGCTGAGTCTCAAACAGATCAGCGTGGGCGATCTTAGCATTCATTACTACGAGGGCGGCCCAAGCAGCGCACAAACCATCTTGATGGTGCACGGCTTTGCCGCCAACAAGGACAACTGGCTGCGTTTCGCTCGCCACCTCAGCCAGGATTATCGGGTTATTGCCCTCGACCTGCCGGGCTTTGGCGCCAGCGACAAACCGGCCGGCAGTTACGATGTAGGCACCCAGACCGAGCGCCTGGCCAGCGTGATCGATGCACTGGGAATCGAGCAGTCGCACCTGATCGGCAACTCCATGGGAGGGCATATCAGTGCGCTGTATGCCGCGCGCTATCCGCACAGAACCCGCTCTCTGGCGCTACTCGACAATGCCGGCATCACATCGCCGCAGCCTAGCGAGCTGATGCAACGGCTGCAGCGCGGCGAGCCCAATCCGCTGGTGGTGAAGAGCCCCGAGGATTTTCAGCGCCTGCTCGACTTTATCTTCGTGCAGCCGCCTTACCTGACGGAATCGCTCAAGGGCTATTTCGCCGAGCAGGCCATCGCCAACAGCGCCCACTATGACCAGGTATTCGCCCACCTGATCGAACGCTATATCCCGCTGGAACCGGAGCTGCCGAAGATCCAGGCGCCGACACTGATCATCTGGGGCGCAGAAGATCGGGCCTTGCACGTTTCCAGTGTCGAGGTCATGCAACCGCTGCTGCGCAAACCCAGCGTGGCTATCCTGGCGGATACCGGCCATGCACCGATGATTGAACGGGCGGAGCTGACCGCGCAGCACTACCGGACCTTTCTCCAAGCATTGCCGGATTAGCGCAAAAATGTAGGCAATAAAAAACCCGCTCAGTGAGCGGGTTTTTTATGCACTAGGAAAACCGGCTTAAACCAGTTTCTCCAGCTCAGGTACTGCTTCGAACAGATCAGCTACCAGACCGTAATCGGCTACCTGGAAGATCGGCGCTTCTTCGTCCTTGTTGATCGCAACGATCACCTTGGAGTCTTTCATGCCGGCCAAGTGCTGGATCGCGCCGGAGATACCGACGGCGATGTACAGCTGTGGCGCAACAATCTTGCCGGTCTGACCGACCTGCATATCGTTCGGTACGAAGCCTGCGTCGACTGCGGCGCGCGAGGCACCTACAGCCGCGCCCAGCTTGTCGGCCAGAGCGTACAGGTGCTTGAAGTTGTCACCGTTCTGCATGCCGCGGCCGCCGGAAACGACGATTTTGGCAGCGGTCAGTTCCGGACGATCGGACTTGGCCAG
>NZ_JAUYGD010000030.1 GCF_030690725.1 Pseudomonas sp. | reverse complement strand
GCAGCGTTCACTTCTGGATTCCTGCTGACGTTTTCTACTGAGCGCGAGACATCGAGTTTTTTGCTGTGGATGATGTCTTCCAGCTCGTAGAGCAGTTCCACGGTGCGGCCGATGCTGAAGGCCGGGATCAGCACGGTGCCGTTGTAGGCCAGGGCTTGTTCGATGACGCTTTCCAGACGCTGGCGGCGGGTGCGGCGGTCTTCGTGAAGGCGGTCGCCGTAGGTGCTCTCGATCACCAGGATGTCGGCGCGATACGGCGGCTTGGGTGCTGGCAACAGCGGCGCATGCGGCGCGCCCAGGTCGCCGGAGAAGACGATGCGTTTCTTCTCGCCGGTCTCGGGGTAGTGCAGGTCGATCTCCACATAGGCCGAGCCGAGGATGTGCCCGGCGCGCTGCAGGCGGATGCGGCAGCTAAGGCTCGGGCTTTCGTGCAGGCTGAACCAGGTCTTGTAGGGCAAGGCGATGATGCGCTGCTCGATCAGCTTGATGTAGCGTTCGACCTGCTTCTGATCGCGACTGAAGCCGAGCTTGAAGGCGTCTTCCAGGACGATGGGCAGCAGCTTGGCCGAAGGCTCGCTGCAGAGAATCGGCCCTTTGAAACCGGCGGCCAGCAGATAGGGGATGCGCCCGACGTGATCGATATGCACGTGGGTGGCGACCAGGGCCTTGATCGTGTCCAGGGGGAACTCGATGGCCATACGGTCGGCAGAGGATTTGCCTCCGGCCGAGGTCTCCGCGCCCTGGAACAGGCCGCAGTCGATCAACAGGCTGTGCTCGGCGTCCATCAGCAGTTGATGGCAGGAGCCGGTGACGCCGTCTTTGGCGCCGTGGTGGAGGATGTCGGGGTAGGCCATGTGTCGATCCCTGTTAGTCCATTAACGATGGCCGGCGAGTGCTGCCTTGCCGGCTGCGGTCCATTGCTGCGGCCGAGGGGCCGCTTGTGTGTGCGTGTACGTGTATATGTATCAAGAGCTTCGCGGCTGAAGCCGCTCCTACGGCCGCTCCTACGCGCGTTTCTGCATGCTTGGCAGAGGATGCTTCAGCTATCGCTTGCCGTGTAGAAGGGTATGCCCGCCCGGTCGATGTGTTCGATCAGCGCAGGATTATCCAGCGACTCGTACAGGGAAAGATCGATTTTGTAGGGCAGCAATAAGTCATCCAGTTCTGTTTCGATTCGCAGCAGTTCCTTGTAGGTCATATCACCCTTGAGTGTGAGGTCGATATCCGAACCCGGGCGGAAGTTACCTTTGGCTCGCGAGCCGTAGAGGATCGCTTGCCGAATACCGGGGCAACGATGAAACACCTGCTGAATCGCTTTAATACTTGCAGCCGGCAGGCCGCTGCCCTGCAACTCGCTCATGATTCTTTTGCCGCACGTTCGAGTAGCGTCTGCTCCAGCGCCTTCAACAATGGATGATGGTGCTGCTGGATATTTTGCAATATTGCCTCGGCCGTTTCTTCGTTATAGGTATGCGATGTGCGATTACGATCTACCAGCATGTCCATCCAACCCTGCCCATCGGCCAGCAGGCCTTTGCTGAACCCTTCGCGGATTGCATCCCTGGAGCCAACGATGCCTGGGATACCTTGCCAGACCAGATAATCCTTGAGACTGTTCCAGCCAAGCTCGTAGGTGTACTCGAAGGCCTGGATAACGCCCTGCTTTTCCAGTTTCGACAGGCTACGCGCCTGCATCAGTACCATGGCCTCATCGAGTTGAGCCTGCGCCTTGCTGAAATTTTGCAAGCGCTGTAGCCAGCGGATGTCTTCGTTGCTCATGCTGCGCCTTTATTCTCAGCCTGTTCGCTTCAGTTTACGTTCATTACAGGCCGGCAGGAGGTGAAATAAGCCTGACCAAGCCGACATATAGACTATTTGATGCTTGGCCCGGACGCATGCTCACGCGGACGGTTCGACGTGGGAACGATCAAAGCGCCTCAAGAGCTTCGCGGCTAAAGCGGAGCGCCGCACGGCCCCTCCCACAGGTATCCACAAGCCGACAGACACGTTACCCCCCAGTTTGCAGCGCGACAATGCGGCGGACGGGGCTGATCCTCCTACAGGCTGTATGCAGGCTCTCGAGCTGCGTGCGTCTGGGCAAAAGTTTCAGGCTTACGCCGCAGCATATTGCGCAGCAGGGCGATGAACAGGCCGAGCATGCCGCCGAGCACTAGGCCCAGGGCCAGAATCAGGGCCTTCTTCGGCTTGATCGGCTTGATCGGCTGCATCGCCAACTGGTCGATCATGGCCAGCTTGAGGGTTGAAACATCGACGTTGAGGTTGCGCAAGCGTGCGGCCTCTTCACGCCAGCTGGCCAGTTTCTTGAGAAACAGGTCTTCGTTTTCACGCTTATTGAGCACTTCAATCTGCCGATTGTTCGCCAGCAATTGCAGCTCCTTGGCGATCTGCGCAACACGCGGCTCGGTGAAATCGTCGGAACGGCGTTGCAGCAAGGCATTGCGTTCGGCCTCGAGCGCTTCGCTGCCCATGAAATAGAGCGGTATCTGCTGGCTGTTGACCTCGGTGCGGATCACGCTGCCCTGCGAAACCCGCTCGCCCTCGCCCAGAGCCGAGGGGGTGGTCGGTTTGACGATGCCAAGGGTCTTGGCGATGCGGATGGACTCATCCAACTGGGCAACACGGTTGTCGCGACGGGTCTTGAGCTGCTGGCGCAGGGCCTTGAGTTCGTCTTGCAGCTCTGCGCGCTTGAGGTTGTCGGCCTCGAGCAGCTTGGCGATCCTCGATTCTTTGGTCGCTTCATAACTGGCGCGCGCGGCGGCCATCTGCAGCTCGAGTTGGTTCAGGCGGTTTTGAATGACCACGGCCAGGTCGGCGGCGATGCGCTCGCGTTCTAACTGAACGCTGTGCTCGACCAAGCCATTGACCAGGGCGACGCCGTTGACGTCCTCGGGATAAGTCAACTGGATGCCGATATAAGCACTCAGATTATCGGTCTTCTTCGGATCGGGCAGGAGCATCTTGAAGGCTTGCTGGTTGAAGCTTTCGAAGGTTTGCTCGAGGCTGCGATTCGGCTGGCGCAGGCTTTCGAACAAGCCCTGGTTGGTGCGAAAGAACTCCAGGCGACTGTCGTAAGACTCCAAGGTGGCGCCGACACGCTGCAGGGCTTGGCCCGGGGCGAGCTCGTAAACACCCGTGCGGTTAAGCGCATCGAGGTCTTTGATTACCGCCGGACGTAGCACGCTTTGCACCTGGTATTCAGGCGTCGCCAGAAAAGCATATGCCGCCGCCAGCAGGCCAACCAACAGCGTGACAGAGACTATCAGTAGCTTCTGTTCCCAGAGCGCGCGGAACAGCGCGGCCAGGTCGATTTCATCACTGGAGTTCTGCGGCATCGCGGAAGAAATTGCATTCACGATCAAGATCCATCTTCTAAAAGGGCATCACAAATGCGCCAACAGGTAGACAACTATCCTTGTGGTGGTTGTCCGACTCAGCCATTGATTGGGGCATCAGGGTTTGCGCCAATCCTGCCAGCAGTAATTGCGCGGCATTGTGCCAGTAGCGTATGACATTACAAGTCTTGACAGCGATTTTGTCGCCACGGACGGATAGACGGGAACCTTGTGACACCTGTCACAGCCCGCATGAGTCGTGGGCCGCAAGGGTCAGTCAAAGCGCAGGGGGCTGTGCGAATAATTGTTCACGCGCTACCACGCCACTTACGAGAACCGCTTGGGCACCCTGCCCCTCATCGCCTATGGACGCCAAGCGTTCGTTCTGCAGCCCACACGGAGCGTGGGCACAATCAAACGGTTTTGTGCTTGACGCACTGTAGCCCACCCATGCCTATTCAGGCTAAGAAGCTGAGTCGGAGTGATGCTGCTTGGGTAGGTCGCGCATTGGATACCGGGGTTTGTTGCGTGACAGCAGCCTGGATGAGTTCCGGCGTGATCCGAGGAGTTGATCTAGCCAACCTCGCTCACGCCATTTGCCTTTTAGGGCGCAGCAAATTGCGCAGCAAGGCTGCGAAAACACCGAGCATCAGCCCCGCCACCCCACCCAAGGCGATGATCAGGGCTTTCTTCGGCTTGACTGGCGCGAGCGGTTTGAGCGCTTGCTGATCCAGCCGCATCAGCTGTAATGCGCTGGTGTCAAACTTGATCCCCTTGAGTTGCGCCGCCTCCTGGCGCCACTCCGCCAGATCCTTGAGGTAGAGGTCTTCGTTCTGACGCTTTTCGAGGATTTCTACCTGGCGGTTGTGGTTCAGCAGCGTCAGTTCCTTCTCGATCTCGGCAATTCGCGGTTCGATAAAGTCGTCCGAGCGGCGTGCGTTCAATGCCTCGCGCTCGGCCTTCAAGGCTGCGCTGCCCATGAAATAAAGCGGAATTTCCCGGCTGCTCACTTCGGTGCGCACCACCTGCCCCTGGCGCAGCGTGTCGGACATGGATGAGGGGGTGGTGGGATTCTGAATACCCAGCGATTCGGCAATCTGAATGGCCTCGTCCAAAACCGCGATGCGCGACTGCCGCCGGGTTTTCAACTCGGCGCGCAAGGCTTTGAGTTCATCCTGCAACTGGGCCCGGGTCAAGGTGTCCTGCTCGAGCAGAGCGGCGATCTGTGCCTCTTTGCTCGCGGCATAGTTGGCCCGTGCCGCGTTAATCTTCTGCTCGATGTTAAGCAAGCGATTGGCAATCAGCACCTTCAAATCCGAATCTATTCGCGCCCGCTCGGTCTCCAGCACAAAGGTGACAAGGCCATTGACCACATCCACCCCCTCCACGCCCCGCGGGTAGGTCAGCGACAGGCCGACAAACTCGCTCTGGCCGGCTTTTTTAGGGTCGACTTGGAGCATGGTGAAGGACGTTCGATTGAACGCTTCAAACGTCTGTTCCAGCGAACGGCCCGGCTCGATCAGACCGCCGAAAAGCGCCTGATGATCACGAAAGAACGCCAGGCGATTTTCATAGGAGGAAAGCCCTGCACCTATGCGCTTTAGCGCCTCGCTCGGGGTCAGCTCGTAGACGCCGGTACCATTCAGTTCGTCGAGACTGCCGTGATCAACCGGACGCAATACGCTCTGTACCTGGTAGTGCGGCGTGGCCAGAAACGCATAGGCAGCCGCCATAAGAGTCACCAGAGCGGCGACAGCCAGGATCAGATACTTTTGCTTGAACAGGGATTGAAACAGTTCGACCAAGTCGATCTCGTCATCGTGGAAGGATCGTGGGGATTGGTCTTGCATATTTAGGGAGGCTCCGAAGCAAACAGTTTTCTATAGCTCGTCCCTAAGCAGCCTGCTGACGCCATTAGCCGGCCAACAGAATAGATATCCACATACATCAAGAAGAAATATGGCAGCCTTTTCCAAACAAAGTTCAGCGCACCCTAAAATTTGCATAAAGCAGTGCAAAAAAACAATTAATTCGTGACTGAACTGCGCACGGATCTGAAAAACAGGCTAATAGAAGGTTGCCGAGGGCCACTCGTACGAGTGAAGAGAGGGACATCAATCCGCAATCCGTAGGGTGTCACTCGCCGAAGGCAGTGCACCATTGGTTCATCGCCGCGGCACAAAAGCTGGCGGGCTGTCGCTGCGCTCCGAGGCCGCCCTACGGCCTGGAGCAATTCGCCGGATCTGGAGTAACCCGCAATCCGTAGGGTGTCACTCGCCGAAGGCAGTGCACCATTGGTTCGGCGGCGCGGCGCAAAAGCTGGCGGGTTGTCGTTGCGCTTCGAGCGGGACGCTGCTGCGCTTTTTCACAACCGCTGACACGAAGAAATGCTCCAGGGCAAAACAGGCACAGCCCTACTCGTCTTCGTTGACCCGATCGCGCAGCTCTTTGCCCGGTTTGAAGTGCGGTACGAATTTGCCATCGAGGCGAACCGAATCGCCCGTTTTCGGATTACGTCCGACTCGCGGCGCGCGGTAGTGCAGAGAAACACTGCCGAAGCCGCGGATTTCAATACGGTCACCCGGAGCCAAAGCCTGGGACATCGGTTCCAGCATGGTTTTGATGGCCAGCTCGACATCTTTGTTTGAGAGCTGCCCTTGGTGGGTGACGATCCTTTCGATCAACTCCGACTTGGTCATGTTTTTCCCTTCTTTTTCAAGCGGCTAGATCACTCGATAGAGTGTTTTTAGCACGCCACCCAGCATTTGAACAGCCCGAAAAACTATATAGAGGGGCCAGGCGGATCCGATTTGGCCGTCAAGCCAATCGCTCTTGGTGGGAGTGGCCGGGCGGCGATCCGCTTTGGCTGTGATGCTTTGCTGTTGCCTCGATGGAACCGCCCTGTTTCAGGAGCCCAACTCTCGCAACGCAGCAGTGGCCAGAAATCCCGAACGCGAGGCGTAACGGCGATCCTTCTGCACCCGCTCATCGATACGATGCAGCAGGTTTTCCGGCAAGGAGGCATTGAACCTCACGGACTTGCCCAGGTATGGCGTCACGTCGAAATCGACCACCGCCCACAGACCGCCGGCATAGTCGGGATTAACCAGATGAACGTCTATTTCTTGTGCCTGGGGAAGTTCCGCACCGTCCGCCACCAACCCTTCAAAATGCAGCGCCAGGGCTTCTTCTGTGTTTTCCAGTGCTTGCGAAACGGTGGCGCCGGCCGAAAAGCAGCCCGGTACATCGGGCACGGTCACCCCGAAATCCGAATCGGTATCTTTGTGCAGTACGACTGGAAATTTCATTGGTGCTCTCTCCGAAAAGTTGAACCGCTCGTGGTCGGTTCGCTGTTTCGTGCTGGCCTCACTTGAGGCCGGCGGTCTTCAGTATGCTGTGCAATGTTCCCTTGGGTATTTCTGACTTGGGATGCGGAACCGTCACCCTCCCCGCCTTGGTCGGGTGCTTGAATTGGTGATGGCTTCCCTTCACTGCCACCTCATACCACCCTACCGCCTCGATTAACTCAATCACCTCCCGACTGCGCATCCCGCCTCCCTGCCGCTTGTCCATGGTGCATACCCTGCACGCGAGCGTAAGCCGTGAGCTAATAATCTATACACACAATACACACAAGACCGATACGGTCAACGGAAATTTCACGCAGGCAAAAAACTGGGGAGGAACGCATTTACCCCAACCGCTATTTAGGCTGCTCCATTGAATGACCGGCGATGCGTATGACTATCGATGGGTATCGCTGCGCTCAACGCCATCCTACAAGAGCCCCACATCGCCGCCCGCAGGATGGTGCGGGCGGCGATCCGTCGGGCCCGCAGGCTGAGCGCAGCGATACCCATCACCGCGATCGGCGGCACATTCGGCAAGTCCACGACCCGCACCATCGCCTTCCCGTATTGCGCTGGCGCTTATTCGGGCTACGGTCGGTGCTGGCCGACAGGTTCGTAGATTCGTAGCCCGGATAAGCCTTGGCGCAATCCGGGGAGCGGTCTGCCGGATTGCGCTGGCGCTTATCCGGGCTACGGTCCGACGGGTGTTTACTGCACCAGTTCCTGTTCGCTGAACATGTCGCTGAACAGCATGCTGCTCAGGTAGCGTTCGCCGGAGTCGGGCAGGATGACCACGATGGTTTTGCCTTGCATGGCCGGTTCGGCGGCGATACGCAGGGCCGCAGCCATGGCGGCGCCGCAGGAGATGCCGCAGAGGATGCCTTCTTCGCGCATCAGCCGCAGCGCCACGGCCTTGGAGTCTTCGTCGCTGACCAGTTCGACGCGATCGACCATGGTCAGGTCGAGGTTGTCCGGGACGAAGCCGGCGCCGATGCCCTGGATCTTGTGCGGGCTGGGCTTGAGTTCTTCGCCGGCGATGGTCTGGCTGATCACTGGCGAGTTGGTCGGTTCGACCGCCACCGAGAGAATCGCCTTGCCCCGGGCTAGCTTGATGTAGCGCGACACGCCGGTGATGGTGCCGCCGGTGCCGACGCCCGAGACCAGCACATCGACCGCGCCATCGGTGTCGTTCCAGATTTCCGGGCCGGTGGTGGTTTCGTGGATCGCCGGGTTGGCCGGGTTGTTGAACTGTTGCGGCATGAAGTACTTGGCGGGGTTGGCGGCGGCGATTTCCGTGGCGCGCTCGATGGCGCCCTTCATGCCCTTGGCCGGTTCGGTCAGCACCAGTTCGGCACCCAGGGCCTTGAGCACCTTGCGCCGCTCCAGGCTCATCGAGGCGGGCATGGTCAGCAGCAACTGGTAGCCGCGCGCCGCCGCGACGAAGGCCAGGCCGATGCCGGTATTGCCCGATGTTGGTTCAACGATGGTCATGCCGGGTTTGAGCAGGCCACGCTCCTCCGCGTCCCAGACCATGCTGGCGCCGATCCGGCACTTCACCGAATAGGCTGGATTACGCCCTTCGATCTTGGCCAGGATGGTGACGCCCGCCGGGCCGAGGCGGTTGATCTTGACCAGTGGGGTGTTACCGATGGTTTGTGCGTTGTCTGCGAAGATGCGGCTCATGGCGGTGTCCTTGTGTTCTGCGGCCGGGAGAAGGGCTGAGAGCTTGTGAAAAAACATTCACTTACTGCGATTGCTTCAAACATCGGTAGTCCGTTCGGGGCGTCGGGCGGTTCGGGCGGCGATCCGTTCGGCGTGCAGCGACAACCCGCCAGCTTTCTGCCGCGCCACTGAACCACGGTGCACTGCCTGCGGCGAGTGACACCCTACGGATCGCCAAAAACGTTGGCTGCGGCGTTGCGCTCGATATTTTCACAATCTCTGAAGCCTATGACGCGCAGGCCCTGCCGTCCAGTGGGGCGCAGAGCGGAGAGAAGTACCGGTTGGCTCCGGTGACGTGCAAAACGTGACCCGCCATTCAGTGACTGAATGGCGCGTCTGCGTTCACAGTCGTCGGAACTGCGCGGTATAGTCGCCTTTTGAAATACTGAACCCGCGGGTATTACCCTGCACGTTACCGTTCGAGGATTTACCGATGAAGTTCGAAGGCACCCAGTCGTACGTCGCCACCGACGACCTCAAGTTGGCGGTCAACGCCGCGATTACCCTGGAGCGTCCGCTGCTGGTCAAGGGCGAACCGGGCACGGGTAAAACCATGCTCGCCGAGCAGCTGGCCGAGTCCTTTGGCGCACGCCTGATCACCTGGCACATCAAATCCACCACCAAGGCCCATCAGGGCCTGTACGAGTACGACGCGGTCAGCCGCCTGCGCGATTCGCAGCTGGATTCCGACAAGGTTCACGACGTTCGCAACTACATCAAGAAAGGCAAGCTGTGGGAAGCCTTCGAGAGCGATGAGCGGGTGATCCTGTTGATCGACGAGATCGACAAGGCCGACATTGAGTTCCCCAACGACCTGCTGCAAGAACTCGACAAGATGGAGTTCTACGTTTACGAGACCGACGAGACGATCAAGGCGAAAAAGCGCCCGATCATCATCATCACCTCGAACAACGAGAAGGAACTGCCGGACGCCTTCCTGCGCCGCTGCTTCTTCCACTACATCGCCTTCCCGGACCGCGTGACCCTGCAGAAGATCGTCGATGTGCACTACCCCAACATCAAGAAGGACCTGGTGGCCGAAGCACTGGATGTGTTCTTCGACGTGCGCAAGGTGCCGGGCCTGAAGAAGAAGCCTTCCACTAGCGAACTAGTCGATTGGCTGAAGCTGCTGATGGCCGACAATATCGGCGAAGCGGTGCTGCGCGAGCGCGATCCGACCAAGGCCATCCCGCCGCTGGCCGGCGCCCTGGTGAAAAACGAGCAGGACGTGCAACTGCTCGAGCGCCTGGCGTTTATGAGCCGCCGCGCCAGTCGTTGAGTTTTAAGCCCCCTCTCCCCCCGGGGAGAGGGCTGGGGTGAGGGGGGCCGTCTGATGGTGAGCACCCGGCCAGGTCGGTGTCGCCTGTACACCCTCACCTTAACCCTCTCCCTCAAGGGAGAGGGGACTGTTCGCAATATCCTGTGAGGACGCAGCCATGCTGCTCAACCTGTTTAATGAAATGCGCGCCGCCAAGGTGCCGGTGTCGGTGCGTGAGCTGCTCGACCTGATCAACGCGTTGAAACACAACGTGGTGTTCGCCGATATGGACGAGTTCTATTTCCTCTCGCGCACCATCCTGGTCAAGGACGAACGGCATTTCGACAAGTTCGACCGCGCGTTCGGCGCCTACTTCAAGGGCCTGGAAAACCTTAACCAGCATATCGAGGCACTGATCCCCGATGAGTGGCTGCGCAAGGAATTCGAGCGTTCGCTGACCGATGAAGAACGCGCCAAGATCGAATCCCTCGGCGGCCTGGACAAGCTGATCGAGGAGTTCAAGAAGCGCCTCGAAGAGCAGAAGGAACGCCACGAGGGCGGCAACAAGTGGATCGGCACCGGCGGCACCAGCCCGTTCGGCTCCGGCGGCTTCAATCCGGAAGGCATTCGTGTGGGCGACGCGGGCAAGCGCCAGGGCAAGGCGGTCAAGGTCTGGGACCAGCGCGAGTACAAGAACCTCGACGATCAGGTCGAGCTGGGTACGCGCAATATCAAGGTGGCCCTGCGCCGCCTGCGCAAGTTCGCTCGCCAGGGTGCGCAGGACGAACTGGACCTGGACGGCACCATCGACCACACCGCAAAAGACGGCGGCCTGCTGAATATCCAGATGCGCCCGGAACGGCGCAACGCGGTCAAGCTGCTGATCCTGTTCGATATCGGCGGCTCGATGGACGCCCACGTCAAGGTCTGCGAGGAGCTGTTTTCCGCCTGCAAGACCGAGTTCAAGCATATGGAGTACTTCTACTTCCATAACTGCGTGTACGAGTCGGTGTGGAAGAACAACCTGCGCCGCACCTCCGAGCGCTTCTCCACCCAGGACCTGCTGCACAAGTACGGCGCGGACTACAAGGTGGTGTTTGTCGGCGACGCGGCCATGGCCCCTTACGAGATCACCCAGGCCGGCGGCAGCGTCGAGCACTGGAACGAGGAGCCGGGTTACCTCTG
Source organism: Pseudomonas sp. (assembly GCF_030690725.1). Lineage (GTDB taxonomy): Bacteria > Pseudomonadota > Gammaproteobacteria > Pseudomonadales > Pseudomonadaceae > Aquipseudomonas. The sequence goes on along the minus strand of NZ_JAUYGD010000030.1, from coordinate 15,956 downwards.
GATCAAGCGCTTTATGGAGAAATACAAAAAGCTTATCTGGATCAACCCCTACCCTAAGGACACCTGGGGCTACACCGCCTCGACCAACATCATGCGCGAGCTGTTGGAAGGCCAGATGTACCCGCTGACCCTGCAGGGTCTGGAAGACGGGATGAAGTTTCTCTCCAAGTAAAACCAACGGGCCCAGCAGGGCCCGTTGTTCTTTTGCAGGCGCGTTACTCCGGAGCGGTGAGGCAGTCGACCAGTGCCGCGGCAAACCCCGACAACAGCTCGCGCTTGCGCACACAGACCTTCAAATCACGCTGCGCCCAGGGTTCCTCCAGCTCAATCACCGCCAGCTGCGCCCCAGCGGTTACCGCACTGCGCGGCACCAAGCCGATACCAACCCCAGCACTGACCATGCGGCACACCGCCTCAAAGCTGCGCACCTGAATCCGCACCTCCAGGTGTCGCCCCAACGCGGCGGCCGCATTCATCGTAAAGGTGTGAATCGCCGAGCCTGAATGCAGCATGACAAAGGGGTAATCCAGCACCTGGGCAAACAGACTGCTGGCCTGCGCAGCCAGTGGATGATCGACCGGTGCAATCAGCACCAGCCGGTCGGCCCGGTATGGGATCAGCTCAACCTCCGCGTCCGCAATCGCCCCCGCCACCACGCCGACTTCCACCTCGCCGCGCGCCACCGCCATCAGCACCTGCGGGCTGGTGTGCTCCTCCAGCGAAATACTGACTTGCGGATGACGCTGCAAAAAGCTCGAAAGGCTGTCGGGCAGAAAGGTATGGGTGGCGTGAGTATTGGCCCACAGGCTGACATGGCCACGCACGCCTTTGGCGTAGGGAGTAAGGTCGGCGTGCATCTGTTCGAGCTGGGCAAACACCTGACGCGCATGGCGCAGCAGCGCCTCGCCGGCGCGGGTCAGGCTGACGCCGCGCGGCTCACGCAGCAATAGCGGCGTGCCAATCGACGCTTCCAACAGGCGCATGCGGTGACTGGCCGATGAGGCCGCCAGATGCACGCGCTCGGCCCCTCGGGTGAGGTTTTTCGCTTCGGCGATGGCGACAAACAGGCGCAGATCTATCAGGTCATAGTGCATAGCGTTAGTTAAACCCGAACGATTACTTATGAAAAAGCCAATTCCATAGGGATTCTATACCCAGCATCATTCGGCTCAGCACAACTCTTTAGGACGTTACTCAGCATGCCATGGAAAACCTGGTCAGCCGAACGGTTAGGCATCGCACTGGCGGTGCTCGCCGCCTTTGGTTTCTCGTTCAAGGCGATTTTCGTCAAGCTGGCCTACGCCGCTGCGCCGGTAGACGCGGTCACTCTGCTGGCGCTGCGCATGAGCTTTGCCCTGCCTATCGCGCTGTGGGCCACGCTGTGGTTATGCCGCGCTGCGCCGCCGCTGACTCGCAGAGACTGGGGCATGCTGATCGCCCTGGGCCTGCTGGGTTACTACGGCGCCAGCATCCTCGACTTTATTGGCCTGCAGTACATCTCGGCGGCGCTGGAACGCTTGATTCTGTTTATCTACCCGACCATGACCGTGCTGATCGGCGTGTTGTTTATGGGTAAGCGGCTGGAGAAGCGCCAGGTTGCAGCGCTGCTGCTGACCTACGCCGGTATCGGCCTGGCGTTCGCCCACGATCTACAGGTGGCGGAGGATCTGCATACCGTGCTGATCGGCGCTGCCTTCGTTTTCGGTTCTGCGCTGTGCTACGCCTTGTACAGCTCCGGGGCCGAGGTGGCGATTCACCGGCTGGGCACCATTCGCTTTGCTGCCCTGGCAATAATCGTTTCCACTTTTGCCACGCAGATTCACTTCCTCGCCACTCAGCCGCTTGCCGCACTGCAGCAACCGATGGCGGTGTATGCCTACAGCGCGGCGATGGCAATTTTCTCCACGGTGCTGCCGATCTTCTGGCAATCGGCTGCACTGCGCCTGATTGGCTCGGCGCGTACCGTGCTGATTGGCACACTGGGGCCGATTCTGACGATTGTCTTCGCCTGGATGCTGTTATCGGAGCCGGTGTCGTTTGCCCAGCTGGCGGGCGCGGGTCTGGTGCTGGCGGGGGTGTTGCTGGTGTCGCGGCCTAAAAGCTTGCCGATTCAGCCGACGGTTACCGAAGACGCCTGCGTTCAAGGCAGCAAGCAGGCTTAAGAAGCGGTTTCGCAGAAGCACCAAAGGCTCTTGCGAGCCCTTGGTGTGATTCAACTTAGCGCCAGTGCCGCTGCTGCACCTTCTGGCTGCGGCCCGCACCAAACAGCATGCCGACCAACAGCGCCAGGCTTTCCAGCAACCAGGCCAGCAACATCGCGCAGGCAATGCCCCAGGCGATGGCTCCGGGGGCCAGCAGCACCTGGTAACGGTAGGCGGCGAAGGTTTCTTCCATCAACTCATGATCTGCCGCTGTAGCCAGATGCCAGACCTGGCCGTACCAGGGCCCTTGCATGGCCTTGGATTCACGCTCAAGGAATGCCGAACGCTCAACCAGCGTGCCCAGGCTCTGCGCATCGCTGCGCATCACCGGGTCGGCGCTGGCCTGATAATGGCCGACCAAGGCGACCAGATCACCCTTGAAAAAGCGCCGAGCCGTTTCCCGGAAGCCCTTGAGGCCCAATTCTGATTCGATGCGGTGAGCCTCAACGCGCTTGCTGTAATCGTCGATAAACCCCGGCACCTGCACCCCAACCAGCAACCCCAGGGCAAACAAGGCCAATCGCAGATAGCTTCTAAACATGTCCCCTCCCCCATTCAGTCCGTTAGCAGTTTGTTGAAAAAACGTAGGCGAGGCAGCCAGCGCAAGGCAAAAACAGGCGAAAAAGCGGAGTTTACGAGTTGTAAATGAGCATTTTGAGCCTGTTTTTAACGCTGCGATGGCAACGCAGGTAGTTTTTCAACAGCCTGCTAGGCCTTGTGCCACACATTCCCCAGCACGCCATAAACGCCACTCACCCGGCTGGTACAGCGTCCAGCTCTCGTTATCGGTCAAGGGTTCTGTGGCCAGCACCGTGACCACGTCATTGGGCGTGGTTTCCGCCTGAAAATCCACCTGCATATCGGCATCTTTCAAATGCGCCGGGCCAAACGGTGCACGCCGGGTGATATGCGCCAGCTTGCTGCTGCAAAAGCTGAACAGCCAATCGCCGTCGCTGAGCAGGCAGTTGAATACACCTTGCAGGCGATAGCCTGCGCAGGCACTGACCAGGGTGGGCAGCAACTGCTCCACCGCCACCGGTTCGGGAAACGCCTGGCGCAGGCGATTGAGCAGATCACAAAAGGCCGCTTCGCTGTCGGTGTCGCCAATCGGCCGGTAGTTATCTAGTTGCGGAACAAAGTCGGCGAGCTGACCGTTATGGGCAAAGCACCAGTTGCGCCCCCACATTTCGCGCACAAAGGGATGGGTGTTGGCCAGGCAGACGCGGCCGACATTGGCCTGGCGGATATGCCCGATCACCACTTCGCTCTTGATCGGGTAGCGCTGCACCAGCTGCGCCACCTCTGATTCACTACTGGCGCGCGGGTCCTGAAACAAGCGCAGGCCGCGTCCTTCATAAAAACCGATGCCCCAGCCATCGCGGTGCGGGCCAGTGCGGCCGCCGCGTTGCATCAGGCCGGTAAAGCTGAACACGATATCGGTCGGCACATTGGCGCTCATGCCCAACAATTCACACATTGCGTAACGCCTCGCGCAGCTGCTGCGCCTCAATCGCAAGACGGGTCTCAATACGTTTGCGCGCGAACGGCAGAAAACGCGTCAGAGCGCGCCACAGCAACTGCATGACATCACCGCTGCGCCGTGGAATCAGGTGCAGATGCAGGTGCGGCACATGCTGATTGGAGGTAGGGCCGTCGTTGATCAAGAAATTGATGCCCTGCTCGCCATAACCGGCCGCACGCAGGGCCGCAGCCATGCGCTGCGCCAGGGGCAACAACTGATCACAGGCGGCAGCGGAGAGGTCTTTGAGAAAGGGTGCATGGTCGCGGCTGACAATCAGCACATGAGCCGGGCGCAGGGGAAAGATATCCAGCAGGACGATAAAGTATTCGCCCTCATAAATACGCTCGGCAGGCAATTGCTCAGCGGCAATTGCACAGAACACACACTCCATAACCCCTCCTTAATCAATAAGGAGCCATGCTGAACGGGTGTGTCGCTCGGTGCAAGGGCGCGGAGCAGCTTACAAACGTGGCTCTACGCGCAGGCGACGGTCGCCACGGGAATCGTAACGGGTGTCGCCGAAATCCTGTTCATCACGCGCCATCATCTCGCGCAGGGTCGGCTCGTCATCGGCAATCGGCGCTGGCCCTTTGCGCGCCTGCCACCAACGTTCCACGGGCCAGCGTACAGCGACAAACAGCAGGTACAGGACAAACACGATCAGCGCATACATGCTCAGGTCGGCCACCGCTCGCCAGGCGTTGTTGCCCACGCCAAGCAGCATGTCCATGGCGGCAATCGCCACCGCAGGGGCGAACTGCTCCTTGCCGGGGTCGACAATGGTCGGGCTGAACAGCAGCACCAACACCAGCACGCGCAGCGGCTCACGCAGGTAACGCCACATCCAGCTGGTCAGGCGAAACCACACCAACAGGCAACCAAGAGCCGCCACCAGATAGGCGCCCCAGGCAAGCAGGTAGTCGTTTTCAGTCATAAAACGCAAATTCTCTGGCATTGAAGACCGGACGGCGCAGGCGCATAAGCGCACAGATTTCAGCAGCCGACGGGCGAAGTGGCGCTTATGATAACGGCTTTTGCCTGCTTAGGCGCCCCTGCTGTCGGCCGCTAACCCAACGGAGTTACCCCATGCAACACGCCCCCATCGCCCGCGTCGACAACGCTGCCGACCCGTATCGCTGGCTGGAAAACCGCGACAGCGCTGAGGTGCTTGACCACCTCAAGGCGGAAAATGCCTACCTGGAACAGCAGCTCAGTGAGCAACTGCAGCTGCGCGAAAGCCTGTTTCAAGAGATCAAGGGGCGCATCCGCGAAACCGACCTCAGCCTGCCGTCACCTTGGGGCCCTTATCTGTATTATCAGCGCACCACAGCGGGTGATGAATACCCACGGCATTACCGTTGCCGCAAACCCGCCGATGGTTCGTTGACGGTCGATGAGAGCAGTGAGCAGCTGCTGCTCGATCCCAATGCCCTGGCCGATGGCGGCTTTATCTCACTCGGCGCCTTTAGCATCAGCCCTGACCATCAACGCCTGGCCTATAGCCTGGACACCAGCGGCGAGGAAACCTACCAGCTGTTTGTCAAAGAGCTGGCCGACGACAGCCTGATCGAGCTGCCGTTCGAGGAATGCGACGGCAGCATGACCTGGGCCAACGACAGCCAGACCCTGTTCTTCGGCGAGTTGGACGACACTCACCGCCCGCACAAGCTGTATCGCCATCGCCTCGGCACTGACGCGGCCGAACTGGTATTCCACGAGCCGGACGGGCGCTTCTTCCTCAGCTGCTACCGCAGCAGCTCCGAGCGCCAGCTGATTCTGCAACTGGGCAGCAAAACCACCAGCGAAGCCTGGGTGCTGGACGCTGCCACCCCACACGCCGCGTTCAGCTGCGTGGCGCCACGCGAAGAAGGCCACGAATATGACGTCGACCACGGCACGCTGAATGGCCAGTGGAGCTGGTTTATCCGCAGCAACCAGCACGGCATCAACTTCGCCCTGTTCGCTGCCAGCGAAGCAGCGCCGAGCCGCAGCGCTTGGCAATTGCTGCGCGAGCATGACCCAGAAGTGATGCTGGAAGGCTTTAGCCTTAATCAGCAAGCGCTGGTGCTGAGCCTACGCGAAGGCGGCCTGCCGATTATCGAAGTGCAGCCGCAGGGGCAAGCGGCCTATCGCGTGCAGCTACCTGACGCCGCCTACAGCCTCTATGTGCAGGACAGCCTGGAATTCGACAGCCCCGCCATTCGCCTGCGCTATGAAGCGCTCAATCGCCCGGCGCAGGTGCGTCAGCTGACGCTGGCCACGGGCGCGCAAGTGGTACTCAAGCAAACCCCGGTACTCGGACCATTCGATGCCGACAGCTATGTCAGCCAGCGCCTGTGGGCCACTGCCGCCGACGGCAGTCAGGTGCCGATCAGCCTGGTGGCCAAACGCGAGGTGCTCGGCACCGCTGCGCCGCTCTATCTGTATGGCTACGGCGCTTATGGCGAAAGCCTCGACCCCTGGTTCTCCCATGCGCGCCTGTCCTTGCTTGATCGTGGTTTCGTGTTTGCCATCGCCCATGTACGTGGCGGCGGCGAGCTGGGCGAAGCCTGGTACCGTGCCGGCAAGCTGGAACACAAGCAGAACTCGTTCAGCGACTTTATCGCCTGCGCCGAACACCTGATCGCTCAGGGCTACACCAGCCCGGCACAGCTGGCCATCAGCGGCGGCAGTGCGGGCGGCCTGCTGATGGGCGCGGTACTCAATCAGCGCCCAGAGCTGTTCGCCGCAGCAATCGCCGAGGTGCCGTTTGTCGATGTGCTCAACACCATGCAGAACCCCGACCTGCCGCTGACCGTTACCGAGTACGACGAATGGGGCGACCCAAACCAGCCCGAGGTCTTCGAGCGGATCAAAGGCTACGCGCCCTACGAGAACGTGCAGGCGCAGGCCTACCCGGCGATTCTCGCGGTAGCCGGCTACAACGACAGCCGCGTGCAGTACTGGGAAGCCGCCAAATGGGTGGCCAAGCTGCGCGCGCAGAAAACCGACAGCAACCTGCTGCTACTGAAAACCGAACTGGACGCCGGCCACGGCGGCATGAGCGGCCGCTATCAGGCACTCAAGGATGCCGCTCTGGAATACGCATTTATCCTCAAGGTGCTGGGCCTGGTTTGAGTCCAGCTTGCCGCTCTGCCAACCGTAGTCATATGGCTTGGCAGAGCGGCGCAGGCTCAGAGTAATTCGCGCTAAACAGCGGACGTTTAGGGCGAAAAATTACTTGACCGTTCATGCAGATTTAACCTGTCTGACGTGCAAGTTCGACTAGGCTGAATGGCACGCTGGCGCACTGCCATCTCGCCCATTCAACTGCCTGCTCACCATGGACGGTCTGTGATGAAAAACTGGAAGATCAGAACCCACCTATTCCTTCTCTCCGGCTGCCTGCTGTTTGGTCTGCTGTGTGTCGGCGGTCTTGGTCTGTATGGCCTGCAGGCCACAGTCAAGGGATTGCAAACGGTGTACCTGGATCGCGTGGTGCCGCTGCGCGACCTCAAGCTGATTGCCGACTTGTACGCCGTCAATATCGTCGATGCGACGCACAAGGCGCGCAGTGGCGAGCTGGATGAAAAAACCGCGCAACAGCTGATCGAGCAGGCCCAGGTGCGGATCGAGGAAACCTGGCAGGCCTATCTGGCCACCGAACTGATCCGCGAGGAAAGCCAGCTGATCGAGCAGATCAACCCGCTGATGGAACAGGTCCGGCAACCACTGAATGAACTGCAAAGCCTGCTCAATCGTGGCGATAAAGCCGGCATCGACGCCTTTGCCAGCCAGCGGCTTTACCCGTTGATTGACCCGCTCTCGGAAAAATTTGCCGAGCTGATCGACGTGCAGCTGCTGGAAGCCAAGCGCCAATACCAGCTGGGCGAAGCCGCCTATGCCAGCAACCTCAACCTGAGCATCAGCGTGTTGCTGATTGCCCTGCTGATTGGTCTGGCACAGGTGTTCTATTTTATTCGCCTGATGAGCCGGCAACTGGGTGCCGAGCCTGGCGAGCTGGAAGAGATCAGCGCACGCATCGCCGAAGGCCGTTTAGATGGTGGCAAGAGTCTGGGCAACCAGGTGATGACCGGCGTGATGAAATCCGTGCAGAGCATGCGCCGTGGCCTACAGGACATGATCGGCAATATCGGCGAAGCCTCCGAGCAGATCGAATGCGCCACCCTGCAACTGGCCGCCTCCTCCGAGCAGGTACTGACCAGCGCCAATGTGCAGAGCGACACCGCCTCGGCCATGGCCGCCACCGTCGAGCAACTGGCGGTAAGCATCAACCACATTGCCGAAAACGCCCAGCAAACCTACGACATGGCGAAGAAAGCTGGCGACATGACCGATGCCGGCATTTCGGTGATGGCCCGCGCCACCACAGAAATGCACAAGATCGCCGAGCTGGTAGCCGAGAGCTCGCAAGATGTCGAAACCCTGGCCGCGCAATCACGCAATATCAGCGCAATTGTCGACGTGATTCGCGGCATTGCCGAACAAACCAACCTGCTCGCCCTCAACGCCGCCATTGAGGCCGCACGGGCCGGTGAGCAAGGTCGCGGCTTTGCCGTGGTGGCCGATGAAGTACGTAGCCTGGCTGGTCGCACCGCCCACTCGACCACGGAAATCATCGCCCTGGTCGATGCCATTCATAGCGGCATGCACAAGGCGAAAAACAGCATGGCCGCCGGCTGTGAGCGGGTCAGCATTGGTACTCAGCTGGTGGATCAGGCAGGCAGCTCGATGACAGGGATTCGCCAGGCGCTGAATGAATCACTACAGGCGGTCAGCGTGATCTCGCTGTCGCTGCAGGAGCAACGCGCCGCCAGCGAGCAAGTAGCCATGAGCGTGGAACGGGTGGCGCAAATCGTCGAAGAAAACTCGGCGGCTCAGGGCGGCATCGTGCAGGCCATCCAGTCTCTGCAAGCCATGTCCGGGCGCTTGCAAGGCGTGATGCGACGTTTCAGTTTTTAAATCGTAAATCCCCTCTCAGGCCACTCGGCAGCAGGTCGCGAGTGGCGCTGGCGAGCCAGGTGGCAGACGGCTAAGGTCAATCTATGCGACTGACCTCGCGCCACGTCTACCCAGGCTGCCGTCCATGCCCGCCCACTCCCAACTGATTGATGAAATACGCGACATGCTGCTCGACTGCGGCCTGTTCGACAGCCTCACGCCCAATGAGCTGCTCAGCGCCGCCGGCTACTTCAACATCAGCAAATGTGCCCCGGAGGCAAGCATCTGCCGTGAGGGCGACCCCGGCACCTTTATGTGCATCATCCATGCGGGTGCGGTATCGGTGCGCAAGATCAATTCCAGCGGCGAAACCATCGAACTGGCCAAACTGCGCAAGGGCCGCGCCTTTGGCGAGATGGCGGTGCTCGACGGCGAACGCCGCTCAGCCAGCTGCATTGCCGTGAGCGACTGCAGCCTGCTGATGCTGGCCAGGGATTCCCTGGACAAGATGCTCGGCGAAGCGCCAAAAACCGCCGCCAAGGTCATCCGCGCCATCGCTATCGCCATGTCCCGGCGCTTGCGCATGGCTGATGGGCAGTTGGTCGAGCAACAGCTCTAGGCACCGAAAACTCACTCGTCGGACTTTGGCAGCGGCTGGGTATTGCGTTCGCGCTGTTCTTTCAGCAACGGCAGCTCCTGGTCGCGACGCGGTTGGCTGGATTCCGGCAGCGGTGCCTGCTTGAGCAACGGCGGATTATTGCGGGTTGGCGCTGGCAGATGCTGCGGCGCAGCCGGTGCGTAGGGTTGCGGCGTTGCAGTACCTGGGGCACCCGCTGCAGGCGCCGTGGCGGGCATTTTGGGCGGTTGCTGAGCCAGCAGCGAAGTGCTGGCAAGCGCGGTTAAAACAAACAACAGAGTAGTCAGGCGCATGCGGGTATCTCCCATACAGTTACTCACTTGGGCCTCGACCACGGCGTTAAGTGCCGCACGGGCGGTTCTCACTGACCACCGGCAAGGCTAGACTGGCGGCATGACCACCGTACGAGATTCCAGATGAGCAGCGATAAATCCCCCTCCGCCACCGGCAAGCTTGACCGCATCCTCGCTGATGCCCAGCGCTCGCGTGAAGAAGGCTACCGCGACAAGGCGCTGAAGATGTACCCGCACGTCTGCGGCCGCTGCGCCCGCGAGTTTTCCGGCAAGCGCCTGAGCGAGCTGACCGTGCACCACCGCGACCACAACCACGACAACAACCCGCAGGACGGCTCCAACTGGGAGCTGCTGTGCCTGTACTGCCATGACAACGAACACTCGCGCTACACCGACCAGCAGTACTTCAGCGAAGGCTCACTGAGCACACCGAAGACTGCCCAGGCGACCCACAACCCCTTTGCCGACCTAGCTGCAAGGCTGAAAAAGAACTGACCCTGTAGCCCGGATGAAATCCGGGAACGGTCTGTACGGCGCGAGCTGACCCGGATTGCATCCGGGCTACGGCATTGACCAACGGCGGTATCCGGCCTGGCCTCGGCAGTGCACCGTTCTGGTCAATCTACGTGTTGGCGATGCTGTTGAGCCTTAAATCGCCAGCAAGCTGGCGCCTAGAAAAATCAGCACGCGGCCATACAGGTATACTCACGTCTTTTTTGGCGCCCGCCACCTTGGCGCGGCCTCAATAATCCCTTCGAAAATTCTGTGCGAGTGCCACCGTGGCCAACAAGAGATACGCCTGCATCGGCCTGTTCAACCCCAAATCCCCGGAAAACGTCGGCTCAGTGATGCGCGCAGCCGGCTGCTATAGCGCCGCCTCGGTGTTCTACAGCGGCAAACGCTATGCCCGCGCCCGCGACTTTATTACCGACACCCAGCGCATCTATATGGATATTCCGCTGATCGGCGTGGAAGACCTGCAGCAGATCATCCCCATCGGCTGCACGCCGGTGGCCGTGGAGCTGGTCGAAGGCGCACGGCCGCTGCCGCAATACACCCACCCCGACCGCGCCATCTATATCTTCGGCCCCGAAGACGGCTCGCTGAGCAAGGAAGTGCTCGACTGGTGTGAGGACGTGATCTACATCCCCACCCAGGGCTGCATGAACCTCGCCGCCACCGTCAATGTGGTGCTCTACGACCGCATGGCCAAAGGCATCAACACCAAGTCCGGGCCTGGGCTCAAGTAGGCCGCAGCCAGCCATTACAACCCCGACTTAAGCCGACTAAAGGCGCGGGTCAAGGCGCGGTTGAATGCCTTGGCGTTGTCGTTCTTGGTGTACAGCTGCGCACGCACGGCAGCCCCTGGGTAGGTGCCGGGATCAGCGAGGATGGCTGGATCGACCGTGGCATTGGCCGCTGGCACAGCGTTGGCGTAGTAGATGGTGTTGGTGATGGCGCCGATGACATCGGGCGTCATCAGATGATCCATCAGTGCCAATCCGGCCTCGGGGTGCGGTGCGTCCTTGGGGATCACCATCGCATCGAACCAGATCAGCGTACCTTCACGCGGGATGCTGTAGTGCAGGCTGTAAGGTTTGCCCGCCTGCTCAGCCTGGCCGGCGGCAATCGACACGTTGCCATTCCATGACATCGCCAGGCAGGTATCGCCGTTGGCCAGGTCGGTGATATTGCGGTCGTTGTCGAAGTAGCGGATCGACGGCCGCACCTTGGCCAGATGGGCTTCGGCCAGCTTCAGGTCATCCAGACTCTGCTGGTTAATATCCAGCCCCAGGTAACGGAACGCCGCCGCAAACACCTCATTGGGGTCATTGAGAAAGCTCACCCCGCAGTCGGCAAACTTCGCCACCACCTGTGGATCGAGCAGCATGGCCCAGCTGTCGGTCGGTGCATCGGCCATGCGTTTGCTGATGGCCTGCTGCTGATAACCAAAACCCGTAGTGCCCCAAACATACAGCCCGGCGTAACGGTTACCCGGGTCGAACGCAGCCATATGCCCGGTGAACTCGCTATCCAGCCCGGCGAAATGCGGCACTGCGGCCTTGTTTAGCGGCTGCAGCGCGCCGCTCTGAATCGCCCGCTGCAGATGCTGGCCAGCGGTGAGCACCAGGTCATAACCGCTGCGCCCGGTCAGCAGCTTGGTCTCTACGGTTTCCAGCGAGTCGAAGTGGTCGACCACCACCTTGATCCCGGTCTTCTGTTCAAAACTGCTCAGGGTGTCCGGTGCCAGGTACTCGCCCCAGATAAACAGATTGACCTGCTTCGGCGCCTCGGCCGCCAGCGCTTGAACGCTAGCTGCCAGGCCCAACGCCAACAGACTGGTATGCAGTTTCATCGAAGCCTCCTAGGCGCGCTTGGGCGCGGCGTATTGCGGCATGGTGATGCAGGCGACGTTGCCGCCACCGAGGAGGATTTCCCGCGAATTGTCGATGCCGATAATCCGGTGCTTGGGGAACAGCTCGGCCAGGGTGGCCTGGGCCATGCGGTCGCAGGGGTCGTTGAACAGCGGCACGACGATGGCCGAGTTGCCGGCGTAGTAGTTGATGTAGGAGGCGCAGATCTGCGTGCCGGCCTGGCGGGTGTGGGTGGATTCATCCTGATCCAGGCCTTCGGCTTCTTCGGCTGTCCACTCCAGCACACGCGGCTGCGGCAGCTTGTGTACTTCCAGCGTGCGGCCACGGGCGTCGCGGGTACTGCGCAGGATGTCGTAGGCCTCCTGGTAGATTTCCCACTGCGGATCAGAGCGATCATCGGTCCATTGCTGCACCACCACACCGGGGCGGACAAAGCAGGCCAGGTCATCAATATGGCCATCGGTTTCATCGAACTTGCAGCCGCGCGGCAACCAGATCACCTGCTCGGCGCCCAGGTAGTCCTGCAGACGGCGAGTCATCTCCTCCTTGCCCAGGTGGGCGTTGCGATTACGGTTGAGTAGGCACTGCTCGGTGGTCAGCAGAGTGCGCTGGCCATCGGTCTGGATGCCACCCATCTCAGCAATAAAGGGCGCGCGGTAGCGGTCGTAACCTTCGATTTCCAGGATCTTCTGCGCGATCTGGTCGTCCTTGTCCCATGGGTAGTAGAGGCCGCCGTCGAGACCACCGTAGGCATTGAACTCGAAGTCCACACCACGCACTTCGCCGCTGTCGTCATTCACCAGAAAGGCCGGGCCGCTGTCGCGGAACCAGGTGTCGTTGCAGGTCATCTCCACCACCCGCACATGGGCCGGCAGCTGACGCCGGGCGTTGGCGTACTGGCTGGCCGAGGCGCACACAGTCACCGGCTCGCTGCTGGCAATTGCCGTAACGATATCCACCCAGACCTTCTGCGCCGGTTTGGCACCGTTGCGCCACACGTCGGTGCGCTCCGGCCAGCCGAGCCAGCAGCCGGCCTTGGGTTCGAATTCGCCGGGCAGACGGAAGCCATCGGCTTTAGGGAGGGAAGTCAGGGAACGCGCCATCGGATGCACCTTATGCCTGTGGGGAAGATGGCCACACAGTACGCGGCGCTCCGGCCAAGGTTCCAACGACGATAATTACGGAATAGCTGAATTCAATTCATCATTCAGCCAGGTGATCATTCAGCCAATCTAAGAAGTCTGCCACCGCCGGCTTCTCCAGGCGGATGCGTTCACAGACCAGCGCATACTGCCCGAGCGCCGCCACACTGGCGTTGAATGGGCGCATCAGGCGGCCGCTGGCCAGATCTTCAGCCGCCGTGAGGTTGTCGCCCATGGCCACGCCCTGCCCTTGCGCCGCCGCTTCCAGCGCCAGCCCGGCATGACCGAGATACAGATGACGCGCGGGCTGGATATCACCGGCATGGGTGGTTAGCCAGGCGGTCCAGGTCTTGCCGTCCTGATCATCGTGCAGCAGGCCATGCCGGGCCAGATCACGCGGGTGTTTAAGGCCGCCCTGGTTGAACAGGCTGGGGCTGCACACCGGAAAGAACTGCAGAGTCGGCAGCGGCCGCACGAAGTAGGCGCTGGCATCCTCGGGGCCGGTGCCGTAGGTGATCGCCAGATCGATATCCGGGCTCGGCAGGCAGGCTTCCAGCGGTTGTTCATGCAGATGCAGGGTGATCTGCGGATAGCGGTCGCTGAAGTCGGCCAGGCGGCTGACCAGCCACTTCTGCGCCAGTTCGGGGGTTAGCGCGATACGCAGCACCACCTGCGAGCCGGGGTCACGCAGCTCGTCGCAGGCCTCGCCAATCAGCTCAAACGCCTGCTGCAAACGCTGCAACAGACGCCGCGCGGCAGGCGTCGGTACGACTTGACGCCCTTCGCGAGCAAACAGCGGCGTGCCGAGCTGTTCTTCAAGCTGGCGGATCTGATGGCTGACTGCGCTGTCGGTGACGCACAGCTCAGCGGCCGCCCGCCCAAAGTGGGCGTGGCGGGCGGCGCACTCGAAGGTGCGCAAGGCAGTGAGAGACGGCAGGCGGCGCATGCGAGTTCCAACCTTGGGCTAGCGCAACAGCTTGTTGTCCAGGGTCTTCGAGGCGCGGCCCATGACGTTTTCGCTGATCTCGATAAAGTCTTTGGTGCTGGCCTTCTCCAGGCGCATCAGGCCGCGAGTCACGTCATCCAGCGAACGCGGCTGGGTGGTGCCTTTGGTGGCCTGGCGGATTTCCCGATCCAGCTCCTGCAGCAGCAACACCGCGCGGGCGGTGACCGGGCCACTGGAATTATCGGTGCGCAGACTGTTCACCGGCTTACTCCAGCGGATCAACTGCTCACGGATTTTCTGGTAGCGCTCCTCGCTGAGCCCGCCGGCGCGGCGCATCAGCTCGATGGCGTAGTACTCGGCCAGACCTTCGGTGATCCAGTCGCTGCGATCACGGGCGCGGATTCGGCTGAATACATGCACCAGTTCGTGCACCAGGGAGCTGGTGCCGTTCTCACTGACCAGCGGGCGGTCCGTGTGCATGTAGTAGGAATTGGCCGCCGACAGGCCGCCGCGCCACATCGGGTCACCGGCACCGACGATCAGCAGCTTGGCTGGATCGCGCGGAAACACTTCCTGAGCATGCGGCCAGACAAAGGTCAGCAGGGTCATTACATCCATGCGCCGCATACCCTCGCCAACCGGAGCCGAAATAGTCACATCGGTTTCGCCCAGCTTGGCGCGGCGGGTGCCGATCTTGCCCGCCACCATCCAGCCGGTCGGGCGGTCGAACTTGCGCTGCGGGTTGTCGATGCGGAATTTGTTCTTGCCGATCCGCGGCCAGCCGGTTTCAACACTCTTCCAGCCCTTGGGCAGGTCAAACTGCAGACGCGAGACCAGCTCGGTTTTGTCGGCCTGACGCAGCTTGACCGCCGGCACCAGGTCATCGCCGCGCAGCAGAGCCCAGTCCTTGGTGATCCGCGCATCAAAGCGTCCGGGGCTGCGCTCGTTATTGATGCGCACGCGGTAGCTCAGGGTCGACTTGCCCTTGCCAGGCTGCCAGGTGCCCAGCTCGGGGCTGTTCTGCGTCCACTGGCCGTCGGCCTTGAAGTCGCTGTAAACGCCCTGCTCACCCAGATTGAACGCCAGGCTGATCACCGGCGCGCCGTCTTCCAGGGTCAGGCTGACCTCAGCTTGCTCGGTTTCCGGCAGAAAGCGCACCTGGTAATCGAGATCGATCTTCTTCGCCCACAGCGGCGTACTCAGGCTCAGCAGCACAACGGACAGCAGCAAACGGCGCATTAACATGGCAAAGCTCCACAGTGCAAATCAGTGACTCAGGCGAGTTTAGGCTGACATTTGTCGGCGAGGTTCAGCCGGCGCGGAAGATCATATGGTCTTCCCACTCATCCTCGGCCACGCTGTTTTCGCTAAGCATGCGCCCAGCCTGGGAAATGCGCTGCTTGTGCACCTGCTCCGGGTCGCCGCACACCAGATGATGCCAGAGCAGCAGATCCTTGCCCTCGCTGACCAGGCGGTAGGCGCAGGTCGGTGGCAGCCACTGGAATTGGTCGGCCTGAGCCGGGGTCAGCTGGATGCAATCGGCAACGAATTTGCGTCGGTTGCTGTAGTCGGTGCAGCGGCAGGTCTGTAGATCCAGCAGTTTGCAGGCGATACGCGTGTAATAGACGCTGCCATCGTCCTCATCTTCAAGCTTTTGCAGGCAGCACAGACCGCAGCCATCGCACAGCGATTCCCACTCGTCCTGATCCAGCTGTTCGAGGGTTTTGCGTTTCCAGAAGGGTTCGACTTTGGCGGCCATGGCGAGGGTACGGTGAGGGGCGAAAAGGCCGGCAGTCTAGCGGTTGGGGCAACAACGGCCAAGGGCGGCGAGCCGAATGGTCCTGAGAACCTATTTACGATCTGCTGCGCGTCGGCCCTGCGGCGTTAAAAACAGGCTCG
>NZ_JAUYGD010000015.1 GCF_030690725.1 Pseudomonas sp. | reverse complement strand
GCGGACAGACCGGTCTTGCTGACCCACAGTGCCGGAAGCATATCGATTCTCCTCGGGCGCCGTTTTAACGACGCCGCGTGCTGATAATTAGGTCATCTGCAAGACGCGCGCCATGGCCGCCGAATTGTCTTCGGCGGTGCGCATCATCTTCACTTGCAATTCGAATTGGCGGGACAGCGAGAGGATCGCGGTCATCTCTTCCACGGCGTTGACGTTGCTTGATTCGAGAAAGCCCGAGGTGATTTCCATATTGGCATCCGCCAGCACCGGGCCTTGGCCCTTGAAGCGGATCATCCCGTCAGTGCCCTTCTCCATCTGCTTAAGGTCCGGATTGACCAGCTTCAACCGGTCCACCTCGGCCAGCACGTTAGGTGCCTCGCCAAGGGCGCGAATGCTGATGGTGCCGTCCTTGCCGATTTCGATTTTCTGCTCCGGCGGCACCGCAATCGGCCCGGCGTTGCCCATCACCGGCAAGCCATTGCCGGTACGCAAAACACCCAGGGCATCAACGTTCAAGCTGGCGGTACGCACATAGGCTTCGCTGCCATCGGGGGCTTGTACGGCCAGCCAGCCTTTACCGCCCACTGCCACGTCCAGATCACGACCGGTTTCCTGCAGCGAGCCTGGGGTGAAATCAGTACCCGGGCGTTCGCTCATGGCGTAGACCCGCGACGGATAACTGTCACCAAAGATCGGCATGGAACGCGCCTGCTCGAAATCCCGACGGAAACCATTGGTGGTGATGTTTGCCAGGTTGTTGGCGTGGGCACGCTGGGCCAGGGTGTTGTTGTGGGCGCCAGTCATGGAAACGTACAGCATCTTGTCCATGGTAATTCTCCGAGTGGGCTTGCCGCCGCGCTGCTCTATACAAGCTATAAAGCAATGCCTATGCCAGCACTCGAAAAATCATATTAACTTATTGATTTAAATAGATTTTAAAAAACAAAAAAGGCTCCACATGGAGCCTTCTAAATGCCAGCGCGGCGTACTTTTGCCGCCTGCGACAGGCGCTTGCCTGTCGCAGGCAACACTTATCAACGCAGGTTGATAATGGTCTGGGTCACCGCACTTTCGGTTTCAATGGTCTTGGCGTTGGCCTGGTAGTTGCGCTGCGCCACGATCAGGTTGACCAGCTGATCCGACAGCTCGACGTTGGAGTCCTCCAGCGCACCAGATTGCAGGGCGCCCAGGGTACCGCTACGCGGCGTCCCCACCACCGGTTCACCCGACTGGAAGGACTGCACCCAGGCAGTCTTACCCACCGGCGTCAGCCCTTGCACGTTGGCGAAGTTGGCCAGAATCACCTGCCCCTGCACCTTGGATTGACCATTGGTGTAGCGGGCAAAGATCACCCCAGTGTCATCGATTTCCAACCCAGCCAATTGACCGGTGGTGTAACCGTCCTGGCTGACCCGGTTTACCGCAAAGTTACTGGCAAACTGCGTTGAGGCGCGCACATCAACAGCCACACCCGCGGCGCTGGCAGTAGCGCCGTTGCCACTCCATACAGGCGGGATGGAATTGTCCGGCGCTGCCGGCACCCAGGTGGTCAGATTGATAAGACCATTGGCGTCAACGGTGAAACCGGTCGGCGTTGAGGCGATCAAGGCGGGAATATCCAACTGCCCGGCCGTGGTGAACTGTAGATCCACTGACGAAGGCGTGGTCAGTGTCGGATCATCCGGGTTACGCCCATCGATCAATACGTTCATCTGCCAGGTATTGGGACCCGTCTTGAGGAAGTACTGGGTAAATACGTGGGAGTTACCCTGGGTGTCGTAAATATTGGTCGAAGTCGACGAGTTATAGGTCGTCGGGTCCGACGGATTGAACGGTACGGTAGTCGGCACTTTATTGGTCGAGTTGAGGTTGAACACCTGCTCAAGACTCTCGGTTGCGCGGGGCTCCTGACTGGCAGTCTCGATACGTAAATCGTTGATGATGCCATTCTGCAAATTGCCATTGGCATCCACTGCATAGCCCTGCAGGCGATAACCGAAGTTGTTCACCATAAAGCCATCACGGTCGGTACCGAAATAACCGGCACGGGTGTAGCTCACTTCGCCATTGTTACTGGTCTGGAAGAAGCCGTTGCCATTGATCGCCAGGTCCAGGGCATTCTGCGTGTAATTGATATTGCCCTGATTGAACAACTGCGACACATCACCGAGCAGCACACCGCTGCCCTGCGGATTCGAGCCAGAACCCAACACAGACGCCGCATAGACATCGGCAAACTCAGCACGCGACTGCTTGAAGCCCGCAGTGCCGGCGTTGGCGATGTTGTTACCGGTCACGTTAAGGTCGCTGGTCGCGGCACGCAGACCGCTAAGACCGATATTGAAACCCATGGAAGACTCCTTTGCCGGACAGCCGGCGGCTAAAACCTGTTAGTTACTGACCGATCACCTGGACCTGCGACATTGGCACGCTGCCAAGCCCCGCCAGGTTCAACATCAACTCTTTGCCGCCCAGGGTCACACTGTCGACGTTGGCCGGCAGCATGGTGTAAAGCCCCTTGGTGCCATCGGCGTAGGTGGCCTGCGCCTCGAACTTGTAAGTGCCGGGCGGCAACAGATTGCCGCTGGCATCCTTGCCATCCCAGATAAAGCTGACATTGCCGGCCGCCTGCTCACCCAGGTTGACTCGGCCCACCGCAGAGCCGGCCTTGTCATAGATATTGACGTAGACATTGCTGCTGCTAACCGGCAGCACCAGGCTGGCCTTGAAGCTCTCGCTGGTATCGACCACCGCCTTATCACTCGGGATGATCACCTTGCGCCCGACCAGCGAGGACGCCTGCAACGCCTGGGACGACTGATAACCGGTGAGCAGCGAACCCATGCTGGTGTTCAGCTTCTCGATCCCCTCAACCTGACTGAACTGCGCCAGCTGGGCGATAAACTCACCATTGCCTTGCGGCTCCAGCGGGTTCTGGTTATTCAGCTGCGCCACCAACAGATTCAAGAACTCGTTCTTGCCGAGATCCTTATTGGTGGTGCGCTCATTTTTGATCTGGTATTGGTCCAGCGCCGAACCACTGACATCGCCAACAGTACTCATGGGGTTGCACTCCTTTTCCGTTGGCTTACTGACCGAGGGTCAATACGCGCTGCATCATCTGCTTGGCGGTGTTCATCATTTCAGTGTTGGTCTGAAAGGCCCGACTGGCAGAAATCATGTCGGCCATCTCTTCCACCACATTGACATTGGGGTAATACACATAGCCGCCGGCATCGGCTGCAGGATGGTTCGGCTCATAGCGCGGCATCAGGCTGCTCTGATCCTCGACCACACCCAAGACCTGCACGCCGACCCCGGCATTGTCCTGATCGGCAAACAGCGAACCACGGTCGCCGTTCTGCGCCGACTGGAACATGGTGGCGAACACCGGATGCCGCGCACGGTAGGTCTGATCGATGCTCGAGGAGACTGTCTCGGCGTTGGCGATGTTGCTGGCAATGGTATTCAGGCGAGTGCTCTGGGCACTCATACCGGTTCCGGCGATGTTGAAAACACTGGCTAGTGACATGGCATCAGGCTCCTATTAATCGCCGCGCAGGGCGCTGACCAGCCCTTTGAATTTGCTATTGAGAAAGGTAAAGCTGGCCTGGAACTGCACCGAGTTTTCCGCGTAATTGGACTGCTCGATCTGCAGGTCAACGGTGTTCTGATCAATCGAGGGATGGAACGGGGTGCGGTACGCCAGGCTGGCATCCCCGACCATCACGCCATCAGCCGGGATATGCTGGCTGTCAGTACGACTTAGGCTCACCTGGCCGCGCTGGCTTTTAGCGCTTTGCTCGGCCAGTACGGTGGCGAACTGCAGGTCACGCGCCTTGTAGTGCGGCGTGTCGGCGTTGGCGATGTTGTTGGCCAACACCTCGGCGCGCTGAGCGCGAAAGCCCAGTGCTTGTTCATGGATGCCGAGTGCCCGATCGAAACTGATGCTCATGGTCAGAAACCTTTGCCGGTTGGTGTTGCTACTTTCCGTGCAAGACCACAAGCAATGCCTGTGCCATATTATTTTTTACTTATTTATCAATAGGTTGATTGATAAATACAGTGCTCAGAGCGGCAAAGCGGCAAGCGCTTTCCGCCTATGGGCAAGCAAGCGGCAAACGAGTTTTGCCTAATTGCCGCTCACGCGGACAATTTCAGTGGCGGGCTGGGTGGCGTTGACTAATCAGCACGGGCTGCAACCCCTCACCTACCACCAACCGCGACACTCTGAGCACCGCCCGTCAGGCAATCCATAATCAACCACACACAGTTTTGACAAGCATTCTCATTAACATTAGTATCCGTCGCATTAGCCACTGCCCTGCCACGAGCCTTAATCATGTACGTGTGTCTCTGCGAAGGTATTACTGACGGTCAGATCCGCGAAGCCATCTACGAAGGCTGCTGCAGCTACCGTGACGTGCGCGCCACCCTCGGCGTTGCCAGCCAATGCGGCAAATGCGCCTGCCTGGCCAAGCAAGTGGTCCGCGAAACACTGAGCGACGTGCAAAACAGCCAAGCCGCTATGGCCTATCCGGCGAACTTTGTTGCCGCCTGAATTTAGCGATATAAAAAAACCGGACCCTGTGTCCGGTTTTTTATTGCTTTAATTCAATACCTTAGCGGCAAAGCGCAGAACTTAAGCATTCGTATTCATATTAATTTTAACTTTAAATTCAAATACTTAGGTTTGACAGCCGAAAACCATCGGCCCAGAATTTGACGCTAACTCCCCTGCAAGGCAGACGCAGACATGAAAGGCGACAAGAAGGTCATCCAGCATCTGAACAAGATCCTCGGTAACGAGCTGGTCGCGATCAACCAGTACTTCCTGCACGCACGCATGTATGAGGACTGGGGCCTGAAGAAACTCGGCGAGCATGAGTATCACGAGTCCATCGACGAGATGAAGCATGCGGACAAGCTGATCAAGCGCATCCTGTTCCTCGAAGGCCTGCCCAACGTGCAAGACCTCGGCAAGATCCTGATCGGTGAAAACACCAAGGAAATGCTCGAGTGCGACCTGAAGATCGAACACAAAGCGCATATCGACCTGAAAGCGGCAATTGCCTACTGCGAAAGCATCGGCGACTACGCCAGCCGCGAGCTGCTCGAAGAAATCCTCTGCTCTGAAGAAGACCACATCGACTGGCTGGAAACCCAACTTAGCCTGATCGAGGCCGTGGGCTTGCAAAACTACCTGCAGTCGCAGATGGACGAATAAACCAAAACGCTTGCGCCATAAACAACAAACCCCGCACTTGGCGGGGTTTGTTGTTTATGCAGCCTGCTTAGCTTAGGCGTCGGCTTTCTGCACGGCGTCTTTGATCAGTGTCTGCAGCTCACCCTTATCGAACATTTCCGCGAGGATGTCGCTGCCGCCGACCAGCTCACCACCGACCCACAGCTGCGGGAAGGTTGGCCAGTTAGCGTACTTAGGCAGGTTGGCGCGGATTTCCGGGTTTTGCAGGATGTCGACATAGGCGAATTTCTCGCCACAGGCCATCACAACCTGCGCAGCTTTGGAGGAAAAGCCGCACTGCGGAGCGTTCGGCGAGCCTTTCATGTACAGCAGAACGGTATTTTTAGCGATCTGCTCTTTGATGGTTTCGATGATATCCATTGGGCACCTCAGGACTTAACTTCCCGACTCACGGGTCGGCACGGTGGCGGCATTGTAGCGAAAAGCCGAGCGCAATGCTCGGCCTTCCCTGCCACTTTCCCTATGCCAAATATCAGCTGCTCAAGCGGCTTCAACCTGCACCGGCACCCCATTTAGCGCCGCATTGCCGGACAGGGCATCGAGCTGCCGCTCATCGGTCAGGTCATTGGCGCTGGCACCTGGTTGTTCGCTGGCGATGCTCATCTGTACGCCAGGCCGCGCATGACCCCAGCCATGCGGCAGGCTGACCACGCCGGCCATCATGTCTTCACTGGCAGCCACTTCCACCTCAATGACCCCGACCCGCGAGCGCACGCGCACCAGTTGGCCATCGGTTAACCCGCGCTGGCTCAGATCCACCGGGTGCATCAGCAGTTGGTGACGCGGCTTGCCTTTAACTAGGCGGTGATAGTTGTGCATCCAGGAGTTATTGCTGCGCACATGGCGTCGACCGATCAGCAGCAGCTCATCGGCCTTGGCCGTCGGCTGTTCAGCAAAGCGCTGCAGGTCAGCCATGATCACCGCTGGCGCCGCCTGAATATGCTTGTTAGCGGTTTTCAAGCGGCCTGCTAGGTTGGGCTTGAGCGCGCCCAGATCGAGGCCATGCGGGTGCTCGCGCAGCGCCGCCAAAGACAGCTTATGTTCCGACTTGTCGCCGTAGCTGCCAAAGCGCAGGCCCATGTCGATCATCTGCTCGGGGGCCATGGTCGGCTTTAGTTCCACGCCGGTTTTCACAGCAAAGGCTTTGGCCAGGCCGACAAAGATTTCCCAGTCATGCAGCGCGCCGGCCGGCTTGGCCAGCACCGCTTCATTGAAGCGGGTGACATTGCGCACCGCGAACATATTAAAGGTGGTGTCGTAGTGATCGTGCTCCAGCGGCCCGGTCGGCGGCAGGATCAGGTCGGCATAACGGGTGGTTTCGTTGATGTAGAAGTCGATGCTGAGCATAAACTCCAAGCCATCCAGCGCCTGCTCCAGCTGCCGGCCATTGGGCGTGGACAGCACCGGGTTGCCCGCCACCGTAACCAGCGCGCGCACCTGCCCTTCACCCTCGCTGAGCATTTCCTCGGCCAGGGCCGAAACCGGCAATTCGCCGCCGTACTCCGGCAAGCCGGACACGCGGCTCTGCCAGCGATTGAAATGCCCACCCGAAGTCGAGGCCACCAGGTCCACGGCCGGCTCGGTGCAGAGCACGCCGCCCACCCGATCGAGGTTGCCGGTGACCAGGTTGATCAGCTGCACCAGCCACTGACACAGCGTGCCGAAGGCCTGGGTGGAGACACCCATGCGGCCGTAACACACCGCCGACTCGGCAGCGGTAAAGTCGCGCGCCAACTGGCGAATCGTCTGCGCTGGCACGCCGCATTGGGCGCTCATGCTTTCGGCGGTAAACCCGGCAATCGCCTGACGCACTTCATCCAACCCATCTATCGCCAGATGACTGGCGCGGCCGAGGTTTTCCTCGAACAGGGTATTGAGCAGGCCGAACAGCAGCGCAGCATCCTGGCCGGGCCGCACGAATACATGCTGGTCAGCAATCGCTGCCGTTTCACTGCGGCGCGGGTCAACCACCACCAGTTTGCCGCCGCGCTTCTGGATGGCCTTCAGGCGCTTTTCCACATCCGGCACGGTCATGATGCTGCCGTTAGACGCCAGCGGGTTGCCGCCGAGAATCAGCATAAAGTCGGTGTGGTCGATATCCGGAATCGGAATCAGCAGGCCATGGCCATACATCAGATGGCTGGTCAGGTGATGCGGCAACTGATCGACCGAGGTGGCCGAATAACGGTTACGGGTTTTCAGCTGGCCGAGGAAGTAGTTGCTGTGGGTCATCAGGCCGTAGTTATGCACACTCGGGTTGCCCTGATACACCGCCACGGCGTTCTGCCCATGCTGCGTCTGGATCGTACTCAGGCGCTCGGCCACCAGCTCGAAGGCTTCATCCCACTCGATGGCCTGCCACTCATTGCCGACACGGCGCATGGGCTGACGCAGGCGGTCGGGATCGCTCTGGATATCCTGCAGCGCCACGGCCTTGGGGCAGATATGGCCACGACTGAAGCTGTCCTGGGCATCTCCCTTGATCGAGCGGATCTGCGTGGAACCGTCGTCCTGCACTTCGGTTTCAATGGTCAGGCCACAGATGGCTTCGCAGAGATGGCATGCACGGTGGTGGAGGGTCTTGGTCATGGCCGGGCCTCTTGTTTTAACGCGATGCGCTGAGCACCGTTAAGGCATGACTATGGCGGCTGGTGCTGACCTGCGCCAGCAGGGTTCGCTGCGTGAATTGCGCGGCATCAGGTCAGCCGATAGATGGTTCTCGCCCCCGCTCAGTTCACCCGCAAACCGCAGGCAATTTGCGCCTGATCGGCGTTTGCTTATAAGATCGCGACTTCCCCGTTTCGTCGCATAGTGCGGCCCCCCAGCCGCAGGTTCTGCCGTTTCTTCTATTTAATTAGGCCATTGAACCTGCGCCCAGCTGTCAAAAGGTAGTTAACGATGAGCGCAAGACACTTTCTCTCGCTGATGGATTGCACACCGGACGAACTGGTGAGCCTGATCCGCCGCGGCATGGAGCTGAAGGACTTGCGCAACCGCGGCGTGCTGTTCGAGCCGCTGAAGAATCGCGTGCTGGGCATGATCTTCGAAAAGGCCTCCACCCGCACCCGCCTGTCGTTTGAAGCCGGCATGATCCAGCTCGGCGGCCAGGCCATCTTCCTCTCGCCGCGTGACACCCAGCTGGGCCGTGGCGAGCCGATTGGCGACGCCGCCATCGTCATGTCGCGCATGCTCGATGCGGTGATGATCCGCACCTTCGCCCACAGCACCCTGACCGAATTCGCCGCTAACTCGCGGGTGGCGGTGATCAACGGCCTGTCCGATGACCTGCACCCCTGCCAGCTGCTGGCCGATATGCAGACCTATCAGGAGCATCGCGGCAGCATCAAAGGCAAGACCGTGGCCTGGATCGGCGACGGCAACAATATGTGCAACTCCTATATAGAAGCGGCCATCCAGTTCGACTTTCAGCTGCGCGTCGCCTGCCCCGAGGGCTACGAGCCGAACGCCACGTTCCTCGCCGCTGCGGGCGAGCGTGTGCAGATTCTCCGCGACCCGCGCGCTGCCGTTGCTGGCGCCCACCTGGTGAGCACCGACGTGTGGGCCTCCATGGGTCAGGAAGACGAGGCCGCCGAACGCCTCAAGCTGTTCCAGCCCTATCAGGTCAATCGTGCGCTGCTCGATGCCGCCGCAGAAGACGTGCTGTTCCTGCACTGCCTGCCAGCCCACCGTGGCGAGGAAATCAGCGAGGACCTGCTCGACGACCCGCGTTCGGCTGCCTGGGACCAGGCCGAGAACCGCCTGCATGTACAGAAGGCGCTGCTCGAATTTCTGGTTGAACCGGCGTACCACCACGCATGAGCCAAGCCCTGCTGAACCTGCGCGAGCTGAGCTGCGGCTACCCCGGACACAAGGTGGTGCAGAACCTCAACCTGCACCTGAATGCCGGCGACATCGGCTGCCTGCTCGGCCCTTCGGGTTGCGGCAAGACCACCACACTGCGGGCGATTGCCGGTTTCGAGCCGGTGCTGGAAGGCGAGATTCAACTGGCCGATCAGATTATCTCCAAAGCTGGCTTTACCCTGGCCCCGGAGAAACGCCGGATCGGCATGGTGTTCCAGGATTACGCGCTGTTCCCGCACCTGAGCGTGGCGGAGAACATCGGCTTCGGCATCCGCAAGCAATCCAATTGCGAGCGGGTTACCCAGGAGCTGATGGAGCTGGTCAAACTCGGCCACCTCGGCAAGCGCTACCCGCACGAGCTATCCGGCGGCCAACAGCAACGCGTAGCCCTGGCCCGCGCGCTGGCGCCGGAACCGCAATTGCTGCTGCTCGATGAACCCTTCTCCAACCTGGATGGCGAGCTACGTCGGCGCCTCAGCCATGAAGTGCGCGACATTCTCAAGGCGCGTGGCACCAGCGCGATTCTGGTCACCCACGACCAGGAAGAAGCCTTTGCCGTCAGCGATCACGTCGGCGTATTCAAGGAAGGCAAGCTGGAACAGTGGGACACCCCGTTCAACCTCTACCACGAGCCGCTGACGCCCTTTGTCGCGAGCTTTATCGGCCAGGGCTACTTTATTCGCGGCCAGTTGCTCAGCCCGGACTCGGTGCAGACCGAACTGGGCCTGATTCGCGGCAACCGCGCCTACACCTGGCCGACCGGCAGTGCGGTGGACGTGCTGCTGCGTCCGGACGATATCGTCTACGACCCGGACAGCACGCAAAAGGCGCTGATCGTCGGCAAAACTTTCCTCGGTGCGGCGACCCTGTATCGCCTGCAGCTGCCCACCGGCAGCCAGCTGGAGTCGATCTTCCCCAGTCACGCCGACCACCTGCCCGGCCAGCAGGTCGGCATTCGTGTGGCCGCCGACCATCTGGTGGTATTTCCCGCCCCGGGCAGCATTGCCGCCCAGGTCAACCTGGGGGAGTCAGGTGTGCGCCGCTACAGCAGCGACAGCTGACCTACCCCAACAGTAACCGGCCACTGGCAATCAACAGCGCCTGGCCGGCGATCTTTACTCGCTCACCAGACAGCTCACAGTGCAACTCGCCGCCGCGCGCCGAACACTGGAAGGCGCTCAGCTTGGTCTTGTCCAGACGCTGCGCCCAGTAGGGCGTAAGCATGCAGTGGGTCGAACCGGTTACCGGGTCTTCATTGATACCGATGGAGGGGGCGAAGTAGCGCGAGACAAAATCATGCCGCTCGCCGGGCGCGCTGATCAGCAAGCCCAACCCTGGCAACTTGGCCACTGCCGCCAGATCCGGTTGATAAGCCCGCACTGCAGCCTCGTTCGGCAGAATCGCCAACAGCTCCTGAATGCCCTGCCCTTCATGCAGCGCCAGCACGCTTTCTACCGGCACGCCCAGCGCCAGCTCAACCTCTGCGCGTAACTCACAGGGCTGTGCAAGCCGCACGGGGAAATCCAGCACCAGCTTGTCGCCTGCGCGGCTGACCCGCAGCGCGCCAGACAGGCAGGTGAAATCCAACACATCACCCGGCTCGCCATAGATATCAAACAACACATGGGCACTGGCCAGGGTGGCGTGACCGCACAGCGGCACTTCCGCCGCCGGGGTAAACCAGCGGATATGCCAGGCCGCGCCTTCCTTCACCACAAAGGCGGTTTCCGCCAGATTGTGCTCGGCGGCAATCTGCTGCATCAGGGCATCTTCAAGCCAGCTGTCCAGGCGATAAACCATCGCCGGATTACCGGTAAATGGCTGCGTGGCAAAGGCATCAACCTGGTGAAATTCAAGCTGCATGGGGCGACGCTCCTTATCTGTGATGGCGTAGAGCATGCCGCAGCACGGCAACGTGCGCCTACTACAGCGGCCGACGATTGCGCCGGTACAGCTGCACCGTCTGAATGCGCATCGGGCATCGACGGTGCACGGATTAATCGCCAAAGGTTCTTAAAAATTCACTAATTCGTCACAAATCAGCAACTTAGAAATCCTGGCACGCCGCCTGCTATGACCCACCCCGGTCAGCACAACGGCGTGTCTGCCACTCAACCGACAACGACGTCATAGCACCCTCTCCTTTCGAGACATGGGCGCTGTGGCGTTTTTTTTTTGCGTTTTTTGGCTTACAGGAAGACCGCTATGCGCATGATGAAACTGTCCCTGCTGTCGCTGGCCATTGCCGGCACCACCCTCAGCCACGCCGCCTTTGCCGAAGAATCCTTCAGCAACCTGTTCAGCGAGGCCAAGCCGATTCTCGATGCGCGCTACCGCTATGAGCATGTCGACCAGGACAACGCCCTCAAACACGCCAACGCGCAGACCCTGCGCACCCGCGTCGGCGTGCAGAGCGGCAAGTGGTACGGCCTGTCGGCGCTGATCGAGGCCGATAACGTCAGCCGCATCGGCGATGCGAGCTACAACGAAACCCGCAACGGCCAGAGCGAGTACTCGGTGGTCGCCGACCCGAATGGCAGCGAGGTCAACCAGGCCCTGCTGCGTTACGACCACCAATACGGCAGCGCCGTGCTGGGTCGCCAACGGATCAACCTGGATAACCAGCGCTTCGTCGGCGGCGTGGCCTGGCGGCAGAACGAGCAAACCTACGATGGCGTGCTCGGCCAGTTGAAGCCTCTGCAAGGCCTGACCCTGAGCTACGCCTATATCGACAACATCAACACCGTTTTCGGCCCCGGCAACGGCCGCTACGACAGCGCCGCCAACCCGGCCAATATCGAAGGCCACAGCCATTTGCTCAATGCCCAGTACATCCTGATGCCCGAGCTGACCGCCACCGCCTACCAGTACCGCCTGGGCCTGGACAACCTGACGGCGGGCAGCCAGTCGAGCAAGACCACTGGCCTGCGCCTCAACGGTGCCATCGCCGGCATCAGCTACGTGCTGGAATACGCGCAGCAGAGCGAATACGCCGACAACCCGCTGGATTTGGATAGCGACTATTACCTGGCTGAACTCGGTTACACCGTCCAAGGCGTGGCGCTGAAAGCCGGTTATGAAGTGCTTGGCGGCGACGCGGGCCCAGGCAACCGCGCCTTCCAGACCCCGTTGGCGACCAAGCATGCCTTCCAGGGCTGGGCCGATATGTTCCTGATGACGCCCGCTGGCGGCGTCAAGGATGCCTACGCCGGCATTAGTGCGCCATTGTTCGGCGGCACCCTGCAGGCCTGGTACCACGACTTTCGCGCCGAAGTAGGCAGCAGCCAGTACGGCGAGGAGATCAACCTGTCCTACGCCCACCCGATTCCCGGCGTGAAAGGCCTGGTTGGATTGGTCAAATACGCCAGCTACGACGCCGACGACTTTGCCGTGGATACCGACAAAGCCTGGCTGCAAGTGCAATACAGCTACTGATGCTCGCGGCCCCGGCAACGGGGCCGCTTTCGACTCAGGGTGTGCCCACCCCATAGGCCTGCAGCAGCTGCTGTAAACGGCCATTGGCCCGATAGCGCTGCACGCCCTGCTCGAACAACGCGAGATAGCGTGGGCTAGATTCCAGCGCCGGGGAAAACGCCAGGTAGATCGGCACATCCGGGGCGCGGCAACCGGCCTCACGCAACGCCCCCTCCCGCCCCTGGCTGGCCAGCATGGCTTGCATCACCCAAGCGTTTTCCAGCACCACATCCACGCGACCATGGATCAGCTTGCCGATATTCAAGGCCAACGCCGTATCACCGGCGGCAATCTGAATACGCTCGCTGTCACCGTGATGCAGGGCGATATAGGTGTTCAGCTCATCGCCGTAGCTGTAGTCATTGATTACCCCAAGGCGTTGCTCGGCGAGCGATGCGGTGCCGGTAAAGCGCCAGGTGGAGTCCGGCAAGGTAAAAAAGCAGCTACGTGACGACGCCACGGGCGTGGCGCCAAAGAGAAAGTCCGGGGCATCCTCGACGCCCGCACCGATTGCCGCATTCAACTGCCCACGGCGTACCTGCTGCAGAGTGCGCGCCCAGTTCAGCGCCTGGTAATGCACCTCAATACCGGATTCGGCAAAGATTTCCTGCGCCAACTCAACGAAGATGCCCGGCCGCCCCGAGTCTGGCTGACAATTCACCGGGCACCAGATATCCCCGGCAATCACCAGCGTCTCGGCTCGCGCCCAGCCGGCACAGCCCAGCAGCGCCAGCAACAATCCACGAGCAACCAGCTGACGGCATATCGACATGCAGGGCTCCACGAGCAATAGGGATGCTGGACGTTTTACCACCCTCAGCCTTCGCTGCGCACCCTTTTCACCGCATCCAGCCAACCGTCATACAGCTTGCTGCGATGGCTGTCGGCCATGCGCGGATCGAAGCGCTGCTGACGATGCCAATGCCGGGCGATGCTCGCCAAATCCTTATAAAGCCCGGCTTGCAGGCCGGCCAGATAGGCCACGCCAAGCGCCGTAGTTTCGGTGACTTCCGGACGCTCCACCGGCACCCCAAGGATGTCGGCGAGAAACTGCATAACCCAGTTGTTTTCCACCATGCCGCCATCCACCCGCAGCGCACTGGGCTCGGCCGCGCCGTCCTGGCGCATGGCTTCGAGTAGATCGCGGGTCTGGTAGCACACCGACTGCAGGCCGGCGGTAACGATTTCCTTGATCCCGGTATCGCGGGTCAAGCCGAAGATTGCGCCACGGGCTTTCGGGTCCCAGTACGGCGCCCCCAGGCCGGTAAAGGCCGGCACCAGGTACACGCCGCAGGCATCACCGGTCTGCTCGGCCATGGCCTCGGTATCACGGGCATGGCTGATCAGCTTGATGCCATCGCGCAGCCATTGCACCGCGGCACCAGCGACGAAAATACTGCCTTCCACCGCATAGGTGACCTGGCCATTCAGGCGATAACCGACCGTGGTGAGCAGGCGGTTTTTCGAGATCACCGGCACGCTGCCGGTGTTCTGGATCATAAAGCAGCCGGTGCCGTAGGTACTCTTGACCATACCCGGCTCAAAGCACGCCTGGCCGATCAGCGCCGCCTGCTGATCACCGGCCATTCCCAGTACCGGAATCGCCGCACCGAGCAGATTGGCTTCGGTAATGCCGAAATCAGCGGCGCAATCGAGTACTTCGGGCAGCAGGCTGGCGGGAATCTCGAACAGTTTGAGCAGCTCCTTATCCCACTGTTGGGTGTGGATGTTGAACAGCAGGGTACGCGAGGCGTTGCTGGCATCGGTTTTGTGCGATTTGCCGCCGGTCAGGCGCCACAGCAGGAACGAGTCCACGGTGCCAAAACGTAGCTCACCGCGCTCGGCACGCTCACGGGCGCCGGGCACTTTCTGCAGAATCCAGCGCAGTTTGGTCGCGGAAAAATACGGGTCAATCAGCAGACCGGTCTTGGCCGCCACCGCTGCCTCATGCCCGGCTTCTTTCAGCTCGGCGCAATAGTCAGCGGTGCGCCGGTCCTGCCAGACAATGGCCGGATGGATCGGCGTGCCAGTCTGCGCATCCCACACCAGGGTGGTTTCGCGCTGGTTGGTAATGCCGATAGCCGCCACATCACTGGCACTCAGGCCACTCTGCTTGAGCGCCTCACGGCAGACCTTGAGAGTGCTCAGCCACAGCTCTTCGCCGTCATGCTCAACCCAGCCGTCCTGTGGGAAATACTGTTTGAACTCCTGCTGTGCACGCGCCACGGGCAAGCCCTGGGCACTGAAGACAATCGCCCGGCTGCTGGTGGTGCCCTGGTCGATGGCAAGCAGGTAATGAGACATGCAAATTTCCTTGTTTTTATAAGTTGTAGAGCGGCTGCTAGCCGCGACCAATAGATGCAAACAAAGCCTGCGTCAGCTGCGCCAGCACCGCAGCATCCAGCTGCACTTCCAGCCCACGCCGCCCGGCGCTGACATAGATATTCGGAAAGTGCTGCGCCGACTCATCGATAAAGGTACGCAAACGCTTCTTCTGCCCCAAGGGACTGATGCCACCGAGCAGGTAACCGGTAGCGCGCTGCGCTGCAGCGGGGTCGGCCATATCGGCTTTCTTCACCCCGGCGGCATGCGCCAAGGCTTTCAGATCAAGCGTACCAGCGACCGGCACTACAGCGACCAGCAGCTCGCCCTTCTCGCTGGCCGCCAGCAGGGTCTTAAACACCTGGGCGGGCTCAAGATTGAGCTTTTCCGCCGCTTCCAGGCCATAGGAAGCCGCCTTGGGATCGTGGTGGTAACTGTGCACCTGATGCACAGCCTTGGCTTTTTTCAGCAGATCAATGGCAGGAGTCATGTTCGAATGTGAAAACAATCTGACAAAGTTGGCGTACCTTAGCCGCAAATTGGCTGCGGCGACAGCCTATAATGGCGCGCACTTCCGAGGAGTTTTCATGACCCTGCCGCCCCGCCAACACGACATTCTCGAACTCGCCCGCGAACGCGGCTATGTCAGCATCGACGAGTTGGCCCAGGCGTTTGCCGTCACCCCGCAGACCATCCGCCGCGACATCAACCAGCTCGCCGAACAGGGCCTACTGCGTCGCACCCACGGCGGCGCAGCCAGTGAAAGCTCGAGCACGCAGAACACCGCCTACAGCATGCGCGCCGGGCAGATGCGCGATGAAAAGCAGCGCATCGCCGCCGCGATTGCAGCGCAGATCCCCAACCACGCCTCGCTGTTTATCAACATCGGCACCACCACCGAAGCCATTGCCCGCGAACTACTCGGCCACAAGGGCCTGAAGATCATCACCAACAACCTGCACGTGGCCGCCCAGCTCAGCGCCAAGGCGGACTTCGAGGTGTTGCTGGCCGGTGGCACGGTGCGCAGCGACGGCGGTGTAGTGGGCCAGGCGGCGGTGGATTTTATTCAGCAGTTCAAGGTCGATTTCGCCCTGGTCGGCATCAGTGGTATCGATGAAGACGGCAGCCTGCTCGACTTCGATTACCAGGAAGTGCGGGTCTCCCAGGCGATCATCAGCAATGCGCGCCAGGTATTTCTCGCCGTCGACTCCAGCAAGTTCGGTCGCAATGCCGTCGTGCGCCTGGGCTCGGTGGCCCTGGTTGACCGGGTGTTCACCGATGCCGCGCCTTCCGCTGCAATCAATCGCCTGCTCGCCGAGCACAAGGTGCACCTCGACCTGGTGTAAGCCCCCTACCGCCTTAGCTTAAAAATCAACGACCACTGGGCGCGAAAGCGCATTTCGGGGTGGCGAAGCCGTGTTTATTCGACTAGCATATTTTCGAAAGTGAACATTAAAGGTTCAATACTGACTTTCGGTGCCGCCATGCCTACTCGCCCCGCCAGCAACACTCCACTCGCTGAAGTCTATGACCTTGCCGTGATCGGCGGCGGCATCAATGGTGTCGGGATTGCCGCCGATGCAGCCGGGCGCGGCCTGTCCGTGTTCCTTTGTGAAAAGGACGACCTGGCGCAACACACCTCGTCGGCCAGCAGCAAGCTGATCCACGGCGGCCTGCGCTACCTGGAGCACTACGAGTTCCGCCTGGTGCGTGAGGCACTGGCCGAGCGTGAAGTGCTGCTGAACAAGGCCCCGCATATCGTCAAACCCATGCGCTTTATCCTGCCGCACCGCCCGCACCTGCGCCCGGCGTGGATGATCCGCGCCGGGCTGTTTCTCTACGACCACCTGGGCAAGCGCGAGAAGCTGGCCGGTTCACGCAGCCTGCGTTTCGGCGCCGGCAGCCCGCTGCAGGCCGAGATCAGCCGCGGTTTCGAATATTCCGATTGCTGGGTCGATGACGCCCGCCTGGTGGTACTCAATGCCATGGCCGCCCGCGAGCAAGGCGCCCACGTGCACAGCCGCACCCGTTGCGTCAGCGCGCGGCGCAGCAAGGGCTTGTGGCATATCCATCTGGAGCGCAGCGACGGCAGCCTGTTCTCGATTCGCTCTCGCGCCCTGGTCAATGCCGCCGGCCCCTGGGTGGCGCGGTTTATTCGCGAGGATCTGAAACAGGAATCGCCCTACGGCATTCGCCTGATCCAGGGCAGCCATATCGTCGTGCCGCGCCTGTTCGATGGCGAGCAGGCCTACATTCTGCAAAACGAAGACCGCCGCATCGTGTTTGCCATCCCCTATCAGGAGCGCTTCACCCTGATCGGCACCACGGACCGCGAATACCAGGGTGACCCGGCCAAGGTGGCGATCAGCGACGAAGAAACCGACTACCTGCTGAAGGTGGTTAATGCGCACTTCAAGAAGCAGACTCAACGCAGCGACATCCTGCACACCTATGCCGGTGTGCGGCCGCTGTGTGACGACGAGTCGGACGATCCGTCGGCGGTCACCCGCGACTACACCCTGTCATTGTCTGGCCACCCTGGCGAAGCGCCGCTGCTCTCGGTGTTCGGCGGCAAGCTAACCACCTACCGCAAGCTCGCCGAATCGGCGCTGGCGCAACTGGCGCCGTTCTTTCCCAAGATGGGCCCAAGCTGGACCGCCAGCAGCCTGCTACCCGGCGCAGAGCAGCTGGACAGCCAGAGCGCTTTGGTGGAAGCGCTGTGCGCACGCTTTGGCTGGCTGCCCACCTCACTGGCACGGCGCTGGGCCAGCAGTTACGGCAGCCGCAGCTGGGTGATGCTCAAAGGCGTGAGCAACCTCAGCGATCTCGGCGAACACCTGGGTGGCGGCCTGTACACCCGTGAAGTCGACTATCTGTGCCAGGAAGAATGGGCCATGCAGGCTGACGACATTCTCTGGCGGCGCAGCAAGCTCGGCCTGTTCACCACCCCGGCGCAGCAAGCCAAGCTCGACAGCTACCTGCGCATCGAATCACCGCGCAGCCCGGAAGATGCTCACGCGGCGTGAGTGGTTGTTTCAGGGGCAAAGCATCTTCTTGCCCGCCCCGCAGTTTTCCGTGTCATGGACGGCTGCCGACTGCATTCGCACGGTAGCCTCGGACGTCAGGACAAACCCCTTGCGCTGGCCACAAATGGCCGCGTACTGATCCCATGATTGCCTGGAGTTCTCGCTGAAGCTGCCGCCGGATTGGCGCTGATTGAATTTCGAGGCAGTGCTGAGCAGGCTCTCGACCATCGGCACGATCAGTTTCACGCAGTACTGCACGCGTATTTTCAGCAGATTGGCATCTTGAATTGACACCGGGTTCTGTTGGGCCGAGCGGTACATCAGGTTGTCATTGGGGATGGCTTGAGCAGTTTGGCCGCTGCTTAGCAGCCCGGCATGGGGCGCTTGCCAGGCGCTGAAGCTGTTGAGCGCCGGACTGATGCGGGTGATCAGCACAAAGTTGTCGACTTCCTCGGCGGTTTTATCCATCCGCGCGGTTTCCGGAAACTGCGAAAACATCGGGTACATGCCGCGCAGCAGGCCACGGCGCATGCTTTCGTATTGCGCGTTATTCACCGCACCGAGGCGTGCCGCCTGGAAGGCCGCGTAGTTCAGCCCGCTTTTTGCCGAATAGATCAGCGTCGCTTGAAAGGCCCCGAAGATCAGCAGGATCAATACCGGGATGATGATCAAAAACTCAACCATCGCTTGCCCACGCCCTTGCCGGCTACTCGGTGCTGGCTGGGGCGTGCTCATCGAACACCTCGATCAGTTGCTCGGCGCGCTCCAGGGCCGTGCGGGCCCTGGGGTTTTTCCGGTCCAGATAGCGCCGCGCCTCCATGGCGGTCAGCGTCAGCTCCTGCGCTTGCAGCTGCATCAGGTTGTACCAGGCACCGGCGTGTTGCGGGTCACGTAGCAAGGCTTCGCGATAGGTGCGGATCGCCAGGCCATGATTGCCTTCGCGCGCCAGGCTATTGGCCAGGCGATAATGGGTGTCAGCATCGGTGGGCATTTGCGCCACCAGCTTGCCGTAATACTCGCTGGAACGTGGGTAGTTACCTTTGGCGTAGGCCTGTTGCGCCTGGCGCTCGAGGTCGAGCAGGTCGTTTGAGCTGCCGAGCCCGAGCCCGGCACAGCCCTGCAACACGACGCTCAGGGCGATGATGATTAAGCCACGCATTGGATCTGGTCCCCCGCTGTAATATTCAGCCGCAGGCATTCGCCGGCGGCCATTTCGATAACGCTGTTGGCCGGCCAGCACAGGCTCAGTTGCCAGGGCCGCAGCTGTGTGCGGACCTGCAGCACCCGTTGTTGCTTATCCAGGTAGATCACATCAATGGCATAACGCATAAACCAGCAATGCACGGAATTACACGGCCGCAGCCATAAGCCGTGGCCGGCCGGCAGGGTTTTGTAGCCGAGCAAACCGCGCAGCCGCGCCCAGGGTGTGTGGGCGAGTTGCAGCTGCAAGCGACTCGCTGGGCGATGGCCATGCGCATGCGCATGCAGGACGAGGGCTTCAGGCATCAGGTTTGCCCCATAAACTTGACCACAATCGGGAACAGCAAGATCACGAAGGTCAGCGGGAAGATAAACATGATCAACGGGATGATCAGCTTCACGGGAGCCTGCATGGCAGTTTTCTCGGCCCGCTGGAAACGCTCTTCCAGGCGCTGCTGAGCCTGAATCTGCAGGGTATTGCGCAGGCTGCTGCCCATCTTCTCGGCCTGCACCACCGAGCGCACGAAGGTGGTGACATCCTTCAGGTTGATGCGTTGCTCCATGCGCGCCAGCGCCTCGGCGCGTGGCAGGCCAGAGCGGATGTCGCGCAGCACGATGCGAAATTCGTTTTTCATCGCGCCATCCGGGCCTTTGTCCACGGCCTGCTGCAAGGCGCCGAGGAAGTTCAGGCCGGCGTCGACGCACATGGACAGGTATTCGAGAAACACCGGCAGGTTACGCACGATGTCGCGGTCACGGCGTTTATGCGTGTCGCTGATCCACATCACGGGCAAGGCGGCACCCATCAGCAGCATCAGCAGCAGCACCGACCAGAGGATGCCGCTCTTGCCGCTGGCCATCGGCAGGATCGCCAGTGCAGGAAAGAGCAGCGCCATGGTGATGCACAGGGCGAGAAAGTCTTCAGCCGTGAGCACATAAAGCGCCCCGGTGCGCTGCATGCGTACGTCCAGCCAGTCCATGAATTTGGGCGGCAGGTTGCTGCAGGCAAAATGGCTGACCAGGCGCACCAACGGCCAGATCGGACGAATCCAGCTGGGCACCGGGTCCATGTAGGTGCGGTTTTCTGCGGGCAACAGGGTAAACAGCGACAACACCGCGAGCAGGATGCAGGTGACGGTTACCCCCAGGCTGGCGCTGCTGAACAGGACAAGAAGTTCGCTCATGATCAGGCGTCAATCCGGGTGATTTTTTTGATAAACATAAAGCCCAGCACTTCCATCACCACCATCACCGCCAGCACCATCAGACCGTTGCGGGTGGTGTAGAGCTGGCGCATGGCTTCCGGCTCAATAAAGCTGAGGATGATGGCCAGCATGATCGGCAGCATGGCCATAAATGTGCCCTGGGCGCGGCCCTGGGCGGTGAGGCTGTCGATCTTGCCCTCCATGACTTTCTTGCGCCGCAGCATGGCGGCCATGCCGTTGATGGTTTCCACCAGGTTGCCGCCCACCTCACGGCTGATGCGAATGGCCGAGCTGGCCATGATGAATGAGGGCAACGGCAGGCGTTTTTCCAGCTTGATCAGCGCCTCTTCCAGGGTGACGCCGAGGCGGATGTTCTTGATCAACAGGCCAAACTCCTGGTTCAGCGGGGCCGGCGATTGGTGCACCACATTCTCCAGCGCCATGTTCAGGCTGGCACCGGATTGCAGGCTGCTGGACAGCAGCATAAAGGCATCGGGCAGCTGCTCTTCGAACTTCTTCAGCCGTGCCTTGCGCAGGTGATTGAACATCAGGTGCGGGGTGAACAGGGTCACCACAATGCCTGCTGCCGTGACCACCGGCAGTTGGAACAACAGCTCAAGTAGCACCGGCACCAGCAACAGCAGCACCAAGGTGAGGATGAGCACTTGCCGGCCGCTGGTGAAAATGAACATGTCGGCCATTTCCAGCTCGGCGCGACGGGAAAACTGCCGGCGGTAATGGTCCAGGTTATCGGCCACCCGCCGGCTGATCAGCAAGGCCAGCGCGCAGACCGAGACGGCCAGCAACAGCGCGCACAGCACCAGCCACACGGCGGCCACTTAGAGGCGCTCCGGGGTATGAAAGATGTCCATGTTTACACCAATGCCGCGTTTGCTTAGCGCCTCATAGAACTCGGGGATCTGCCCGGTGGCGCGGTAATGCCCTTTGACCCGGCCGTGCTCGTCGAAGCCCTGCTGCTGGTAGGCAAAGATCTCGTTGAGCAGAATCGTGCTCTGCTCCATGCCGGTGACTTCGGTGATGCTGGTGATACGCCGCGAGCCGTCGCCAAAGCGCGTCTGCTGCACGATCAGCTGCACCGCCGAGGAGATCTGCTCGCGAATGGCCTGTACGGGTAAATCCATGCCGGCCATCAGCACCATCACTTCCAGACGGCGCAGCATGTCGCGCGGCGAGTTGGCGTGGCCGGTGGTCAGCGAACCATCGTGGCCTGTGTTCATTGCCTGCAGCATGTCCAGGGCTTCACCGCCGCGACACTCGCCGACCACGATGCGGTCGGGGCGCATGCGCAGGCAGTTACGCACCAGGTCACGAATGGTCACCTGGCCCTTGCCTTCCATGTTGGCCGGGCGTGCTTCCAGGACGACCACATGAGGTTGCACCAGCCTCAACTCGGCGGCGTCTTCGATGGTCACCACACGTTCATCCAGCGGGATGAAGTTGGAGAGAATGTTCAGCAGCGTGGTTTTACCCGAGCCCGTACCGCCGGACACCACGATGTTCATCCGTTGTTCCACGGCGATACGCAGGAACTCGACCATGGGTTCATTGATCGAACCGTAACGCAGCAGGTCGTCAGTGGTGAGCTTCTTCTCCGAGAATTTGCGGATGGTCAGGCACGGTCCACGCAGCGCCAGCGGTGGGATGATGGCGTTGACCCGCGAGCCATCCTTGAGGCGGGCATCGACCATCGGCGAGCTTTCATCGATGCGCCGGCCCAGCGGCGAGATAATCCGCTCAATAGTGGACAGCACGGCCGAGTCGGAGCTGAAGCTGATACCGGTGCGCTCCAGGCGGCCCGAGCGCTCCACGTAGATATCGTCGTAACGGTTGACCATGATTTCCGAGACGCTAGGGTCGGCCAACAAGTCCTCCAGCGGGCCAAGGCCCACGGCTTCGTTGATCACGATCTTGTGCAGAATCTCGCGGCTGAGATTGACCGGCAGGCGATGGGCGATCTGCTCGGTAATGCCGTTGATCAACTCGGACAGACTGTTGCGCACTTCCAGCGGGCCCATGCTGTCGAGGTTCATCCGCCGTAGGTCCATGGCGCGGAACAGCTCCGCCTGCACGTACTGCGACCACCCCATGTAGGGTGCGTTGTCCTCACCGCTACTGATCGCGGCATCCGGTGGCAGCGGCGTGTCGGCCTCGGTTTCGATTTGCCCAACGGCCCGCACCTGCAGGTTATAGGCGCCGATGCCGATCAGGTCTTCCGGGCTTAGCGGGCCGAAGCGTTCCACCGGTTTGCCATTGACCAGCAGCTCGTTGCCACGGCTGATATTTTCCACAAATAAACCGCCCAGCGACTGCTCGATGCGCGCGTGGCTGGGGGCCACCTTCCAGCCGCGCAGGCGTACCAGCCCGGTGCGCGCCTTGCCTATATCGCATTGCGCCGAGGTGCAGGTGAGCGTGTCGAGCGGCTCGCCGCCTTTGTAGGTGACCACAACTTCAAACATGCTCAGCCCTCAATCGATCAGTTCGAGATTGCCAACGGTTTTGGCGTACTTCTCGATCATCTGCTTCTCACGGGCGAGCTCTTTGACGTTCGGCGAGTCGGCGCCTTCGGTGAGCAGGCGCGGAGTGATGAAGATCACCAGCTCGGTACGATTGCCTTTGAAACTTTTGTTGCGAAACAGGGCGCCGAGGTAAGGGATGTTCATCAGCCACTTGATGCCTTCAATGGTTGACTGGCTGTCCTCGGTCACCAGGCCGGACAGCACCAGGGTCTCGCCGACCTTGAGCTGTACTTCGTTCTCGGTGCGGCGGGTCTTGAAGGCCGGGTATTCGCCGACCTGGTTGGCTTTGTCCAGCTGGCTGATTTCCGCCTTGACGTGGGTGGCGATGGTTTCGCCGCCGTACAGTTGCGGCTCGATATTGAGCAGGATGCCGAAGTCCTTGTACTCCACCGAGGGGCCGTTGATGCTGCTGGTCACCACCGGCACTTGGCCGCCAACGGTCAGTTCCGCCTTGCCGCCACTGCGGGCGCTGAGCCGCGGCGAGGCCAGTGTCAGGGCCGAACCGTTTTTCTCCAGCAGGTTGATCCGTGAGGTGATCTCGCTGGCCACCCCCCAATAGGCATGGGAACCGACATTGCCGACCGCGTCATTGAGGTCGTCAAAGGTGCCGGAGGCACTGGGGAACTGGCCGCGGTAGAGGTTGTTGGTGCCACCGTCGGCGTTGAAGGCGAACGTGGGGCCATTGATGCTGGTACTCCAGTTGACGCCCAGCTCTTCCACATCGTCCTTGGCGAACTCGGTGATGCGCACGTCGAAGTAGATCATCGGCGCGAGGAACTCGGACATTGGTTGAGCGAGTACCAGCACGTCCGGGTAGCGTGTCTTGAGCAGCTCGATTCGGGCGATATCAATGGTGTGCAAGTCGCCGTCGATGACAATCTGCCGGCCTACGGCTTTGATCTTGATGCCGGGAATCTGCCCGAGCATGGCCTGAACCTCTTGCAGCACCTGGGCCGAGTCGGCTTTGGTGGCGGCGCCGGTCTGCTCTTCGGCCAGCACCAGCACGTTTTCATAGAACTTGGCGGCTTCCTTGACGCGCGCCAGATACTCACTACTCAGGCGACCATCGAGCACCACCTGGCGACCCACGGTGCGAATGCGCAGCCCCGGGATATCCGACAACAAGGCGCGCAACTCGCCGATCTGGCGGTAACCATTGGCCTTGGCGACGACCACGCTGACCTGCTTGCGCTGGTTGCCTTCAAACCACAACTGCACCGTGGTTTCCCCCGGTGTTTCTGCGGTGATCACCACCTCTTCGTTCTTCAGCATGGTGGCGCTGATGATCGCCACATTGCCGACGGCCACACGTTCCACGCCGGGTGCCAGCAGCACATGGACATCGCCGTCGTACAGCACCATCGCTGCGGGAATCTCGTCGGCCTGAACCTGCAGGGCCATCGCGGCACCGCACACTATCGATAACACTCGTAGCCTTTTCATTGTCGCCCCAGCGTGTGCAATTGAGTGAGCCGGCGCGGACACAGCCCGCGCGCAGTGGTGAGGGTTATTCAAGGCGCAGGGTCTGCACCGGAATAACCCCAGCGGTGCCTGTGCCGCCAGGGATGAACTGGATCATGCGGGTAGGTTCCAGGCGCTTGTTGCGCGCTTTACCCGACTGCTCGCCGGGCAGGTTGGCGGCCGATTCAGCGGCCACCGTCAGGCCGCTGGCCAGTACGTTACCGTTGCCATCGACGAGCTTGCCGTTGAGCAGTTTTCCGGTGGCCTTGCCGTCAGCGCCGTAAAGGGTGTCGCCGCGCAAAGTGCCGATAACGTTGCCCTCGGCATCGCGTACCACGACCTTGGCGTCGCCCTGGACCGCCACCTGGGCACCGGCCAGCACCTGCCCCGCCAGATCGCGGACTTCGCCATTCTTGACGCTGCCGACCTTGCGGCCCTGAGCATCGATAATCTCGTCACCCACCAGGGTGCCGAGCACCTTGCCGCTGGCATCGCGGGCCACCCGCACGTTGCCCTCAACGGGACGACCATTGCTGTCGAGCTGAATGTTTTCGACCTGACCGATTGCCTGGCCATCGCGGCCGATTACCTGGCCGTCCTTGACGACGCCGAGCACGTCGCCGTCGGCACCGATCAATTGACCGTCGACCACGCGGCCGATGATCTTGCCGTCGGCATCGCGCGCCACTTGCCCCATCTCGCCGATGATCTTGCCTTGGGCGTCTTGCACCACGGTGCTGATGCTGCCGAGCGGCTGACCGTTAAGGTCGTAGGCCTTACCGTCGCGTTGGTGACCGATCACATTACCTTCGGCATCGACGATCTTGTCGCCATCCACCCTGCCGAGAATATTGCCAGCTGCATCACGCACGACCTGGCGTTCCTGGTTTTGTGGTGCCGCGTGGTCCTGCACTCGCGAGCGGCTCATGTCGACTACGCGGCCCTGGCTGTCGAGCACAGCATTGGTTTGCACCCTGCCCAGCGGCTTGCCATCAACGCCAACGGCTTTGCCATCGACGACGGTGCCGATGGCGTTGCCGTGGGCATCGATGACCTTGCCATCGATCACGCGGCCGATCACGTTGCCCTGCTCATCGCGCACCACCGTGGCACGTTCATGCATACGCAGCAGCGGGTCGTCGGCACTGAGACCACGCACAATATTGCCGATCACGTTGCCGTCAAAGCCAACGGCCTGGCCATCGACGATCTTGCCGAGGATGCGCCCATCGACGCCAACAATGTTGTCACCCACAATGCGGCCGATCAGGTTGCCGTCGGCATCCACCACCACGTCGATCAGCTCCTGTGGCGGTGGGTCCAGCAGGTTGGCCACGGTGACCTGGCCCAGTGCGGCCATGCTGGTGTCTTTCGGGTGGCGCAGAACCGCGACCATTTCCCCGGCCTTTTCCGCCAGCTCAACCCGGGCCACCTGCGCCGGCGTAAGCATCAGCGACAGCGTGGAAAAGTTCATATTGAAGCCGTCGGGCGTGCTCTGGTCGTAGTAGTTCTCGTATTTGTGGCCGCTGGCATCTTCGCGACCGGCAGCCAGCACGATGATGTCTTCGAGGATGTTGATCACCACATCGTCGGCATAGTTGGGCTGCTTTTGCAGGCCGATATCGCCGGCGGCAAAACTGCCCAGCAGATCGATGTGGTCGCCGGGGCGCAGCATGCCGTCAAAGGAATTGATCTTGCTGATCTTGACCGTCTTGATCCGCTTGCCCAGCTCGACGTTCTCCGAGAAGCGCGAGACGCGCTCCTGCTCCACGGCATCCCAGCTGATGGGCCGGCCGCGCTGCAGCGGCGCAACCGTCATGCGGCCTTCAAGCTTGGGCCAGTCCTCGGCCAGGACGACATTGGAGGCCAGGTAGTCACTGGGCA
The DNA here is from genome assembly GCF_030690725.1 of Pseudomonas sp. Taxonomy (GTDB): domain Bacteria; phylum Pseudomonadota; class Gammaproteobacteria; order Pseudomonadales; family Pseudomonadaceae; genus Aquipseudomonas. Next base: position 64,125 of record NZ_JAUYGD010000015.1, on the reverse strand, counting down.
CATCCAGGGTGGCGACGAGTTCCGGGGTCAGGGCCTGGGCCTTACCGATATCGGCCCGGGGCACGACCACCGTGACTTTCTGCTCAACCGGCGGACGATAGGCGTCGCGGTACTGGGCTTCCTTGGATTTCAGGTACAGCCAGCCCATGGCCCCTGCGAGCACGCCACACGCCACCGCGATGATCAGCAGTTTCTTTCCTGATACAGATGACATGGTGCTCCCCAGTGCAAAAAGTGCTGTCCGCGCAGGTGCGCAATGGTTGATCTATTTCTCTTATGGTTTTCTACGCTTTACAGCTGTTCTGGCGTGTCTGGCTTGGATGGCGCGTGCCCATCAGTTGCGCCGCAGCGACCACTGCGTTGCGCTATTCGGAACCTTGGTTTGCAGCACGGAGAAGCGTGCCTTGCAGGCATCCGCCGTACTGTCTACGTAACTGAGTTGAGCCTCGGGGGCGTTGAACTGGCCATACACACTGCTGCCAATGGCCACGCTTGCGCCTTCTGCCGGCAAGGGGCTGACCTGCTCGGCGGCCCAGCCATAGCTGCGCACGATGCACAGTGAATGTTTGCTCCAGGCGGCCTCGGTCTCCGGGGCGAGATACAGACTGACCAGCTCGCCGGTTATTTTGCGGGGGCTGGTGAATGTGCCACTGCTGCTGATCAGCGCATCGCTCTTGGCATACACCAGGCCCGCCGCTTCATAAGCGGCGACGAAGGTTTTGCCATCAGGGGCGTACATCAGCACGTCACGGGTGGCGATGGGCGTCAGCCCTTGGGGTTGTTTGACCAGCGCCTTGCCGGTGACGGCGTTGTAGTACTTGTTACGTTCCAGATAGGCAAAACCCAGCACCTCACCGTTGGCGTTGGCCAGGGCTTGCAGCACCAGGGGCTTGCCAGTGCTGTCGACGAAGACCTGGCTAATGCTGAAGCCGGGATAGAGAACCTGGCCATTGGCATCAAGCAGAATGCTGTTGCCCGATGCATCGAGGGCGTACGTGCCGATCACATCGCCATTGGCCGCAACCAGTTGGTCATTGACTACGCGTCCGACGTACATGCCATTAGCGTCATATACCTCGTTGAGTACCGCGAGCGCGTCGCTGGCGGGCTGTTCCGTATCGCTCGGTGGCGGTGATTCAGGTTGGCCGTCATCGAAGTCGTCATCCGGGCTGGGGTCGAGGAAGCGCACGGCTTCGTTGTTGTACAGCTGAACCTTGTTCATCTCGCTGGAGTAGGTTTTGTAGCTGCTGCGCACGTTATCGAACAGGCGCTCGACATCATTGCCCGCCAGCATCAGTGCCGCGCCGGTGACGCCGAGCACCACCAGGTACTCGGTCATGGACTGTCCGCGCTGGGCCTTCATCAGCGATCCATCCGGTTGACCAGGATCTGGGTCTTGTCCTGATGGCGTAACAGGCCGACCGTCATCAGCTCACGCTTGCGGCTATAGCTGAGCACCACGCCGTTGGCCTGCTGGCTGCGCTGCTCCAGGCTCCAGCCTTGCTGCTTGAGCTCGGTTTCGTACCAACGGGCCGTGGTGTGCATGTCCTCTGCGTTGAGCAGCAACACCATGCGGCCTTGGCGAATATCGTCGTCGCTGCGCATGTCACTGATCACCTGGGCACCTGGCGGCACCGGCATCCCGTCCCCCAGCACTTGAGCCACGACAGCTTTGCCCGGTGGGTTGGTGATAAGCAGCTGGCCGTAGCTGTAGCGGTCGTTCTGGCGCTTTACCTGGATCAGCATCATGCAGTGTTGATTGATGTGCAGGATCTGCTCCCAGCCGTTGAACGCCGAGAAATCGACCCCGTCGGCCCAGGCCTTGGTGTAAAAGTCTTTGACGGTCGCCAGGTTGGCCGGCACACGAAAACTGCGCCCGGCCATGGGCGTCTGGTTCCACTGAATATTGCTGCCGATGCTGGCGAGCAACATGTCCGGCATCAGCGGGAAATCGTCGTAGTCACAGTCGGCCCGCGCCGAATTGGCGGCCAGTAACGAGGTGAGGAAGAGCAGCGGGATTATTTTCATAGGCTATTCGAAGTAACAGAACCCGGTGCTGTTGGTGCATTTGGCCGGCTTATCCGGAATGGGCTCGATGCCGACATAGTCAAACTCGACATCCTTGAACGAGGGTTCAAAGATGCCGATGGTCGAGATGATGGTTTCGATCAGGGGGTTACTGAGCATGGTGCCCACGGCAAAATCGTCGGCGCGTTCTTTGAAATGATGATCGCCCTGGGCGTTCCAGCCGTCGGCAAGCACTGCGGACTGGGCGCGAATATTCAGCTGCTTGTCCAGCGCACCGCCAAACAGCGGCTTGCTGCCTAACCGGCTACCGGCCATAGAAACGGGAATGACGATGCTGGGGTTGTAGAGGTTCTCGGTCTCGTGGGCCACCTGCAGAAAGTCGTCATCCTTGGCGATTTTCAGAAAGCTCAGCACTTTCATCACGCCGCCCATAGCATCGTTGTAAATGCCGATCACGTCGTAGCTATAGGACGGTGTGTCCTCTGCGCTCAGGCTGGAGTTGCTCGGCATGCTACCCGTGGCCGTCATCGGCTTGGCCCCGCCGTCGTGCGTCCAGCGCCACAGGCTGTGGTTGCTGGCGGTATTTAGGCTGCCGTCGATGTCGGCGGCGGTGAAGGGCTGAGCCGCCGCGGAATACGACATCAGGCGTTTTTCCGCAGTTTTCAATATCGCTTCGTTGCCGCGTTGCGCGGTATCGCCGTCGTCGGTCTCGCCCGGCGCTTTGTCAGTGTCAAACCAGACGGTGCGTTCCCAGGCCACATAACGCGCCACCTGCTGGGCGGTGTAGGCCATGTCGGCCAGCTTGGCCACCACGGGCACCAGCACGAACAACAGCAGCACGCCGCCCGCGACCATCACGACAAATTCCGCCATGGCCTGGCCGTGCATGCGGGCTCTGCATGCATAAGCGGCCATGCTCATTTCACCAGCCCGGAGACAGCACCGCTGGCGGTGCCCGTGACCGTATCAACGAATTTGTCGAGTACCGGCTTGACCGGGCCTCTGATGACAGAGGGCAGCTTGTCGACCACCCGATCCTTGCCCGGCTCGATCAGCTTTTTCAGGCCCAGGTCGAGCACCGCGCCAACAATGGCTGATGTGCTGGCGCCAGCTTCCAGGCCCAATACGGCCATCAGGTCGATCTGCCCGGCAGCAATCATCTGCACCACGCGGCTCGGCTCACGCAGGCGGGCATCCCAGAAGGGGCTGAACTGGTTAGGGCTTTCCACTCGGCCAGGCGGCGGGGCGAAATAGGACTCCGCCGAAGCGATGGTCATCATGTTGTCGGGCCCGCCCCACAGCGACGACAGCGCGTTGTCTTTTACTCCCTGGGTATCGAGGGCAAACTTGCCGCTGTCCAGTCCCAGGCTGGCAGGGTTGTCGCTGGTGCGCAGGCTGCCCAGCGGCTTGGCCACCGCCACGGTAAATTCGTTGCTGGTGCCGCGGCCCTGATAATCACGGCCAAGGCTGAAGAATGAGGGCGCGCCGCCATAACCGGTGTTGACGTCCTCAGCCTGATTGGCACCAAAGACCCCCAGCGCGTTGCCATAGCCCCAGGTCGTCGCATGCACGGTTTGCATGGCTTCACCGTAAGGGCGCGGGCTCCCGGGCGGCGTGTTTTGCGTGGGGCTGCCCCACTGCGTACCAATCAGAAACTGATCGCCCGCCTTGGCCACTAGCTGGTGCGTGCCGCCGCCCAGCGGCAACCCCATATCGATTGGGAAGTCGGTGTCGAGTATCTCGGCGCAGCCGAAAACAGGCAGACAGACTTCAATTTTCAGGAACACTTGCACCTTGAAACCGATGGAGCTGAAGTCGACAGAGCTCCAGCCGTAATGCGGGATACCTTTGCCGCCAGCGGCCGTGCTCTTTGGGTTATAGACATAGGCCGTGCCGCCATTGTTGAACACGCCCACCTCAACGTTTAAGCCCAACCTTATCGTGATAAAGCCGAGGTAAATCGGCAGCTCCGGCGGGCTAAAACTGACGGTCGCATCGAAGGTGCGCGCATCCAGCCAGTCATTGCGGTTGCTGTTCATGATTGCCGCGTACTGGCGGCCTGCCGTCCGAGCGGCACTGTTATCGGCATTCTGGGCGTTGCTGCTGTCGTACTTTTCCGGTGCGGTATTGACCAGCATGGTCGAGGGGGCAAGGCTGCCGAGAAAGTCGGCGACAAAGTCTTCGGATGAGGCCGCACTGCCACCGGCGGCCGTGCTGGCGCTTTTTGCCTGGCTGGCCAGGCTGCTCAGGTTCAGATCGCTGGCGAAGTAGGTCAGGATGAAGTTCTGTGCCAGCAACAGATGGCTGAGGGTGACAACTTTCATGTCGTCGTTGGTTCCCGGCATCTCGTGGCGGTTCACAATGTTTATTGGGGCGGTGAACTGCGCCTCCAGCGTGGCGACGGCAAAGATCTTCTGAAAGAAGCCCATGACCAGGTTGAAGCTGGAGATCACGTCGGGGTAGATGCCGAGCAGCGGTTTGGCCGCGGCCCCCGTGACATTGCCAAGAACCTGATACGGCAGCGTGATAGTGGACAGCACATCACCGATTGTCGGTTTAGGGGCTGGTGCAAGGGGGATCTGGTACGGCGGAAAGGTGTTCACCCAACGTGGGATATTGGCGTAGCGCTTGGACCAGGACATCAAAGCCACCACCTGACCGACCGACATCTCGTTGGCGACGATAGCGCGGTTGGTGTAGGCGATCAGATTCTGGTGACGGGCAAACAGCTTGGCTTGCGAGTAGGCCGCCGCATCGGCAGCGTTCTCGACCTGAACACGATCACGGGTCAATACCCCGTGGTTGTACATCAGGATCAGGCCGATCAGCGCGATGCCGAGAAAGAACAGGCCAAAGACCATGGCCTGCCCCGACTGCCGGTGCGCGCTCACAACCGCGATATCTGCTGCTTATTACTTGCGTTCGTCTTGCTTGAAACTGCTCAGGTTGTGTTTGGCGCCGGCGGCTGTCTGCGCTTCGCCACCCGTTGTAGCGGCCGCTTGCGTGGCTTCGCCACCACCCAGCTCCGCAGCCATGTCACCGACCTGCTCGCGCACAGTACTGCCAAACAGGTTGTAAACCACAATGGCCGAGATCGCGATCAGCGCCACGATGATGATGTACTCGGTCATGCCTTGGCCCAACTGACGAGCGCGCAACTTAATGGACATGGTGCTTCCTCTGAACTAGGCCGAGTGTTTGGGATGTATGGATGCTGGCGTGGCCACTGGCTGGCCTGGGGCGGTCATGTTCGGCGTGCTTGCCACAAGCGCCCTTCTTGTCACAGCGATGCTAAGCGAAGGTATCCCGAGCCGTATGTCCCCATTTATAGCTACAGATAAACCTGCCGCCTTAATCTGTTAAGGCAATACCGCCCAATTAGCTGCGCTACTATCGCGGCAATAAACTCGTCTCATTCAGGATCAAGATGCGCAGCGAAAATGACAGCATGCCGATTCGAGTGATCCTGGTTGAGGACGATGTAGCGTTTCAGCAAGCACTGCGGCATACCTTCACCACAGCGCCAGATATGCAACTGGTGGCCGTATTGAGCACGCGCGCTGAGGGCTTAAAGATCCTCAACCATGCGCCAGCGGATGTCCTGCTGGTCGATCTCGGCCTGCCCGACGGTTCGGGGATCGATGTCATTCGTGCCGCCCATAGCAAATGGCCTGAGTGCAACATCATGGTCAGCACCGCTTTTGGCGATGAGATGCATGTCATGCAGTCGCTTGAGGCCGGCGCGACGGGCTATCTGCTTAAAGACAGCAGTACCGCCAGCATTGCCTCAGAAATTCGCAGCCTGCACCAGGGTGGCAGCCCGATCAGCCCCCTGATCGCCCGCCAGATACTGATGCGTTTTCGCCAAGAAGATACAACGCAGCCTTTGGCAGCGACTTCACCCAGCACCAGCCGTGCGCGACTTTCGACACGAGAACAGCAGGTACTGGAATACATTACCAAAGGCTTTAATTCGGATGAGATTGCCGGATTAATGAACGTATCACGCCATACTGTTCTGACCTTTGTACGACGAATTTATAAGAAACTTGAAGTGAGCTCGAAAACAGAAGCGATCTACGAAGCGCGCAGCCAAGGATTACTGGGTGCCTAAGCAATGGTCAGGAATCTTTCTCATAACTGCACTGCTAGCCGCATATATTCCTGCAGCCACTGCGACTGAATCGCCCTTACACATTACCACCGCGCACATACTCAATATCCCCGCGCAAGATTTTAGCGCCCCACCTCAAGTAATTAATGAACGAGTGCTGCCTGATAACTGGGCCACTGTTGATCTTCCACACGCACTGACCCGGCAATTGATTCCTTCCTCTGCCCTGCATGAACATAAAAGAACAGCCACAATAGAAACCTGGTATCGCCTGCAACTACCAGCTTCAGCCTCAGAAACACAAAAACAACTCTACATTCCACGCTGGAAAACCGATGGCAACCTTGCCATTTATGCCGACGGCCAGCTGATTTACATGTCAAGCGGTGGCGTGTACTGGAATGGCTGGAATATCCCCCTAAGCATCCCGTTAAATGCAACAGCCAACACACCCAGCCCCAGCACTATCCTTTTGCGCATCCAACGCCCGAGCGATTCGGGTGGCGGTATTTCCTCTATATGGGTGCAAGAAAGCAGCAGCCTGAACTGGCGTTACCGGCTTCGATACTTGCTACAGGTCCAGCTGCCGTATACCAGTAGCGTGGTTTTTCTAGCAGTTGGCTTATTCTCTTTTTTTGTTTGGTGCCGATTACGCAGCGAGCACTCCTACCTATTATTTTTCTTTATCTCAATCGCCTCGTTTATTCGCACACTCCATTATTACGTCGGCGAGCGTGAGCTACCCATAGCGGAGTCCTGGTTCAGTTGGCTAACCATAAACTCACTATTCTGGATGGTATTAGTTACTCACTTCTTCCTGCAAAGCCTTCACCACCGCCCCAGCCGCTGGCTAAGCGCACTAGTCATCTTGGTTACATTTGTAGCTGGAGTGCTGACTCTGCCAATGCTTTCCGGACTACTGAATGCCTATGCACTGTCGCCACTGATTTACTTCGCCTTGATCATCACCGGATCTTTAGTAGCAGGATTCGGCGCATACAAATCAAAGCAGGAAAATTGCAATGATGGATTGTTATTAAGCGGCTGGGCAATAGCAGGTATGTTGCTGGGCTGCCATGATTGGTTACTGCAAAACAACTATTTAAGTATCGAATCTATTTATCTCGGCCCTTACAGCAACATCGGCGCATTCCTGATTGTCATGAGCATTATTTTTCGGCGTTTTCTCAAAGCTAATGAAAACGTCAAAAGCACCAATGCCAGCTTGGCTTTCCGCCTACAAGAGCGCGAGGACGAGTTAAAGAACAGCCATCAACGCCTACGCGTAATAGAACATCGGCAAACACTCAGTAATGAACGTCAGCGGCTTATGCAAGATATGCACGACGGCATGGGTTCTTCACTGATCATTGCATTACTGGAGGCTGAGAAAGGTCACCTTGATGCGTCTTCACTGACCGATGTACTGAAAAACTGCATCGAAGACCTGAAACTGACCATAGATTCCATGGAGCCGGTAGAGGCCGACCTGTTACTGCTGATGGCGACATTAAGATTTCGCCTAACACCTCGCCTGGAAAGTGCCGGCATACGCTTGCGCTGGGATATTCAAAACGTGCCCGCGCTTGACTGGCTTGACCCGCGCAATGCATTACACATCTTGCGCATTCTACAAGAGACATTCTCCAACATCATCAAGCACACCAACGCTACGGAAATTCGCATTACCACATCTTCTGATGCGACTCATATCAGAGTCATCATCATAGATAACGGCCAGGGTTTTAGCGCAGAACAGTCCGTGTTATTTAACGGCAAAGGACTTAAGAATCAACAACGCCGCGCTGCCTCAATAGGCGCTGAAGTTCTCTGGCATTCCACCACGACTGGGGTAACTGTCACATTAACGCTGCCTATCGTCGCAACTGAGCGTAATAGCCATATAAGCGAATGCCCGCAATAAAATATAAGCCTTGTTAAATAGCACTGGGGAACAGATATAAAAAAAGGCGACCTAAGTCGCCCAAATTGCCTTGCGTGCCCCTTACAACAGAATCAGCCCTGCTTGCGCTTGTGCGAATCCTGCCAGATGAAATAACCGACACCGGCGAAGAAGGCGACCATCAGACCGACGGTGCCGATACCGGCGAGAACTACGACATCGATAAACATGGTTGCCTCCTGCTGTGAAGCCTGTGTGGGTATGGCTTCAAATTAACAGGGGCTGCAGGGGCGCTATTGATCCAGATCAACAAGCGGCGGGCACGGACCGGATGAGGCGGGGCTTAGCTGATCCAGATCAACAAATCAGCCTCTAACGGAGCCGCCTCAAGGCTTTTTCGGTTTGCCCTTGGGCTTTTTCTTGCCTTTGGGCAACGGCAGGGCCTGCTCGAAGGCATCGCGCATTTCATTGAGTTTCTTGTCGCGCAGGTCATGGATGCGCTTGTCGCGCTCGGCGGCGAAATCAATCAGCTTGTCGTCTTTGCTCATGGGGTGGGCTTGATCAAACGAAAGGTCAGGTTCAGACGTGGCGCGCAGGGGCTGCGCGTCTTCGCCACTTGGTGCTGCCAATGATGCTGGGTTGGCCCACGCATGACCAGCAGCGAACCATGTTGCAGCGGCAACGAATGCTCGATACGGCTCTGCCCTTTACGGCGCAGATCGAAGCGCCGGGTGCCGCCCAGATTCAGGGAAGCGATCAGCGGATTAGCGCCCAGCTCGGCTTCATCATCGCTGTGCCAGCCCATGGAGTCCTGGCCATCGCGGTAATAGTTGAGCAACACACCATTCAACGGCTGCCCGACGGCCTGTTCCACCTGCGCACGAATCAACGCCAGCAGCGGCGTCCAGGGCAATGGTTGATGGGTTAAGCCTGAGTAGCGATAACTGGCCTCGGCATCGCCATACCAGGCCACCAAACGCGGCACCGGTAATTGCCGCCCGTAAATCTGCACCTGCGGCTGCTGCCAAGGCGTCTGCGCGCTCAACTCGGCCAGCCAGTGATCGGCAGTCGCCGCATCCAGCCACTGCGCCTGCAGCTGCAAATCGGCGTTGGGCAGCGGCAAGGGGCTGTCGGCAAATAGATCCACGGCTAAATCACTCAAACTTCCACATCCACCCATAGCCCCTGGCGCGGCAACTCGCCGACCACAGCTTCATCGGCCTCGGCCACTTCGCCTTCGGCAAGCTCTTCAGGGGTGTAACCGTGACGGCGCTGACGGCGGCGCTGCTCCTCGCGCAGCATCATCTCGGCTTCCTGCGGATGGCGCTTGTCCAGGCTCACGCCGCTTTCCTTGGAGCTTTCAGCCGTGGCTGTCACCGGCGGAATTTCCGGGCGCGGTTTGACCACGTCGTGCTGGACGGTTACGGGAACCAGACTGTGGGGGATTGGCGGCAGCATCTATTTAGCCCTCCTTTGGTCAGACTGTCGGCCAGCCAAGCCGCGACTTGAGCCTCGCCTCGCTACACTTTTGATCTACCTAAACACACAAAGTGCCCGATGCGTAGCAATGCGCCTTTGGCCAGGGCCCGACGCTGCGTTAACATAGTCGGCTTTTTCACGCGGGAGACAAGCATGGCGCAGTATGAACCGGGGCAACGCTGGATCAGTGACAGCGAAGCGGAGCTGGGGCTGGGAACCGTTCTGATGCAGGACGGCCGCATGCTCACCGTGCTCTACCCGGCCACCGGCGAAACTCGCCAGTACGCCCTGCGCAATGCGCCATTGACCCGCGTACGCTTCTCGCCGGGCGATGAAATCACCCACTTCGAGGGCTGGAAGCTGACCGTGCAGGAAGTCGACGACATCGACGGTCTGCTGGTCTATCACGGCCTCAATGCGCAGCATGAAAGCGTCACCCTACCGGAAACCCAGCTGTCGAATTTTATCCAGTTCCGCCTGGCCAGTGATCGCCTGTTTGCCGGGCAGATCGACCCGCTGCCCTGGTTCGCCCTGCGCTACCACACCCTGGATTACACCAGCCGCCAGTTGCAATCCAGCCTCTGGGGCCTGGGCGGCGTGCGTGCACAGCCAATTGCGCACCAGCTGCACATCGCCCGTGAAGTGGCCGACCGCATCGCCCCGCGCGTATTGCTCGCCGACGAAGTAGGCCTGGGCAAAACCATCGAAGCCGGCCTGGTAATCCATCGCCAGCTGCTCTCCGGGCGCGCCAACCGCGTACTGATCCTGGTGCCGGAAAACCTCCAGCACCAGTGGCTGGTGGAAATGCGCCGGCGTTTCAACCTGGATGTCGCACTGTTCGATGAAGAGCGCTTTATCGAAAGCGACGCCAGCAACCCATTCGAAGACTGCCAGCTGGCCCTGGTCGCCCTGGAATGGCTGTGCGAGGACGAAAAAGCCCAGGACGCGCTGTTTGCCGCCGGCTGGGACCTGATGGTGGTCGACGAAGCGCACCACCTAGTCTGGCACCCGGAACACGCTAGCCCCGAGTACGCCCTGGTCGAACAGCTGGCCCAGGTCATCCCTGGCGTGCTGCTGCTCACCGCCACCCCCGAGCAGCTCGGCCAGGACAGCCACTTCGCCCGCCTGCGCCTGCTCGACCCGAACCGTTTCCATGATCTGACCGCCTTCCGCGCCGAGAGCGAGCACTACAAGCCGATTGCCGAAGCCGTGCAGGAACTGCTCGACCAGGGCCGCTTGTCCGCTGCTGCGCACAAGACCATTCACGATTTCCTCGGCGCCAGCGGCGAAGAGCTGCTGACTGCCGTTAATGCCGGTGACAGCGAAGCTTCGGCGCGCCTGGTGCGCGAGCTGCTGGATCGCCACGGCACCGGTCGCCTGCTGTTCCGTAACACCCGCGCCGCCGTGCAGGGCTTTCCAGATCGCGAGCTGCACCCCTACCCGTTGGCCAGCCCCGATGAATATATGGAGCTGCCGATTGGTGAGCATGCTGACCTGTACCCGGAAGTCAGCTACCAGGCGCAGCCGGATGTCGATGAAGAACAGCGCTGGTGGAAATTCGATCCGCGCGTCGAATGGCTGATCGACACGCTGAAGATGCTCAAGAAGTTCAAGGTGCTGGTGATCTGCGCCCACGCCGAAACAGCCATGGACCTGGAAGACGCCCTGCGCGTGCGCAAAGGCATCCCGGCCACCGTATTCCACGAAGGCATGAGCATCCTTGAGCGTGACCGCGCGGCAGCCTACTTCGCTGATGAAGAGTTCGGCGCCCAAGTGCTGATCTGCTCGGAAATTGGCTCGGAAGGTCGTAACTTCCAGTTTGCCCACCACCTGGTGCTGTTCGATCTGCCGGCCCACCCGGACCTGCTTGAGCAGCGCATCGGCCGTCTCGACCGTATCGGTCAGAAGCACCGCATCCAGTTGCACGTGCCGTACCTGGAAAACAGTCCGCAGGAACGCCTGTTCCAGTGGTATCACCTGGCGCTGAACGCCTTCCTCGCCACCTGCCCGACCGGCAACGCCCTGCAACATCAGTTTGGCAGCCGTTTGCTGCCGCTGCTGGAAAGCGGCGATGACGGCGAGTGGCAGGCCCTGGTCGACGAAGCCAAGACCGAGCGTCTGCGTTTGGAAGGCGAGTTGCACGCCGGCCGTGATCGCCTGCTGGAGCTCAACTCCGGCGGTGCTGGCGAAGGCGAGGCATTGGTTGAGGCGATTCTCGAGCAAGACGACCAGTTCGCCCTGCCGATCTATATGGAGCAGCTGTTCGACGCCTTTGGCATCGACAGCGAAGACCATTCCGACAACGCGCTGATCCTGCGTCCCAGCGAAAAAATGCTGGATGCCAGCTTCCCCCTGGGTGACGACGAAGGCGTGACCATCACCTACGACCGCGACCTGGCCCTGGCCCGCGAGGACATGCAATTCCTCACCTGGGAACACCCCATGGTGCAAGGCGGCATGGACCTGGTGCGCTCCGGCTCGATGGGCAACACCGGCGTCGCGTTGATCAAGAACAAGGCGCTGAAACCCGGCACCGTGCTGCTGGAACTGCTGTATGTCAGCGAAGTGGTCGCCCCGCGCGCGCTGCAACTGGGCCGCTACCTGCCGCCTATCGCCCTGCGCTGCCTGCTTGATGCCAACGGCAACGACCTGGCGGCCAAGGTCTCGTTCGAGAAGCTCAACGAGCAGCTGGAAACCGTGCCGCGCGCCAGCGCCAACAAGTTTGTTCAGGCCCAGCGCGACAGCCTCAACCCGCTGATCAACGCCGGCGAAGGCAAGGTGGTGCCACGCCATAGCGAACGCGTAGACGAAGCCAAGCGCCGCCTGGCCGCTGAAACCGATGAGGAATTGGCGCGCCTGATCGCCCTGCAAGCGGTCAACCCCAGCGTGCGCGACAGCGAACTGAACGCCCTGCGCCAACTGCGCGAGCAAGGCCTGGCCATGCTCGATAAAGCGGCGTTGCGACTCGAAGCCATTCGCGTGCTGGTCGCCGGCTAAGCGTTGCAAATGAGCATCAGGCGCACGCAGGTAGGTTGGCGCTGAGCGCAGCGAAGCCCAACAGGCATTGATTGGTGTCGTTGGGCTTCGTCGCGTTGCTCCTCAACCCAACCTACGCCGAGGTGCACTCCACACGGGCTGCTAGAGTCAGAAGCACTACTTCTGTCATCACAGCCCACAGGAGCTCACAGTGCCTGCACGCGCCGCCTCGCGCCGGTTTCGCCACAGCCTCGGCGGGCTCTGCCTGCTGGCGCTGCTTCTGCTTCCCCTGCTGCATCTGTGGCCCGCGCTAAACGGGTTAAACAACGCCCACCTCGACTGGCTGATCCGCCAACGCGCCGCCGAACAGACGCCCGACCCGCGCCTGCTGCTGATTGATATCGACGACCTGAGCCTGCAAGTGCTGGCCGGTGAAGCCGGTAAATGGCCATGGCCGCGCTCGCTGCATGGCGAACTGCTGGAGTACCTGCTCAGCCAACAGCCCAAGGCTGTAGCCTTCGACATCCTGTTCAGCGAGCCCGACCAGTTCAACCCGGACGCCGACAGCTATTTTGCCGAAGTGCTGCAACGCAGCGCCAACACCTACCTCGCCGCTCTGGTCCAGCAAGCCGACGAAGGCAGCCAGCCGCCACTGCTGCGCGACTATCCCGCCTCCACCTGGCAAGCCCCTGGGCAACGCGGCGCCGACGATCAGCGTGGCTTGTTGCTACTGCCCAACGCATTCCCCAGCGAGCTGTGGCGCCTGGGCAGCATCAACTTTCGCCCGGATGCCGACGGCATCGGTCGGCGCTATGAGCTGTACCGCAGCTTTGCCGACTGGCGCCTGCCCAGCATGCCTGCGCGTATCGTGCATGACCTGACCGGCAGCTTGCCGCAGCAACAGAACCTGCTGCTGGACTGGCCCGGCACCAGCCGCCTGCCCTACCCACGCCTGCCTTATGCCGCGGTGCTGGCAGCGGCGCGCAACCAGGGCGAGCCGCTGCCAGCCGAGCAGTTCAAGGACCGCATCATCGTGATCGGCACCACCGCAGCCGGCCTGCACGACCTGCGCCCCACACCGCTGGATACCCTTTATCCGGCGCCATTTATCCTGATGACGGCCATCGACAACCTGCTCAACAACAGCCAGTTGCGTGAAGCGGATAGCTGGCTGGAATTGCTCGGCCCGTTGCTGCTATTGCTCGGTCTAAGCCTTCTGCTGCTGCGCGAACAGCTGCCGGCGGCCTTTGCCCTGTGCCTGCTCGGCAGCCTGGCGCTGTTTGCCGGCAGCTACTGGCTGGCGTTGCGCGGCACGCTGCTTGGCGTGCTACCGGGGCTGATCTGCCTGTGGCTGCTGCTGGCCGCCGCGCTGGCACTGTTCTACCTACGGCGGCGCCAGCAATTACAGGACACCATTCGCCTGTTCAGCCGTTTTATGGACCCCGTGGTGGTCAACCAACTGGTGTCGCGCGACGACCCGGAAGCCCTGCTGGCGAGCAAGGAGTGCCAGCTGACTGTGCTGTTTTCCGATATCCGCAGCTTCACCACCCTCTCCGAGCAGCACACACCAAGCGAAATCGTGCACCTGCTCGAAGGCTATTTCAGCAGTCAGGTCGAGGTGCTGTTCAAACACCAGGCGACCCTCGACAAGTTTATCGGCGACGCCATCATGGCCTTCTGGGGTGCGCCGCTGGACAACCCGCAGCAAGCCGACCAAGCCATTCTGGCGGCCATGGAAATGCTCGATAACCTCGACGCCTTTCGTCGCGACTACAACTGCCCGGATTTCGACATCGGCATCGGCCTGCACACGGGACCAGCGGTCGTCGGCCTGGTCGGCGCAAAGCAGCGCTATGACTACACTGCAATAGGCGACACGGTGAACCTGGCCAGCCGCATCGAAGGGCTGACCAAGGGCCGTGCCCATCTGCTGATTTCAGCCGCCACCCGTGAGGCCTGCACGCTCGATCTGGACTTCGTGCCCCAGGGCGAACACCAGGTAAAAGGTCGCGCCGAAGCCGTAATGCTCTACGAACCGCGAAGGAGACATGATGAATAAAGGCCTCTGCAGTGCCCTTGCGGCGCTGATATTCAGCTTCTACGGCCTCTCGGCGCTGGCCGAAGTACGCCAGGCACAGACCCTGCAGGACAGCGCCCTGCGCGCAGAACCCAGCGCCTCGGCCGCCAGTGTCGGCCAGGTCGGCAAACAGGCGCAGGTATTGGTACTGGAACGCCAGGGCGGCTGGTATCAGGTAGAAACCTCAAGCGGCCAGCGCGGCTGGCTGCCATTGCTCAGCCTGCGCTTCGCCAAGGATGCCCAAGCCAGCCGCAGCAATGACCTGGGCAGCCTGCTCAAGCTCGGCAACCAGGCCTCCCCCGCCAGCGGCGTGGCCACCGGGATTCGCGGCATCAGCGATGAAGAACTGCGCAGCGGCAGTGCCAACACCTCGGCCAGCGTGCAGAGCCTGGATGCCTTCGCCGCCAGCCCGAGCGAGGCGCGCAGTTTCGCCCAGCAAGGCGGCCTGCGCAGCCAGAACCTGCCCTACGCCCGCTAACACGCCGAGAGGAGAGCGACATGCAAACAGCCGTATTACTCAAGTGCGCCAGCCTGCTCGGCCTGATCGTCAGCCTGAGTGCCTGCCAGGGTCTGGAAGGCGTGCAGATTCAAGGCGTCGACCTGGGCAAGCTGTCCAGCGCCGGCCAACACCTGACCAACATGGGCCAAAAAAGCGTCGATGAAGAGCGGGTGATTGGGCAGAACACTGCCACCATCCTGCTAAGCAAGGCGGCGGTGCTGAACAACCCGCCGCTGCAGGCCTACGTCAACCGTGTCGGCCTATGGGTCGCCCAACACAGCGAGCGCCCCGACCTGCCCTGGCGTTTCGTCGTGCTCGACAGCCCGCAAGTGGCCGCCTACGCCGCCCCTGGCGGTTACGTGTTTATCACCAGCGGCATGCTGACGCGAATGAACAGCGAAGCTGAACTGGCCGGCGTGCTGGCCCATGAAGTGGCTCACGTGGTGCAGCAACATCACCTCAAGGCCATTCAGCAGCAGGCGCAAACCGGTTTGCTGACTGACCTCGCTACCCTGGCCGTGCAAGCCGGCGCCGCCGACAAAGGTGGCAGCAAAGCCGGCGAACTGACCGACCGTTTTAGCCGCAGTGTCAGCGACCTCTACAGCCGCGGCCTGGACCGTGGTGATGAATACGAAGCCGATGCCATGGGCGCGGTAATCGCCACCCGCGCCGGCTATGACGCCTACGGCCTGGCCGGTGTGCTGCAGACCCTCGGCACCACCCGGCAGAACGACGCGGCGCTAAGCAGCTTTCTCAAGGTGCACCCTGGCATCGACGACCGCCTGCAACGCCTGCAGCCGGTCTATCTGTATATCGAGAAGACCGCCAGCGGTCCGACCCAGAGCCTGGATGCCCGCTATCAGCAGGCGCTTAGAAGCAAGCGGTAAAAAGCAGACAGCCCCACTTCTAATGCGAGTGGGGATGTTCAAGGTTGCACGATGGCTCGTAATCACACACGTGATGGCTGAACGGTGCAGTGGTGTGCGAGCCCGGCGCACCCGTCACCTGGAAGCAGCGGCTGGCGATAAACAGCTGCACCAGCTCGGCGTCGAGCAAACCGCTCTGCGCCTCGCTCTTGAGAATATCCAGCGCCCGTTCCAGCGGCATTGCCGGTTTGTAGGGGCGATCCGCCGCAGTCAAGGCATCGTAGATATCGCAGATGGTCATGATCCGTGAGGCGCAGGGAATCGCATCGCCGACCAAACCTTTGGGGTAACCGCTGCCATCGAGTTTCTCGTGGTGCGCCCCGGCGATATGCGGCACACCCTGCAGGTCCGGAGTCCAGGGAATCAGGCTGAGAAACTGCTGGGTGTGCACCACATGGCGCTCGATCTCTTCGCGCTCGGCCGTGGTCAAACTGCCCTTGCGCACAGCCAGGGCGCTGAATTCGCCCTCGCTAAGCAGGCTGACCAGGCAGTTGCCGGGCGCTTTGACCAGCTCGCCCTGCACTTCCTGCAGGTGCTGGAAATCCCCTTCACTGAGCATGCTCGGCTCGTTGGCCTGAACGATATTGTTCAGGTAGCGCTCAAGGCGTTCGCATTCATAGGCCAGCTCGGCATCCAGCTGCAGGCGCCGCTCATCACTCAAGCCACCTTGATGCCGATAGGCATGCAGCATCTTGCGCAGAGTCTGGTTGCGCAGGTTTTCCTGGGCCAGGGCAACGCGATAACGCAGGTTTTCCAGCACTTGTTCGGGAAGCTTCTTGGCCTTGACCAGCACATGCTCGCGCACCCCGACCTTGCCGAAATCATGCAGCAAGGCGGCGTAGCGCAGCTCGCGCAGGCCATCACTACTCAGCGCCTGCTCACGCAAGCGGGCCTCCGGCGCATGGGGCAACTGATTGGCCAGGGTCAGGCACAGCTCGGCGACCCGGAAGGAGTGGCCGCTGGTAGTCGGGTCGCGCTGTTCGATGGCAAACACCGAAGCCTGCACGAAGCCGTCGAACAGCCGGCTGATGTCATCCAGCAACTGGCGATTCTCGATGGCCACCGCCGCCTGGCTGGCCAGCGCGCGCAGCGACACGGCGGTTTCTTCGTCGAAGGCAATCAGCTCAGGTTCCAGCTGCTCGCTGCCTTTACGCTGGCAGTTGATAAATTCCAGCACGCCGACCACTTCATGGCGATGGTTGCGCATGGGAATCGCCAGGATCGACATGGTGCGATAGCCCATCTGCAGGTCGAAGGAGCGGTTGAAGCGGTACGGCGCATCGGCGGCAATCGCGTACACGTCTTCGATATTCAGCTCGGTGCTGGTCAGCGCGACGTAGCCGGCAATCGAGGCCTTGCTCAACGGCATGCGCTGATCCTGAAAGCTGTTCTGGCTGAGCGTGCCGTTCTGCGTCAGTTTGAAGATCAGCTGCGCTGGCGCATCGGGGCGGCGGCTGACCAGAAACAGCGAGGCGGCGTCGCTGTTGGACAAACGCCGCCCTTCGATAAGGATTTTTTCCAGCAAACGATCCAGATCACGCTCGGCCGACAACGCCAGACCTACGTCCACCAGTTTGCTCAGGTCATCATGCTTGCCCGCCAGGGCGGCGGCCAGTTGCTCGGTCTGATGGCGCAGGCTGTACTGCTCGCCGGCAAAACGCAGCAGCGCCGACAATTCCTCGGCACTGGCATGCGGCGGTAATGGCAGGACACCAGGCTGATCCATGCAACCCACCAGAATCGCGCCACACGCCAACCAATCGGCCAAGGGCCGCAGTGCCAGAAGGTGTTCGTCAAGCAGCACCAGCGCCAGTTCATCCGGCAGCTCGTCAGGCGCGTCAATCGCCTGCAAGCTCAGCGGACACTGGGCCAATACGTTGCACAGGGGATGCGCGCCAAGCGCATTGCTGTGGCCCAGCACAAGGCGGGAAGTGCCCATGGTGGTTGTCCTCAGTCGCAGTTGCGTGACAGCAGTGCGACTGAGTATTGCACAGGATTTAACCGCTGCCCGGCCGTCCGGCGCATGCCGGACAACCTGACGAAATGGCTTAGCTAGCGGGCTGCAGCTGCATGCCTTGCTGCATTTTTGCGGCATCGGCAACGAAGCAGCGTGAGGCTTGCAGCAGCGCCAGCATGGTCAGCAGCAAGGCCACCGGAATCAGGTACATGGCGTTGTGCAGGCCAACGGCCTTGAAGGTCTCGTTCATTTCACTGGCCCCGGCCGCAAGCATAGCCGCGTGAGAATAGTGATCCGACAGCATGCCCACCGCCAATGGGCCAAGGCCGCCGCCAAGCAGGTACAGACCAGCGAAGAACAGCGCCATGGCGGTGGCCCGCAGGCGCGGCTCGATCACATCCTGAATCGCGGTATAGACGCATGTGTAGAAGTTGTAGGCAAACAGCCAGCCGATGCTGAACAGCGCCACAAACACCGCGATTTCCACCCTCCCGGCCAGCAAGGCGTAACCCGTGGCCATGGAAGCAATCAACATGCTCAGCGCGGCAAACAGCAGGCGCCCGGTCTGCCAGCGCTGGTGGATCTTGTCCGCCAGCCAACCGCCCAGGGTCAGGCCGACCAGGCCAGTCAAACCGACGATTACCCCGGTGGCCATCGCCGCCTGCTCCAGCGGCATCAGGAAGTAGCGTTGCAGCATCGGCACCATAAAGGAGTTACAGGCATAGGTGGCAAAGTTGAAGGCCAGACCGGCCATCACCAGCCACCAGAAGGTACGGATCGCCAGCACCTTGCGCAGCGGTTTTTCCACCGGCGTGGTGCGCGACTGCACCAACTCGGCCGCGCCGCGCTTGGGTTCTTTGATAAAGAACATAAACAGCGCAAGGATCAGCCCCGGCACGGCGGCAATAAAGAACGGCGCGCGCCAGCTGTCGAAGGCCTTGACCATCGCACCGATGGTGAAAAAAGCCAGCAGCAGGCCAATCGGTAGACCGAGCATAAAGATGCCCATGGCCCGCGCACGTTTGTGCGCTGGGAACAGATCACCGATCAACGAGTTGGCCGCCGGCGCATAGCTGGCCTCACCAATGCCGACGCCCATACGAATCAGCAGGAAGCTCCAGAAGTTCCAGGCCAAGCCATTAACCGCAGTCAGCCCGCTCCAGGCTGCCAGGCCCCAGCCCATGATCTTGCGCCGCGCACCAGTATCGGCCATGCGCCCCAGCGGAATGCCGGCAATCGCATAGACGATGGTAAAGGCAGTACCGATCAAGCCCAGCTGCAGGTCACTGAGGTCCCATTCCATGCGGATCGGCTCGATGATGATCGCCGGAATGGTGCGGTCGAAGAAGTTGAACAGGTTGGCGAGAAAAAGCAGGAACAGAATGCGCCAGGCATTCGCCGCTTGTAGGGACTGCTGCATGGAATCCATCTCTATTTGTTGTTATCGAAGCAGGTCGGTGGCGCATGGCCAACCGCCGTATCCAGCATGTGCAGGCGCAATCTAGAGCCTTGCGACTATGCTGTCTGTGACTATTTGTTGCGTGTATGCCGGGTAATGGGCGTCCGGGCAAGCACCCAGGTCACAAAGCGCATCGGAAAAACTCCGGATATGCCTCAGTAAAACCAGGCGAAACAGCGAGATTTTTCATTTTTCATGCTACAAACAAGCTTGCTGAGTGAAATGTGGCCATTTGCCTCTCCACCCTCGTTAGCCGCCGGACTGTCTCTAAATGAAAACAAAAAAAGACGCTGTGACCTCCCCCGCGACCGAAGCCACACTGGCTGATCTGGCTGATACCCTGCTCGCCCCGCTTGAGCGCCCTTCCCCGCTCAAGCCCCCCATGCGGCTGGACAGCAGCGGCGAGCAATACATGTATTTCACCGAGCGCGACATTGATCGCATCCTCGATAACCTTGACGGCCTGCGCAGCCTGGTGTTCCCGCCAGCGCCGCAGGATGACGACAGTGAACGGCGGGTGCAGCATTTCCCCTCCGTCTGCCTGATCGGCCTTGGCCGCTGCGGCTCGAACATCGCCCTGGATGTCGCCTCCCTGGTCTACAACGCCCGGCAGTTCTACCTGAGCGAATTCAACAACGAAGAAAAAACCGTTGCCGAACAGGATTTCCGCCCCACGCGCTGGATTCGCAGCAACCTGTTGCGCGCTCCTAGCAAGGACAGCAAGCCGGTATTTCTGATCGAGCCGCTGGTGATGCTCGGCGACCTGGACAAGGACATCGAGGGGCGCATCCGCTTCTCGCGCAAGGGCGAAACCAGCGGTTTCCTCAGCGACTACAGCAAGATGAAGATCATGGACCTCTCCGAGGTGCATGCGGGCGGCGCCGGTAACGCGCCGATCCTCGGCCAGTACCTGGCCAAGATCATCCTTAACAAGGACACCCAGCGCTTTACCAACGAAGACTGGAAGTTCATTCACAGCTACCTGATCGACTCCTGCGGCATCAAGGCCAACCAGTCGCGCCTGTACTTCTACATCTTCAGCGCTGGCGGCGGCACCGGCTCGGGCATGGCTTCGGAGTTCGGCCTGGCGCAGCAGTTCGCTTACATGAGCAAGACCTTCGACACCAAGAACTTCGACGAAAGCCCGGAGAACCGCGACCACAGCTTCGTCTTCGAGCCGATTTTCACCAGCGGTATCTGCATCCTGCCGAACATCTCCGACCAGCGCAGCGAGATGTCCGAGGCCCTGCATATCAACGCCGGCCGCCTGCTGTGCAAGTACCTCGCCGAGGAGTGGGACTTCTCCTACAACTTCGATAATGAAGAAAACAGCGAAGAAAGCGTGATGCGGCGCATCCGCCCATGGAACGCCATGATGCTGATCTCCAACGACATCATGCGTTACGCAGAAGAAAGCGATGACGGCAACATCCAGAACATCGACGTCAACGCCATGGAGCGCCACGCCAACCAGTACATCTCACAGCAGATCTTCAACATCCTCACTGCCCAGGCGGTGACCACCGATTACGACCAGAACTACTTCCGCCGCGCCGGCATCGACATCGGCGAAACCATCCGCCTGGACGCCAACGACCTGTTTATGAGCCTGGCCGGCCCGGTGGCCGTGGCGTATGCCGAATCGGTGGTGCCTGAGCAAAGCGCCGCAGCGCTGGACAAGTTCCGCGTGCTGGACAAGGAGCCGTCGCGGCTGAATATCGACGACCTGTTCTTCCGCTCCATCGACCTGCCGCACTTCAACAAGGTCACCCAGGCCATTGAGGGCATCAGCCTGCTGCCCATCGAGTCCAAGCGTTATCGCGAAGCGCTGGATGAGTACAAGAAGTCCGACTACAACGCCGCCAAACTCAGCGACCTGCACTTCTTCAAGAACTGCTCCTCGGTGGTGTCGATTGTCTCGCTACCGAAAGACTACAAGCTGTCCTATATGGACCTGAACCGGCTGAAGACCCACCTCAACAGCCTGTTCCCCAACACCACATTGAAGCGCTATGCATTGGTGATCGGCGCCTCGGCCAACCTGTCGCTGACCACCCTGATCGCCAAGAGCCCGTGTCTGTCGGACGACTTCCTGACGCTGATCGTGGCCTTTATCAAGCGCTGCTTCGCCCGCGACCCGCACCGCTTCGATGAAAGCCTGGACAACGCCATTCTCGATTTCATCATGAGCGACGAGTTCGACGAAGTGCGGGTCGACGCCATGCTCAACGAATACGAAAACCCGGCGAAGATCCTCGACACCAACTGGTACGCGATCAAGCCGATGTACGAGAAGAAGTACCGCGAGCTGATCCACGATCAGGACAAGTTCGTCTCGATCAACGACATCCGCCTGTCCCGTGAAAGCGTGAAAAAGGCGATCAAGTACCTGCGCGAGATCTACCGTCACCGTATCGGCAAGACCCGGGTTATCTCGCTCAACAAGTACGCCGAAGACAAGCCCGAATAAGCCACTGCCACCGGCAACCCGAGTTCAATCGGGTTGCCGGTGGGCGCCTCAGGTCGCTCGCCATTCCTCAAGCCAGCCCAGGCTGGCCTGGGTGCCCACCTCTCCTGGTCGGTATTCGGCCGCCAGCCAGCCCTCATAACCACTGTCACGCAGAGCCTTGAGCAGCGGCGCAAACTGCAGCTCGCCTGTACCCGGTGCGCCACGCCCTGGGTAATCGGCAAACTGCACATGACCGATACGCCCGGCCAGCAAAGTAATACCGGCCGGTATATCCAGGCCCTGCCGCGCCATATGGTAGAGGTCGTACTGCGCAGCCAGATTGGGGTGGGCCACGGCTTTGAGTAGCGCATCCAGTTGCGTCGGGGTGTTGATCAGAAAGCCTGGCATATCCAGCGGGTTGATCGCCTCCACCACCACGCCGATACCCAATAACTGAAAGGCCTCGGCGGTCTTACGTAGGTTGTCGATCAAACAGGCCATTGCCTGTTCAGGCTCTACACCCTCGGCCAAGCGCCCCGGCAGCACATTGACCAGCGCTGGCCGCACCATGGCGGCATAGCTCAACGCCTGCTGCAGCGCCGCAGCAAACTCGGCCTGGCGCGCAGGCACGGCGGCTAGACCGGCGCCGCCACTCATCAAGTCACCGGCTGGCAGGTTGATCAACCGCAGCGGCATACCCGCAGCGTCCAGCGCCTCTTTCAGGGCAATGGCCGGCAACTCATAGGGGAACTGGATTTCCACGCCATCAAAACCGGCAGCGGCGGCAGCCACTACCCGCTCACGCAGCGGTAACTCGGTAAACAACAACGACAGGTTGGCCGCGATCTTCATGGCTGCGGCTCTTGAGGCTGTGGCGCCCGGTACAGCTGCACCAAGGTCGCCGGGTCCCGCTCCTGATTGCCCTGGCTGCCATGCTGACGCATCAGCTGCGCGGCCAGGCCACTGAGCGGCGTGGCCGAGCCGACTTGCTGCGACAGTTTGACCGCAGTATCCAGATCCTTGAGCAGGGTGCGCACATGCCATTTGACCGGTTCAAACTGGCTCTCGGCCATCTGCGGCGCAAGAATCTGCAGCGGCTTGGAGTCGGCGAAACCGCCGGCCAGCGCTGGCGCGATCAGGCTGGCATCAACCCCGGCCTGCTCGGCCAGGGCCACTACTTCGGCGATCACCAACGCGTTACAGGCAACGATCATCTGGTTGCACACCTTGGTTACCTGGCCCGCACCGACATCGCCCATGCGCGTCAGGCGTTGCCCCAGATGGGCGAGAATCGGCCGCACCCGTTCGACATCCTCAACCCGGCCACCGGCCATGATCGCCAATGTGCCATTGGCCGCGCCCGGTGTACCGCCGGAGACCGGCGCATCGACCCAGTGCATGCCGCAGCGGGCGTGCAACTCAGCAGCCATATCGCGGGTAGCGGCCGGCTCCAGGCTGGAGAAATCCACCAGCAGTTGGCCAGGTTTGCCCATTTCCACAATCCCGCCAGGGCCAAACACCACTTCGCGCACGACCTCGGTGTTGGCCAGGCAAAGCATGACGATATCGGCCTGAGCACAGAGCTGCGCCGGGCTGGCCACCGTTTGCGCGCCCAACGCCTGCAGTGGCGCGCACTTATCAGGGGAACGATTCCATACGCTCAGCGGATAGCCAGCGGCCAACAGGCGCTGGGTCATGGGCAGCCCCATCAGGCCAATACCAGCAAATGCCAAAGCAGGAAGGGAGGTGGACATAGGCAGACTCCGACTCATTGATGGCCGCCATCTTAGCCTAGCGGCAGCGGAACCTGTCCCGCCAGTCAACGCCCGAGCGCCAGACCTACAGGCCGTCTTTTTCCAGATGATCGAGATTGACCGGCTCGCCGCTGTGCGCGCCGAGCTTGGCGCGAATATCTTCGAACATCAGGTCGTACTCGGCATGGCTGCGCATGATCAGGCTGCTGTTGGTCGGCAGGCCATGCTTGTGTGCCAGGCGCGTGGCCACACTGGCGAAGTTGTAGGCGGTATCGCGGTGCAGCTCGAAGACCTCTTCAAACGCCTTGCCGTTCACCTGCCCTTGCATACGCATATGCAACATCGGGCCTTCGGTCGGGTCCTGGCGTACTTCGTAATGGAGGTCGACGCTAAACAGCGGCGCCTCGGCCGTGGCCAAGGTATTGGCGCGATGCAAATGTCCGGGTTGAAACATGCTGGCAGCTCCTGCAATCAGTCTGTGATGCTGCCAGCATAGTTACTCAGGATGGCCCACGGCGCACGCGCCAGATCAGTGCAGTGGCGCGCGCGCAGTGCGTTCCTGCGCCAGCACCCAGGGCGCTACAACCACCGCCCACAGCTCTGGATCGCGGTTTAGCAGGTCTTCGGCGCGGCTGTCGTCAGCCTTGCTCAAGAGCCCGGCAGCCAGCCAGGCAGCGACTTTGTCCTGGTCGTTCTGCGCCACGGCCTGCGCCACTTCGATCAGATCCTGGGTGCCGTCGACCAGCAGCAAGGCGCCACGGGCGAAGAAAGGTTGCAGCTCCTGCCAGGTAATAGCTGCAGTTTCACCAAGCAGCTTGGCATAGAGGGTGCTAGGTTGTTCTGTCATGGATTGCCCTGTCATGAATGGCCGCTTTTTTAATCGGCCGCCATGATAGCGTCGCCCAGCCCGCTGGCAAATTCGCAACGCTGTTCGCGACGTTGCCAACGGCGATCAAGACACGCCGTTTTTCTATACGTTTATTGCGTTAAAGCGACACCCCAGGGTTTTGCCCCCAGCAAGCCGCTTTTCAAGCCGCAAAGCCGCGCTCTACACTGCACCGGTACAGTTGCCGGGGGGATGACCGGGGAAACAACCCGGTTCTGCAGCTTTGGCCGCCAGAACTACAACAATCAAAACCAATAAGAGTGGAGCACTATGAACAAGGCTACTAAGCAGATTTCCAAACTGTTTGCCGCCATGGCCATGGCTGGCGTTGCCAGCTACTCGGTAGCGGCTGACACCATCAAAATTGGCCTGGCAGGCCCAGTCACCGGCGCCGTCGCGCAATACGGTGAAATGCAGTTCATCGGTGCCAAGATGGCCATCGAGCAGATCAACAAGGCCGGCGGGGTGAACGGCGCAATGCTCGAAGGCGTGGTGTATGACGACGCCTGCGATCCGAAGCAAGCCGTTGCCGTAGCCAACAAGATCGTCAACGACGAAGTTAAGTTCGTGGTTGGCCACCTCTGCTCCAGCTCCACTCAGCCAGCGTCCGACATCTACGAAGACGAAGGCATCCTGATGGTCACCGCAGCGTCCACCAGCCCTGACATCACCGCGCGTGGCTACGAGCTGGTGTTCCGCACCATCGGTCTGGACAGCCTGCAAGGCCCAACCGCCGGCAACTTCATCGCTGACCACGTCAAGCCGAAAGCCGTTGCCGTGATCCACGACAAGCAGCAGTACGGTGAAGGCATTGCTACCGCGGTCAAGCAGACCCTGGAAAGCAAAGGCACCAAAGTGGTGATGTTCGAAGGCATCAACGCCGGCGACAAGGACTTCTCCGCGATGATCGCCAAGCTCAAGCAAGCCGGTGTGGACTTCATCTACTACGGTGGCTACCACCCAGAGCTGGGCCTGCTGCTGCGTCAGTCGGCTGAAAAAGGTCTGAGCGCCAAGTTCATGGGCCCTGAAGGCGTAGGCAACAAGGAAATCTCGGCCATTGCCGGCCCAGCTTCCGAAGGCCTGCTGGTTACCCTGCCGAAGTCGTTCGACCAGGACCCACGCAACCAGGCACTGGTTGATGCGTTCAAAGCCAAAAATGAAGACTCCAGCGGTCCGTTCGTGTTCCCGGCTTACGCCGCGGTACAAGTGATCGCCGAAGGCATCACCAAGGCTGGCGGTACCGACACCGCTAAAGTGGCCGCAGCCCTGCGTGCCAACAGCTTCGACACCCCGACTGGCAACCTGGCCTTCGACGAGAAGGGCGACCTGAAAGACTTCAGCTTCGTCGTCTACGAATGGCACCAGGACGGCACCAAGTCCGAAGCCAAGTAAGCTCTTAGCCTGAACCCAAAACCCACTGCTTCGGCAGTGGGTTTTGTTTATTAGAAGAATTCCGGCTGCACGCTGCGCCATAAGCGCTGCCTTGCGTGACAACCCAGGAGTTAGGCAATGCCTGATCTTTATCACTACCTGCAACAGCTGGTTAACGGCCTGACCGTTGGCAGCACCTATGCCTTGATTGCCATCGGCTACACCATGGTTTACGGCATTATCGGCATGATCAACTTCGCCCATGGCGAGGTTTACATGATTGGCTCGTACGTAGCCTTCATCGTGGTCGCCGGCTTGGCCATGTATGGCCTGGACAGTTTACCCATCGTGATGATTGCGGCCTTTGCCGCCAGCATCATTGTCGCCAGTGCATATGGCTACAGCATCGAACGGGTCGCCTACCGCCCTCTGCGCGGCGGCAACCGTCTGATCCCGCTGATTTCCGCCATCGGCATGTCGATCTTCCTGCAAAACTGGGTACTCCTCTCCCAGGACTCCAAAGACAAATCGATTCCCAACCTGCTGCCGGGCAACTTCATCTTTGGTGAAAGCGCCATGAATGGCGTGGTGATTTCCTATATGCAGGTGCTGATTTTCGTCGTCACCTTCTTTGTCATGGTCGGCCTGACGCTGTTTATCTCGCGTTCACGCCTGGGTCGCGCCTGCCGCGCCTGCGCCGAAGACCTGAAGATGGCCAACCTGCTGGGCATCAACACCAACAACATCATCGCCCTGACCTTCGTTATCGGTGCCGCCCTGGCGGCCGTAGCGGCTGTGCTGCTGGGCATGCAATATGGCGTGATCAACCCGCATCTGGGCTTCCTGGCCGGGATCAAGGCCTTCACCGCAGCGGTACTTGGCGGTATCGGCAGCATCCCCGGCGCGGTACTCGGCGGCCTGCTGCTGGGCGTGGCCGAAGCCTTTGGCGCCGATATCTTCGGCGACCAGTACAAGGACGTGGTGGCGTTCAGCCTGCTGGTACTGGTGTTGCTGTTCCGCCCGACCGGTATCCTTGGTCGTCCGGAGGTTGAAAAAGTATGAGTACCTCCATCAGCAAAAACCTCAAGACCGCGATCTTCAGCGCCCTGTTGGTGTTGGCCGTGGCCTACCCGGTGCTGGGCCTCAAGCTCTCCACGGTTGGCATCAAGCTCGAAGTACAAGGCGCCAGCCCGGCCGTGCTGTGGACCATCTTCGGCTGCTCGATTGCCATGTTCTTCTGGCAACTGTTCCGCAACCACCTGAGCGCCGCCTGGAGCCACGCGCCCAAGCTGCCGAGCATGCCGGGCAAAGCCAGTGAGTTCCTCACCCTGCCTTCGACCCAGCGCTGGATCGTTCTTGGCCTGATCGTCGTCGCGCTGGCCTGGCCGTTCTTCGGCTCGCGCGGTGCGGTGGATATCGCCACGCTGATCCTGATCTACGTGATGCTCGGCCTCGGCCTGAACATCGTGGTTGGTCTGGCTGGTCTGCTCGATCTCGGCTATGTGGCCTTCTACGCCGTAGGCGCTTACAGCTACGCGCTGCTGTCGTTCTACTTCGGCCTGAGCTTCTGGATCTGCCTGCCGATTGCCGGCCTGATGGCGGCGTTCTTCGGCTTTATCCTGGGCTTCCCGGTACTGCGTCTACGCGGCGACTACCTGGCTATCGTTACCCTGGGTTTTGGCGAGATCATCCGCATCCTGCTGAACAACATGACCTGGCTGACCGGTGGCCCCAACGGCATCGGTTCGATCCCCAAGCCAACGCTGTTCGGCCTGTCGTTCGACCGCAAGGCCGCCGAAGGCATGCAGACCTTCCACGAGTACTTCGGGGTGGCTTACAACTCGATCAACAAGGTGATCTTCCTCTACCTGATCGCCCTGCTGCTGGTGCTGTTGACTCTGTTCGTGATCAACCGCCTGCTGCGCATGCCGATCGGCCGCGCCTGGGAAGCGCTGCGTGAAGACGAAATCGCCTGCCGCGCACTGGGCATGAACCCCACCGCGATCAAGCTCTCGGCCTTTACCATCGGCGCCTGCTTCGCCGGTTTCGCTGGCAGCTTCTTTGCCGCGCGCCAAGGCTTGGTCAGCCCGCAGTCGTTCACCTTTATCGAGTCGGCGATCATCCTCGCCATCGTGGTACTGGGCGGTATGGGCTCACAGCTCGGCATTATCCTCGCGGCCATCGTGATGATTCTGCTGCCGGAGCTGGCGCGTGAATTCAACGAATACCGCATGCTGATGTTCGGCGCGCTGATGGTATTGATGATGATCTGGCGTCCGCAGGGCCTGCTGCCCATGCAACGTCCGCACCTGGAGCTGAAGCAATGAGCCGCCCGATTCTAGAAGTAAGCGGCCTGTCCATGCGCTTCGGCGGCCTGCTGGCCGTCAACGGGGTGAACCTGCAGGTCGCGGAAAAACAGGTTGTGTCGATGATCGGCCCGAACGGCGCCGGCAAGACCACCGTATTCAACTGCCTGACCGGCTTCTACCAGCCCACCAGCGGCAGCATCCGCCTCAACGGTGAACAGATCGAAGGCCTGCCTGGCCACAAGATCGCGCGCAAAGGCGTGGTGCGCACGTTCCAGAACGTGCGCCTGTTCAAGGACATGACCGCGGTGGAAAACCTGCTGGTCGCCCAGCACCGCCACCTCAACACCAACTACCTGGCGGGCCTGCTGAAAACTCCGGCGTTTCGCAAGAGCGAACGCGAAGCCATGGAGTTCGCCGCGCACTGGCTGGATCAGGTCAACCTGACCGAGTTCGCCAACCGCACGGCCGGCACCCTGGCCTACGGTCAGCAACGCCGCCTGGAAATCGCCCGCTGCATGATGACCCGCCCGAGCATCCTGATGCTCGACGAGCCAGCCGCTGGCCTCAACCCGCGCGAGACCGACGACCTCAAGGCGCTGATCCGCGTGCTCAGCGACCAGCACAATGTCACCGTGCTGCTGATCGAGCACGACATGAAGCTGGTCATGAGCATTTCCGACCACATCTATGTGATCAACCAGGGCACGCCCCTGGCGGACGGCACGCCGGAGCAGATCCGCGAAAATCCGGACGTGATCAAAGCCTACCTGGGGGAAGCGTGATGCTGTATTTCGAGAACGTTTCCACCTTCTACGGCAAGATCCAGGCGCTGCATGGCGTCAACGTCGAAGTCCGTCAGGGCGAGATCGTCACCCTGATCGGCGCCAACGGTGCCGGCAAGTCGACCCTGCTGATGACCCTCTGCGGCTCGCCTCAGGCGAGCAGCGGCAGCATCCGCTACCAGGGTGAAGAGCTGATCGGCCAGGACACCCCGAGCATCATGCGCAAGAGCATTGCCGTAGTGCCGGAAGGTCGCCGGGTGTTCTCCCGCCTGACCGTGGAAGAAAACCTGGTGATGGGCGGCTTCTTCGGCAGCAAGGCCGACAATCAGGAACAGCTGGACAAGGTCCTGCACCTGTTCCCGCGCCTGAAGGAACGCTTTGCCCAGCGCGCCGGCACCATGTCCGGCGGTGAGCAGCAGATGCTCGCCCTCGGCCGCGCGCTGATGAGCAAGCCCAAGCTGCTGCTGCTCGACGAGCCGTCGCTGGGTCTGGCCCCGATCATCATCCAGCAGATCTTCGACATCATCGAACAGCTGCGCAAGGACGGTGTAACGGTGTTCCTGGTCGAGCAGAACGCCAACCAGGCGCTCAAGCTGGCCGACCGCGGCTATGTACTGGAAAACGGCCGGATCGTCATGCAAGGCAGCGGCGAACAACTGCTGAACGATCCAAAGGTACGCGACGCCTACCTCGGCGGTTAAGCGCTACCTCGCTGAAAAAACCGCTCTTCGGAGCGGTTTTTTATTAGCGAAGACAAAGGCCCACCCTGCCCGCCTATCTCTGCCTCAATGCTGACAAACGTTTTTTATCGCCGCCGTTCGCCCGATGTTCCGTGCACCGTGGGCCTGTCCGGTTACAATGGCGGCCCTTTTTTTGCCGATGACCGTTTTTATGACCGACCCCATTCGCCTATCCAAACGCCTGATCGAAGTGATTGGCTGTTCGCGCCGCGAGGCCGAACTGTATATCGAAGGCGGCTGGGTCACGGTGGATGGTGTGGTGGTGGAAGAGCCGCAATTCAAGGTCGCCGAACAGCGCGTGGAATTGCTGCAAAACGCCCTGCTGGCCCCGGTCGAGCCGGTCACCCTGCTGCTGAACGTACCCAACGGCCACAACGCAGAACGCGCTGCGGAAAGCCTCAGCCCAGCCAGCCACTGGCCGGAAGACGGCTCGGGCATTCGCCCGCTGAAAGGCCATTTCGCCCGACTCATCTCCTGCATTCCCCTGCAAGCCGGGGCCGATGGCCTGCATGTGCTGACCCAGGACTGGCGCATCGAGCGCAAACTCAAGGAAGACCTGAGCAAACTGGAGCAGGAATATGTGGTCGAAGTCGTCGGCACCTTGAGCGCCAGCCAACTCAAGCGCCTGGCTCACGGCCTGACCTTCAACGGTGTGGCTCTGGCCCCCTGCAAGGTCAGCTGGCAAAACGAAACTCGCCTGCGCTTTGCCTTGAAGAACCCACTGCCCGGGCAGATCGTGTTTATGTGCAACAGCGTCGACCTCAAGGTGCTGGGCATGAAGCGCATCCGCATCGGCGGCGTGCCCATGGCCAAGGTCCCCGCGGGCCAGTGGCGCTACCTGGCAGGCAAAGAACGCTTCTAATTTTTCAGCTGATGCGTCTTGTGCATCAGCCCTTTTCAGGACCACCCCATGCTTAATAACGACGTACTGCGCAGCTTGCGCTACACCCTCGACATCAGCGACGCGCAGATGGTCGACATCATCAAGCTCAGCGGCAAGCAGGTCGCCCTCAACGACCTCGCGGCGATGCTCAAGAAGGATGACGAAGAAGGCTTCACGCCCTGCGACGACGAGCTGATGGCGCACTTCCTCGATGGCCTGGTGTACTTCAAGCGTGGCAAGGACGACAGCCGTCCGGCCCAGCCGCTTGAGCTGCCGATCACCAACAACACGGTGCTGAAGAAACTGCGCGTGGCCTTCGAGCTGAAGGAAGACGACATGCACACGATCATGAGTAGCGTCGACTGCCCGGTTTCCAAGCCGGAGATGAGCGCGCTGTTCCGCAAGTTCGGCCACAGCAACTACCGCACCTGCGGCGATCAGTTTCTGCGCAACTTCCTCAAGGGTCTAACCCTGCGCGTTCGCGGCTAAGTCCCAGCGCCTCGCTGCCATGCCTGCCCGCATGGCAGCGTATTTCCACGGGCAATGATGACTGCCATGGCACGATCAGATGATTAGGGTAGTGGCACTCATCCGTTAAAAGGACTCGCCATGCACCCCTACTTCAGCCTGCAAGGCCGCACCGCCCTGGTTACCGGTGGCACCCGTGGTATCGGCAAGATGATCGCCAAAGCCTTTGTCGAAGCCGGCGCCACGGTCTACGTCTGCGCCCGTGACGGCGAAGCCTGCGCACAAACCGCTGCCGAGCTGTCGGCCTTTGGCACCTGCCACGGCATCGCCGCCAACCTGGCCAGCGAGGAAGGCGTGCACGTGTTGGCCGAGCAGTTGGCCGGCACGATCGGCAGCCTGGATATTCTGGTCAATAACGCCGGCACCACCTGGGGCGCGCCGCTGGAAAGCTACCCGGCCAAGGGCTGGGAAAAGGTCATGCAGCTCAATGTGACCTCGGTGTTCAGCTGCATCCAGCAATTGCTGCCGCTGTTGCGCAAAGCCGGCAGCGCGGCCAATCCGGCGCGGGTAATCAATATCGGCTCGGTTGCCGGCATCACCTCCCACGGCGAAGACGCCTATGCCTATGGCCCGAGCAAGGCGGCGCTGCACCAGCTGTCACGCATGCTCGCCCGCGAGCTGGTCGGCCAACATATCAACGTCAACGTGATCGCGCCGGGGCGCTTCCCGAGCAAGATGACTCAGCATATCGCCACCGACGAGGCCGCCATGGCCGAAGATACCGCGCTGATCCCGATGCAGCGCTGGGGCCGCGAAGAGGAAATGGCCGCCCTGGCGATCAGCCTGGCCAGCACCGCCGGGGCCTATATGACCGGTGCGATCATCCCCATCGACGGCGGTTTTCACCTCTAGTCAGGTACTATGGCGGCGTTTTCACTCGATCACGCCGCCATGCCCTACTCCGTTTCCCCCATCGGTTTTGTCCGCTCCTGCTTCAAGGAGAAGTTCGCCATTCCCCGTCAGCCGCAATTGGCCCCGGCGGCCCGTGGCGTACTGGAGCTGGTCGCGCCCTTCGATAACGGCGATGCAGTGCAGGGATTGGAGCAGGCCAGCCATGTCTGGCTGCTGTTTCTGTTTCACCAGGCGCTGGAAGACAAGCCGCGCCTGAAGGTGCGCCCACCGCGCCTGGGCGGCAATCAATCGGTCGGTGTATTCAGTACCCGCGCCACCCACCGGCCCAATGGCATCGGCCAGTCGGTGGTCAAACTGGACAAGGTCGAAGCCGGCAAGCTCTGGCTGTCCGGTATCGACCTGCTCGACGGCACCCCGGTGCTGGATATCAAACCCTACGTGCCGTACGCCGACAGCGTCGCCGGAGCCTACAACCGCATCGCCGACAGCGCGCCGGCGCTGATCGACGTCAGCTGGCAGGACAGCGCACTGATCGAGGCAACCGAACATGGGCAGCGCCTGAATGAACCGCTGGTCGCGTTGATCGAGCAGTGCCTGGCCCAGGACCCACGCCCGGCCTACCAGCAGCCCAGCCCGGAGCGCCGCTATGGCGCGTGCTTCTGGGATGTCGATGTGCACTGGCACTACCCGCAGCCTGGCAGCATTTGCGTGCTGGAAGTCGTGCCCGCCGACTGATCTAGTTCGCCTCACCTCGTTCGCGCAGATAGGCCAAGCAACTATTTTGTCTTATATTTACCATATAAATGTATACAAAATAGGATGTTCACCATGCTAGAACGCCCCGGTCGCCTTAATGGCTTGCGCCATATCGCCCTGCTGGTCCCTAACCTGGAAGCCTGCGAACGCTTCTACGTGGATATTCTCGGCATGCAGGTGCTGCACCGCGCCAATCCAGACCTGGTCTACCTGACCTGCGGTAACGACAACCTGTCCCTGGGTCGCGCTTCTGTGCCCAGCAGCGGCGAGCAGGCGGTGGATCACTACGGCTTTATCGTCGACAGCATCGACGAGCTGCACGCCTGGTACGCCTACTTCAAGGCACAGGGCGTGACCCTGCTGGACCGCCCCTTCGCCCATGGCGACGGTGCGCACAGCTTCCACTTGCTCGACCCCGCCGGTAACAAGGTGCAGCCAATCTACCATCCGGCCGTCTCCGGGCAGCGCTTCAGCCACGCGCAATAGCTGCGCAGCGCTCGGTCGACGCAGGGCATCTACACTGAGCAGATGCCGGGCGCAGAGACAACCGCATCAGCACTTGGCAAAACCCGCAGGCGGCAAACAGGCGTTCACTGTTCGGCGCCTTGCAGGTATGGTGATCGCAAGGGCCATACTGCCAAATCGCCAGTAACCGCCCCATCTACCACCACGCACCGACGTACTGTGAGTGTATGAAAGCCAGCACCTACGCGCCGACCGAGAACCTTGTCGATCTGCTGCTCGACGCCATCTGCGTGGTCGACAAACGCGGACGCTTCGTTTTTGTCAGCGCCGCCTGCCAGCGCATTTTCGGCTACAGCGCAGACGAGATGATCGGCCAAGTGATGATCGAAATGGTGCATCCCGAAGACCGCGCGAAAACCCTGCAGGCCGCCAAGGAAGTGATGGCCGGCGAGCATAAACCGAACTTCGAGAACCGCTACCTGCGCAAGGATGGCAGCACCGTGCATATCCTCTGGTCCGCGCGCTGGTCCGAGGATGATCAGGTGCGCATCGCCGTCGCCCACGACATCACCGAGCGTAAACGCAGCGAAGCCCTGCAGACCGCGTTATACGGTATTTCCGAAGCGGCCCATTCGGCCAAGGACCTGCTCGGGCTGTTTCAGCAGGTGCACCAGATCATTGGCGAACTGTTGCCGACCATCAGCTTTTCCGTGGCGCTGTACGATGAGCAGAACGACGAGCTGAGCTTCCCCTACCCCGCCGAACAACCGCCGGCAACGACTGCCGATACGCCACTGAATGCCACCACGCTGAGCGCGCAGGTGATTCGCAGCGGCAACACCTTGCTGCTGCCCAACGCCGGCCAGGCACAAACTGCAACGCCACATAGCTGGCTCGGCGTACCGCTGCGCTCGCACCGTGGAATTATCGGCGCGCTGCTGGTGCAAAGCAGCGCCTCCACACGCTACAGCGAGCGTGATCAGGAGCTGCTGCAATTTGTCTCGACCCAGGTGGCCACCGCTATCGAGCGTCAGCAGATGCTCAGCCGCCTGCAGTTTATGGCGCAGTACGACCAGCTCACCCAACTGCCCAACCGCGAACTGCTGCGCGACCGCCTACATACGGCCTTGGCCCGCGCGCGCCGCGAGCAATCGCAGGTGGCGCTGCTGTTTCTCGATCTGGACAAGTTCAAGCAGGTCAATGACAACCTCGGCCATGCCGCAGGCGATCAGCTGCTGCAAGGCGTCGCCCAGCGTATCCAACTGTGCCTGCGCGAGGCCGATACCGTGGCGCGCTTTGCCGGTGATGAATTCGTTGTGCTGCTGGAAGACTTCCACTCGGCCGACCACGCCAGCGTAGTGGCGGAGAAAATCCGCCAGAGCCTCAATCAACCCTTCGAGCTGTGCGGGCAGAGCCAGACCATCCTGCCGAGCATCGGCATCGCCCTGTATCCACAGCACGCCCAGGATGCCCAGCAGTTGCTGCAGCATGCCGACAACGCCATGTACCGCGCCAAGCAGAAAGGCGGTAACCGCGCGCACAGCGCCCTTGAGCTGGAATAAGCGCGCATAAAAAAGCCCGCCAATCGGCGGGCTTTTTATTACGGCAGGCTTACTTCTCGACGAAGGCGCGCTCGATCAGATAATCACCTGGCTCGCGCATACGCGGGGAGATCTGCAGGCCGAACTCGTTGAGCACTTCGCTGGTTTCATCAAGCATGCTCGGGCTGCCGCAGATCATCGCGCGGTCATCCTGCGGATTGATCGGCGGCAGGCCGATGTCCTCGAACAGCTTGCCGCTGCGCATCAGATCGGTCAGACGGCCCTGGTTCTCGAACGGTTCGCGGGTCACTGTCGGGTAGTAGATCAGCTTGTCCTTCAGCGCATCGCCGAAGAATTCATTCTGCGGCAGGTGCTCGGTGATGAATTCGCGGTAGGCCACTTCGTTCACATAACGCACGCCGTGAACCAGAATCACCTTCTCGAAGCGCTCGTAGGTTTCCGGGTACTGAAACACGCTCATAAACGGCGCCAGGCCAGAGCCGGTGCTGAGCAGATACAGGTGCTTGCCGGGTTTGAGATCATCCAGCACCAGGGTACCGGTGGGCTTCTTGCTGATAATCACCTCGTCGCCTTCCTTGAGGTGCTGCAGCTGCGAGGTCAGCGGGCCATCAGGCACCTTGATGCTGAAGAACTCCAGATGCTCTTCCCAGTTCGGGCTGGCGATCGAGTAGGCGCGCATCAGTGGACGGCCGTTGTCCTGCTGCAGGCCGATCATCACAAACTGGCCATTCTCGAAGCGCAGACCTGGATCACGGGTGCACTTGAAGCTGAACAGCGTGTCGTTCCAGTGATGAACGCTGAGAATGCGCTCGGAGTTAAGGTTGCTCATGTGCCGGGGGCTCCGATGAATGGAATATCAGCTGCGCGCCTGTGCGCATTTGCACGGCATTGTAATGAGCGGCAGAATATCTGTTAACTTGATTATCAAGATATAGGTTATCGGTTATATAGATATGCGATTTACTCTCAGACAACTGCAAGTCTTCGTCGCCGTGGCCCAGCATGAAAGCGTGTCGCGCGCCGCCGATTCCCTGGCCCTGTCGCAATCGGCCACCAGCACCTCACTCAGCGAACTGGAGCGTCAGTCCGACTGTCAGCTGTTCGACCGCGCCGGTAAACGCCTGTGCCTCAACGCCCTCGGCCTGCAGTTGCTGCCACAAGCGGTGGCGCTGCTCGACCAGGCTAAGGAAATCGAACGCCTGCTGGGTGGCAAGAGTGGTTACGGTTCACTGAATGTCGGCGCCACCCTGACGGTCGGCAACTACCTGGCGACCCTGCTGATCGGCAGTTTTATGCAGCGCCATCCGGAATGCCGGGTCAAGCTGCAGGTGCATAACACCGCCTACGTGGTACAGCAGATTGCCCACTATGAACTGGACATGGGCATGATCGAAGGTGACTGCCAGCACCCGGATATCGAGGTACAGCCCTGGGTTGAAGATGAGTTGGTGGTGTTCTGTGCGCCGCAGCATGCGCTGGCGCAACGCGGTGAGGCGAGCCTGGAAGAACTGACGCGCGAGGCGTGGATTCTGCGTGAGCAAGGCTCCGGTACGCGCCTGACCTTCGACCAGGCCATGCGTCATCACCCCAGCAGCCTGAATATCCGTCTGGAGCTGGAGCACACCGAGGCGATCAAACGTGCAGTGGAGTCAGGCCTGGGGATTGGCTGCATTTCCCGCCTGGCGCTGCGTGATGCATTTCGCCGCGGCAGCCTGGTGGCAGTGGAAACCCCCGAGCTGGATCTGCGTCGGCAGTTCTACTTCATCTGGCACAAACAGAAGTACCAGACCGCCGCCATGCGTGAATTTATCGAACTGTGCCGCGCACTGACCGCCGGCGTGACGCGCAGCGATCAGATTGTCCTGCCGACTATCGCCTGAGAACGGCGAATTAGCCGAGCAGGATAATCGCCCACACCAGGGCAATCAGGCTGAGGGCGATGAACTGAGCGGCGCTGCCCATGTCCTTGGCATTCTTCGATAGCGGATGCAGCTCCAGGGAGATGCGGTCGATGGCCGCCTCCACCGCCGAGTTGAGCAGCTCGACGATCAGCGCCAGCAGGCACACAGCAACCATCAAGGCGCGCTCAACGCGGCTGACATCCAGGTAAAACGCCACAGGCACCAGCACCAGGTTGATCAGCAACAGTTGGCGAAAAGCGGCTTCACCGGTAAAGGCGGCGCGCAGGCCGGCCAGGGAATAACCGGTGGCATTGAGAACACGTTTAAGGCCGGTTTGGCCTTTGAATGGCGACATCATTACAACCATTTCGAGAAAGCCCGGCAGGCTACGCCAAGCCCGGGAGAAAAGCACTTCAGTTAGACGGAATCGATTCCAGCTGCTGCAACAGCAGCGCCGCCTGCGTGCGAGTGCGCACCCCGAGCTTGCGGAAAATCGCCGTGACATGGGCCTTTACCGTGGCCTCGGAGACGCTCAACTCATAAGCAATCTGCTTGTTCAGCAAACCGTCGCAGACCATGGTCAGCACGCGGAACTGCTGCGGCGTCAGGCTGGCCAAGCCGGCACTGGCGGCCTTGGCTTCAGCCGACAGGGCAATCGCTTCCTGAGTCTGCTGCGGCCACCAGACTTCGCCATCAAGCACCAGACGCACCGCCTGCTGAATGGTTTCCAGCGGGCTGGATTTGGGAATAAAGCCGCTGGCGCCGAACTCCCGCGAACGCGCGACGATGGACGGCTCTTCCTGGGCGGAGATCATTACCACCGGGATATGCGGGTACTGCCCGCGCAGCAACACCAGGCCGGAGAAACCGTAAGCGCCGGGCATATTGAGGTCAAGCAGAACCAGGTCCCAGTCGGTCTTCTGTGCCAGGCAGGCTTCCAGCTCGGCGATGCTGGCCGCTTCGACCAGCCGTACATCCGGCCCCAACCCCAGGGTCAGCGCCTGTTGCAAGGCACTGCGAAACAGGGGGTGATCATCAGCAATAAGGATTTCAAAAGCGGCCATGGTGAATCCTGTTTTTGTTATGTGGATACCCGCCAGGGGTACTGTCCAGGGCACGGTGAACAGTGCGTGCAGGCCGCAGGGTTGCCGCGCAACCAAGCCTGAAAACGCAGAAAAGCGACCAAGCATGCCCAGCACTGACGGGGTGGTCAAGCACGACGCTTTGCGGCACAGTTCGCAGCTTTGCCGACGAGAGCCTGAAATGCGAAGCCACGCCCTGCGCGCCGACCTGTTGATGCTGCTGACCGCAATGATCTGGGGCTCGGCGTTTGTCGCCCAGCGCCTGGGCATGGACTCCATCGGTCCGTTTCTCTATAGCGGCCTGCGCTTTGCCCTGGCGGCGCTGATTCTGCTGCCGGTGCTGCGCCTGCTGGAAGGTCGCAGCAGCAGTGCGACGGTCGCGCCGTTGAACCGCCAGCTGCTGCGTGGCGGCGTGCTGATGGGCCTGGCGCTGGCCCTGGGGATCAACCTGCAGCAAGTTGGCCTGCTGTTTACCAGCGTGACCAACTCCGGCTTTATCACCGGGCTATACGTGATCATCGTGCCGCTGCTGGGGCTGTTTATCGGCCATAAGACCGGTCTGGGCATATGGCTGGGGGCCTGCCTGGCGGTGGTCGGCATGTTCCTGCTCAGCGTTGGCGAGGGCTTTACCGTGGCCTCCGGTGACTGGCTGCAACTGGCCGGGGCTTTCGTCTGGGGTGTGCATGTGCTGCTGGTGGGCTTCTTTGCCGGTCGCCATGACCCACTGCGCCTGGCTCTGGTGCAGTTCATCACCTGCGCGGTGATCAGCCTGGTGCTGGCGGTGATCTTCGAGGAAATCCAACTGCAAGCGATCATCGCCGCCGGGCCGGCGATTCTCTACGGCGGCATCTTCGGCGTGGCCATCGGCTTTACCTTGCAGGTGGTGGCGCAGAAAGACGCCATCGCCTCCCACGCCGCGATCATCCTCTCGCTGGAGGCGGTATTCGCCGCCATCGCCGGGGCCTGGCTGCTCGGTGAATCGTTGGAGCTGCGCGGCTACTTTGGCTGTGCGCTGATGTTTGCAGGCATGTTGTTGGCGCAATTGTGGCCAAAGAAACTACCCCACTAGACGCTAGAGAAACTCGCGCAGGCGATCATGCATTGGATCATCCAGCGGCACCGCGCGTGGCGCCTTGGCGGCCAGGTAGTGCTGGCTGAAGACATCCAGATAGGCATTCAAGCCATCGGCGGCGCGCTGGTCGCCAGCCAGCTCCAGACACAGCGCGGCGACTTCGGCGGTGCAGAAGTGATCGTCGCGCTTGGAACGGCGTAGCTTGTAGCGCGACAGCTGCTCGGCCTGCAGGCTGAGCACCGGCAGGCTGTCGAGGTAAGGGCTTTTGCGAAACATCTTGCGCGCCTCGCTCCAGGTGGCATCCAGCAGCACGAACAACGGCCGCTTGCCCGGCGCTGGCTGCACTTCGTTGACCACCCGTTCGGCGGCGACATATTCGCCAGGGAACACCAGATAAGGCTGCCACTGCGGGTCACGCAGCAACGCAGGCAAGCCGGCATCCACCTCAACCCGTGACCAGCCGAATGCCGAGGTATCGGCCAGCACGTCGGCAACCAGCCAGCCGGTATTGCTCGGTTTGAGCGCCTCGACATCGTGCATCAGCAGACACACCGCCGAGGTCGCGGCAATGCGCGGGCGCCAAGCGCACAGGCAGTGGCTCATCACCAGACGGCAATCATCACAACGCACCGAGCGGCTGCCACGGGCAAGAAAAGGTTTGGCACTGCGGGCAATCCGCGCAGCCCGCAAACGCGCGACGGCATGGCTCATCAGGCGTGCGCCTGACAGATAAGAAGGAACGGCATGGGTCATCCAGGGGTCAGCAAGCGCGGCAGTCTAACAAAGCCTGCCGCCGCTTATTCAACCGTGCGTCTTGCGCCGCCTGCCATGGCAACTGCGTAAGTGTCGGCAGGCGAGTAAGATAGCCGGCACTGAACCTCTGCCCGGCACTGCCGGTCAGAAGGTGCGAATCGACTTTGGAGAACCCCATGCTGCGTTTGACCAGCCTGACCCTGGCCTTGAGCCTGCCCCTGTTTGCCCATGCCGCCACCCTGAAAGACTTTGAACTGAGCAAGGCCCTGGAAAAAGTCGCGCGCGAAAGCAGCGTGGGCACGCCACGGGCAATCAACGAAGACATTCTCGATCAGGGCTACACCGTGGATGGCAGCGAGCTGGTCAACCACCTCAGCGTGCGCAGCGAGCATGCGGCGCAGATGCGCGGCAACCCGGATGTAGTGCGCGCGCAACTGGCCAACAGCGTGTGCCGCAATGCGGGTTATCGCCAGCTGCTGGTGCGCGGCGCGGCGCTGCGCTATGAATTCAGCGAATACAAAAGCAACCGCCCGGTGACCACCGAGCGTTTCAGCAAAGCAGATTGCGGCCTGTAAGGCTCAACCACCACCCTGCTGCGCGCGCCTTTGCTCATCATCGGCGCGCAAATCCGCCAGCAACGCGTGCATATAACGCGAACGCCGCGCCGCACCTTCAAGCCGCTGCAAGCACTCTTCTTCCAGACTTATCTGGTTGTTGCGCGCGGCCTGCTGCAACAGGCGGTACAAATCCACATCAAGATCCAAGGTCAACTTAGGCATACCTGCCCCTCCTTTCCCGCTACACACTGCGCCTGCTAACGCAGACAGCGTGGTTCTCCCCACCCTTGCACGGCGGCTTGCTCCTCGGCACTGAGCAACTCGCCAAGCGGTATTTCCAGCAACTCGGCAGCGGCCTCCAGCACATGCGCCCAGCTCGCCTGGTTGGCGAACAGCATGCCGGCTTCATCCAAGGTGCCGCCCCGGTTACGGTAGCCCAACACACGACTGTGTCGAGCATCACCGAGCAGCGGCCACAGATGCCCGCGGGCGACTTCCGCACGCATATGGGTCAGCAGCACACGCTTTGTGCTGGCAGCCGGGAATAACCGTTCAACCCGCTCGGCATCGACAATCACCGCCTGTTCCCAGGTATCGCGGGCCGCACGAAAACGCCCCGGCTCTTGCAAGTAAACCAGACGCCAGGCACATCCGGCCGCGCTCAGACAAACGGCCGCGCGCTGCATTTCTGCCAACTGATAACTGCCGGTGGCGATCAGCAGCAAGGGCTGCTCACCTTGATGCTCGGCCAGCACAAGGGCACCATCCTGCGCCAGCTGCTCGGCCTGTTCGCGGGTAAATACGCAAGGCCGCTCGCGCTTGGCAATCACCATGCAGGCGATCTGGCCGCGCGCCTGATAGATGCCCGGCAGCAGCGCCAATACCGAGTTGTGATCGGCCGGAAATACCACCCGCACCATATCGCTCATCTCACCGAGCAAGGCCTCGCAGAAGGTGGTGTCCTGGTGTGACTGCTGATTCTTGCCGTTTTCCCAGGTGTGCGACGTAGCCACCAGCGGCCAGCCGAGCCAGCCTGCCGGGCGCCCGGACTCTTTCTGCTGCCGGGCAAAGATGATCCGCTGGCGCACCGCGCCGAGCATCTTCACGCAGAAGGCCTCGTAGCTGGCCACCAGATTCAGGCCGCCCTGGTTGGCCAGGCAGGCGGAGACCACCGCTTCTTCGTTGAGCGCGGTGATAATGGCGCCATCCAGCGCTTCCAGCTCGCTCTCCGGCGCGGTTACCCGATGCTTGAGCGCCTTGAGCACGCCACCGAGACGATTGCTGGCCAATTCATCGGGGTTACCGACCCGTGGGCGCAACTGCGGGTTGGCGTGGACCAGATCGACAAAGAAGTGGTCCAGGGCCAGCATCGGCGAACAGGCGCCGTCCTGATACTGCAGCTCGGGCAGTTTTGGCAATGCTGGATGGCGCTGCGCCAACGGGTTATCTCGCTCCAGCGCGCGGGGACCTCGATCCGCAAACAGCGCGCAGGCCGCGCTCAGCTCATCCGGGGCCACCCAGAGCTGCGCGGCATGCTGATTGAACAGCTCGCGGGCAGCCCGATCGGTATGCGGGTTAGCCGGCAATGGCAGGTTGTGCGCAGCATTGCTGCCAGCGCCGTAGAAGCCGAAGCCTTTGAGCGTTTCGGCAATGCCATAGGGCATCGGCAGCGGATAACTCAACACGCCATCACGCAGCTCCTGCACACGACGGCCCAGGCGCTGCTCCATATCCCACAGCGCACAGACAAAGGCGGCCGGATCGCGGCCATCGAAACTCACAGGATCAAAGCCGCAATGGCGCAAGTGCTCGCGAAAATTCTCCAACCCGGCGGGCGTCGCCAGCTCGGTACGCTGCTCGATGCGCCGGCCGTTGGCGATCATCAATGGCAATGCCACGCCGCAGTCTTCAGCCCGCCACCAGCGCGGCATCCAGTCACTGCCGCGTTGCTCCTCGGCCGCGCCATCGGAGAGAAAGGCCACCAGCTTCTCGCCGGGTAACGGCAGATGGGCATATTGCAGCTCGGCAAAGCCCAGATAACCGCCTTCGGCAATCCCGCCAGCCGTGTGCGGATTAACGTGACTGCCCAGCGGCGCGCTGACCTGGCCGGCCGCGTTCTGCACATAGCTATAGAAGTCCGCCACCAGCTGACTCATCCCGGCTTCGTCGCAGGGGTAACGTTCGGCTTGTTCGGGATGCTGATTGGCCGTCAGCAGGTTGAGCGCCTCGATGGCCGCCACACAGTGGCCCTGGCCCATCAACCAGCCACGGGTTTCCCCGGTCAGGTTATTCAGCGCCAGGTAACCTGCGTAGGCCGGCACCATATTCAGCGCGCCGCCGGTATGCCCTTCGGGCGAAACCTTGAAGTCCTCTGCGGCCAACGCTACGCCATCGAGGCGCACGCGCTGGGCATAGGTCATATGCACTACCAGCCACAGCCCGGCAGCTGTCAGTCGATCCAGCGCGTGAAAGTGACGGTAGACGCTCGGCAGATCCGCCTGCACGCCCGCCTGCACCAGCTGGTGCGCC
Organism: Pseudomonas sp.; assembly: GCF_030690725.1. Lineage (GTDB taxonomy): Bacteria > Pseudomonadota > Gammaproteobacteria > Pseudomonadales > Pseudomonadaceae > Aquipseudomonas. The sequence goes on along the minus strand of NZ_JAUYGD010000015.1, from coordinate 21,476 downwards.
ATACGGTAGACCGCGGCGCAGGTCTGCGGACTGTGCTGCAAAGGGCCATAGCCGCGCTGCCAGGCGGCGAAGGTTGGCTCAAGGCGGGCATGCTCGGCCAACTCGCTGGCGCTGGGGAATAACTGGGTCATATGCGGCTCCGATAATTTGAGACAGCTTAGAGCGCGGGATACAGGCAGATGCTGACCTGTATCAAAACCCCCGGTTGCTTGATAGGACAGCCTTAAGCTCCACTCATTCAACGTGTTCAAGGATTAGCCATGGCCCTGCTCAATTTCCTCGGCGCGATTCAACAAGTCACCGGTTCCTGTTACCTGATCGAAAGCCGTGATGGCGCAAGGGTATTGCTCGACTGCGGCATGCGTCAGGGCCGCCGCGAAGAGGAAGATGGCAACCGCGCGCCGTTTGCCTTTGACCCGCACAGCCTGGACGCCGTGGTGATTTCTCATTCGCACATCGACCACACCGGCCTGCTGCCAAAACTCACCGCAGCCGGCTATCGCGGACCAATCTTTGCCACCGACGCAACCTGTGAACTGATGGAGCTGATGCTGCTCGACGCCGCCTTTCTTCAGGAGAAAGACGCCGAGTGGGAAAACAAATGGCGCGCGCGGATGGGCAAGCCGCCAATCAGCCCGCTGTACACAACCGCCGACGCCGAACAGGCGCTGAGCCAACGCCGGCCAATGATCTATGGCGAAAGCCGCGAAGTGGCCAAAGGTGTGCAGGTCACCTTTCACGATGCCGGGCATATCCTCGGCTCGGCGATTGTTGAGTTCGAAGTGCAGGACCATCACCTGACCCGCCGCCTGGTGTTCTCCGGCGATCTGGGCAATACCTGCTCGCCTTTGATGCAAGACCCCAGCACGCTGAGCAAAGCCGATGTGGTGCTGCTGGAATCGACCTACGGCGACCGCGACCACCGCTGCAGTGAGGACACCCTGGACGAACTGCTGGAGATTCTGCAGCAGGCCCATCGCGACGGCGGCAACGTGCTGATCCCCGCCTTCGCCGTCGGCCGCACCCAGGATCTGATCTACTACCTCGGGCGCTTCTATCAGCAAGGCCGTTTGCCGCAACAGGCGGTGTTTCTCGACAGTCCGATGGCCATAAGGGCCAATGCCATCTACTCGCGCTTCCAGGACCAGTTTGCCGCCGAAGACCGCGCCGCTTTTCAGGCCCGCGGCAGCAAACGCATAGAAGACTGGCTACCGATCCTGCGCTGTACACCCAGCGTGGAAGAGTCGATGGCGATCAACCGGATCAAGAGCGGCGCGATCATCATCGCCGGCAGCGGCATGTGTACCGGTGGGCGCATTGTCCATCACTTCAAGCACAACCTCTGGCGCGAGAATTGCCACCTGATCTTTCCGGGCTTCCAGGCCAAAGGCACGCTCGGACGCAGCATTGTTGATGGCGCGCAGAACGTGAAAATCCTCCACCAGCGCATTGCGGTAAAAGCCAAGGTGCATACCCTCGGCGGCTTCTCCGCGCATGCCGGGCAAGCGCAGCTGCTCGACTGGGTCAGCCACTTCGAGCACCACCCCGAGCTGTACCTGGTGCATGGCGAACTGGAGAAGATGCAGGCCCTGCAACTGGCCTTGCGCGAACGCCTGAACTGGATCGCCAATATTCCTGAACCTGGCGAACAAATCGCCCTCTGATGCAGTCATGGCATAGGCTGGCGGTAACTGCGCGGCAGTATGCGCCGCACAATCCGGCAGCCAGCAGCCATACTCAGGACAAGGCCTACGCGGCAATAAGCTGCTCGGCCGGCAACCAGAAGGAGAAGTTGTATGCCCGATGAATCGGACGATTTTCTGTCTCGGCATTTTCAAACCAGCGGCGTCGATCTGACCCGCAAAGTGGAAGAACTGGGCATCCTCGCCGCACCGCCCGACAGCCCCAACACCAAGCTCTACCAGGCCATGCTCGGCACGGTTGTGCGTATGGCGCAAGCCGACCGCAACCGCTGGGATGCCAAGATCATGCTGCAGACCCTGCGCGAAATGGAGCATGCCTTCAGCACGCTGGAGCAGTTCAAACGGCGGCGCAAGGTCACCGTCTTCGGCTCGGCACGCACCCCGGCCAGCCACCCGGTTTACCGCCTGGCCCGCGACCTCGGTGCGACCCTGGCCAAACACAACCTGATGGTCATTACCGGTGCCGGTGGCGGCATTATGGCGGCCGCACATGAAGGTGCCGGCCTGGAAAACAGCCTGGGCTTCAATATCACCCTGCCCTTCGAGCAAGGCGCCAATGCCACCGTGCAAGGCAGCAACAACCTGCTGTCGTTCCACTTCTTCTTTCTGCGCAAACTGTTCTTCGTCAAGGAAGCCGACGGCCTGGTGCTCTGCCCAGGTGGTTTCGGCACCCTGGACGAAGCGTTGGAAGTGCTGACCCTGATCCAGACCGGGAAAAGCCCACTGGTACCCGTAGTGCTGCTCGACCAGCCTGGCGGTACTTTCTGGACCAGCGCCCTGACGTTTTTGCAGGAACAGCTGCAAGACAACGGCTATATCCTGCCCAGCGATATGCGCCTGATGCGCCTGGTACACAGCGCCGAAGAGGCCGCCGAGGAAATCGCCCAGTTCTACCGCAATTACCACTCCAGCCGCTGGCTCAAGGAGCGCTACGTGATCCGCCTCAACCATGCGCTGAACGAGGCGGCAATGCAGCAGCTAAATAATGAATTCCACGACCTGTGCACGCACGGCGACTTCCAGCAGCAAGCGCGCTGCGACTCCGAACAGGACGAGCCGGAGCTGTGCCATATGACGCGCCTGGCTTTCGCCTTTAACGGCCGCAACCACGGCCGCTTGCGCGAACTTCTGGACCTGGTCAATCAGCCGCACAACTGGGCGGAAAACGCCTGAGCTGCCGCCCAGCCGATAGCCTGCTTGCGGGTTATCGGCAATCTCGACTCAGTTGGTTAACAGGAAAAGATCAACCACACGCATTTCAGTACGGGAAGCATTTGCTTCCCCTACTGCAGCAACATCGGTGGGTGGAAGTAGGTAACGGGGAGAATGGAGGGAGTCGATACAAACTGGTCAGCGAACCGCGGGCTTCGGCTTAATCGTCCAGCGCACCGCGCAGCAGCCGCCCGATCAGCTCAGGCGGATAACCCCGATAACTGAGAAAGCGCCCCTGCTGGGCACGCTCACGGGCATCACGGGGCAGCTCACCGGCAAACTTGCGTTGCCAGGTTTCCTGCAGGTGTTCACGCCAGTCGATACCACTGTCGCGCAAGGCTTGTTCGACATCGCCGCGAGCCAGGCCACGCTGGGTCAACTCTTCACGAATACGCAGCGGCCCATAGCCGGAACGCGCGCGGTAGCTGACAAAGGCCTCCAGATAACGCGCTTCAGATAGCAGGCCTTCTTCTGCCAGACGATCGAGAGCGGCTTCGATCAACTCATCTGCCGCCCCACGACTGCGTAACTTGCGGGCCAACTCGACCCGACCATGTTCACGCCGGGCCAGCAGATCCATGGCCGCCCGCCGCACCGCGACGGGGTTATCCAGAGCAATGGACATAGGCAGGCAAATCAGGCGTCGGCGTCAGCCAGGTCATCGGCCGTGGAGTTGGCCTTGACCGTCGGGCTAACCACCAGCAACTTCTCACGGATCAAGCCTTCAATGGTGCGTGCCACTTCCGGGTTGTCTTCCAGGTACTTGGCCGAGTTGGCCTTGCCCTGACCGATCTTGTTGCCCTGGTAGCTGTACCAGGCGCCGGATTTTTCCAGCAAACCGAGCTGCACACCGAGGTCGATAATCTCACCGTTACGGTAGATGCCCTTGCCGTAAAGAATCTGGAACTCGGCCTGACGGAACGGCGGCGCGACTTTGTTCTTCACGACCTTGACGCGGGTTTCGCTGCCAACCACTTCGTCGCCCTCCTTCACCGCGCCAGTACGGCGGATGTCCAGACGAACCGAGGCGTAGAACTTCAGGGCGTTACCACCGGTGGTGGTTTCCGGGCTGCCGAACATCACACCGATCTTCATGCGGATCTGGTTGATAAAAATAACCAGGCAGTTGGCGTTCTTGATGTTGCCGGTGATTTTGCGCAGCGCCTGGCTCATCAGGCGTGCCTGCAGGCCAACGTGCATATCGCCCATTTCGCCTTCGATTTCCGCCTTCGGCACCAGGGCCGCCACGGAGTCAATCACGATTACGTCGATGGCGTTGGAGCGCACCAGCATGTCGGTGATTTCCAGGGCCTGCTCGCCGGTATCCGGCTGCGAGACCAGCAGGTCGTCGACGTTGACGCCCAGCTTGCCAGCGTATTCAGGATCGAGCGCATGCTCGGCATCGACGAAGGCGCAGGTAGCACCAAGCTTCTGTGCTTCGGCGATCACCGACAGGGTCAGGGTGGTTTTACCGGAAGACTCAGGGCCGTAGATTTCAACGATTCGGCCTTTCGGCAGACCGCCAATGCCCAGCGCGATATCCAGACCCAGCGAACCGGTGGAGATAGCAGGGATCGCCTGACGATCATGATCGCCCATGCGCATCACCGCACCCTTGCCGAATTGCTTTTCAATCTGGCCCAGGGCTGCCGCCAAGGCGCGCTTCTTATTCTCGTCCATTTAAGTCCTCACGTAATCAAGAAGGGCCAGCTAGCGGCCACCAACAACTGTATAAGTAGACAGTATTATTCCACAGGGCAAGTCGCCCGCCTACCCCGCGTTTGGATTTTCTTGCGCAAGTAGGCGCAACAGCCCAGCCAGTGCGGCCTCGACCGTTTGTCGGCGAACTTCGCTGCGGTCCCCGGCAAACTGCCGACGCACGCTGAATAACTGCTCACCATCGCCCCAAGCCAGCCAGACCGTGCCCACCGGCTTCTCCGCAGAGCCGCCATCCGGCCCCGCCACACCGCTGACCGCCACCGCAAGGCGCGCGCCACTATTAACCTGCGCCCCTCGCACCATGGCCTCGACCACCTCCTGGCTCACCGCCCCAACAGTAGTGAACAGCGCCTCGGACACATATAGCTGTTTGGTCTTCTGCGCATTGGAGTAAGTGACATAACCGGCTTCAAACCAGGCAGAGCTACCGGGAATCCGCGTTATCGCCTCGGCAATACCGCCGCCGGTGCAGGATTCGGCGGTGGCCACCTGGGCCTTGGCGGCAAGTAATTGTGCGCCCAGCTCGGCAGCCAGTTGGGTCAGGGCATATTCATTAGCAGTCATCTGCACTCCGGGGTTAAAGCCAGCCAGGCCGATACCGTACACTAGGCGCTTTTGCGATTCAGCCGGACAGTTAAAACGATGAGCCAAAGCGACCTCAGTTCTCACACGCCGATGATGCAGCAGTACTGGAAGCTGAAAAATCAGCACCCGGAACAGCTGATGTTTTACCGCATGGGCGACTTCTACGAGATCTTCTACGAGGACGCGAAAAAGGCCGCCAAGCTGCTGGATATCACCCTGACTGCGCGCGGCCAATCCGCCGGCCAGGCCATTCCCATGTGCGGGATTCCCTACCACTCGCTGGAAGGCTACCTGGCCAAGCTGGTCAAGCTGGGCGAGTCGGTGGTGATCTGCGAGCAAATCGGCGATCCGGCCACCAGCAAAGGCCCGGTGGAACGCCAGGTGGTGCGCATCATCACCCCGGGTACGGTCAGCGATGAGGCGCTGCTCGACGAGCGCCGCGACAACCTGCTGGCGGCAGTGCTGGGTGACGAGCGCCTGTTCGGCCTGGCCGTGCTGGATATCACCAGTGGCCGCTTCAGCGTGCTGGAGATCAACGGCTGGGAAAACCTGCTGGCCGAACTGGAACGCCTGAATCCAGTTGAACTGCTGATTCCCGATGACTGGCCGCAGGGCTTGCCGGCGGAAAAACGTCGTGGCGCACGCCGCCGCGCACCTTGGGATTTCGAACGCGACACCGCGCACAAAAGCCTGTGTCAGCAGTTCGCTACTCAGGACCTGAAAGGCTTCGGCTGCGAAAACCTGACCCTGGCCATCGGCGCTGCCGGCTGCCTGCTGGCCTACGCCAAAGAAACTCAGCGCACCGCCCTGCCCCACCTGCGCAGCCTGCGTCATGAGCGCTTGGACGACACGGTGATTCTCGACGGTGCCAGCCGCCGTAACCTGGAGCTGGACATCAACCTGGCCGGTGGTCGCGAAAACACCCTGCAGTCGGTGGTCGACCGCTGCCAGACCGCCATGGGCAGCCGTCTGCTCAGCCGCTGGTTGAATCGTCCACTGCGTGACCGCAGCATTCTCGAAGCACGCCAGGAATCGATTGCCTGCCTGCTGGAACGCTATCGCTTCGAAACCCTGCAGCCACAGCTGAAGGAAATCGGCGATCTGGAGCGTATCCTCGCGCGGATCGGCCTGCGCAATGCCCGCCCGCGCGATCTGGCGCGCCTGCGCGACGCCCTCGCCGCGCTGCCCACGCTACAGATGGCCATGAGCAATCTGGAAGCGCCGCACCTGAGCGAGCTGGCAGGCGTAGTCAGCACCTACCCGGAGCTGGCCGAACTGCTGGCCCGCGCAATCAACGACAACCCGCCGGCGGTGATCCGCGATGGTGGCGTGCTGAAAACCGGCTACGACGCCGAACTGGACGAGTTGCAATCGCTCAGCGAAAACGCCGGCCAGTACCTGATGGACCTGGAAACCCGCGAGAAAGCCCGCACCGGCCTGGCCAACCTCAAGGTCGGCTACAACCGGGTGCACGGCTACTTTATTGAGCTGCCAAGCAAGCAGGCCGAATCGGCTCCGGCCGACTATATCCGCCGCCAGACCCTGAAAGGCGCCGAGCGCTTTATCACCCCCGAGCTGAAAGAGTTCGAAGACAAGGCGCTGTCAGCCAAGAGCCGCGCCCTGGCCCGCGAGAAGATGCTCTATGACGAGTTGCTCGAACGCCTGATCGGCCATCTCGGCCCGCTGCAGGACAGCGCTGCTGCCCTGGCCGAACTGGACGTATTGAGCAACCTGGCCGAGCGCGCACTGAACCTGGATCTCAATCGCCCGCGCTTTGTCGATGAGCCCTGCATGCGCATCGATCAGGGCAGGCATCCGGTGGTCGAGCAAGTACTGACCACACCCTTTGTGGCCAACGACCTGAGCCTGGACGATGACACGCGCATGCTGATCATCACCGGGCCGAACATGGGTGGTAAATCCACCTATATGCGCCAAACCGCGCTGATCGTGCTGCTCGCGCATATCGGCAGCTTCGTCCCGGCGAAAAGCTGCGAACTATCGCTGGTCGACCGTATCTTTACCCGCATTGGTTCGAGCGATGACCTGGCCGGCGGCCGCTCGACCTTTATGGTGGAGATGAGTGAGACCGCCAATATCCTGCATAACGCCAGCGAGCGCAGCCTGGTGCTGATGGAGGAAGTCGGCCGCGGCACCAGCACCTTCGACGGCCTGTCGCTGGCCTGGGCCGCCGCCGAACAGCTGGCCAAGCTGCGCGCCTACACCCTGTTCGCCACGCATTATTTCGAGCTGACCGTACTGCCGGAAAGCCAGCCCATCGTGGCCAACGTGCATTTGAATGCCACCGAGCATAATGAGCGCATCGTCTTCCTCCACCATGTGCTGCCTGGCCCGGCCAGCCAGAGCTACGGCCTGGCTGTGGCGCAACTGGCGGGCGTGCCGAATGAGGTCATCCTGCGCGCCCGCGAGCATCTGGCGCGCCTGGAAACCACCAGCCTGCCCCACGAACTGCCGCCGGCGCAGCCCGGCCAGACGGCCGCACCGATGCAGAGCGATATGTTTGCCAGCCTGCCGCATCCGCTGCAGGAGGAATTACGCAAGATCAACCCGGATGATCTGACTCCGCGTAAAGCGCTAGAACTGTTATATACATGGAAGACACGCTTCTAACGTTATTGCGCGCGAACTGTTAGAATCGCGCGCATTTTTATGACTGCCCGACTTAAAGCCTGAGCCGTGGCCATTACCCCTAGCCTGCTGAAACCCGCATAGAACGGGGCAGGCTGGCGCCCGAGGAGAGAATCAGAAATGACCTTCGTCGTTACCGACAACTGCGTCAAATGCAAATACACCGACTGCGTAGAAGTCTGCCCGGTGGACTGCTTCTACGAAGGCCCGAACTTCCTGGTGATCCACCCGGACGAGTGCATCGATTGCGCACTCTGCGAGCCTGAGTGCCCTGCACAAGCCATCTTCTCCGAAGATGAGGTGCCGGAAGATCAGCAGGAATACATCGAACTGAACGCTGATCTGGCTGAAGTCTGGCCAAATATCACCGAAAAGAAAGAGTCCCTGCCGGACGCTGAAGAGTGGGATGGCGTGAAAGACAAGCTGCAGTATCTGGAGCGCTAGTACTTAGCTCCTCTGGCTACACAAAAAACCCGCCTTGTGCGGGTTTTTACTTTTCTGCAGACCCAGAATTGCCTGGAGCAAGGCCGGCAGAGTGATCTGCAAATGATGGGCACACAAAACGCGGACAAAAAAAGGGGCGACTCGCGTCGCCCACTCTTTTGTCCCTAGTCCCTGTATTTCCCAGCTCATCATCCTGATGAATCGCGTCTTGCGATGTCCTGATTGTCTTCCTGACAACCTGTGCTTGTCCCTGAGCACAGGTGTAATACTAGCGATTTCCGCCTTCCTAACAAGCGCTTAAAACTCCATTCAAATGGTCTTTAGCCTTCGCCAGTAAAATTAAATATTGTTTAAAAACAATAACTTAAAATAACACAGAGCAGTTCGCCGGCCGCCTTGCGCACCAATGGCTTACGCACCCTGTAAGCAATGGCTTACACAAGTACTCACAAAACTCGCCAGCAATATCTTCTGGTGACATCCATGACGCTCACTAGAGAGTGGCGGCCATGGAACACAGGCACAAAAAACCCGGCCAGGGCCGGGTTGAGTGTTAACGCATCAAGCTCACTGGAACAGTGAGTCGCTCGACAGGCCATTCTTTTCCAGAATCTCCCGCAAACGCTTGAGGGCTTCGACCTGAATCTGCCGAACGCGCTCACGGGTCAGGCCGATTTCCTGGCCAACTTCTTCCAGGGTGCAGCTTTCATGGCCGCGCAGACCGAAGCGGCGAATCACCACCTCACGCTGCTTGTCGGTCAGTTCAGACAGCCACTGGTCGATGCTCTGCGACAGATCATCGTCCTGCAGCAACTCACAGGGGTCGGTCGGACGATCATCGGTCAGGGTATCGAGCAGGGTTTTATCCGAATCCTGGCCCAGTGAGACATCCACCGAGGAAACACGCTCATTCAAGCCGAGCATGCGTTTGACTTCGCCCACCGGTTTTTCCAGCAGGTTGGCAATTTCTTCTGCAGAAGGCTCATGGTCGAGCTTCTGGGTCAATTCGCGAGCTGCGCGCAGGTAGACGTTGAGCTCTTTCACCACATGAATGGGGAGGCGAATTGTACGGGTCTGATTCATGATCGCCCGTTCGATGGTCTGGCGGATCCACCAGGTGGCATAGGTCGAAAAACGGAAACCTCGCTCAGGATCGAATTTCTCTACCGCGCGGATCAAACCGAGGTTGCCCTCTTCAATCAGATCCAGCAGAGACAAACCACGATTGACGTAACGCCGAGCGATCTTCACCACCAGGCGCAGGTTGCTTTCAATCATGCGCTTGCGGCCGGCAGGGTCGCCCTTCTGCGCCAGGCGCGCAAAGAATACTTCTTCTTCAGGAGTCAGTAGAGGGGAAAAGCCGATTTCGTTGAGGTACAGCTGAGTGGCGTCGAGCGCGCGGGTGTAATCGATGTACTTATGCTGTTTGCTGCTGGTCGCGGATGCTTTGGTTTTGCTGCGGGAAAGTGGCGGTTGCGCTTCTTCGTCTGAATCATCGTCAAGGACAATAGCAGGCTCCATCAGGAGCACTTCATCATCGACGTCAAACTCCGGCGCTTCTTTTTTATTGAGAGCCATTTTTGTTATTCCTTGCTGAGTTCGACAGCAAGCCCTGGCGAGACCAAATCCCTGGTTACACCAAAGCCTGTCCCTCCCACGTGGTGGAGACAGGCTAGCGCAAGATCAACGTCGCGGCAGGTATTGCAGCGGGTCGACAGGTTTACCTTGGCGGCGCACTTCAAAGTGAAGTTTCACCCGGTCGGTTCCTGTGGAACCCATTTCGGCAATTTTCTGCCCGGCTTTGACCTGTTGCCCCTCCTGCACCAACAACCTGCGGTTGTGACCGTAGGCGCTTACGTAGGTATCGCTATGTTTGATGATCACTAATTCGCCGTAGCCCCGTAAACCACTCCCGGCGTAGACCACTGAACCATCAGACGCAGCTAAAACAGGCTGGCCCAATTCTCCGCCGATATCAATGCCTTTATTCAAACTGCCGTTTGAGGAAAAACGCCCGATAACCGGCCCATTGGACGGCCACAGCCAACCCGATGCAGAGCGCTGCGTCGGCGGTAACGCGGTGACGCTTGGCGTGGTTTTCACCGGCGCTGGCGGTTGGGTTTGCACGGGTTTGGTTTGCATGGGTGTGCTAGGACGGCCGGGCGGCGGCGTGCTAACCACAGGGGCCGTCGCTACCACGGACGGGCGACTGGCAGGCTGTCCATCAAAGCGGATGATTTGGCCAACGCGGATCAGGTAAGGCGGCGCAATGCCATTGCGTGCCGCCAGCGCCTTCCAATCCCAGCCGAAGCGGAACGCAATCGAGTACAGCGTATCCCCACGCTGTACCTGATACTGGCCACTGCTGACCGGCTGGCGCTGCGGTGCCTGAGTGGCGCCGCCCTGGGTACGGTCAACCACCTTGACGCCACCCGGAGGCGGGCTTGCACAGGCGCTGAGCAGCGCACCGAAGACAAGGCCACTCAACAGGGTACGAGCACTGCTGGCGCGAATCGGCAATTGAATGGCTGTGAAACTCACCTGCATCTCCCTCGGGCAAAACTGCTTACATCTAACTGGCGTGCATTGTGCCGCAATTATGGGTTATCACCAGCGCTTTGCGGATTGCGCCCGGCCAACCACTCCAGGCCCAGCACCAGCAGAATGCCGGCAATCGCCAGGGCAACGGCCAGCAGCAACTGCGGGTCCTGGCCGCTGATTTCGGCGAATTGCGTAGGCCAGAGATTGGCTTGCAACAGTGGCACCTGCTCACCACGGCTATCGACACGCCAGGTCAGGGTTTCCTTCCAGGGCCAGATCTTATTCAGCGAACCGATCATCAACCCGGTAAGAAACGCCAGGGTCAGGTCACGCCAGCGCGCCAGCAGCCAACGCAGAATCCCTGCAAAGCTGACAATACCCACCAGGCAACCGCTGGCAAAAATCAGCAGCACGGTAATATCCAGGCCCTTTACCGCCGTCAGCACAAAGCTGTACAGCCCCAACAGCACCAGAATAAAGCTGCCGGAGATACCCGGCAGAATCATCGCGCAGATGGCGATAGCGCCGGCGAAGAACAGGCTCAGCGGGTCATGCCCCAGCTGTAGGGGCGACGCCACGGTAATCCAGTAGGCGAACGCCGCCCCTAGAATCAGGCTGACCACTCGCGTCCAGTTCCAGCGCTGAATTTCGCGAACCACCAAATGTGTGGAAACCAGAATCAGACCGAAGAAGAACGACCACACTGGAATCGGCTGCTCGACCAGCAGGTAGGTGATCAGCCGCGCCAGACTCAGCACGCTGGTCATAACGCCCAGCAGCAGCACCAGCAGAAAGGTTGCATTGGCGGCTTTCCAGGCCTCAACAACACGCCCACGCAGCAACAGACCCAGAGCCACCGGCACGCTGGCAATCGAGCGCAGCAACTCGTCATAGATACCGCTAATAAACGCCACAGTGCCGCCCGACACACCGGGCACTACGTCGGCAGCGCCCATGGCAATGCCTTTGGCGTATAGCAGGAAATACTTCTTCATGAGTTCATCCGTAAACAATCGAATCAGGCCAGAGGCCCGTTAAGCAAGGGTACAAAGCGCACAGCATCCAGCACATGACGAGAAAAGCCGTCTTCTTCACGGACGATCAGCAGCAATTCCTGCACATCACCCGCCCCGACCGGAATCACCAGGCGACCGCCCGGAGCCAGCTGATCGAGCAACGCCTGCGGCACGTTGGCCGCCGCTGCGGTGACGATGATGCCGTTGTACGGACCCAGAGCATTCCAACCTTCCCAGCCGTCACCCCAGCGAAACACCACATTGCGCAGATTGAGCTGGGTCAAACGCTCCTTGGCTTTTTCCTGCAGGCTCTGGATGCGCTCGACGCTAAACACCCGTTCAACCAGCTGAGCCAGGATCGCCGTCTGATAGCCCGAGCCGGTGCCAATTTCCAGCACCTTGTCCAGCGGACCGGCGGCCAGCAGCAGCTCGCTCATGCGCGCGACCATATAGGGCTGCGAGATGGTCTGGTTGTTGCCAATCGGCAGCGCCGTGTCTTCATAAGCGCGATGGGCCAGGGCCTCATCGACAAACAGATGACGCGGCGTGCGACGGATGGCTTCCAGCACATGGGCGTTGGATAGGCCTTCCTCGTAAAGCCGCTGAATCAGCCGCTCGCGGGTGCGCTGCGAGGTCATGCCGATGCCGCGGTGCTGCAGTTCGTCCTGTTCACGGCGGATCACAGCAAACCCTCCAGCCAGGGTTGCAGGCTGTTGAAACCGTCCATAAAGGTACGATCCAGCTGCAGTGGGGTGACCGAGACATAACCCTGCATCACTGCATGGAAATCTGTGCCGGGGCCGCCGTCTTCCGCATCACCGGCCACCGAGATCCAGTAACCCTCTTTACCACGCGGGTTGACCACCTTCACCGGCGCCGCAGCGCGGGCGCGATGGCCCAGGCGGGTCAGCTGAATACCGCGGATATGCTCCAGCGGCAGATTGGGGATATTCACGTTGAGTACGGTGCGCGGCGGTAGGTCGAGCTGCTCATGCGCCTCGACCAGCTTGCGGGCAAAATAGGCTGCGGTGGCCAGGTTATCCGGCATGCGCGAAAGCAGAGAAAAGGCAAACGCCGGACGGGCCAGAAAGCGCCCTTCGAGTGCCGCAGCAACGGTGCCGGAATACAGCACGTCATCGCCGAGATTGGCGCCTAGGTTGATGCCCGACACCACCAGGTCCGCCACATGCGGCAACAGGCCGTTAAGGCCCAGGTGCACGCAATCGGTCGGCGTACCGTTTAGGCTGATAAAGCCATTGGATAAGGTGGTCGGGTGCAGAGGACGGTCGAGAGTCAGCGAGCTGCTCGCGCCGCTCTTGTCCTGATCAGGGGCAATCACCGTGCACTCGGCATAGTCGGCCAGCGCCGCATGCAGCGCAGCAAGGCCTGGCGCAGCAACGCCGTCATCATTGGAAATCAGAATACGCATGGGTTGTCCGTCTGCCCTGCAGGCAACAGATCGACGAGCTCACGCACCAAGACGGTGGCGAAGCATCCAGCCGGCAGGACGAATTCCAGTTGCAGAATGTCAGGTTCGGGATAATGCCACGACAGGCCGCCAATGGGGAGGCGCAGGATACGCCGTTCGTGCGTCATGTCCGCTTCTGCCAACCAGTCGACCAGAACGCTTTCGCGTGCGGCCAGATCCTGCTCCAGCGCCTGCGCCACGCCGCCGGCGGTAGAGACACCTGCACCCCACAACGGGCCCGTCGGATGCAGATCGAGAATCGCCAGGCGCGGATCGCTGCACTCCGCCTCGCCAGCAGGGAAGAAGCTGCGGCTGTCGGTAAAGGCCAGCAGATCACCGAGCAGCGCCTGATTCCAGGTGCCGGCGGCTACCCGCTCGGCCAGCACCTGATTGAACAGATAGCTGCGCGCCGCCGATAGCACCCGCGAACGCACATTGCGCTTTTCCGGCAGGCTCTTGTTCGCCGCAAAATGCCGGGCATGGGCAACATTGCCACCTTCATGGCCGAAGCGCTGCAAGCCGTAATAGTTGGGAATGCCCTGCGCGGCGATTTGCGTCAGGCGTTGATCCAGCGCCTCGCGATCCGCAGCCAGCTGGGTCAGGCGCAGGGTAAAGCCGTTGGCCGCATGCGCGCCGCGCTGCAGTTTGCGGCTATGCCGCACCTGCTTGAGGATGCCCAGGCTGGCATCTTCGGCTGCGCTCAAATCGGGATCGACCTTGCCCGGCAGGTGCAGGCTGAACCACTGACGGGTCAGGGCCTGACGATCCTTGAGGCCGGCATAGCTGATCAACTTCAGCGGCACGCCGGCGGCACGGGCGATGCGCTTGGCGGCCTCTTCGGTGTTCAGCTCGCGCTTTTCCACCCACAGCCAGAGGTGCTCGCCCTCGCCGGCCAGGGGAATATCCAGCACTTCATCGACCTGAAAATCTTCCGCCACGGCCTTGAGCACCGCAGTACCGCAGGGCTCGCCATGGGCGCGCGGGCCCAACAGTTGCCGTTCGTTCATCGGACGACCAACAGCGCGACGGCATGCACGGCGATGCCTTCTTCACGCCCGGTAAAGCCGAGTTTCTCGGTGGTCGTGGCCTTGACGTTGACCTGATCCAGGCCCACCTGCAGGTCTTCGGCAATCCGCGCACGCATGGTCTCGATTTGCGGCGCCATCTTCGGCGCCTGAGCGACGATGGTGGCGTCGACATTACCGACCTGCCAGCCCTTGCCGTGAATAAGGCCGAGCACATGGCGCAGCAGCACACGGCTGTCCGCGCCCTTAAAGGTCGGGTCGGTATCGGGGAAGTGTTTGCCGATATCGCCCAGCGCGGCCGCGCCGAGCAAGGCATCGCTCAAGGCATGCAGCAGCACGTCGCCATCGGAATGGGCCAGCAGGCCGAACTTATGGGGAATCTGCACGCCGCCCAAGGTAATAAAGGAGCCCTCGGTAAAGCGGTGCACATCGTAGCCGTGGCCAATACGCATAAGAAACAACGCCCTGAAAAAGTCAGGGCGTGATTCTAACTGAAAGCTGCCTGCAGGAGCCGGCTAGCTGGCGAACCGAACGTCGTCCGCCAGCGCCGGTTCAGCTCAATAGCGCCTTGGCGTGATGACGCAGGTGGTCATCGATAAAGCTGGCGATAAAGTAGTAGCTGTGGTCGTAGCCCGGCTGCAGGCGCAGGGTCAGTGGATGGCCTGCAGCCTGCGCCGCAGCCTTGAGGGCATCCGGCTTGAGCTGGTTTTCCAGGAAATCATCACGATCGCCCTGATCCACCAGAATCGGCAGTTTCTCCGGCGCCTCGGCAAGCAAGGCGCAGGCATCCCATTCGCGCCAGCGTGAACGTTCATCACCGAGGTAGCGTGAGAATGCCTTCTCGCCCCAGGGGCAGTTGCTTGGGTTGCTGATCGGCGCAAAAGCCGACAACGATTGATAGCGCCCCGGGTTGCGCAACGCGCAGACCAGCGCACCGTGCCCACCCATGGAGTGGCCGCTGATGCCGCGCTTGTCGGATACCGGGAAATTCGCCTCGATCAGCGCCGGTAGCTCCTGCACCACATAGTCGTACATGCGGTAATGCCGCGCCCAGGGTTCCTGGGTGGCGTTCAGGTAGAAACCGGCGCCCAGACCAAAGTCCCAGGCCTTGTCCGGATCATCCGGCACATCGGCGCCGCGCGGGCTGGTATCCGGAGCGACGATGATCATCCCCAGCTCGGCTGCCAGCTTGTGCGCGCCAGCCTTCTGCATAAAGTTTTCGTCGGTGCAGGTCAGCCCACTCAGCCAATACAGCACCGGCAGTTTGCCGCCCTGCTCGGCCTGCGGCGGCAGATACACGGCAAACACCATGTCGCAGCCCAGCACCGCCGAGCGGTGGCGGTAACGCTTGTGCCAGCCACCGGCACTCTTCTGGCAGGAAATATTTTCCAAGGTCATAGGGCCTCCAGTGGGCGGCCATCACAGCCGCCCAGCGTGATCAGAAGTGGATAACCGTGCGAATGCTCTTGCCTTCATGCATCAGGTCGAAGGCCTTGTTGATGTCTTCCAGCGGCATGTTGTGGGTAATAAAGGTGTCCAGCGGAATTTCACCCTTCTGCGCCTTTTCCACATAGCTCGGCAGCTCGGTACGGCCTTTAACGCCACCGAACGCCGAACCGCGCCACACGCGGCCGGTCACCAGCTGGAACGGACGTGTGCTGATTTCCTGACCGGCACCGGCCACGCCGATAATCACCGACTCACCCCAGCCCTTGTGCGCGCATTCCAGCGCCGCGCGCATCAGCTGCACATTGCCGACGCATTCGAAGGAATAGTCCACGCCGCCGTCGGTCATCTCGACGATGACATCCTGAATTGGCTTGGCGAAATCCTTAGGGTTAACGAAGTCAGTCGCACCCAGCTCACGCGCCACCTCAAACTTGGCAGGGTTGATATCGATGGCGATGATGCGCGAGGCCTTGGCCATCTTCGCGCCAATGATCGCTGCCAGGCCGATACCGCCGAGGCCAAAGATCGCCACCGTGGCGCCCTCTTCCACCTTGGCGGTATTGAGCACGGCGCCGATGCCGGTGGTCACGCCGCAACCGAGCAGGCAGACCTTCTCCAGCGGCGCTTCCTTGGGGATCACTGCCAGGGAGACTTCCGGCAGCACGGTGTATTCGGAGAAGGTCGAGCAGCCCATGTAGTGGTAGATCGGCTCGCCGTTGTAGCTGAAGCGGCTGGTGCCGTCCGGCATCAGGCCCTTGCCTTGGGTGGCGCGCACCGAACTGCACAGGTTGGTTTTGCCGGATGTGCAGAATTTGCAGGCGCGGCATTCGGCGGTGTACAGCGGAATCACGTGGTCGCCGACCTGCACCGAGGTCACGCCCTCGCCGATGGCTTCGACGATGCCGCCGCCTTCATGGCCGAGAATCGCCGGGAACACCCCTTCGGAATCCTCACCGGACAAGGTGTAGGCGTCTGTGTGGCACACGCCGGTGGCGACAATGCGCACCAGCACCTCCCCGGCCTTGGGCGGCGCCACGTCGACTTCGACGATTTGCAGCGGCTGATTGGGGGCAAAGGCTACGGCAGCACGGGACTTGATCATGATCGCTCTCCAGCGGATTCAACGGTGGCGCAGAGTGTAGATCAGTGATGCAGATAGATAATCTGCCAAAAAACAAAACATTCTTGCTATACAGGGATAATCAAACCGCACCAAGGACATCCGCCATGAATCGCTGGGAAGGCCTCGATGAATTTGTCGCCGTCGCCGAGTGCGGCCAGTTCACCGCCGCCGCCGAACGCCTGAGCCTGTCGTCATCCCAGGTCAGCCGGCAGATCGCCCGCTTGGAAGAGCGCCTGCAAACGCGCCTGTTCTACCGCAGCACCCGCCGCGTGGCACTAACCGAGGCCGGACAGACGTTCTTACAGCATTGCCAGCGCCTGCAGGATGCCCGCGAAGAAGCCCTGCGCGCAGTCGGCGACCTGGGCAGCGAACCCAAGGGCCTGCTGCGCATGACCTGCGCAGTGGCCTACGGCGAGCGCTTTATCGTGCCGCTGGTGACCGACTTTATGCTGCAGCATTCGCAATTGCGGGTGGATATAGAGCTAAGCAACCGCACCCTCGACCTGCTGCATGACGGTCTCGACCTGGCCATCCGCCTGGGTCGCCTGCAGGACTCAAGACTGGTGGCCACGCGCCTGGCTCCGCGGCAGATGTACCTGTGCGCAGCCCCCGAGTACCTGCAGCGCTATGGGCGCCCACACTCGTTGTCGGAGCTGGCCCGGCACAACTGCCTGATCGGCAGTTCGGATCTCTGGAGTTTTCAGGCCAGTGGCCGAGATTCCAGCCTGCGGGTGCAAGGCAACTGGCGCTGCAACAGTGGCCAGGCGGTACTGGAAGCCGCATTACGCGGCCTTGGCCTGTGTCAGCTGCCTGATTATTACGTGCTGGAACATCTGCGCAGCGGCGCGCTGGTCTCGCTGCTGGATAACCAGCAGCCGCCGGACACTGCGGTGTGGGCGCTGTATCCCCAGCAGCGCCACCTGTCACCCAAAGTGCGGCAGCTGGTGGATTTTCTTAAGCAGGGGTTGGCCGCGCGGCCGGAATACCATCAGGACCGGCAACATCGTGTCACAGGCGCCCCGGAACCTAGCCGTTAAGCGCCTATCCTAAAAGTAGGTATGTAGACAGCCTGCACTTGATCCACAGCAGACCACTGCCTCAATTAAGGAGAGCGTTATGCAAGTACTGGTAAACAGCGACAACCACATTGAAGCGTCGCAGGAATTTATAACCAACGTTGGCACACGCGTGGGAGACAAGATCAAACGCTTCGAAGATCATCTCACCCGCGTCGAAGTACATCTGCGTGATGAGAACGCCCACAAAGCCGGCGGCAATGATAAGCGCTGCCTGATCGAAGCCCGCCCCAAGGGCCGCGACCCGATTTCCGTATCGCATAATGCCGACCATCTCGAGCAGGCCATCGAGGGCGCCATCAACAAGCTGACCACAGTACTTGAGCGCGATATCAGCAAGACCCGCGTCAATTAGCCAAACAATCCGGCGGCCCAGCCGCCGGATTAGTCTTGCCAGAGCCCCGCGAGCAACTTCAGATCTTCTGGCCGGGTGACCTTGAGATTATCCCCGCGCCCCTCGATCAAACGGGGGGCATACCCAGCCCACTCAATGGCCGAAGCCTCATCGGTGATGGCCGCGCCTGCGGCCAAAGCGGCGCTCAGAGCACGCTGCAATTCGCCAAGACGGAACATCTGCGGGGTAAAGGCCTGCCAGATGGTCGAACGATCCACCGTCATCTGCACCCGGCCATCGGCGCCGGCACGCTTGAGCGTATCGCGCGCCGGCACGGCCAACAGGCCGCCCACAGGATCATCGGCCAGCTCACTGAGCAACAGATCCAGATCGCTGCGCGCCAGGTTGGGCCGCGCGGCGTCATGTACCAGCACCCAATCCTGTTCCTGGGCACCCAGCTCACTCAAACGCAGCAAACCGCTGAGTACCGAATCGGCGCGTTCGGCACCGCCATCGGCGCGCTGAATACGCGGATCACTGGCGCAGCCAAGGGTCGGCCAGTAGGGATCATCCACCGCTAGGCTGACCACCACCGCACGCAGCTGCGGATGCTCAAGAAAGCACGCCAAGGTGTGTTCGATAATGCTTTTGCCGGCCAGTTGCAGGTACTGCTTGGGCCGGTCGGCGCGCATCCGGCTGCCAATGCCGGCAGCAGGAAGCAACGCCCAGAAAGGGGGTAATTCAGAGGTATTCATTCAGCCAACTGATAGAGGGTTTCGCCCTCTTTAAGCATGCCCAGCTCATGCCGCGCACGCTCTTCGACGGTTTCCATCCCGCTTTTCAACTCCAGAACCTCGGCTTCGAGAATCCGGTTGCGCTCCTGCAGCTGCTGGTTTTCGCCCTGTTGATCGGCGATCTGCTGCTGCAACTGGGCCACCTGCGCCAGGCTGCCATCGCCGACCCACAGGCGATACTGCAGACCTGCCAGCACGGCGATCAGCACGATAAAAACCCAGTAAAAATTATTGCGCATAGCGTAAGAAGCTTCCGAACGAAAAAGGGGCGACTCGTGCCGCCCCTCTTTTACCACGCATTGAGTGGTCACTGAAAACATCGCGAGCGAAGACTAGGCAAGGCAAAATCAGGCGAGGCAGCGGAGTTTACTGCAGTAAATGAGCATGCCGAGCCTGATTTTAACGCCGCATAGTCGAGCGCAGCGGTTTTCAGCCACGAAACTCGGCGCGGCCTTTGTACGGAGCTTTACCCGCCAGCTGCTCTTCGATACGCAGCAATTGGTTGTACTTGGACACGCGGTCCGAACGGCACAGCGAGCCGGTCTTGATCTGGCCAGCAGCAGTACCAACAGCCAGATCGGCGATGGTGCTGTCTTCGGTTTCACCCGAGCGGTGCGAGATCACAGCAGTGTAACCAGCGGCCTTGGCCATCTGGATGGCTTCCAGGGTCTCGGTCAGGGTGCCGATCTGGTTGAACTTGATCAGGATCGAGTTGCCGATCGACTCGTCGATGCCACGCTTGAGGATCTTGGTGTTGGTTACAAACAGGTCGTCGCCAACCAGTTGTACTTTGCTGCCGATTTTATCGGTCAGCACCTTCCAGCCAGCCCAGTCGGACTCGTCCATGCCGTCTTCGATGGAGATGATCGGGTAACGCTCGGACAGGCCAGCCAGGTAGTCGGCGAAACCGGCAGCGTCAAACACTTTGCCTTCGCCAGCCAGGTCGTACTTGCCGTCCTTGAAGAACTCGCTGGAGGCGCAGTCCAGAGCCAGGGTGACGTCGTCGCCCAGGGTGTAGCCGGCGTTAGCCACGGCTTCAGCGATAGCCGCCAGGGCGTCTTCGTTGGAAGCCAGGTTCGGCGCGAAGCCACCTTCGTCACCGACGGAAGTGCTCAGACCACGAGCTTTCAGCACGGCTTTGAGGTGATGGAAAATCTCGGTACCCATGCGCAGCGCGTCGGCGAAGGTTTTCGCGCCTACCGGCTGAACCATGAATTCCTGGATATCAACGTTGTTATCGGCGTGCTCGCCGCCGTTGATGATGTTCATCATCGGCACCGGCATCGAGTAAACGCCCGGAGTGCCATTCAGATCGGCGATGTGCGCGTACAACGGCACGCCCTTGGCCTGAGCGGCAGCCTTGGCAGCGGCCAGGGACACGGCGAGAATGGCGTTGGCGCCCAGAGTGGCTTTGTTTTCAGTACCGTCGAGGGCAATCATCGCCAGGTCGAGGGCTTTCTGGTCGGTGGCATCTTTACCCAGCAGCAGGTCGCGGATCGGGCCATTGATGTTGGCTACGGCTTTCAGCACGCCCTTGCCCAGGTAACGGCTCTTGTCGCCATCACGCAATTCCAGCGCTTCACGCGAACCGGTGGAGGCACCGGACGGCGCACAGGCGCTGCCGATGATGCCGCCTTCGAGAATTACATCGGCTTCCACAGTTGGGTTACCACGGGAATCGAGAACCTCACGGCCTTTGATGTCGACGATCGTTGCCATTGCGTGTAGCACTCCAAAAAATTGACGAAAAGGGTGGTACCGAGTTGCACACTCATTACGCGTTGGCGGTTACTCCAACGCACAACATGTACTGACTATTTAGTCAGATTGTATACAAATGGCACTTTACCGGAGATTTGCCGTTTCAGGCAGTCTCAATCGGCGCAAAACTCTTGATCAAATCATCCAGCTGCTTGAGCTGGGTGAGGAACGGCTCCAGCTTGTCCAGACGCAGGGCGCAAGGGCCGTCGCATTTGGCGTTGTCCGGGTCCGGATGGGCTTCGAGGAACAGACCGGCCAGGCCCTGACTCATGCCCGCCTTGGCCAGATCAGTCACTTGAGCACGACGACCGCCGGCGGAATCGGCGCGGCCACCCGGCATTTGCAGGGCGTGAGTCACGTCGAAGAACACCGGGTAGTTCATCTGCTTCATGATGCCGAAGCCGAGCATGTCCACCACCAGGTTGTTGTAGCCGAAGCTAGAACCACGTTCGCAGAGAATCAGTTGGTCATTACCGGCCTCTTCACACTTGGCCAGGATGTGCTTCATCTCCTGGGGTGCGAGGAACTGGGCTTTCTTGATATTGATCACCGCACCGGTCTTGGCCATGGCCACCAC
>NZ_JAUYGD010000013.1 GCF_030690725.1 Pseudomonas sp. | reverse complement strand
CTATATATAGCGGTGCCGCGCTAGCAGGCAGTACAGCGCCTCCCGCATTTATTTATCGACTTTCAGGAATTTTCCAATCCATGGGCAAATCGCTGGTCATCGTGGAATCCCCGGCCAAGGCCAAGACCATCAACAAGTACTTGGGCAACGAGTACGTGGTGAAGTCGAGCATCGGCCACATCCGTGACCTACCCACCAGTGGTTCGGCGAGTACCGCCAAAGAGCCGGTCAAGCGTGGTAAAGCCGCTGCAGGTGAAGTACCGGCGCTGTCGCCCAAGGAAAAAGCCAAGCGTCAGCTGTTTGCGCGCATGGGGGTTGATCCCGAACACGGCTGGAAAGCCAAGTACGAGATCCTTCCAGGCAAGGAGAAGGTCGTCGAGGAATTGCGCCGTTTGGCCAAGGATGCCGACACCATCTATCTCGCAACCGACTTGGACCGCGAGGGGGAAGCCATTGCCTGGCACCTGCGCGAATCCATTGGTGGTGACGACAGCCGCTACAAGCGTGTGGTGTTCAACGAAATTACCAAGAAGGCGATCCAGGAAGCGTTTTCCAAGCCTGGCGAGCTGGATATCAACCGGGTCAACGCCCAGCAGGCGCGGCGCTTCCTCGACCGCGTAGTGGGCTATATGGTCTCGCCGCTGCTGTGGGCGAAGATCGCCCGTGGTCTGTCTGCCGGCCGTGTGCAGTCGGTAGCGGTCAAGCTTGTGGTCGAGCGCGAGAAAGAGATTCGCGCTTTCGTCCCCGAAGAATACTGGGAAGTGCACGCTGATCTGGGCACAGCCAAAGGCGCCAATGTGCGTTTTGAAGTGGCCCGTGAGAACGGCGCTGCCTTCAAGCCGCTGAACGAGGCCCAGGCCATGGCGGCCCTGGCCACGCTGAAAGCGTCTAGCTACAGCATCAGCAAGCGCGAAGACAAACCGACCAGCAGCAAGCCTTCGGCGCCGTTTATCACCTCCACCCTGCAGCAGGCCGCCAGTAACCGCCTGGGCTTTGGGGTGAAGAAGACCATGATGATGGCCCAGCGTCTCTACGAGGCCGGCTATATCACCTATATGCGTACCGACTCGACCAATCTCTCGGCCGATGCCGTGAGCATGGTGCGCGACTTTATCGAAGGCGAGTTCGGCAAGAAGTACCTGCCGGCTAACCCTATTGCCTACAGCAGTAAGGAAGGCGCCCAGGAAGCGCACGAAGCGATTCGTCCTTCTGACGTCAATCTCAAGCCGACCCAGCTGTCGGGCATGGAGCGTGACGCCGAGCGTCTGTACGAGCTGATTTGGCGCCAGTTCGTCGCCTGCCAGATGCCGCCGGCTGAATACCTGTCGACCACCGTGACCGTGACCGCTGCGCAGTTCGAACTGCGTGCCAAGGGCCGTATTCTCAAGTTTGACGGTTATACCCGAGCGTTGCCGCAGCTGAGCAAGCCGGGCGATGACGATGTGCTGCCGGACATGAGCCAGGGCGAAGTGCTCAAGCTGATCAAGCTTGATCCGAGCCAGCACTTCACCAAGCCGCCGGCGCGTTACTCGGAAGCCAGCCTGGTCAAGGAAATGGAGAAACGCGGTATAGGTCGTCCGTCGACCTATGCAGCGATTATCGGCACCATCCAGGATCGCGGGTACGTGGCGCTGCATAACCGCCGTTTCTACTCGGAGAAGATGGGTGATATCGTCACCGAGCGTCTGGCGGAAAGCTTCTCCAATCTGATGGACTACGGCTTTACCGCCGGCATGGAAGAGCACCTGGACGATGTGGCTCAGGGCGAGCGCGAGTGGAAGCATGTGCTCGACGAGTTCTACGGCGACTTCAAGAAGAAACTTGAAGTGGCTGAAGCGGGCGAGGGCGGCATGCGCGCCAACCAGCCAACGCTGACTGATATCGCCTGCCGTGATTGCGGCCGGCCAATGACCATTCGTACTGCCTCCACTGGGGTATTCCTCGGTTGCTCCGGTTATGCCCTGCCGCCAAAAGAGCGCTGCAAGGCCACCGTCAACCTGGTGCCGGGCGACGAAATTGCCGCGGACGACGAAGGTGAGTCGGAGTCGCGCGTGTTGCTCGGTAAGCACCGTTGTCCGATCTGCTCGACCGCGATGGACGCCTACCTGCTCGATGAAACTCGCAAGTTGCATATCTGCGGCAATAACCCCGATTGCAGCGGCTATGAAGTGGAGCAGGGCCAGTACCGCATCAAGGGCTACGAAGGCCCGAGCCTGGACTGCGACAAGTGCGGTAGCCAGATGCAGCTGAAAACCGGCCGTTTCGGTAAGTTCTTCGGTTGCACCAACAGCGAGTGCAAAAACACCCGCAAACTGCTGAAAAGTGGTGAAGCGGCGCCGCCGAAAATGGACCCGGTGAAGATGCCGGAGCTCAAGTGCGAGAAGGTCAACGACACCTACATCCTGCGCGATGGCGCTTCGGGTCTGTTCCTGGCTGCCAGCCAGTTCCCGAAAAACCGCGAAACCCGCGCGCCGCTGGTGTTGGAGCTGATCCCGCATCGCGACGAGATCGATCCCAAGTATCACTTCCTCTGCGACGCACCAAAGAAAGACCCGCAAGGTCGCGCAGCGGTGATCCGCTACAGCCGCAAGACCAAGGAGCAGTACGTACAGACCGAAGTCGACGGCAAGCCGACTGGCTGGCGTGCGTTCTTTGATGGCGGTAAGTGGAAAGTCGAAGACAAGAGCTGATCAACAGCTGATTTAGCACAACGCGCGTCTGCCGCTGGCCGGCGCGCGTATGCTTATCCAATCCGTTATGGAGGGCGCCGCAATGGCCAATGAACTCTATACCCGTACTAACCAGAAAATTTTCTATGCCGGCCTGGCGCTGGAGTCCTGGCGCAAGGCTGAACAAGGCCAGAGCATGAATGCTCTAGCCTTGATCCAGGCCGAGCGCGAGGCTGCGTTATTTCATCTGTACGGTGCCTTGCTCGGCCTGTGCCATGAGATTGCCGGTTACTACCGCTTGCCGGACAGCGCAGCTCCGCAGGCCGAGCGCTTTCTCACCGAGGACGTGTTACAGGCGGCTCCAAGCCAGGAGTTGGGTGAGCTGGTCGAGCTGGCACAGTCCGCTGGCAGCTGGGTTGCTCAGTTGCTCAAGGCCTATGCCGAGCTGTTTCAGCCGCCGCAGGCGGGTAAGAAAGCCAAGGTCGATCCTGCTACGCCGTTGATCACTGCGGTCAGCCTGGATGAAGAAGTCGCGCCCCTGGCGCAAGAGACGCTTGAAGCCTGGCGTCAGCAGTTGAAGGCTCTGGCACAGCGCTTTCGGCAAACCCTGAGTGAATGGTAGGCGGCTGATTGGACCGGCGGACTAGGGCGAGCCCGGGTCGGCTGTTACACTGTCGGCCTTTCGTGGAGAGCTAAGCCAATGCCTACATCATTCCTGGAAATTGTTGAATTGCCCGACGGGCGCATTGCCTTGCGTCGTGCAGAGGATGAAGAGTCGCTGGTAGTGCTGGATTTCTCTGCTGATGCCAAAGCCTTTCTGCAGGGGCAGCACGTCGAGGTGGCCAAGGCCATGCTCAATGTCGGTGTGCAGATGGCGGGGCGCCTGGCTGAAAATAATTTCCAGCAGGAAGAAGGGCCGCGAGTTCTGCATTGATTGCAGAATTTTTCCGGGCTCTGAGCTAGAGCGTTCTGCTCGTGTTGGCTGTTTCTTTTATCAAGTTCTACTGGCTGATACGCACATTCCTTGTGCGTGACCTCTGGCCAACTATCCCAGACTGATATTCAGGCTTTGCGCCTTGCCCTGCCGTGCCGCTCGCTCAAGCTGCTGCCGTGCCTGGCGTTCCAGCGGGTGCAGCCAACTCACAACGGTGTGACTGCGGCCCAGCGTCAAGGCCTGTTGCGCCAGCTCCAGCGCGCTTTGTGCGCCGCGTGGGTGCAGCAGTAGGATACGTTCGCGGTTCAGGCCCGCCTCGCGTAGCCAGGTCTGGGTCAGGCTCGATGGCGGGGCGATCAGGGTCAGCCAGCGTTCGTCGTGGTTGTCGCTAAGCTCGCGCAGAATCGGCGCTAGAAGGTTCAGGCAGTGCCCGGCTGCACCACGCAGCGACAGTTCACTGAAGGCCTCTGTCTTATCATCCTGCCAGGGCAGCTCAGCGCTATCGGCAAGTAATGGCGTCACCGTCGATGCCAGAAATGCATCGAACAAAGGCAGTTGTGTACGGTTCAGTGAATGTGGGAACTGCATAGATCCTCCACTAGCAGGTGGTTGAAAACTACCTGCGTTGTCGATACTGCGTTAAAAATGCCCTCGGCAAACCGCTTGCGGTTAACGCGCTTCAGCGCGGCCCGAAGGGCGAGTGAAACGAGTAATGCTCATTTACAGTCGTAAACTCGCCAGCGAGCCCAGTCCGCTTGATTCGCTGCGCTCACCCTACGGGCCAGCCGTTGGCTGTTACTTCGCTGCGCTGCGTTTCTCGGCCATTTTTTCCTTGTCTCGCCTGCCTCGGCTCGGGCTTCCTGCTTCGCTCTAACTCCTGCATCCATGCAGTCGTCGCCTACGTTTTCAACGGCCTGCTAGCGGCGGATAACGCCGACGCTCAAACCTTCAATAATCAGGTCCTGTTCTTCCAGGTTTACTTCGATCGGCGCGAATTCCGGGTTTTCCGCAATCAGCCAGACCTTGTTGCCTTCACGCTTGAAACGTTTGACGGTCACTTCATCGTCAAGACGCGCCACCACCACTTGTCCGTTACGGGCTTCGCGGGTGGTGTGTACGGCCAGCAGGTCGCCATCGAAGATGCCGATGTCTTTCATGCTCATGCCGCGTACACGCAGCAAGTAATCAGCCTTGGGGTGGAAGAAGTCTGGATTGATCTTGCAGGACTCTTCGACATGTTGCTGCGCCAGGATCGGCGCACCTGCGGCGACGCGGCCAATCACCGGTAGGCCTTCGTCTTCCTCAGCACTGGGCTCGAAGCCTGGAATGCGGATGCCGCGTGAAGCGCCAGGGGTCATTTCGATGGCACCCTTGCGGGCCAGGGCCTTGAGGTGCTCTTCCGCTGCGTTGGGTGATTTGAAACCCAGTTTCAAGGCGATTTCCGCTCGGGTAGGCGGGTAGCCGTTGTCTTCAAGGCACTGCTTGATGAAGGCGAGAATTTCAGCTTGGCGCGGCGTCAGTTTTAGCATGGTCGGCTCTGTTTTTTTGTACAGTGACTGGGATTATATACAGTGATCGGCGATTGGCAATCCTTGTGTTCTGATCTCTACTCAATTGACCTTTGTATCGTCAGTTGCAGTGCTCTGTTACTTGGGCTGTTCACGGGGCGTCTAGCTAGGGTTAGCCTGTGCCTTTAGCGGATGTCTGTGACCAACCGGCCACAAGATGGTTTGCCCGGCTTGACAAGGCGGGCGGCTGAAACGTATGTTTCAAACAAGTGTTTGTTCAGATGAAAAGAGTCATGGCCCAGTCGGAAACCGTTGAACGCATTCTCGATGCGGCAGAGCAACTTTTTGCGGAGAAAGGTTTCGCAGAAACATCTCTGCGTTTGATCACCAGCAAGGCAGGGGTAAACCTGGCCGCGGTGAATTACCACTTCGGCTCGAAGAAGGCCCTGATTCAGGCAGTGTTCTCGCGCTTTCTCGGGCCTTTCTGTGTAAGCCTGGAACGTGAGCTGGATCGCCGTCAGGCCAAGCCGGAAACCAAGGTCAGCCTAGAAGAGCTGCTTGAGTTGTTGGTCGAGCAGGCGCTGGCAGTAAAGCCGCGCAGCGGTAACGACCTGTCGATCTTCATGCGTTTGCTGGGCCTGGCCTTCAGTCAGAGCCAGGGGCACCTGCGCAAATACCTCGAAGAGGTGTACGGCAAGGTATTCCGTCGTTATATGCAGCTGGTTCATGAAGCCGCTCCGCGTATTCCGCCGTTGGAACTGTTCTGGCGCGTGCACTTTATGCTCGGCGCTGCAGCGTTCAGCATGTCCGGGATCAAGGCCCTGCGGGCCATGTCGGAAACCGATTTTGGCGTTAATACCTCGATCGAGCAGGTGATGCGCTTGATGGTGCCATTCCTGGCTGCCGGCATGCGCTCCGAAACCGGCCTGACCGATGAAACCCTGGCCAGTGCCCAGCTCAAGCCGCGCATCAAGACTCCTGCTGTCCCCAGCAAAGTTTGACCTCGGCGGGTGGGCTTGGTGGATGCTATCCGCTAAGCTAGCCGCCCATGGTTGCTCTCGATTTTCTGCATATTTCCCTCGCCGATCAGTGCCTGTATGGCTTTGCCAACGGGCAGCTGCAGCTGCGCCTGAGTGTTTCCACCGCGCTGAATGGCGCTGGTGAGCGCAATGGTTCCGGCTGTACGCCGCGTGGCTTGCACCAGGTGCGGGCGAAGATTGGCGAGGGTTTGCCAAATGCCGCTGTGCTGCGCGGGCGGCGTTGGACCGGCGAAGTCTGGTCGCCTGAGTTGCATGCGCAATTTCCCGGGCGTGACTGGATTCTTACGCGCATTCTCTGGTTGAGTGGTTGTGAGCCCGGCCGCAATCGTCTGGGCGCTGTCGATACCTTTCGCCGCTATATCTACATACACGGTACGCCGGACAGCGAGCCCATGGGCGTGGCGCTGTCCCATGGTTGCGTGCGTCTGCGCAACAGCGATCTGCTGGAGCTCTTTGCGCGTGTCCCGGTTCACTGTGCGGTACAGATTGACGAGGCCGCCTGCCCTGAGTGGGCGGTTGCGCCGCTTAATTAAGGAAGAGTTGTGAGTGCACCCATGCAAGGTTCATTGATGCTGGATATCGCCGGCACCTGGCTGACGGCTGAAGATCGCCAGATCCTGCGTCAGCCGCAGGTGGCCGGGCTGATTCTGTTCGCGCGCAATATCGAAGACCCGCGCCAGGTGCGCGAGCTGTCTGCGGCGATTCGCGCAGTGCGTCCGGACCTGCTGTTGGCAGTGGATCAGGAAGGCGGCCGGGTACAGCGTCTGCGTCAGGGTTTTGTGCGCTTGCCAGCAATGCGTGCGCTGGCCGATAACGCCAATGCCGAGCATCTGGCTGAGCAGTGCGGCTGGGTTATGGCCACCGAAGTGCTGGCTGCCGGGTTGGACTTGAGCTTTGCCCCAGTGCTGGATCTCGATCATCAGCGCAGTGCGGTGGTTGGCAGCCGTGCTTTTGAGGGTGATGCGCAGCGCGCCACTTTACTGGCTGGGGCGTTTATCCGTGGGATGAACGCTGCGGGCATGGCCGCCACTGGTAAGCATTTCCCCGGTCACGGCTGGGCTGAGGCGGATTCCCATGTGGCCATCCCGGTGGATGAGCGCAGTCTGGAACAGATTCGCGCTGTCGATTTACAGCCTTTTGCGCAATTGAGTCGGCAGTTGGCTGCGGTGATGCCCGCCCATGTGATCTACCCTCAGGTGGACAGTCAGCCGGCCGGTTTTTCCCGGCGCTGGCTGCAGGACATTCTGCGTGGCGAGCTGGCTTTTGATGGAGTGATTTTCAGCGACGATCTGTCCATGGCCGGCGCCCATGTGGTCGGCGATGCGGCGTGCCGTATCGAGGCGGCGCTGGTGGCAGGTTGTGACATGGGCCTGGTGTGTAATGATCGGGCAGCGGCAGAGCTGGCCTTGAGCGCCTTGCAGCGCCTCAAGGTGGAACCGCCGCAAGGTCTGGCGCGGATGCGTCGGCAGGCCTTCCCGGGTATTGAGTATCGGCAGAATCCGCGTTGGCTGGCGGCACTTGGTAACCTGCGCGATGCGCAACTAATCGACTAAGGAGTAATGGATGACGGTTTACGCGATTATCGGTGGTACTGGTCTGACCAAGCTGGACGGTCTGACCATCAAGGCCGCGCTGCATATCGATACGCCCTATGGCGCGCCCTCTGCGGCGGTGCTCAAGGGTGACTATGCCGGCCGTGAAGTGCTGTTCCTTGCCCGCCACGGGCATCCGCACCGCATCCCGCCACATCAGGTCAACTACCGCGCCAACCTCTGGGCGCTGCGTGAGGCGGGGGCCAAGGCGATTATCGCGGTCAACTCGGTGGGCGGTATTCATCCGGCCATGGGCACCGGGCATTTCTGCCTGCCGCACCAGATCATCGATTACACCTCGGGGCGCGAGCACACCTATTTCGAGGGCGAACTGGAACATGTCACCCATGTCGATTTCAGCCATCCCTATGACGCAGGGTTGCGCAGCAAACTGGCCAATGCCCTGACTGCCGAACACTGTGCGTTCAGCAATCACGGCCTGTATGGCTGCACCCAGGGGCCGCGGCTGGAAACCGTTGCCGAGATCGCGCGGATGGAGCGTGATGGCTGTGACATCGTTGGCATGACCGGTATGCCGGAAGCGGTACTGGCCCGTGAACTGGCTTTGCCCTATGCCTGTCTGGCGCTGGTGGTAAACCCAGCCGCCGGCAAGTCCCGCGCGCTGATCACCATGGCGGAAATCGAGCGCGCCCTGGAAGAAGGCATGGGCACGGTCAAGGCCGTATTGGCGCGCGTGCTGGCCAGCTGATTGGATCGTGTTGCAATCAAAAAGGGCCGCGTAATGCGGCCCTTTTTTGTGGCGGTGTTTTTACAGTGGGCTGACGCGAATCAGCATCCCCAGACTGCCATTATCAACAAAGGTCAGCTCGCCGCTTTTCAGGCGGCTGCTCTGCTTGATGCGCTCGCTGTCGTTGAGAATGCCGCTGGCGTCGAGCTGGTTGACCCAGATGTCGCTGTCCAGCTCGATCACGCGGCCGGCCTTGAGGCTGATGGTGCCTTCGACGGGGTGGTGGCCGAACTGCTCGTTGCCGGTGCTGATGGCGACGCGGCTGCTCGATTCGCCCAGGCTCTGGGACCAGGCCTTGTGCAGCAATACCTGATAACCATTAGAAGGGCTGAGCTTGCCGGCTTCGGCGTTCAGCGCGGTGCTGCGGCTGTTGCTGCCATCCACCGGCAGCGCGTTCTGCGCCCAGTTGTCGGGCGGCAGCTGACCGGCGGAAATCGGTGTGGCGGCCTGGCGGAATACGATGACTTCAACCTGATACAGGCTTTCAGCCAGGGCGGCGGTGCTGCTGAGCAGGCCCAGCAGGATAAGCGGCAGCAGGGCCAGGGTGCGGAATGCGCGCATGGGTCAGTCCTTTAGGTTGAGGGAGTCAGGCGCTCGAACAGCGCCTCTAAGGTGTTGAAACGTTCTTCCGGGCGCTCCATGGGCACCTGGATCTTAAACATCGTCGCGCCTTCGAACTTGTAACGGTTCGGCGCACTCTGGATCAGCTTGATCAGGGTTAGCGGATCGACGCAGGTATCGGCGGCAAATTCGATACGTCCGCCTTGCGGGCCGGCATCGACCTTCTTGATTCCGAGCTTTTCCGCCTGCAATTTCATCAGGGTGATGCGTATCAGGTTCTTGCTTGCATCCGGTAGCAGGCCGAAGCGGTCGATCATCTCCACTTGCAGCTCTTTCAGGCCATCCTCGTCGGCGGCGTTGGCGATGCGTTTGTAGAGGATCAACCGCGCATGCACGTCGGGTAGGTAATCTTCGGGGATCAGTGCCGGTACACGCAGGTTGATTTCCGGGCCGCCGCCAAGCGGCTGGTCGAGGTTGGGCTGCTCGCCTTTGCGGATCGATTTCACCGCGCGTTCGAGCATTTCCATATACAGGGTGAAACCGACTGCCTGGATCTGCCCGCTCTGGCCATCGCCGAGCAGCTCGCCGGCGCCGCGAATTTCCAAGTCATGGGTGGCCAGCAAGAAGCCGGCGCCGAGGTCCTGGGCGCCGGAGATGGCTTCCAGGCGCTTCTGCGCATCATCGGTCATCTGCTTGCGTGGCGGTGTCAGCAAGTAGGCGTAGGCCTGGTGGTGACTACGACCGACGCGGCCGCGCAGCTGATGCAGCTGGGCCAGGCCGAACTTGTCGGCGCGCTCGATGATAATGGTGTTGGCGCTCGGTACATCGATACCGGTTTCGATGATGGTCGAGGCGATCAGCACGTTGAAGCGCTTGTGGTAGAAGTCGCCCATCACCTGTTCCAGCTCGCGCTCGCGCATCTGCCCGTGGCCGATGCCAATGCGTGCTTCTGGCACCAGTTCGGCGAGGTCGGCGGCGCATTTCTCGATGGTTTTCACATCGTTATGCAGGTAATACACCTGGCCGCCGCGCAGCAGTTCGCGCAGCAGCGCTTCCTTGATCGTCGGGTTGTTCTGTTCCATGACAAAGGTGCGCACCGACAGCCGCCGTGCTGGCGGCGTGGCGATGATCGACAGGTCGCGCATGCCGGCCACAGCCATGTTCAAGGTTCGTGGAATTGGCGTGGCGGTGAGGGTGAGGATGTCGACTTCGCTGCGCAGGGCCTTGAGCTGCTCTTTCTGGCGCACGCCGAAACGGTGCTCTTCGTCGATGATCACCAGGCCTAGGTTGCTGAACTTGACGTCTTCCTGCAGCAGCTTGTGGGTGCCGATAACGATGTCGACCTTGCCCTCGGCCAATTGCTGCACGGCGTCGCTGACTTCCTTTGCGCTTTTGAAGCGGCTCATCACCTCGACTTTTACCGGCCAGTCGGCGAAGCGGTCGCGGAAGCTGTTGTAATGCTGCTGGGCGAGCAGGGTGGTCGGTACCAGCACCGCCACCTGCTTGCCGCCATGCACGGCGATAAAGGCGGCGCGCATCGCTACTTCGGTTTTGCCGAAGCCGACATCGCCGCAGACCAGGCGGTCCATCGGCTTGGGTGCGAGCATATCGTCATGCACAGCTTCGATGGCAGATTGCTGATCCGGGGTTTCCTCGAACGGGAAACCGGCGCTGAAGGTGGCGTAATCGGCTTTCGGGTCGGCAAACGCATAGCCTTCGCGAGCGGCGCGGCGGGCGTAGATGTCGAGCAGTTCGGCGGCGACATCACGTACCTGTTCGGCGGCCTTGCGCTTGGCCTTCTGCCAGATTTCCGAGCCGAGGCGGTGCAGCGGGGCGAGGGCGTCGTCGCTGCCGGTGTAGCGGGCGATCAGGTGCAGGCTGGCCACCGGCACGTAGAGTTTGGCTTCCTCGGCGTACATCAGGGCGAGGAATTCGGCGGCCTGGCCGTCGAATTCCATGGTCACCAGGCCCAGGTAGCGGCCGACGCCATGGTCGATATGCACCACCGGTGCGCCTTCGCGCAGCTCGGTAAGGTTCTTGATGACGTTGTCGCCGCCGTCGCGAGATTTCTCCCGGCGCCGGCGCTGCATAACACGCTGACCAAACAGCGGGCTTTCCGCCACCAGGGCCAGGTCTTCGAGCAGCAGGCCGTCATCCAGCGGTGCAATGCAGATGCCCAGGCGCTGTTTGCTGGCGGTGAAGGCCGGCCAGCTTTCGAACTCGTTGGGTTTGAGCTTGAGGCGGGCGAGCAATTCCAGCAGCACTTCGCGGCGCCCGGCGGACTCGGCGCAGAACAGCACGCGGCCAGGGTATTCCTCGATAAAGCGCCGCAGCGCCGCCAGTGGTTCGCCGGCCTTGGCCTGGATCGCCAGGTCAGGCAGCGGTTTGGCGTTGAAGCGCAGGCGACCGACGCCTTCTTCGATATCGTCCTGGCTGACCACCACGCGCGGCCAGTTTTTCAGCCTGGCGAAACAGTCTTCCACCGGTAGGAAGATATCGGCCGGCGGCAGCAGCGGGCGTTCCGGGTCGACGCGGCGGTCTTCGTAACGGCTGCGCGCATCGACCCAGAACTGCTCGGCGGCTTTCTCGATGCCTGGCAGGGAAAATACCTGGGTGTCGGCGGGTAAATAGTCGAAGAGGGTGGCGGTTTCTTCGAAGAACAGCGGCAGGTAGTACTCGATACCGGCCGGGGTGATGCCAGTGCTGAGGTCCTGATAGATCGGGCAGCGGCGGAAGTCCACGTCGAAACGCTCGCGAAAGCGCCCGCGGAAATCGGTAACGGCTTTCCTTTCCAGCGGAAATTCGCGCGCCGGTAGCAGCTTGATCGACTCGACCTTGTCGATGGAGCGCTGGTTTTCCGGATCAAAGGTGCGCAGGGTTTCGATTTCGTCATCGAACAGGTCGATGCGGTACGGCTGGCTGCTGCCCATCGGGAACAGGTCGATCAGCGCGCCGCGCACGGCGAACTCACCATGTTCATACACCGTATCCACACAGCGATAGCCGGCGGCTTCCAGATTGCCGCGCATCTGGTTGACGTCGAGTTGCTGGCCGACCTGCATGACCAGGCTACTGCCGAGCAGAAAACGCTTGGGCGCCAGGCGGTGTAGGGCGGTGGTGATCGGAACTACCAATACGCCGTGCTTCAGCTCGGGCAGGCGATAGAGCGCGGCGATACGCTGGGAAATGATGTCCTGGTGCGGCGAAAACAGGTCGTAGGGCAGGGTTTCCCAGTCAGGGAAATGCAGCACCGGCAAATCCGGAGCGAAAAAGCTCAGCTCCTCTTGCAGGCGCTCGGCACTCT
Source organism: Pseudomonas sp. (assembly GCF_030690725.1). Lineage (GTDB taxonomy): Bacteria > Pseudomonadota > Gammaproteobacteria > Pseudomonadales > Pseudomonadaceae > Aquipseudomonas. The sequence continues at coordinate 49,372 of NZ_JAUYGD010000013.1, read as the reverse complement.
GGCTGTCGGCAGTCAGCAGCAGGGTGAAGCGTTTGGCATTGCTGGCGGCTTCGGCAATCGCCAGGCTCAGCGCGGCACCGGGCAGGTTGCCCCAGTGTTGTTTGCCGGCAGTGGCCGGTAGGGACGGTAGACGCAGTACAGGCACGGGCGGCTCACGGTCATGGCACAAGGTCGGCGATTGTAGCGGGCGTTTATGTGCGGTGTCAGTTACGACAGTCGTGCATTGCTCATGCTTGCTTGCGCCGTCATAATGTAGCCCCTTTTTTCAGCCCCTACATGTGGAAGGTACTGCCCGTGACTCAGAAGCCCGACCAGTGTCTCGGTGAGTGGATCGATCGAGAAGCCCTTGCGGAAGCGATGATTCCGATGATTGGCCAACTCTACCGTAACAACAACGTGGTCACCTCGATCTACGGCCGTGGTTTGATCAACCGCTCGGTGATCGACATTCTCAAGGCCCACCGCTTCGCACGTCACCGCCTGACCGGCGACAGCGAACTGTCGGTGCACGATACCTTCCTGGTGCTCAAGGCCATGAGCGAGCTCAAGCTGGGCGCCGCCTCGATAGATCTGGGCAAGATGGTCAGCAAGTTCAAGGCCGAAGGCCAGGGCCGCAGCATCGAGCAGTTCGTCAAGGACGAGCTGGTTGAAGTGGTTGGCAAGCAGAACAGCGAAGCCCGCGAAGGCACCGACGTGGTGCTCTACGGCTTCGGTCGTATCGGCCGTCTGCTGGCACGCATCCTGATCGAGAAAACCGGTGGTGGCGACGGCCTGCGTCTGCGCGCCATTGTTGTGCGCAAAGGTGCGACCAATGACTTGGTCAAGCGTGCCAGCCTGCTGCGCCGCGACTCGGTGCATGGCAAGTTCGACGGCACCATCACCATCGACGAAGAAAACAACACCCTGACGGCCAACGGCAACCTGATTCAGGTGATCTACGCCAAGTCGCCAGCCGAGGTGGATTACACCCAGTACGGCATCAAGAACGCTCTGCTGGTCGACAACACCGGTGTATGGCGTGACGCCGACGGCCTGGGCCAGCACCTGGCCTGCCCGGGTGTTGATCGCGTTGTTCTGACCGCACCTGGCAAAGGCGCGCTGAAGAACATCGTGCACGGCATCAACCACGGCGAAATCACCCCAGAAGACAAGATCATCTCGGCTGCTTCCTGCACCACCAACGCCATCGTGCCGGTGCTCAAGGCGATCAATGATCAGTACGGCATCGTCAATGGTCACGTCGAAACCGTTCACTCGTATACCAACGACCAGAACCTGATCGACAACTTCCACAAGGGCGACCGCCGTGGCCGCAGCGCGCCGCTGAACATGGTGATCACCGAAACCGGTGCTGCCACTGCCGCTGCCAAGGCGCTGCCAGTGCTGAAGGGCAAGCTGACCGGCAACGCCATTCGCGTACCGACGCCGAACGTGTCGATGGCCATTCTCAACCTCAACCTTGAGAAAGCCACCACCCGTGAAGAAGTCAACGAGTACCTGCGCCAGATGGCCATGCACTCGGACCTGCAGAAGCAGATCGACTTCGTCCAGTCGCAGGAAGTGGTCTCCACTGACTTCGTTGGCTCGCGTCACGCCGGTGTGGTCGATGCTGAAGCCACCATCTGCAATGACAACCGCGTTGTGCTGTACGTGTGGTACGACAACGAGTTCGGTTATAGCTGTCAGGTGGTTCGTGTGATGGAAGATATGGCCGGGGTCAACCCGCCAGCTTTCCCGCGCTAAGCGCAGGCGATGCATAAAAAAACGGGAGCTTCGGCTCCCGTTTTTGTTGCCTGAAATTGCTGGAATTAATCGGCCAGCAAGCTAGTGCGCAACTTATCCGACAGGCCGTTGGGCGATAGCCAGATGCCCAGGTAGGCCCTGGCCAGGGCTGGGTCCTGGCTGGTGTAGGCGACTTTGCCATTCACCTCCAGGGTTAGGCCGCTGTCTTGGTTGAAGTTCAGGGCGTAGCGGTCGCCTGGGCGAATATCCCTGAACGTGGCGTGCAGGGCATCTACCTCGGGGCGCAGGCGCTGCAATGTAGCGGCGTCGTGCTGGCGTTCGAGCGTGACCCAGGCAGCCTTGATCACGTCTTGGCTGTCGATGTTGCGGAAGTAGTAAAGCTCCAGGCGTTGCGTGAGCGGCTTGGCGACTGCCTGGCTGGCGCTGGCCTCGCTGGGGGCGTAGAAGGCGGCGGCGTAGACGTCGGCCCACAGGTAGGTCAGCACGCTCTGGTTCTTGCGCTCCAGGCTGTTCTGTTCGAATTGGTGGGTGGCTGCGAAGTTGGCTTCTTGCAGGCGTTCGCGGTTGTTGGCGAATAACTCGCCGCTCAGCAGCAGTAGGGTAGTAAGCGCTAGTAACAGGCGCATGGCAGGGCTCCAGTTGGTCTATTAGTCTTATGTCGCGCGCGGCGGCTTGGCAGTCAAGCCGCCATCTGTTGCCTTCTGTTACGTTAAACCGGATAAAAGCAAGCGCTTGGGTGGTCAGTGGCCGAAGGTGCGACTTATAATCGGCCAGATTTTTTCCCGCGACCGACATCCTGCCCAGCGCCTGACGTGTTTTTGGCGTTGCGCCGCATTTTTCTGCGTTGGTGTCGTCCGTATTCTAAAAAAGCTTATAAATCAGTGGTTAGGCAAACCTATGATCAAAATAAAACATGGGCTTGATTTGCCCATAACAGGCGTGCCGGCGCAGCGCATTGAGGCTGCAAGGCCGGTGCGTAGCGTCGCCGTCATAGGCTTCGATTATCACGGTATGAAGCCTTCGATGGAGGTTCAGGTCGGTGACCGGGTCAAGCTTGGCCAGGTACTGTTCTCGGACAAGAAGTCGCCAGGCGTGCAATACACCGCTCCAGCTGCAGGCGTGATCAGCGCCATCCATCGCGGTGAGAAGCGGGTGCTGCAATCGGTGGTAATCGATGTCGAGGGCGATGAGCAAATCACCTTTGATCACGTAGCAGTTGACCAACTGGCGACTGTCGGCGACGCCAAAGTGCGTGAAGTGCTGTTGCAATCGGGCTTGTGGACCGCGCTGCGCGCTCGTCCGTTCAGCAAGGTGCCGGCTGCTGATGCGCAGCCCAGCTCGATTTTCGTCACCGCCATTGATACCCACCCGCTGGCAGCCGATCCGGCTGTGGTGATTGCCGAGTACGCCGCCGACTTTGCAAACGGTCTGCAGGTGCTGAGCAATCTGGCCAAGGTATTTCTGTGCAAGGCTGAGGGTGTCAGCCTGCCTGGCGAACAGCTGAGCAAGGTACACACCGAAGCCTTCGCCGGCCCGCACCCTGCGGGCTTGCCGGGTACGCATATCCACTTCCTCGATCCGGTCAGCGCCAGCAAGAGCGTCTGGTCGATCAATTATCAGGACGTGATTGCCGTTGGCAAACTGTTCACCACCGGGCAGCTCTGGACTGAGCGCGTTGTCGCGCTGGCCGGTCCCGTGGTTGAGCAGCCGCGCCTGCTGCGCACCCGTCTGGGCGCCAGCCTCAGCGAGCTGACTGCAGGTCAGCTGCAGCCTGGTTTCAACCGGGTTATTTCTGGCTCGGTACTGGGTGGTCGTACCGCGCAGGGCGCTTTCGCCTTCCTCGGTCGCTATCACTTGCAGGTGTCCTGCCTGGTTGAAGGGCACGAGCGTGAGTTGATGCATTACCTGCGTGCCGGGGTTAACAAGCACTCGGTGATGAACATCTTCGTTTCCAAGCTCAATGCTGCGAAGAAATTCGCCTTCTCCACCACCACCAATGGCAGCCCGCGCGCCATGGTGCCGGTGGGTAACTACGAAGCTGTGATGCCGCTGGATATCCTGCCGACGCAACTGCTGCGCTACCTGATCGTCGGTGACACCGAGATGGCTCAGAAACTGGGCTGCCTGGAACTCGATGAAGAAGACCTGGCGCTGTGCACCTATGTCTGTGCCGGCAAGTATGAGTACGGCCCGATCCTGCGCGATAACCTCGCCCGTATTGAGAAGGAGGGTTAAGTCATGGGTATTCGTGCATTCCTCGATAAAGTCGAGCACAACTTCGAAAAAGGCGGCAAGTACGAGAAGTGGTACGCCCTCTATGAGGCTGTCGACACCTTCTTCTATCGCCCTGGCAGCGTAACCAAGACCACCGCCCACGTGCGTGACGGCATCGACCTCAAGCGCATGATGATCACCGTGTGGTTGTGTACCTTCCCGATGATGTTTTTCGGCATGTGGAACACCGGTTATCAGGCCAACCTGATCTTCGCTAACAGCCCTGAGCTGCTGGCCGCCCAGGAAGGCTGGCGCTTTGCGCTGATCGGCTCACTGGCCGGGTTTGACCCGAACAGCCTGTGGGATAACTTTATCCAGGGCGCGGCTTACTTCCTGCCGGTGTATGCAACGGCGTTTATCGTCGGTGGCTTCTGGGAAGTGCTGTTCGCTTCGATCCGCAAGCATGAAGTCAACGAAGGTTTCTTCGTCACCTCGGTACTCTTTGCCCTGATTCTGCCGCCGAGCATTCCGCTGTGGCAGGTCGCGCTGGGTATCAGCTTCGGCGTGGTCATCGGCAAGGAAGTGTTTGGCGGTACTGGCAAGAACTTCCTCAACCCGGCGCTGACCGGCCGTGCCTTCCTGTTCTTTGCCTACCCGGCGCAGATGTCCGGTGATGCGGTATGGACTGCGGTGGACGGCTTTGCCGGTGCCACTTCGCTGAGCCTGGCGGCTTCCGGCGGCATCGACAACGTGATCAACAACGGCATTACCTGGATGGACGCCTTTGTCGGCACCATTCACGGCTCGCTTGGTGAAACCAGCACCCTGGCCATCGCCATCGGCGGCCTGGTGTTGCTGATCACCAAGATTGCCGCCTGGCGCATCGTCGCCGGTGTGATGCTGGGCATGGTTGGCCTGAGCCTGCTGTTCAATGCACTTGGTTCGACCACCAACCCGATGTTTGCCATGCCTTGGTACTGGCACCTGGTGGTGGGCGGTTTTGCGTTCGGTATGTTCTTTATGGCCACCGACCCGGTGTCGGCGTCCATGACCAATACCGGTAAGTGGATTTTCGGTGCCCTGATCGGTGTGATGGTGGTGTTGATCCGTGTGGTCAACCCGGCCTTCCCGGAAGGCATGATGCTGGCGATTCTGTTCGCCAACCTGTTCGCACCGCTGATCGACCACTTCGTCGTTCAAGCCAATATCAAGCGGAGGCTGGCGCGCAATGTCTAGTCAAAAAGAATCCACCGTCCGTACGCTGGTGGTGGCCCTGTTGGTGTGCCTGGTGTGCTCGGTGTTTGTTGCCGGTGCAGCCGTGGCGCTGAAGCCGACCCAGGTGGACAACCGTCTGCTGGACAAGCAGCGCAGCATTCTGGCGATCGCCGGTCTGGGCGATGCCAGCATGTCCAGCGCCCAGGTTAAGGACATGTTCAAAGGCACCATCAGCGCCAAGCTGGTGGACCTGGAAACCGGCAAGTTTTCCGATGCCCAGGACCCAGTCACCTTTGACCCGCTTAAAGCCTCCAAGGACCCGAAACTGTCCTCGGTGCTCAAGGGCAGCGATGACATCGCCGGGATCAAGCGTCAGGAACGCTTCAGCACCGTGTATGTGGTGGAGAAGGATGGTCAGGTTGAAACCCTGATTCTGCCGGTGCGCGGTTACGGTCTGTGGTCGACTCTGCACGGCTTTATCGCAGTCAAGGGCGACCTGAATACTGTGGTTGGCATGGGCTTCTACCAGCACGGCGAAACGCCGGGTCTGGGTGGCGAAGTCGACAATCCGAAGTGGAAAGGCCAATGGCCAGGCAAAACCCTGTTCGATGAGGACGGCAAGCTGGCCGTGCAAATCGTCAAGGGTGGTGTCGATGCACAGAGCCCTAAGGCCGTGCATCAGGTTGATGGCCTGGCAGGCGCTACGCTGACCAGCGTTGGTGTGGACAACCTGCTGAAGTTCTGGCTTGGCCAGAATGGCTTCGGTCCGTTTATCGCGAACCTGCGCGCAGGGGAGGCTTGATCATGTCGCAGCCGACTATTAAAGAAGTCCTGCTTAACCCGATTTTCAACAACAACCCGATTGGCTTGCAGATTCTAGGGATCTGTTCCGCCCTGGCGGTGACCTCGAACCTGAAAACCGCGCTGGTGATGTCTGCCGCGCTGACCCTGGTAACCGGGTTCTCCAACCTGTTTATCTCGATGATTCGCAGCCAGATCCCGGGCTCGATCCGCATGATCGTGCAGATGGTGATCATTGCTTCCCTGGTAATCGTGGTTGATCAGGTGCTCAAGGCCTTTGCCTTTAGCCTGTCCAAGCAGCTCTCGGTATTTGTCGGACTGATCATCACCAACTGCATCGTGATGGGCCGCGCCGAAGCCTTTGCCATGCAGAACCCGCCAGTGCTGTCGTTCTTCGACGGTATTGGTAACGGGCTGGGCTATAGCGCCTTTCTGATCGTCCTGGGCATCATTCGCGAGCTGTTTGGCGCGGGCAAACTGATGGGCTACGAGATCATTCCGGTGATCAACGACGGTGGCTGGTACCAGCCTAACGGCATGCTGCTGCTGCCGCCTTCGGCGTTCTTCCTGATCGGGCTGTTTATCTGGGGTATTCGCGTCTGGAAAAAAGACCAGATCGAGAAGCCGAGCTTCAAGATGGCGCCTCAGGTATCCAATAAGGAGGCCTACTAATGGAGCACTACATCAGCCTGTTCGTCCGTGCGGTGTTCGTTGAGAACATGGCCCTGGCGTTCTTCCTCGGCATGTGCACCTTTATTGCCATCTCGAAAAAGGTCGAAACCGCCATTGGTCTCGGTATCGCCGTAGTGGTGGTACTGGGTATCACCATGCCGGTGAACAACCTGATCTACACCAACTTGCTCAAGGACGGTGCACTGGCCTGGGCCGGTTACCCGCAAGTCGATCTGAGCTTCCTCGGCCTGCTGACCTTTATCGGCGTGATCGCGGCGATCGTACAGATCCTCGAGATGACCCTGGATAAGTACGTGCCCTCGCTGTACAACGCCCTCGGCGTGTTCCTGCCGTTGATCACCGTGAACTGCGCCATCATGGGTGGCTCGCTGTTTATGGTCGAGCGTGACTACAACCTGGCGGAAAGCACCGTGTACGGTGTCGGCGCCGGTGTTTCCTGGGCCCTGGCGATTGCCGCTCTGGCGGGGATTCGCGAGAAGCTCAAGTACAGCGATGTACCTGAAGGTCTGCAGGGACTGGGCATCACCTTTATCACCATCGGTCTGATGTCTCTGGGCTTCATGTCCTTCTCCGGCGTGCAGTTGTAAGGAAGGGATGAATAGATGATCAATTTCGAGATTTTCATCGCCATCGGCATGTTCACCGGCATTGTGCTGGCGTTGGTGCTGATCATTATCGCGGCGCGCGCCAAGCTGGTTTCCAGCGGTGACGTAAGCATCGAGATCAACGGCGAAAAAACCATTGTGGTACCAGCTGGCGGCAAGTTGCTGCAGACCCTGGCGGCCAACAATATCTTCCTTTCTTCGGCCTGCGGCGGCGGCGGTACCTGCGCCCAGTGCAAGTGCGTGGTCGAGCATGGCGGTGGTGAAATGCTGCCGACCGAAGAAGCTGCCTTCACCCGTCGCGAAGCCAAGGCTGGCTGGCGCCTGTCCTGCCAGACTCCGGTCAAGCAGGACATGAAGATCGAAGTGCCGGAAGAAGTCTTCGGCGTGAAGAAGTGGGAATGCACCGTTGAGTCCAACCCCAACGTGGCCACCTTCATCAAGGAGCTGACGCTGAAACTGCCGGAAGGCGAAAGCGTCGACTTCCGCGCCGGTGGCTATGTGCAGCTGGAGTGCCCGCCGCACGAAGTGCATTACAAGGACTTCGATATTCAGGAAGAGTACCGCGGCGACTGGGACAAGTTTAACCAGTGGAAGTACGTGTCCAAGGTCGAAGAGACCGTGATCCGTGCCTACTCCATGGCCAACTACCCGGAAGAAGTGGGTCTGGTGAAGTTCAATATCCGTATTGCTTCGCCGCCACCGGGCAAGGACGATTTGCCACCGGGCAAGATGAGTTCCTACGTGTTCAGCCTCAAACCGGGCGACAAGATCGATGTGTACGGTCCGTTTGGTGAGTTCTTCGCCAAGGAAACCGACGCCGAGATGGTATTTATCGGTGGTGGCGCTGGTATGGCGCCGATGCGTTCGCACATCTTCGACCAGCTCAAGCGCTTGAAGTCGACCCGCAAGATCAGCTTCTGGTACGGCGCGCGCTCCATGCGTGAAGCCTTCTACGTTGAAGAATACGATCAGCTGCAGGCCGAGAACCCCAACTTCAAGTGGCACCTGGCCTTGTCCGATCCGTTGCCGGAAGACAACTGGACCGGTCTCAAGGGCTTTATCCACAACGTGCTGTACGAGAACTACCTCAAGGACCATCCGGCTCCGGAAGAGTGTGAGTTCTACATGTGCGGCCCGCCCATGATGAACGCTGCCGTGATCAAGATGCTGATCGACCTGGGTGTGGAGGAGGAGAACATCCTGCTCGACGACTTCGGCGGTTAAGCATGAGCCATGTGCTACTGCGGCCCGTTATCGCTGTCAGCTTGCTGACAGCCCTAACGGGCTGTTGGTTTTCAGAGCGGGTAGAAGAATTTGGCGGCCCGACCATGGGCAGCACCTACACCGTCAAATATGTGCGCAGCAAGGATTCGCCGAGCCTTGAGTTACTCAAGCGCGAGACCGATGCCATCCTGGCTGAGGTTGACCAACAGATGTCGACCTATCGCGATGATTCCACTATCGAACAATTCAACCAGGCTCCAGCGGGTACCTGTCAGGCGATGCCTGCCGGGGTGCTGGAATTGGTCGAGGCAGGACGCGTGTTGCATGAGCAAAGTGCCGGCGCGTTCGACCTGACCCTAGAGCCGCTGCTCAATCTCTGGGGCTTCGGTCCCAAGGCGCGCGCCGAAAAGGTGCCGACCGCTGAGCAACTGGCCGCCGCGCGTGCGCAAGTGGGCATGCAACACCTGCGCAGTGAAGGTGAGCAGCTGTGCAAGGATGTTGATGTGCAGGTCGACTTCAACAGCATTGCCGCCGGCTATGCGGTGGACAAGATCGTGCAGCGCTTCACTGAGCTAGGTGTGACCAGTTATATGGTCGAGGCCACCGGTGAACTCAAGGCCGCAGGCAAAAAGCCTGACGGTCAGCCTTGGCGTATCGGCCTGGAGGCGCCGCAGGACGGCCAGCGTGTCGCCCAGCGCGTGCTGGCGGTGGATGGTTACGGCATTTCCACCTCGGGTGATTACCGCAACTACTTCGAGGAGGATGGGCAGCGTTACTCGCATACCCTCGATCCGTTGACCGGCGCACCGATCACCCACACGCTGGCAGCGGTAACCGTGGTGGATAAATCGACCTTACGCGCCGATGGCTTGTCTACAGTGCTAATGGTGATGGGCACTGAGCGTGGCCTGGCATTTGCTGAGCGTATGGGTATTGCGGCGTTTTTCGTGACCCGTGAAGGTGACGCCTTCGTCACACAGACAACTCAGGCTTTCGAGCAGCTATTCGCTGCAGGAGACGAGCAATGACGTTTTTAGTGGTGTTTCTGACCATGCTGCTGGTAGTGGGCATGATGGCGGTAGGCGTGATGATGGGGCGCAAACCCATTGCCGGTTCGTGCGGCGGTATCGCCAACCTGGGTATCGAGAAGGAATGCTCGATCTGTGGTGGCAGCCGCGAGAAGTGCGAGGAAATCAACAGCGACCCGCAAGGCAAGACCGCAGCCCTGGCCTACGACGCGACCAAACGCTAATCGTCCTGCGACCAGCTAAAAGGCTAGGCTTGCAGTGAACGTATTGATTGTCAGGCTGCGTATGCAGTGCTGGCCCTGCCGAGAGCACGGTACAAGTGCTCCGGTGTGATCTGAAGGAGTAAACATGGCGGTCTACAACTACGACGTAGTGGTGCTGGGTTCCGGCCCTGCGGGTGAAGGCGCGGCAATGAACGCGGCCAAGGCCGGGCGCAAGGTGGCAGTGGTCGACAGCCGCCGTGAAGTCGGCGGCAACTGCACCCACCTGGGCACTATTCCGTCTAAGGCGCTGCGCCATTCGGTGCGGCAGATCATGCAGTTCAACACCAATCCGATGTTCCGCCAGATCGGCGAGCCGCGCTGGTTCTCCTTTCCCGATGTGCTGAAAAGCGCCGAGCGTGTAATCGCCAAGCAGGTGAGTTCGCGCACCGGCTACTACGCGCGTAACCGCATCGATGTATTTTTCGGCACCGGCAGTTTTGCCGATGAGCACACCGTCGAAGTGGTTTGCGCCAATGGCGTGGTGGAAAAACTGGTGGCCAAGCAGATCGTCATTGCTACCGGTTCGCGGCCTTATCGTCCGGTGGACGTGGACTTCCACCACCCGCGCATCTACGACAGCGATACCATCCTCAGCCTCGGTCATACCCCGCGCCGTATCATCATTTACGGAGCCGGGGTAATCGGTTCCGAGTACGCCTCGATCTTCAGCGGCCTGGGCGTGCTGGTCGACCTGATCGACAACCGTGACCAGTTGCTGAGCTTCCTCGATGCGGAAATTTCCGATGCCTTGAGCTATCACCTGCGCAACAACAACGTGCTGATTCGTCATAACGAAGAGTACGAAAGTGTTGAAGGGGTGGAGAACGGGGTGATCCTGCACCTTAAGTCCGGCAAGAAGATCAAGGCGGACGCCTTCCTCTGGTGCAACGGCCGTACCGGTAATACCGATCAGCTGGGCCTGGAAAACATCGGCATCAAGGTCAACAGCCGTGGGCAGATCGAGGTTGACCAGAGCTACCGCACCGAGGTGTCGAACATCTACGCGGCGGGCGATGTGATTGGCTGGCCGAGCCTGGCCAGTGCCGCCGCCGACCAGGGCCGTTCGGCTGCCGGTAGCATCGTTGACAATGGCAGCTGGCGCTTCGTCGATGACGTGCCGACTGGCATCTACACCATTCCGGAAATCAGCTCGATCGGTAAGAACGAGCGCGAGCTGACCCAGGCCAAGATCCCTTATGAAGTCGGCAAGGCGTTCTTCAAAGGCATGGCCCGTGCGCAGATTTCCCACGAGCCAGTGGGCATGCTCAAGCTGCTGTTCCACCGCGAAACCCTGGAAGTGCTTGGCGTGCACTGCTTCGGCTACCAGGCCTCGGAGATCGTGCATATCGGCCAGGCGATCATGAACCAGAAGGGCGAGGCCAACAGCATCAAGTATTTCGTCAACACCACCTTCAACTACCCGACCATGGCGGAAGCCTACCGGGTGGCGGCGTTCGACGGCCTCAACCGGCTTTTTTGAGCGGCTCCGGCCGGTGGCCTGAGCCGGCCGGGGAGAACCCGTTCAGCGACTCCTGCGACTGGCGTTGGCCTAATCGCGAAAGTTTCTGATCAGGCTTAACGAAAAACCGGCCCTTGTGGCCGGTTTTTTCGTTTCTGTAGCTGGAGCTATCCACGATGGTTATTCCAGAGTCGCCACGGCGAGGCCGGGGAAGTCGGTGATGATGCTGTCCACACCGAAGTCTGCCAGGCGGCGCATCAGCGCCGGTTCGTTGACCGTCCACACCGAGACATGCAGGCCGGCTTTCTGCGCTTTGAGCAGGCGCTCCGGGGTGCACAGCGTCCAGTTCAGGGCGAGCAGGTGGCAGCCGTAATGCTTGGCGACTTTCAGCGGATCAAGCCAGGCATATTCGGCGACCAGGCCGCGCTGCAGGTGCGGCGTCAGGCGCTGCAGGGCGCCGAGCACCTCGCGTGAGCTGGAGGTTACGGTGACCTTGTCTGTCAGCTGGTAGCGTTCAGCCAGTTCGGCAATCGCCTTGACCATCCGCGCCGAGCGAACCTTCGAGGCGCTTTTGACTTCCAGCTGCCAGTGCTCGAAATCGCAGTGCTGGAACAGCTCTTCCAGCCGTGGGATCGGGCAGGGCGTGACGGCGCCAGGGCCACCTTTACGGGCGTCATAGGTCACCAGTTCGGCGGCGTCATGCTCGACGACCTTGCCACGATGGCCGGTGGTGCGCTTGAGCGTTGGGTCGTGAATCACCATCAGCTCGCCATCGCGCGACAGGTGCAGGTCCAGCTCGCAGCGGCGCACGCCGTGTTTGAGGCATTGCTGGAAGCTGGCCAGGGTGTTTTCCGGCACCTCGCCTTTGGCGCCGCGGTGTCCATAGATGACTGTCACTGTTGCTCCTTGTCGGGCTGGGCGGCGCCGGGCTGGTGATGGCGCACGCTGTTGATCACGTGTTTATGCTCGAAATAGACGCTAAATTCTCGGTAATCCCAGCGGGTGATCGGTGGGTTGCCAACGCTGGGGTGCTCTTCATCGGCCAGGCCGAAACGCTCCAGTACCGCGCGCTGGGATTCGCCGAATTGCGGCAGGCGCAATTCGCCGCCACCTTGCTGGCCGATAGGGATTTGCAGGGTATCGGCGACAGCACCGAGAGGCAGGAGCAGGGCGAGAAGCAGAAACAGGCGGGGCATGGTGGCTCGCTATCAGGATTGCAGGGGTTGCTCGCGGGCCTGGCGACGTTCCAGGGCCTGGCGTTGCAGGATATGCCGGGCAAGCAATTGGCGTTGGGCATCGCTCACAGCTTCGAATTCCGCGCCAATCTCAAATTGCTGCGAGGGCAGTGGTTGGCAATGCACCACCTTGGCTCGTAGCAGCAATCCCAAAGCCTGTGGCATCAGCACCATCTTTACCGCCAGGTGCGCGCCGGCTGCCACGGGTTGAGGGTTATTGAAGCTGACGCCGCCCTCGGACAGGCTGACCTTGCGCGGCGTACCGATTTCGCGCAACAGGCTCTGCGCCACGGCCTGACCGAGCAGGTCGATGCGCTTGTTCATGACCTTGAGGTAATTGGCCAGGGTGCGATCACGTTCGGTGATGTGCCGCAGCAGATGCTGCGACTCGAAGTCCATCAGGTGCAGATCGCTGAGCAGGTTGAACAGCGGGGAGCTGTCGTGAAGCTCGTCACTGGCCAGGGCTTCTGCGCCCGAGAGTAGGGTGAATTCCAGTGCGATCGTATCGTCGATACGATAGTATTCGCGGCGATCATCTTCATCTTGAGTCGGCATGGCGAACCCATGGCAGCAGTAGTGGTCAGAGTGTAAGGCTGCTCGCCAAGCCCCGCCACAAGGACGTTTCTTTTTCCCTCGAATCAGCCCCGACATGTTCAGACCTCTGTTCGTATTTATCGGCACGCGCTACACGCGGGCCAAGCGTCGCAACCACTTCGTATCCTTTATTTCCCTGACTTCGATGATCGGGCTGGCACTTGGTGTGCTGGTGATGATTCTGGTGCTGTCGGTGATGAATGGCTTCGACCATGAAATGCGCACCCGCGTGCTCGGCATGGTGCCGCATGCCACGGTCGAGAGCGCCACGCCGATCAAGGATTGGCGCAGCCTTGCGGACAAGGCGCAGAGCAACCCGCAGGTGCTTGCGGTTGCGCCCTTTAGCCAGATGCAGGGCCTGCTGACCAACGACGGCAAGGTGCAGAAAGTGCTGATCAATGCGGTCGACCCGCTGGAAGAAGCCAAGGTCTCGATCATCGGCAATTTCTTCAAGCCTGAAGATGGTGGCAAGGGTTCGCTGGATGCCCTTAAGCCCGGCGAGTTCGGCATGGTGCTGGGCGCCAAGGCCGCAGCCAAACTCGGCGTCGACCTGGGTGACAAGGTCACCTTTGTTGCCCCGGAAGTGACGGTTACTCCAGCCGGCATGTTTCCACGGCTCAAGCGCTTTACCGTAGTGGGCATCTTCCACGTTGGTGCCGGTGAGATCGACGGTCACCTAGCCCTGACCCATGTACAGGATCTGGCGCGCTTGCAGCGTTGGCAGGCCGATCAGGTGCAGGGCATTCGCCTGAAATTCGCCGACCTGTTCGAAGCCCCACGCACTGCCTGGGCGCTGGCGCAGACTTTGGGCGAGGGCGATTACTACGCCCGCGACTGGACCCGTACCCACGGCAACCTGTACCAGGCGATCCGCATGGAGAAGGCGATGATTGGCCTGCTGCTGTTGCTGATCGTCGCAGTGGCTGCGTTCAACATCATCTCCACCCTGGTCATGGTGGTCACCGACAAGAAGGGCGATATCGCCATTCTGCGCACCTTGGGCGCGACGCCGCGGCAGATCATGGCGATCTTTATGGTCCAAGGCACGGTGATCGGTGTGTTCGGTACGGCGATTGGCGCGGTGCTGGGCTGTCTGGCCGCATTGAATATCAGCAGTGCGATTGCCGCGCTGGAAGGGCTGTTGGGGATCAAATTCCTCAATGCCGATGTGTATTTCATCGACTACCTGCCATCGCAGTTGATGCTGGCGGACGTGCTGCTGGTCTGCGGCGCGGCGTTGATTCTAAGTTTCTTCGCCACCCTGTACCCGGCCTGGCGCGCGGCGCGTACCCAGCCCGCGGAGGCGCTACGTTATGAGTGATCAGGTTATGAATGATCAGGTTATGAGTGATTCGGTTATGCAAGATCGTGCAGTGTTGAGTTGTCGCAACCTCGGTAAAAGCTACGACGAGGGCCCGCAATCGGTGGTGGTGCTGCAGGACCTGCAGCTGGAGCTGCACCCCGGCGAGCGCGTGGCGATTGTTGGCAGCTCCGGCTCGGGCAAGAGTACCTTGCTGAATATGCTCGGCGGCCTGGATACGCCGAGCACCGGCAGCGTCTGGCTGGCTGGCGAGGAATTGTCGGCGCTGAATGAAAAGCAGCGCGGTCTGCTGCGTAACCGTGCACTGGGTTTCGTTTACCAGTTTCACCACCTGCTGCCGGAGTTCACCGCGCTGGAGAACGTCTGCATGCCGCTGCTGATTGGCCGCACGCCGATCAGTGAAGCGCGTCAACGCGCCACGGCGCTGCTGGAACGTGTTGGCCTCGGCCATCGCCTGGCGCACAAACCCTCGGAGCTGTCCGGCGGTGAGCGTCAGCGCGTGGCCATCGCTCGCGCCCTGGTCAATCAGCCTGGCCTGGTACTGCTCGATGAGCCCACCGGCAACCTTGATCACCACACCGCGCAAGGCATTCAGGACCTGATGAAAGAGCTGAGTAGCTCGTCGCAGACCGCCTTTCTGGTGGTGACCCACGACATGGCGCTGGCCCAGCAGATGGATCGCATCCTGCGTCTGGAAGACGGCAAGCTGGTGGCCGCCTGATGTTTCGTCCGCTGAGTATCTTTATCGGTATCCGCTATACCGGAGCCAAGCGGCGCAACCACTTTATTTCCTTTATCTCGATGACCTCGATGATCGGCCTGGCCTTGGGCGTGTTGGCCATGATCGTGGTGCTGTCGGTGATGAACGGTTTCCAGAAGGAAATGAGCACGCGCATTCTTGGCATGGTGCCGCATGCCAGCATTTCCGGCAGCCAACCGCTGGATAACTGGCAGCAGGTCGCCGCTGCCGCGAAGAACAATCCGCAGGTGGTTGCTGCAGTGCCGTTTGCCGAGCTCGAAGGCATGCTCTCGGTGCGCGGTGCAATGCAGCCGGTGCAGTTGCACGGCGTCGATCCGGCGTTGGAGCCGCAGGTGTCGATCATCGACAAGCATATGCAGCAAGGCCGCCTGAGCGATTTGCGCGAGGGTGAGTTTGGTGTGGTGCTCGGCGAGATCACCGCGCGGCGCTTCCAGCTGCGGGTGGGCGACAAGCTGGCGCTGATCGTGCCGGAACTGAGCAGCGTGCCGGGCGGGATCAGCCCGCGCATGCAGCGCCTTAACGTGGTTGGCATCTTCAAGGTTGGCGCCGAGCTGGATAGCTCGCTGGCGTTGATCCATGTCGCCGACGCGGCGCATATCCAGCGCATGCAGCCGGGCCAGGTGCAAAGCGTGCGGCTGAAACTGCAAGATCTGTATCAAGCGCCGCAAGTGGCCGCGCAGATTGTCGGAGAGCTGGGTGCAGGTTACAGCTCCGCAGACTGGACCCTGACTCAGGGCAGCCTGTTCAGTGCGATGAAAATGGAAAAGACCATGATCGGTCTGCTGCTGCTGCTGATCGTCGCCGTGGCGGCCTTCAATATCATTGCCACGCTGATCATGGTGGTGGCAGACAAGGGCGCGGATATCGCCATTCTGCGCACCCTGGGCGCGACGCCGGGGCAGATCATGGGCATCTTTATGGTGCAAGGCACTGTGATCGGCGTGATCGGTACGGTGATCGGTGCTGTGCTGGGGATTCTCGCGGCGCTGAATGTCAGTCAGCTGGTGGGCTGGATCGAGCGCTTGAGCGGCCAGCAGGTGATGAGTTCGGATGTGTACTTCATCAGCAACCTGCCGTCGGAGTTGCTGCTGTCTGATGTGCTGCTGATCTGTGGCGCGGCGTTCAGTCTGAGCTTTCTGGCCACCGTCTACCCGTCCTGGCGGGCCGCGAAGATTCAGCCGGCCGATGCGCTGCGTTACGAATAAGCTACGCTGGCAGAAACAAAAAAGCCGTTACTCAGTAACGGCTTTTTTGTTTCAGTGTTGCGCGTCGCGCTGCCGGCGTTTTTCCTGGCGTTTGCGCCAGTTGTGCCGCACCCACCAGCGCCAGTAAGCGTTGGTGCCGAAATAGCCCACGAGCGCAAGCAGAATAGCTAACGCCAGAGAGCCGAGATAAAGCGGCTGCCAGTGGGTTTGCAGCATTTGCCCAACCCAGGCCAGGCTGATGTTATCTGGCATGTGCATCGCTGGGGTGCCCATTAGCCAGGCCCCTACCTTGTAGTTGCAGTAAAACACGGCGGGCATGGTGATGGGGTTGGTCAGCCAGACCAGCCCGACCGAGATGGGCAGATTGCCCCGCGCCGGTACGGCAACGGCCGCTGCCGCTAACATTTGCAGAGGCATGGGAATCATCGCCCAGAACAGGCCAATGGCCATGGCGCGTGACACAGAATGGCGGTTGAGGTGCCAGAGGTTGGGATCGTGGATCAGGCTGCCCAGAAAGCGCAGGGATTTATTGCCCTTGATGCGGTCTGGGTGGGGCATGTAGCGCTTGAATAAACGACGCGGCATGAAGGCTCTCTGACGGGTAAAAGCGCCGACATTATGCACCCTTTGATGACAGCCTGCTTTCACACTTTGTGACAGCAAATAAGCAAAAGCTGATCGATGGGTTAAATGCAGTATTCGACTCACGGAGCGAGTCTATGCGCACAGGGATTTTTGCACTGGTGGCCGGGCTGCTGGTGTTGCGCTTCCTTCCGGTTTTGCCACCGTTCTGGTTGCTGGCTGTTTTGCCGGTCGCCGGTTTGATGCTGTTGCCGTTTCGCAGTTATCCCATCGCCTTGTTTCTATTTGGCTTCACCTGGGCGTGCGTATCGGCGCAGTGGGCGCTGGATGATCGCCTGGCGCGGCAATTGGATGCGCGGACCTTGTGGCTGCAAGGGCAGGTGGTCGGCCTGCCCGAGGTGGGCGAGGGCGTGGTGCGCTTTCAGCTGGAGCAGGCGGTTTCCCGTCGCGGCAAACTCCCCGCGCGTTTGCGTCTGGCCTGGTATGGCGGGCCTGCCGTGCGCGCCGGTGAAACCTGGCGCCTGGCAGTACGGCTCAAGCGCCCCCATGGTCTGGTCAATCCTCAAGCATTCGATTACGAAGCCTGGCTGCTGGCGCAGCGTATCGGCGCCACGGGTACGGTGAAAAGTGGCGAACTGATTGCCCCTGCCAGTGGAGCTGGAGCCTGGCGCGACCGCTTGCGTCAGCAGCTCTTGGCAACCCCCGCGCATGGCCGCGAAGGCGCCTTGGCGGCCCTGGTGTTGGGTGACGATTCGGGGTTGTCGACGGCAGATTGGCAGGTGCTGCAGAACACCGGCACGGTGCATCTGATGGTTATTTCTGGCCAGCATATCGGTCTGCTGGCGGCGCTGTTATATGGCCTGGTTGCCGGCTTGGCGCGCCTGGGCCTTTGGCCACGCAGCTGGCCTTGGTTGCCCTGCGCCTGTGTGTTGGGCTTTATCGGGGCATTGGCTTATGGGTTATTGGCCGGCTTTGATGTGCCGGTGCAGCGCGCCTCTGTGATGGTCGGCCTGGTGCTGCTCTGGCGCTGGCGCTTTCGCCATCTGGGCGTGTGGCTGCCGGTGTTGCTGGCACTGCTTGCGGTGTTGCTGGGTGAGCCGTTGGCCAGCGTGCAGCCGGGTTTCTGGTTGTCCTTTGGCGCGGTGATGCTGCTGATCCTGATCTTCAGTGGTCGGCTCGGCGCTTGGCCCTGGTGGGGCACCTTGTTGCGCGCGCAATGGGCTATGGCCATTGGTTTGCTGCCGTTATTGCTGGCCCTCGGTTTGCCGGTGAGTGCCAGTGGCCCCTTGGCTAATCTGGTGGCTGTGCCAGTGGTGGGGTTATTGGTGGTGCCGCTGGCATTGCTCGGTACGCTATTGCTGCCCTTGCCTGGAGTGGGGGCTGCGCTGCTTTGGGCGGCAGGCTGGGTGTTAGACCTGCTGTTCTCTCTGCTTATCCAATTGGCCTTATGGCTGCCAGCCTGGTTGCCCAGCGCCTTGCCATTTTGGGCTTGGCTGCTGGTGGCGCTTGGCGCGCTGGTGTTGCTATTACCGGCCGCCTTGCCGATGCGTAGCCTGGGCGCGTTATTGCTACTGCCCTTGTTATTTAGCCCGCAGCAGCGTCCTGAATACGGACGAGCCGAGGTGTGGATGCTGGATGTCGGCCAGGGCCTGGCGGTACTGGTGCGCACCCAGGGGCATGATCTGCTGTATGACGCCGGGCCGCGCTTTGGCGAGTTCGATACCGGTGAGCGGGTGGTACTGCCATCGCTGCGCGCCCTGGATGTGCGTGGGCTTGATCTGCTGCTGATCAGTCATGCCGATAACGATCACGCCGGTGGCGCTGTGGCGATTTCGCGTGGCCTGCCGGTCCGGCGCGTACTCAGTGGCGAACCCGCTAAGCTGGCGCGTTCGCTTGCTGCCGAAGCCTGCAGCCGTGAGGATTGGCAGTGGGATGGCGTGCACTTCAGTACCTGGCAATGGGCCGACGCAGCCACTGGCAATCAAGCGTCCTGCGTGTTGCGTATTGCGGCCAATGGCGAACGGTTGTGGTTGACCGGTGATATCGATAGCCAGGCTGAGCGGGCCTTGCTCAACAGCGCCCTGGCGATGCCCGCACAATGGTTACTGGCGCCCCATCACGGCAGCCGCAGCTCGTCATCGGCGGCGTTGCTGGCACAGGTTAAACCGGCTGCTGTGTTGATCTCCCGTGGTGCGCACAACAGCTTTGGTCATCCACATGCCGAGGTTATGGCACGTTATCGCGCGGTGGCGGCGCAGCCCTATGACACGGCTCAGCACGGTGCGGTGCGGATTCGCCTGGGCGCATTCGAACAGGCGCAGAGTTTGCGCGACCACGCACGTTTTTGGCGGGAAAAATGAGAACGGCGGCGGTCGGCGAGGCCGCGACCCTATGCTAGAGTGGCGCCACTTTTGTGAAGGGGATCTGCCACCGTGTGGGAACTGGTTAAAGCTGGCGGCTGGATGATGCTGCCAATCATTCTGTGTTCTATCGCTGCGGCCGGCATTATTGCCGAACGCCTGTGGACGCTGCGGCCGAGCCGCATTACGCCACCCAACCTGCTCGGTCAGGTGTGGAAGTGGATCAAGGATAAAAAACTCAATAACCAGAAGCTCAAGGAGCTGCGCGCCAACTCGCCGCTGGGGCAGATCCTCGCCGCTGGCCTGGCCAACTCCAAGCATGGTCGCGAGATCATGAAAGAGTGCATTCAGGAAGCCGCGGCCCGGGTGATTCACGACCTGGAACGCTACCTAAATGCCCTGGGCACCATCGCCGGTATCGCGCCGCTGCTGGGTTTGCTCGGTACGGTGCTGGGCATGATCGAAATCTTCAGCTCCTTTATGGGCTCGGGCATGGCCAATGCATCCTTGCTCGCTGGCGGTATTTCCAAGGCGCTGATCACCACGGCGGCAGGTCTGATGGTGGCCATTCCGGCACTGTTCTTCCACCGTTACCTGCAACGCCGCGTCGATGAGCTGGTGGTCGGCATGGAGCAGGAGGCGATTCGCCTGGTGGAAGTGGTTCAGGGCGATCGTGACGTCGACATGGGCGAGGACAAGGCGTGAAATTCCGGCGCAAACCGCGGGAGAACGTCGAGATCAACCTGGCCTCGTTGATCGACGTGGTGTTTATCCTGCTGCTGTTCTTTGTGGTCACCACCACCTTTACCCGTGAGACCCAGCTCAAGGTCGATCTGCCGGAGGCCGCTACTGGCACGCCGCCGGAGCAGACCGAACTGAAGCAGCTGGAAATCCTGATTGCCGCCGATGGCAGCTACTCGCTGAATGCCAAACAGTTGCTGAAAAGCGATCTGGAAAGCCTGATGGCAGCGCTGCAGAAGGAATCGGAAGGTGATAACAGCCTGCCGCTGATCATCAGCGCCGATGCCAAGGCTCAGCATCAGGCGGTGATTACCGCCATGGACGCGGCCGGCAAGCTGGGGTTTGCCCATCTGCGCATGACCACCATCGAGGCGCAAGCCGCGCCTTGAGGGTTGCCCACTGATGAGCCTGTCCGCACGCCTTACTGCTGCCTGGTACGCCGATCATCCGGCGCTGGGCCTGCTGCGTCCGCTGGAGTGGCTGTATCGCGTGGTGGTGGTGCGTAAGCGCGCGCGCTTTCTGGCGGGTGAGGGCGAGATCTACCGTGCTCCTGTGCCGGTAGTGGTGGTCGGCAATATCACCGTCGGCGGCACCGGCAAAACCCCCATGATTCTCTGGCTGATTGAACATTGCCGCCGCCAAGGGCTGCGCGTCGGTGTGGTCAGCCGTGGCTATGGCGCCCAGCCGCCGCAGCTGCCCTGGCGCGTGCAGGCCGATCAGGCGGCCAGCGTGGCAGGTGATGAGCCGCTGCTGATTGTGCAACGCAGCGGCGTGCCGCTGATGATTGATCCTGATCGCGGCCGCGCCGCAGCGGCCTTGCTGGCGGCCGAACCGCTGGACTTGATCCTCAGTGATGACGGCTTGCAGCACTACCGTCTGGCCCGAGATCTCGAACTGGTGCTGATCGATGCCGCGCGCGGCTTGGGCAATCGCCATTGCCTGCCTGCCGGCCCGCTGCGTGAGCCGGTCGAGCGTCTGCAGAGCGTGGATGCGCTGCTGTATAACGGCGCGTCCAGCGATCCGCAGGAGGGTTACGGCTTTACCCTGCGGCCGCGCACCTTGGTCAACCTGCGCAGTGGCGAGCAGCATCCGCTCAGTCACTTCCCGGCCGGTCAGGCCCTGCATGCGGTCGCCGGTATTGGCAACCCGCAGCGTTTCTTCAATACCCTCGAAGGGCTACACTGGCGGCCTGTCGCGCATGCCTTTGCCGACCATGCGCCGTACAGTGCCGAGCTGCTGAATTTCAGCCCGGAGCTGCCGGTGCTGATGACGGAAAAGGATGCGGTCAAGTGCCGTGCCTTTGCGGCTGACGATTGGTGGTACCTGGCGGTGGATGCCGAGCCTTCGGCCGCGTTTGTCGCCTGGTTTGATCAGCAATTGCAGCGTCTTGTGCCGCGCGCCTGACTGTTCTGATCATTCGGCGGCCTCGTCCGCCCCAGCAGCTGCTTCCTATCAAGGATCTCCCATGGACCCGAAACTACTCGATATTCTCGCCTGCCCACTGTGCAAGGGCCCGCTGAAGCTCGCCGCTGACAAGAGCGAGCTGATCTGCAAGGCCGACGCGCTGGCTTTCCCGGTTCGCGATGGCATCCCGGTGATGCTGGAAACCGAAGCCCGCACCCTCAACGTCGACGAGCGTCTGGACAAGTAAATGAGCACTGCCTTTACCGTTGTGATTCCGGCGCGTTTCGCTTCCAGTCGCCTGCCGGGCAAGCCGCTGCAGGATATTGCCGGCAAACCGATGATTCAGCATGTCTGGGAACAGGCGTGCAAAAGCAGCGCCCAGCAGGTGGTGGTGGCCACCGACGATGCACGCATCGTTGAGGCCTGCCGCAGCTTTGGTGCGCAGGTGGTACTGACCGACGCCTCCCACAACTCCGGCACCGACCGCCTGGCTGAAGTGGCCACGGCGCTGGGCTTGGCGACCGACGCCATCGTGGTCAACGTGCAGGGCGACGAGCCGCTGATTCCGCCGGCGATCATTGATCAGGTAGCCGCCAATCTGGCCGCCAACCCGCAGGCGGCCATCGCCACCTTGGCCGAGCCGATTGAGGATGTGCAGGCGCTGTTCAACCCCAATGTGGTCAAGGTGGTCAGCGACAAGACAGGCCTGGCCCTGACCTTCAGCCGCGCGCCGCTGGCCTGGGCGCGGGATGCCTTCGCCAAGAACCGTGACGAGCTGCCAGCAGGCGTGCCGTACCGCCGGCACATCGGCATCTACGCCTACCGTGCGCAGTTTCTGCATGACTTCGTCGCCTGGGGCCCGTGCTGGCTGGAAGACACCGAGTGCCTGGAGCAGCTGCGTGCGCTCTGGCATGGCGTGCGTATCCATGTCGCCGATGCCCTGGAAGCGCCGCCTGCGGGCGTCGACACGCCGGAAGACCTGGAGCGGGTTCGTCGCCTGCTGGGGGTCTGATGCGCGTTCTGTTCGTCTGTCTGGGCAATATCTGCCGCTCGCCCACGGCCGAGGGCGTGTTGCGCCACAAGCTGCGTGAGGCGGGGCTGGAAGGGCGCGTCGAGGTCGATTCGGCGGGCACTGGCGACTGGCATGTGGGAAAGGCGGCGGACATCCGCACGCGTCAGGCCGCGCAGCAGCGTGGCTATGACCTGTCTGCATTGCGTGGCCGGCAGGTCAAAGCCGCGGATTTTCACGCCTTCGACCTGATTCTGGCGATGGATAACAGCAACCTGCACGACCTGCAGCAGCTGCGTCCAGGCAATGATGCGGCCGAGCTGGACCTGTTTCTGCGCCGTTATCAGCTGGAGCTGGATGAAGTGCCGGACCCTTATTACGGTGGCGAGGCTGGCTTTGCCCAGGTGCTGGATTTGATTGAGCAGGCTTGTGATGCCCTGGTGATCGAACTCAAGGGGCGCTTATGAGCCTGCAGGTGCGCTCTCAGGTATCGCTGAAGCCCTATAACAGCTTTGCCGTCGAGGCTCAGGCCAGTCATTTTGCCGAAGCCGAGAGCGATCAGCAGGTGCGCGAAGCGCTGAGTTATGCGCAAACGCAGCAGTTGCCGCTGTTGTTGCTCGGTGGCGGCAGCAATCTGCTGCTGACGCGTGATGTCGATGCGCTGGTGCTGCGTATGGCCAGTCGCGGTATTCGTGTGCTCAGCGATGACGGCGAGCGTGTTGTGATCGAGGCGGAGGCGGGCGAACCCTGGCATCCATTTGTGCAGTGGACGCTGGCCCAGGGCTTTGCCGGTCTGGAAAACCTTAGCCTGATCCCAGGCACCGTGGGTGCGGCGCCGGTGCAGAATATCGGTGCGTACGGCGTTGAGCTGAAGGATCTGTTTGCCGGTTTGACCGCCTTGGATCGACAGAGTGGCGAGCTGCGTGAGTTTTCTCTGCAGGACTGCGCCTTTGCCTACCGCGATAGCGTGTTCAAACGCGAAAGCGGGCGCTGGGCCATCCTGCGGGTGCGTTTTGCCTTGAGTCGCGTGGCTGCGCTGCACCTGGATTACGGCCCGGTGCGTCAGCGTCTGGCGGAGCAGGGCATCAGTGCTCCGACGGCGCTGGATGTCAGCCAGGCCATTTGCGCCATTCGCAGCGAAAAATTGCCTGACCCGGCTGAGCTAGGCAATGCTGGCAGCTTCTTCAAGAACCCATTGGTATCGAGTGAGCTGGCGCAGCGTTTGCGCGCCGAACATGCCGATCTGGTGGCGTATGCTCAGGCAGACGGGCAGGTAAAACTTGCCGCTGGCTGGTTGATCGAGCGGGCGGGCTGGAAGGGCTTTCGTGAGGGTGATGCGGGCGTGCATCGTCTGCAGGCGCTGGTATTGGTGAATTACGGGGACGCCAGCGGTGCGCAGTTGTTGGCACTGGCGCAGCGTATCCAGGCGGATATCGCCCAGCGTTTTGCGGTGGACTTGGAGATCGAGCCGAACGTGCTGTAAAGCGTTTTGGCGGAAGCTAGCTAACAGCGTGTTGATCGCGCTGTAATAAAAGCTACAACGCAAAAGGGGATGCCGCAGCATCCCCTTTTTTATTGCCTAGCGGATCAGACCTGCGGTTTGATCGCTTCTTTATCCTGCTCGTCAGCTTCTACTTCAGTAAACAGTGAGCTTTGCGGCTCCTGGTTTACTTCTGCTTCTACTTGCGCGGCGGCTTCGGCCTTGGGCTCGACTGCTTCGATGCTCGCAGGTGCTTCGGCTGCAGTTTCAACTACGGCTTCGGCAACCACTTCTGCAGCTGGCTCTTCAGCTACCGGTGCAGCAGCTTCAACCTGTACGGAGGCTGCTGGGGCTTCGGCGGCTTCGCGGGCCAGACGCTCGGCTTCACGCTGACGACGACGCACTTCGCGCGGATCGTTAGGTGCGCGGCCGGTGCTGCTGGCGGCAACCACAGGGGCAGCTTCGGCTGCTACAACTTCAGCTACTACGGCTTCGGCAACCGGCTCAGGAGCGGCAACCGCAGCAGGCGCTTCAACAACCTCTGCAACCGGGGCTGGCGCCTCTACAACAGCAGGTGCTGGTGCAGCTTCGCTGACTTCGGTGGCATATACAGGTGCTTCGCTGACTTCGACAACCGGGCTGCTTACAGCCTCTACAACTACGGTCTCAGCAACGGCTTGTGGCGTTTCAGCTGCAGCGACTTCGCGTGGCTGCTCCTGCTCGACAACTACCGGTGCGGCTTCGGCGGTTGCTTGGACGGCTTCGTCTGCGCCAGTGGTAACGGCGGCTGTTACTGCTGCTGAAACTACTGTGTTGTCGGCATCGGCTGGTGCTTCTGCGCCTTCTTCACTGCCTTCAATCGGATTGCCGTTGGCATCGTTCTGGCGCTCGCGACGATTGCTGCGACGACGCTGACCACGGGAGCGGCGACGTGGGCGATCGCCACCTTCGCTGCCTTCCTGCTCATCGTCCTGCAGTGCTTCTTCAGCGTTCAGTACTTCTTCATCAGCGGCTACTGCGGCCTGTTCGGCACGTGGCTGGCGCTCTTCACGCGGTGCGCGCGGCTGGCGCGGTTCGCGTTGCGGACGTTCGGCACGGGCTTCTTCGCTGAGCGTTGCGCTATCACCCGGTGCGGCATCCAGTGGCTCACGCAGTTCGCGCGGCTGGCGCTCTTCACGTGGCTTGCGGTCGCGTGGCTGACGCTCTTCGCGAGGAGGGCGCGACTGACGCACTTCCTGCGGCTCGCGAACTTCTACGACGTCACGCGGGCTGCGTTCTTCGCGCGGTGCGCGGTCCTCGCGGGGCGCACGCTCTTCGCGCGGGGCGCGTTCTTCACGTGGAGCACGCTCTTCGCGGGCAGCACGTGGCTGACGCTCTTCACGCGGTGCGCGTTCTTCGCGTGGACCACGGTCTTCGCGCGGCTTGCGCTCTTCGTTATTGCGACCACCGCGGCTGCGGTTCTGCTGGCGACCGTTGCGGCGCTCATCGCTGCGCTGTGGGCGTTCGCTGGTTTTCTTCTCGACGACAGCAGGCTTTTCTTCTTCCTTGCTGGCGAACAGGCTGACCAGCGACTTGACCAGGCCCTTGAACAGGCTTGGCTCGGCGGCGGCAACTGGCTGCGCGGCTACTGCTTCAACCGGGGTTGGTGCAGTGCGCTGCGGCGCGGTCTTGATTGCGGCTTCCTGGCGAACCAGGGTGCGCGTTGCGGCGGCCTGTTTCTCTTCTTCCACTTCAATGGTCGCCATTTCATAGCTGGATTGAGTGGACTGAGCTTCCGGGCTGTCGTCACGGATGCGGGTGACTTCGAAGTGTGGGGTTTCCAGGTGATCGTTCGGCACGATGACGATGCGCGCACGGGTACGCAGTTCGGTCTTGGTGATCGAGTTGCGTTTTTCGTTGAGCAGGAAGGCAGCAACTGGAATCGGCACTTGTGCGCGAACTTCGGCAGTGCGGTCTTTCAGGGCTTCTTCTTCGATCAGGCGCAGAATGGCCAGCGACAGCGATTCGACGTCGCGGATGATGCCTTGACCATTGCAGCGTGGGCAGACGATACCGCTGCTTTCACCCAAGGATGGACGCAGGCGCTGACGCGACATTTCCAACAGGCCGAAGCGTGAGATGCGACCCACTTGTACGCGGGCGCGGTCGGCTTCCAGGCTTTCACGGACTTTTTCTTCCACGGCGCGTTGGTTCTTCGCCGGGGTCATGTCGATAAAGTCGATGACGATCAGGCCGCCGATGTCACGCAGACGCAGCTGGCGGGCGATTTCTTCAGCCGCTTCCAGGTTGGTCTGCAGGGCGGTTTCTTCGATGTCGCTGCCTTTGGTCGCACGCGCCGAGTTGATGTCGATGGACACCAGGGCTTCGGTCGGGTCGATGACGATGGAGCCGCCGGATGGCAGTTTCACTTCGCGCTGGAAAGCGGTTTCGATCTGGCTTTCGATCTGGAAGCGGTTGAACAACGGTACGCTGTCTTCGTACAGCTTGATCTTGCTGGCGTACTGCGGCATCACCTGATTGATGAAACTCAGGGCTTCCTGCTGCGCTTCAATGCTGTCGACCAGTACTTCGCCGATGTCCTGGCGCAGGTAGTCGCGGATGGCGCGGATGATCACGTTGCTTTCCTGATAGATCAGGAAGGGCGCGGCGCGGTCCAGCGAAGCTTCTTTGATAGCGGTCCAGAGTTGCAGCAGGTAATCGAGGTCCCACTGCATTTCTTCGCTGGAGCGGCCCAGGCCTGCAGTGCGCACGATCAAGCCCATGTCGCTTGGAGCGACCAGGCCGTTCAGCGCTTCACGCAGTTCATTACGCTCTTCGCCTTCGATACGACGCGAGATGCCACCGGCGCGCGGGTTGTTCGGCATCAGAACCAGGTAACGACCGGCGAGGCTGATAAAGGTGGTGAGGGCTGCGCCCTTGTTGCCACGCTCTTCTTTCTCGACCTGAACGATGACTTCCTGGCCTTCCTTGAGCACGTCTTTGATATTGACGCGGCCTTCTGGAGCCTTGCTGAAGTATTCGCGGGAGATTTCTTTGAGCGGGAGAAAGCCGTGGCGCTCAGAGCCGAAGTCGACGAAAGCAGCTTCGAGGCTAGGTTCTACGCGGGTGATTTTACCCTTGTAGATGTTGGATTTTTTCTGCTCACGGGCGCCGGACTCGATGTCCAGGTCGTAGAGTTTCTGCCCATCTACCAGGGCAACACGCAACTCTTCGGGCTGAGTTGCGTTAATCAGCATTCTTTTCATGTAGTACCGTCGGTTTCCGGTGCTGGCGGAAGCGGCGTTCGGCACACACGACTTCAGGGGTCGGTGTCAGGTGCGTCAGGAACGGTCGTAAAGCGTTCCAGTGTCTAGCGGCGGTCAGCCAATTGTGCTGGGCCGCGACGGACGTCTCCTGCTCGCTGTGATAACAGAAAGCACTAAGTCAGGAGGAGGAATCAGCTGTTGGTAGCGGACGAGATGAGGCGTCTTGGTAAAGCGAGCTGCTACGCGGACCAACAGTTGTACATCTCCACCCTACACGTATCGCTGAAACTCGGGTGCCGCTCGCGAAAATCCGCAGCGGGTTAACTATTACCGCAACCGTCCAAAGGGGCAGGCTGCGCATCATGGCTTAAAGGCTTTATTTCCGAGTTATTCACAGCCTTGGAGGCTTTTCTTTCGTTGAATAACCCGTCGGACGGCCTCACGTCCCGAATGGGTTGCGTTGGTTGGGGATGGCAGTTTTGGCGATCATCCGCAAACCAGGCCGCTTTTGGCGGCGTTCCCGACTATAGCAGCAATGATTAAGTGCTTCAATTCCATAAAAAATTGTTATGATTGCGCGATGACAAATCCTTCCCCTCCAACCTCCGGCGTCCAGCTGCTCGAGGTTGCGCCGGAACTTGCCGGCCAACGCATTGATAACTTTCTCCGCACCCAGCTCAAAGGCGTGCCCAAGACTTTGATTTACCGGATTTTGCGTAAAGGCGAAGTGCGCGTGAATAAAGGTCGGATCAAGCCCGAGTACAAGTTGCAGGCCGGTGACATCATTCGCGTACCGCCGCTGCGTTTGGCTGAGCGCGATGAGCCCGAGCCGCTGGCTCAGGGGCTTTTGCAGCGCCTTGAGGCTGCAATTGTCTATGAAGACAAGGCGCTGATCGTGCTGAACAAGCCGGCTGGTATTGCCGTGCATGGCGGTAGTGGCCTGAATTACGGGGTTATCGAAGCCTTTCGTCAGCTGCGTCCGGATGCTAAGGATCTGGAGCTGGTGCACCGTCTCGATCGTGATACTTCGGGCCTGTTGATGATTGCCAAGAAGCGCAGCATGTTGCGTCACCTGCACGAAGCCTTGCGTGGCGATGGTGTGGACAAGCGCTATATGGCGCTGGTGCGCGGCCACTGGGCGACGGCCAAGAAACAGGTCAATGCGCCGCTGCTTAAGAGCAATCTGCGTTCCGGTGAGCGCATGGTTGAGGTCAATCCGGAAGGTAAGGAGGCTTTGACCATCTTCCGTGTGCTGCGCCGCTTTGGTGAGTTCGCCACGCTGGTCGAGGCCAAGCCGGTTACCGGGCGTACCCATCAGATTCGTGTGCATGCGCAGCATGCCGGGCACTGCATTGCTGGTGACAGCAAGTACGGTGATGACGATTTCACCAAGGAAATTCGCGATCTGGGCGGCAAGCGCCTGTTTCTGCATGCCTATGAGTTGGTTGTGCCGCTGCCTGAAGGTGGTCAGCTCAAACTTGAAGCGCCGGTCGATGAAATGTGGGCGCGGACTATGGTGCGTCTCGGTGCCTGATTCTCAGATGCGTGATTGTCAGGAGCGTCGCTACCAGCTACTGATCTTCGATTGGGACGGCACCTTGGTTGATTCCATCGGTCGGATCGTTGCGGCGATGCACCTGGCTGCCGATGCCTGTGAGTTGCCGCGCTGCACCGATGATCAGGTGCGCGGCATTATCGGTTTGGGTTTGCCTGAGGCGATTCGTTGCCTGTATCCGGATATGCATGATGCGCTTCGCGCGCAGCGTTTACGGCAAAGCTACAGCGAAAACTACCTGGCTCTGGAGTCCGAGCCGTCGGCGTTGTTCCATGGTGTGGCTGAGGGCTTGGAGGCGTTTCGTGCCGAAGGCTATCGTCTGGCGGTGGCGACAGGTAAGGGTCGGTATGGTTTGCAGCGGGTGCTGGCGGATCGCGGCTGGCTGGATTATTTCGACTACAGCCGTTGCGCCGATGAAACGGCGAGCAAGCCGGACCCGCTGATGCTGCATGAGATTCTTGCGCAAAGCGGTGTTGCAGCCAGTCAGGCGCTGATGGTCGGCGACTCGTCCTTCGATCTGTTGATGGCACAACGCGTTGGCATGGATTGTGTGGCGGTGGGTTATGGCGCGCAGCCGTTGCAGGCGCTGCGTGCGTGTCAGCCAACACTGGCAATAGAATGTTTTACCGAGTTGCGCGCCTGGCTGGGTCGGCGTGCGTCTAATCAGTCAGTTTGAGGTGGTTTTGCATGGCAGATGAATGGAAAGCGTCGGCAGCGGCTGATGGTGACGGAAAAAGCTGGCAGCTGCTGGAGAAAACCCTGCTGGCCGGTGTGCAGGAGCAGCGGCGCGCGCGTCGCTGGGGGATTTTCTTCAAGCTGCTGACCTTCATTTATATCTTCGGCGCGCTGGCGTTGTTCTCGCCCATGTTGGCGATGAAAAAGGGCGCGACCACCGGTAGTCATACTGCAGTGATCGAAGTGCGCGGGATGATTGCCGATCAGGAGTCGGCCAGTGCCGACAATATCGTCAGCAGTCTGCGTGCGGCGTTTGAGGATACCAATACCAAGGGTGTGATTCTGCGCATCAATAGCCCGGGCGGCAGTCCGGTGCAGTCGGGCTACATCTATGACGAAATTCGGCGTCTGCGCACCGAATATCCAGCGATCAAGCTGTATGCGGTGATCACTGATCTGGGGGCTTCGGGTGCTTATTACATCGCCAGTGCGGCTGATGAGATCTATGCCGACAAGGCCAGCCTGGTCGGCTCCATTGGTGTAACGGCGGCCACCTTTGGCTTTGTTGGGGTGATGGAGAAGCTGGGTGTGGATCGCCGCGTGTATACCTCCGGTGAGCACAAGGCATTTCTCGACCCGTTCCAGCCACAAAAGGCTCAAGAAACCAAGTTCTGGCAGGGTGTGCTGGAAACCACTCATCGCCAGTTTATTGCCAGCGTCAAGCAGGGTCGTGGTGAGCGCTTGAAGGATGCCGAGCACCCAGAGCTGTTCTCGGGTCTGGTCTGGTCGGGCGAGCAGGCCTTGCAGTTGGGTTTGATCGATGCGCTGGGCAATACCAGCTATGTGGCGCGGGAAGTGGTTGGTGAGAAAAACATTGTTGACTTCACCGTGAAGGAGTCGCCATTTGATCGTTTCGCGAAAACCCTGGGCGCCAGCATGGCTGAGCGTATTGCCCTGTGGGTGGGTTTTCAGGGGCCGGCGCTGCGCTAACGCTTGAGTCTGCTGAAGGCGAGCCCGGTCATTGATCGGGCTTGTTGCTTTTAGGGGATATCGATACCGCTGGCCAGTAGCATGTCTACTAGGCGAATCAGTGGTAGGCCGATCAGGCTGTTGCTGTCACTGCCTTCGGTGCTGCGAAACAGACTGATGCCCAGGCCTTCGGCCTTGAAGCTGCCGGCGCAGTCGAAGGGTTGTTCGGCGGTCAGGTAGCGCATGATCTGTGCTTCGTTGAGGGCGCGAAAATGCACGGTGAAGGGTATGCAGTCGGTTTGCTGCTGGCCGGTGGCGCTGTTAAGTAGGGTGAGGCCAGTCAGGAAGGTCACGCTATTGCCGCTGGCGGCCAGTAATTGCTCGCGGGCGCGCTCCAGGGTGTGTGGTTTGCCGAGGATCTGCGTGCCGAGTACCGCGACCTGGTCCGAGCCGATGATCAGGTGCTGGGAGTGGGCTGTGCTGAGTGCCTGGGCTTTTTCCAATGACAGGCGGCGCACCAAGGTGTCTGCGTCCTCATCGGGGCGCCGTGTTTCATCGATGTGCGGGGCGCTCCAGGTAAAGGGCAGGCGCAGGCGGGTGAGCAGTTCGCGGCGGTAGGGTGAGCTGGAGGCGAGCACCAGAGGCAGCACGGCGATTTCCTTCTATATAGGAGTTTGCAGAGGGTGGGCGATTCTAGCTGTCGCCCCATATGCTGGACAGGCCGAATTTCCTTTGACAGCGGCGGGTTGCATCCCTAAAATGCGCCGCCTATGTCAAATGGCCCGATTCCACCTCACGTTGATCCGCGCAAATTAGCTGATCGCAGTGCCACCCTCGAAGGTGAGCTGCAACTGTCCGATTTGAAGCGACTCTGCGGCCCGCTTGCCGATAACCAAGGCATGGTGCGTACGAAGTTCTTCTTCGAGCGCGACGAGCGCAATGCTGTAGTTTTTCACAGCGAGCTTGAGGTTGAAGTCAAGATGGTTTGCCAGCGTTGTCTGGAGCTGGTCACTTTGCCGATCCATAGCGCGTGTGATTACGCTGTGGTGAAAGAGGGTGCGAATACCCAGTCAGTGCCGCAAGGCTATGACGTGATTGAGTTGGGTGAAGACCCATTGGATCTGCTGGCGCTGGTTGAGGAGGAGCTTCTGCTTGCCTTGCCCATTGTCCCGGCTCATGACCCTAAAGATTGCCAGCAGCCGACCGGCCTCGAAGAGCCCGAGTCGAGCGAGGACGAGGTAACGCGGTCCAACCCGTTCAGTGTATTGGCGCAGTTAAAGCGTGACCCAAACGTTTAGGAGTTAATTAGTTATGGCTGTTCAGCAGAACAAAAAATCCCGTTCCGCCCGTGACATGCGTCGTTCGCACGATGCCCTCGAGGCCAGCACTCTGTCGGTCGAGAAAACCACCGGTGAAATCCACCTGCGTCACCACGTATCGCCAGAAGGCGTTTACCGTGGTCGTAAAGTGATCGACAAGGGCGCTGACGAGTAAATCTTGTCCGCTCCGATCATCGCGATTGATGCAATGGGTGGGGACTTCGGTCCCCACTGCATTGTTCCAGCCTGCATCTCTTGCCTGGCTGAATACCCTTCGTTGCACCTGGTCCTCGTCGGCCAATCCTCTCTGCTTGAATCCCTGATTGCTCGCTATCCCGGTGTTGATCGTGCGCGTCTGCGCGTTGAGCATGCCGGTGAAATTATCGCCATGGACGAGCGGCCAGCGCAGGCGCTGCGTGGCAAGCCAGACTCTTCGATGCGTATCAGTCTTGAATTGCTGCGCAGTGGTGCGGCGCAGGCCTGCGTCAGTGCTGGTAATACCGGCGCGCTGATGGCGCTGTCGCGCTACGTACTGAAAACTCTGCCTGGCATTGATCGTCCGGCCATGGTCACGGCTATTCCGACGCAGGCGGGTTTTTGTCATCTGCTCGATCTGGGCGCCAATGTCGATTGCAGTGCCGAGCACCTCTACCAGTTTGCCGTGATGGGCTCGGTTACCGCTGAAGCGTTGGGTACGGTGCGTCCGCGCGTGGCACTGCTGAACGTGGGTACTGAAGACATCAAGGGCAACCAGCAGGTCAAGTTGGCAGCCAGTCTGCTGCAGCAGGCGGAAGGCTTGAACTACATCGGCTTTGTCGAGGGTGATGGGTTGTATCGCGGTGAGGCCGATGTGGTGGTGTGCGACGGGTTTGTCGGCAATATCCTGCTCAAGTCCAGCGAAGGCCTGGCGGCAATGATTGCCGGGCGGATTGAGGCGCTGTTCAAATCCAGCCTGGCTGCGCGTCTGGTGGGGGCTTTGGCGTTACCGCTGTTGCGGCGTTTGCAGGGTGAGTTGGCCCCGGCACAGCACAATGGTGCGAGTTTTGTCGGGCTGCAGGGCATTGTGGTGAAAAGCCATGGTGCGGCCGGGCCTGATGGCTTTAAAAGCGCTATTCGCCGAGCATTGCGGGAGATTGAAGAAAATCTGCCGCAGCGTTTGCATGGTCGCCTGGGTGAACACCTGCTTTAGAATGTGACCGCAGCGAACAGCCTGTCATCCAACTGTCAGTTTATTGCGCTTGGCTAGGCTGAGCGCGTATTACCGACGATCACGATCATTAGGAACAGGTTTCCATGTCTGCATCTCTCGCATTCGTCTTTCCGGGTCAGGGTTCCCAGTCGCTGAGCATGCTCGCCGAGCATGGTGCACAACGACCGCTGATTCTCGAAACCTTCGCCGAGGCTTCCGAAGCCCTTGGTTATGACCTCTGGGCGCTGACCCAGCAAGGTCCTGAAGAGCAACTCAACCAAACTGACAAAACCCAGCCGGCGATTCTCACTGCCTCTGTTGCGTTGTGGCGCGCCTGGCTTGCCGAGAGCGCTGCGCGGCCGGCTTTTGTTGCTGGCCACAGCCTGGGTGAATACTCGGCGTTGGTAGCGGCGGGCAGCTTGTCGCTGGCAGCTGCGGTCAAGCTGGTGGAGCATCGCGGTCAGCTGATGCAACAGGCGGTTCCAGCCGGGCAGGGCGGCATGGCGGCGATTCTCGGCCTGGAAGATGCTGATGTACTGGCTGCTTGCGCCGAAGCTGCGCAGGGTGAAGTGGTCAGTGCGGTAAATTTCAATGCACCGGGCCAGGTGGTGATCGCAGGCGGCGCTGCTGCCGTCGAGCGCGCCATTGAGGCGTGCAAGGCGCGTGGCGCCAAGCGTGCGATGCCGCTGCCGGTTAGCGTGCCGTCGCATTGCGCGCTGATGCGCCCTGCGGCTGAGCGCTTTGCCGAAGCCGTAGCGGCAATTGACTGGCAGGCCCCGCAAATTGCCCTGGTACAGAACGTCAGTGCTGCGGCGGTGACTGATCTGGAAGGGCTCAAGCGTGATCTGCTGGCTCAGCTTTACAGCCCGGTGCGTTGGGTTGAGTCGATTGTCTGCCTGTCTGCGCAAGGCGTGACTGATCTGGTCGAGTGCGGTCCGGGCAAGGTGTTGTCTGGTTTGAACAAGCGCTGCGTCAAAGGCATCAATACCCATAACCTGGACACCCCGGACGCTTTCGCTGCTGCGAACGCGGCCCTGGTCTGATTAAGGAGAAACGTTATGAGCCTGCAAGGTAAAGTTGCATTGGTCACCGGCGCGAGCCGTGGCATTGGCCAGGCGATTGCCCTGGAGTTGGGGCGTCAGGGCGCCGTGGTTATCGGTACCGCTACCACCGCTTCGGGGGCTGAACGTATTGCGGAAACCCTGAAAGCCAATGGCATTGAAGGGGCCGGTCTGGTCCTCGATGTTAGCGACAGCGAATCGGTCGCCAGCACCCTCGAACATATCCAGCAACATCTTGGTCAGCCGTTGATTCTGGTCAATAACGCCGGCATCACCCGCGATAACCTGATGCTGCGCATGAAAGATGACGAGTGGTTTGATGTCATCAATACCAACTTGAGCAGCCTGTACCGGCTGACTAAGGCCGTACTGCGCGGTATGACCAAGGCGCGCTACGGGCGCATCATCAACATCGGTTCAGTGGTGGGCGCCATGGGCAACGGTGGCCAGGTCAACTACGCGGCTGCTAAGGCCGGTCTTGAAGGTTTTGGCCGTGCGCTGGCGCGTGAAGTGGGTTCCCGGGCGATTACCGTGAACGCCGTGGCACCGGGCTTTATCGACACCGATATGACCCGCGAATTGCCGGAAGCGCAGCGTGATGCGCTGCTGACACAGATTCCGTTGGGCCGTTTGGGGCAGGCCGAAGAGATCGCAAAAGTGGTCGCTTTCCTCGCTTCTGATGGCGCGGCTTACGTTACAGGCGCTACTATCCCTGTGAACGGCGGGATGTACATGAGCTGAATGTGACGGATGGCTTCAGAAAACTGTCATAGATGCTGTCTAAAATCCGTTATAAAGCTGCAACAGGTTTGTAGGCAGGTCGTTGAAGTGTTTGTGGGGCACCCCGGCATTCAGCTTGAAATGCTAAAAACCCTTTCTATACACTTGGCCGCAGCACAGTGGCCAAGATTTGTCCCATTAGGAGTGAGAACAACGTATGAGCACCATCGAAGAACGCGTCAAGAAAATCGTTGCCGAGCAACTGGGCGTCAAAGAAGAGGAAGTAACCAACAGCGCTTCCTTCGTTGAAGACCTGGGTGCCGACTCTCTTGACACCGTTGAGCTGGTGATGGCTCTCGAGGAAGAATTCGAGACCGAGATCCCGGACGAACAAGCCGAGAAGATCACCACCGTTCAGGAAGCAATCGACTACGTTACCGCTCACGCGTAAAACGTAATCGTCGGATCCCGACTCGGAAAAGCCGCACTCCCTTCATCAGGCGTGCGGCTTTTCTTTAAGCGCTTTCCAGGCGTTGATAACTAGAAAAGGAGATTGCTGTGTCGCGTAGACGCGTCGTGGTTACCGGTATGGGCATGCTGTCGCCATTGGGTAACGATGTGCCGAGTAGCTGGCAGGGCATTTTGGCTGGCCGCAGTGGCATTGGCCTGCTTGAGCATATGGATCTTTCCGCTTTTTCCACACGTTTTGGTGGTGCGGTAAAGGGCTTTAACGTTGAGGAATACTTGTCCGCCAAAGAGGCGCGCAAGCTCGATCTGTTTATCCAGTACGGCCTCGCTGCCAGTTTTCAGGCAGTACGCAATTCCGGTCTGGAAGTCACCGATGCCAACCGTGAGCGCATTGGTGTGGCCATGGGCTCCGGTATCGGCGGCCTGACCAATATCGAGAACAACTGCAAGTCGTTGCATGAGCAAGGGCCGCGGCGCATTTCGCCGTTCTTCGTGCCTGGCTCGATCATCAATATGATTTCTGGCTTCCTGTCGATCCATCTGGGGCTGCAGGGGCCTAACTACGCCATTGCCACGGCCTGTACCACCGGTACGCACTGCATCGGCATGGCTGCGCGCAACATCATGTACGGCGAGGCCGATGTGATGGTTGCCGGCGGCGCCGAGATGGCCGCTTGCGGACTGGGTATGGGTGGCTTTGGTGCTGCTCGTGCGCTGTCGACCCGCAATGACGAACCGGCTAAGGCCAGCCGTCCGTGGGACAAAGACCGTGACGGTTTTGTGTTATCCGACGGCGCTGGCGCGCTGGTGCTGGAAGAGTTGGAGCACGCCAAGGCGCGTGGCGCGACTATCCATGCAGAGCTGATCGGCTTTGGCATGAGTGGCGATGCTTACCACATGACCTCGCCACCGGAAGATGGCGCAGGCGCAGCGCGTTGCATGACCAATGCCCTGCGTGATGCTGGCGTGAATCCTGATCAGGTGCAGTACATCAACGCTCATGGCACCTCGACCTCGGCGGGTGACAAAGCCGAAGTGGCGGCGGTGAAGTCGGTGTTTGGCGAGCACGCCTACAAGCTAGCGGTCAGCTCGACCAAATCCATGACCGGCCACTTGCTCGGCGCTGCCGGTGCGGTGGAGGCGATCTTCAGCATCCTCGCGCTGCGTGATCAGGTGGCGCCGCCCACCATCAACCTGGATAACCCGGACGAAGGCTGTGATCTGGACTTCGTTGCGCACCAGGCCAAGGCCATGGCGCTGGACGTAGTGCTGTCCAACTCCTTTGGCTTTGGTGGCACCAACGGCTCGCTGGTATTCCGCCGGTTCGCCGGTTGATGCTGAGCTGGGTCGATGGCCAGCCGGCCGAGCTGCTGTCCATCAAGGATCGCGGCCTGGCCTACGGCGATGGGCTGTTTGAGACCATTGCCGTAAACGCCGGGCAGCCGGTTCTGCTGGAACGCCATCTGACCCGGTTGGCCGAAGGCTGTGTGCGGCTGAAAATTCCTTTCGATCTAGCTGTCGTGCGTGCCCAGTTGCTGGCCTTTAGTCAGCAGCTGGGTGGCGGGGTGGCCAAACTCATCCTTACCCGGGGTGACGGGCAGCGTGGTTATGCGCCGCCCCAGGCCGCTCAGCCTCGCGTGATACTACAGGCGGCTGTTAAACCGATTTATCCCGCAGCCTATGCCGAGCAGGGTGTACGCCTGTTTGCCTGCGCTACGCGTTTGGCCGAGCAGCCGCTGCTGGCGGGCCTGAAGCATCTCAATCGACTGGAACAGGTGCTGGCGCGTAGCGAGTGGCAGGACGCCGAACATGCTGAGGGCCTGATGCTGGATGCCAGCGGTCGGGTGATCGAGGCCGTTTACAGCAACCTGTTGTTGGTCAGTGGCGGCGTGCTGATTACCGCTGACCTGTCGCGTTGTGGGGTGGCTGGTGTGATGCGCGCTGAGTTGCTGGCTAAGGCGGCCGCGCTTGGGATTGAGTGTCAGGTGCGCGATATCAGCTACGCCGAGTTGCTGGCGGCGGACGAAGTCATGCTGTGCAACAGCGTCTACGGCGTGTGGCCAGTTCGCGCTTTGCTTGCACACGACTGGCCGGTCGGCCCGCTCACCCGTAAACTGCAGGCCATTGCCCGCGATCTACTGGACTGCTGATTCGTGATACGCAAAATTTTGCTGCTGCTGGAAGGCGGTGTGTTGTTGGCTGGCCTGCTGGTGGCGTTTGCCGCCTGGCAACAACACACGGCGCTGCATCAGCCGCTGAACCTGACTGAAGAGTACCTGGTGGATGTGCCGGCAGGCGCGACGCCGGGTGGTGTGCTCAATCGCCTTGAGGCCGATGGCATCCTCGATCAGGCCTTCTGGCTGCGCCTTTACTGGCGCTTCAATCTGCGCAATCAACCCCTGCACAGTGGCGAATATCGGTTGATGCCCGGCGCCACGGCGTTGGATATGCTCGGCCAATGGCGACGCGGTGAAGTCCTGCAATACAACCTGACGCTGGTTGAAGGCTGGAATTTCCGCCAGGTGCGCGCGGCGTTGGCGCGTGAAACACGCCTTGAGCTGACCCTGAGTGAGCTGAGCGATGCCGAGCTGATGAAGGCGCTTGGTCTGCCGGGCCTGAACCCGGAAGGGCGTTTCTTCCCCGATACCTACAGTTTTGTGCGTGGCATGAGCGATCTTGACTTGCTCAAGCAGGCCCATGCGCGACTGGAGCAGGTACTGGCTGAAGAATGGGCGCAGCGCGCCAAGGACCTGCCCTACAAAGAGCCTTATGACGCGCTGATCATGGCTTCGATGATTGAGAAGGAAACTGGCGTGCCGCAAGAGCGTGGCGAGATTTCCGGGGTATTTGTGCGGCGTCTGCGCATCGGTATGCGTTTGCAGACTGACCCAACGGTGATCTACGGCATGGGCGAACGCTACAACGGCCGCATCACTCGCAACGACCTGCGCGAGCCGACGCCCTACAACACCTACACCATCGATGGCATGCCGCCGACGCCCATCGCCCTGG
This sequence comes from Pseudomonas sp., assembly GCF_030690725.1. Lineage (GTDB taxonomy): Bacteria > Pseudomonadota > Gammaproteobacteria > Pseudomonadales > Pseudomonadaceae > Aquipseudomonas. The sequence continues at coordinate 11,223 of NZ_JAUYGD010000013.1, read as the reverse complement.
TCGGCCGTGAGGCGATCCATGCGGCGCTCAATCCGGTGGCCGGCAGCAGCCTGTATTTCGTCGCCCGTGGCGATGGCAGTCACGTATTTTCCAACACCCTGGAACAGCACAATCGCGCCGTGCGTGAGTATCAGCTCAAGCGCCGCGCGGACTATCGTTCGAGCCCGGCCCCAGTCGCGCCCAATAATCAGTAAGGACAGCCTGTGAGCGGTTTGTTTATCACCCTGGAAGGCCCGGAAGGCGCAGGCAAGAGCACCAACCGAGACTACCTGGCCGAGCGCTTGCGCGAGCAGGGTATCGATGTGCTGCTGACCCGTGAGCCGGGTGGCACGCCACTGGCTGAGCGGGTGCGCGAACTGCTGTTGGCGCCCAGTGATGAGCCGATGGCGGCTGACACCGAGCTGCTGCTGGTGTTTGCCGCGCGTGCCCAGCACCTGGCGCAGGTGATTCGTCCGGCCTTGGCGCGCGGCGCTGTGGTGCTCTGTGATCGCTTTACTGATGCCACCTATGCCTACCAGGGCGGCGGTCGGGGGCTCTCCGAGGTGCGTATCGCCTTACTGGAAGAGTTCGTGCAGGGGGCGTTACGCCCGGATCTGACCCTGGTGTTCGATCTGCCGGTGGAAGTGGGGCTGGCCCGCGCTGCGGCGCGAGGTCGGCTGGATCGCTTCGAGCAGGAAGGCCGGCAGTTCTTCGACTCCGTACGTCAGACCTATCTGCGCCGCGCGGCTGAGCAGCCGCAGCGCTACCGCATCCTTGATGCCTCGCAATCTCTGAGCCAGGTTCAGCTCGCACTGGATGAGTTGCTGCCACAACTGCTGGAGCTGCAGCGTGGCTGACGCTTACCCCTGGCAGGATTCGCTTTGGCAACAACTGGCTGGCCGTAGCCAGCATGCTCACGCTTACCTGCTGCACGGCCCCGCCGGCATCGGCAAGCGCGCGCTGGCTGAGCGGCTGATGGCGCGCCTGTTGTGTCAGCAGCCCGCGGGCCTGGATGCCTGTGGCCAGTGCAAGTCCTGCCATCTGCTGGCGGCCGGTACCCATCCGGATAACTACATTCTGGAGCCGGAAGAGGCCGACAAGGCGATCAAGGTCGACCAGGTGCGTGAGCTGGTCAGTTTTGTGGTGCAGACTGCGCAACTGGCCGGGCGCAAGGTGGTACTCGTCGAGCCGACCGAGTCGATGAACGTCAACGCCGCCAACGCCCTGCTGAAAAGCCTGGAAGAGCCGTCCGGCAATACCGTGTTGCTGTTGATCAGCCACCAGCCCAGTCGCCTGTTGCCGACGGTGAAAAGCCGCTGCGTGCAGCAGGCCTGTCCGCTGCCAAGCGAGGCCATAAGCCTGGCATGGCTGGCGCAGGCCTTGCCTAGCTGTAGCGCCGAAGAACATAACGAGTTGCTGTTTCTTGCCGCCGGCTCGCCGTTGGCGGCGGTGAAGATGCATGAGCAGGGCGTTATCGCCCAGCGTGCGCAGGTGGTTGAGGGGGTGAAGAAGCTGCTCAAACAGCAGATTGCGCCCAGCCAGCTGGCCGAAAGCTGGAATGCGGTGTCCCTGCAGCTGTTGTTCGACTGGTTCTGCCAGTGGTCGCAACTGATGCTGCGCTACCAACTGACCCGCGATGAAAGCGGTCTCGGGCAAGCCGATATGCGCAAGGTGGTGCAGTACCTGGCAGAGAAAACCCCGCAGCCGAAAGTGCTGAACATGCAGGATTGGTTGCTGGCGCAGCGTCAGAAAGTCCTCGGCAAGGCTAACCTTAACCGTGTCTTGCTTCTCGAAGCCTTGCTGGTGCAGTGGGCAAGCTTGCCCGGACCGGGCTAGAATCGGCCATTAAGTGAATAAAATCAGGAATGCCGCATGAGTCTGCCTCCTAACTTGGGCCCGCGTAACGGAATTTTGTCGCTGACAATCAAGGACAAATCCGTGCTTTATGCCGCTTACATGCCCTTTATCAAGAACGGCGGCCTGTTTATTCCAACCAACAAGAGCTACAAGCTCGGCGATGAAGTGTTCATGCTGCTCAACCTGATGGATGAGCCGGAAAAGATTCCAGTCGCCGGCAAGGTGGTCTGGATCACCCCCAAGGGCGCTCAGGGCAACCGCGCCGCTGGTGTGGGTGTGCAGTTCAACGATGGCGACAACACCGCGCGCAACAAGATCGAAACCTACCTGGCCGGTGCGCTGACTTCGGATCGCCCGACGCACACCATGTAAGTGGTTTTTCCTCCGTATGACGGTGCCCGCTCTGCGGCACCGATTCTCAAGTGATTGTTCCCCATGCTGGTTGATTCCCACTGTCACCTTGACCGCCTCGATCTGGCCGCCCATGGCGGTTCGCTCGACGCGGCGCTGGATGCTGCGCGCGCGCGCGGCGTTGGTCATTTTTTGTGCATCGGTGTCAGTGCTGACAATGCCGCTGCGGTCAAAGGTCTGGCTGAGCGTTATGCCGATGTCGATTGCTCGGTCGGTGTGCATCCGCTGGATCTTGAGCCCGGTGCAGCGCCGGCGCTGGACTGGCTGCTCGGCGAGTTGAACCATCCGCAGGTAGTGGCCATCGGCGAAACCGGGCTGGATTATCACTACGAGCCGGAGTCTGCGGAACTGCAGCAGGCATCCTTCCGTCTGCACCTGGATGCGGCGCGGATTACCGGCAAACCGGTGATCGTGCATACCCGCGAGGCGCGTGCCGACACCCTGGCGCTGCTACGTGAAGCGGCGTTGCCGCAGGCCGGGGTGCTGCATTGCTTTACCGAAGACTGGGAAATGGCCAAGGCTGCGCTGGATATCGGCTTCTATATCTCGCTGTCTGGCATAGTCACCTTCCGCAATGCCGAAGCGCTGCGTGAAGTGGCGCGCCAGGTGCCAGCTGATCGCTTGCTGGTGGAAACCGACTCGCCTTACCTGGCGCCCATCCCGCATCGTGGCAAGCCGAACCTGCCGGAGTACGTACGTGATGTGGCCGAGTACCTGGCAGTGCTGCGTGGTGTGAGCTTCGAGCAATTGGCCGAACAGACCAGCGCCAATTTCAAACGCCTATTCCCGTTGGCTCGGGTGGCTTGATCAAGCTTTCCTGAAAAGTCGAACACAAAAAAAACCCGGGCTCTGGGGGATGAGACCGGGTTAAGACCATTAGGAGTAAATCAAGGTACGCGGTCCACGGTACCTTGCCTGGCGGGGCGCTTGGGGGATACGCCGCACACCAGTACTGCTCAGTATTGGTGAAGATTGGCGAACGTCCAGGCGGTTTACCGGCATTCTTAAACGGATTTGGAATACAGAGTGCGCTGCTGAGTCCTCAAGCAGTCGCCAGCTGCCGCAGCAGCGCCAGCGTCTCTTCAATAACGCTGGGTTCGCTGTAGAAGTGGGGCGACAGGCGGATACCTGCACCGCGCTGCGCGCAGATCACTTGCTGCTGTTTCAGCTGATTGAACAATGCCGAGTTGTCCCAGCCGTCCAGGCTGAAGGTCAGAATCCCGGCGCGCTGCTGACGCTCCACGGCGCTGTGCAGGTGCGCACCAGGGATTTTCCCCAACCCATCGAGCAGCCACTGCATGCGCTCCTGCAGGGCGCTTTCGATCGCAGTCATACCCACTTCTTCCAGCAGCGACAGGCTGGCCTCCAGGGCCATCGCGCCGAGCATGTTCGGGCTGCCGCATTCAAAACGCCGGGCGCTGCGGGCGGGCTCCCAGCTGGTGCGCTGGTAGTCGCCGGCATGCTCGAGCATATGCCAGCCGTATTCATGCAACTTGAGTTGTGCACGCAGATCGCTGCGGCAGTAGAACACCCCGAGCCCTTCCGGGCCGAGCAACCATTTATGCCCATCGGCCATGGCAAAGGCACACTGGCTGGCCTGCACATCGAAGGGCAGGGCACCGAGCTGCTGGATCGCGTCGATGCACAGCAGCACGCCGCGCGCCTGGCAGCCCTGGCCTAGGCGCGGCAGATCCAAGCGCAGGCCGCTGGCGTACTGTACGGCGCTGATCGCCATCAGCCGGGTGCGCGGCCCGCAGGCGGCAAGCAGGGCTGTTTCGGCATCGCCCTGATGCAGATTGACCTGCACGACCTCGACGCCCTGCGGGGCGAGCGCTTCCCAGACAATCCGGTTGGAGGGGAATTCTTCATCGCTGATCACCACTTGATCGCCTGGCCGCCAATCCAGGCCGAAGGCTACGAATGACAAGGCTTCAGAGGTGTTTTTCACCAGGGCGATATCGCTATGGGAAGGCGCGTTGAGCAAACGCTGCAGGCGCTCGCGCAGGCGCCGCTCGACCCGCAACCAGGCTGGGTAGTCGCGCGCACCGGTTTGTGCGTTTTCGATGGCAAAGCGGCTGACCGCATCGACGGCCCGTTGTGGCCAGGGGGAAACGGCTGCGTGGTTCAGATAACGCAGACCGGGAAGTTGCGGAAACTCGTCATGAACTGCGTACATGGTCGGATGATCCGTGCAATTTGCCGTTAGTTAGGCATAATACGCGCCTTCGTTTTTTTGACCCCGTAGTCCTTTTATGCATAAAGAACCCCGCAAGGTCCGTGAGTTTCGCCGCCGCGAACAGGAAATTCTCGACACAGCACTGAAACTCTTCCTCGACCAGGGTGAAGACAGCGTGACTGTGGAGATGATTGCCGACACGGTTGGTATTGGCAAAGGCACCATCTACAAACACTTCAAATCCAAGGCGGAAATTTACCTGCGCCTGATGCTCGACTACGAGCGTGATCTCAATGAGTTGCTGCACTCGGCCGACGTCGACCGTGACAAGGAAGCGCTGTCGCGCGCCTACTTCGAGTTCCGCATGCGCGATCCGCAGCGCTACCGCCTGTTTGACCGCCTGGAAGAGAAGGTGGTCAAGGGCAATCAGGTGCCGGAAATGGTCGAGCAGTTGCACAAGATTCGCGCCTCCAACTTCGAGCGACTGACCCAGCTGATCAAGGGCCGCATCGCCGAAGGCAAGCTGGAAGACGTGCCGCCATATTTCCATTACTGCGCTGCCTGGGCGCTAGTGCACGGCGCTGTGGCGCTGTATCACTCGCCGTTCTGGAGCAATGTGCTGGAAGATCAGGAAGGTTTCTTCCAGTTCTTGATGGACATCGGCGTGCGCATGGGCAACAAGCGCAAACGCGAGGGCGACACCCCGGCTAGCTGAGGTATTCAGCGGGTGGATAAGCACTCTGCTGGGTTGGCGGCGCCTCTATACTCGGCGCTCACCTTTGCTGGAGCCACGCATGATCGTTGATCGCCAGGGCAGACGTTTTCGCAACCTGCGAATCAGCCTGACCTCCGCCTGCAACTATGCCTGCACCTACTGCGTGCCTGACGGCAAGCGGTTGGTAGCCGCGCAGGACGAGCTGTCGGCCGAGGGCATGCTGCGTGGTGTGGCCTATCTGATCGAAGCCGCCGGCATCGAGCGGTTGCGCATCACTGGTGGCGAGCCGCTGGTCAGCCCCAAGCTCGACGCCTTTCTGCGCGGCGTCAGCCAGCTCGGCTTGGCCGATATCAGCCTGACCAGCAACGGTCAGCTGCTGGCGCGCAAACTGCCGCTGTTGCTGGAATGCGGCATTCGCCGCTTGAATATTTCTCTGGATACCCTCAACGCTGCGGCGTTCCGCGCCATTGCCCGTGGCGGCGATCTGGCCACAGTGCTCGATGGCCTGCAGCAAGCGCGCGCGGCGGGGATGCAGATCAAGGTCAATATGGTGCCGTTGCGCGGGCAGAACCTTGATCAGGTGCTGCCGCTGCTCGACTACTGCCTGGCCAATGGCTTCGAGCTGCGCTTTATCGAGCTGATGCGCATGGGCCATCTGGCCCGCGATGGCAACGGCTTTCAGCGTCAGTTTGTCGGTATGCCTGAGTTGCTGGAGCTGATCGGCAGCCGCTACGACTATGTCCAGGCCCACGCTGCGCTGGATGCTACCGCGCTGCGCTACGCCATCCCCGGCGTTGGACATTTCGGCGTGATCGCCAATGAAAGCGTGCCGTTCTGCCGCACCTGTTCGCGCCTGCGCCTGTCCTCGACCGGCTGGCTGCATGGCTGCCTGTCCTCGAGCAATCGTCACTACATAGGCGACCTGCTCGACAAGCCGCGCCATCAGGCGTTACCTGCGCTGCAGGGCCTGCTGGTCAAGGCGCTGGGTGATAAACAGGATATGGCGTTCTCCGGCGGCGCAACTGTGATGAAGATTATTGGCGGCTAAGACCGCCGTCTGCCTTGAGTGAAGACCATGCAAGATTTCCCCATCAGCTATATCGAGCCGGTGTTCCGCCCGCCCAGTGAAGCCCATTCGCTGATTTTGCCGGTGACCAATGGCTGCTCCTGGAACAAGTGCACGTTCTGTGAAATGTACACTCAGGAGCAGAAGAAATTCCGCGCCCGCGATGAGGCGCAGGTGCTCGAAGAGATTCGCCTGACCGGTGAGCGAATGATCGTGCAGCGCGTGTTTCTCGCCGATGGCGACGCCCTGGTGCTGCCGACGCGGCGTCTGCTAACCATTCTGCAGGCGATTCGTGAACACATGCCGGAAGTCGAGCGGGTGTCTAGCTACTGCCTGCCACGCAACCTGCGCAAGAAGTCGGTGGAGGAGCTCAAGGAGTTGGCTGACGCCGGGCTGCGCATGGCCTATGTCGGTTGCGAATCTGGTGATGACGAGGTGCTGGCGCGGGTTAACAAGGGCGAAACCTACGAGTCGAGCCTGAGTGCGTTGGACAAGCTCGGTCAGGCCGGGATCAGCCGTTCGGTGATGATTCTCAACGGCCTCGGTGGCGTGACTTTGAGCGAGCAGCATGCGGATAACTCGGCGCGCTTGATGAACGAGGCGCAGCCGGAGTTTCTTTCGACCCTGGTGGTCAGTTTCCCCCAGGGCGAAGCGCGGTTTCGCGAAGGCTTTGCCGATTTTCAGGCGCTCAACCAGCAGCAGTTGTTTGTCGAGGTAGAACGTTTGCTGAGCGGCCTTGAGCTGCGCGATACAGTATTTCGCAGTGATCATGCGTCCAATTACCTGGTGCTTAAGGGCAACCTGGGCGCAGATAAGGCGCGCTTGCTGGATCAGGTGCGGCAGGCCATTGCGCAGCCGCAGCAGGCTGGCTTGCGTCAGGAGTGGCAGCGCGGCTTGTGATGCCGCTGCACTGGCGTGAAATCTGCATTGAGGCCCTATCCGCCGGTTTTCCGTCACCGGCTGCGGGAGAAGCGTGATGCGTAGTCTGTTGCTGATGTTGGGCGTTTTGCTGCTGAGCGGCTGCATGAAGGCCAGTGATCTGGCTGACGAGGCCATTTATCAATTGGGTGATGTCGGCGTGCTCGATCACAGCCAGACGCGCCGTGCCAGCCCCTGGCGCTTGCAGGCCGACTCCTTTATCTACATCGCCCAGGGCCATTTTGTGCCGCCGGGCGGTGCCCACCCACGGCCCAATGTGGTGGCCGAAGAAGCTTACAAAGGCTTTATCGAATACTTCCCTATGGTGCGCCGCGCCCAATCGCCGCTTGGCTTGGAAGAGTCCCTGGCTGCGGCCCGTGAAGCCGGGGCGCATTATCTGCTGTACAGCCGCTTTGCCTATGCCGATGACCGCATCGGCACGGTGGAGGAGTGGGAGGATCAGGAGGCGCTGGACCGCCTAGGCACCGATCGCGGGGTGATTCAGTTGATGCTGATCGAGACCAGTACCCGCTATTTGGTCGATACCACGCGCATTCGTAGCCGCGGAGGCTTCCTGACGCTTTATGATGCCAAGCCTGAGGACCTGATCGGTCCGGCGCTGCAGGATTACGCGCGGCGTTTGTTGGGCTTGGGGCATTGATTGATGACTGATTCAGGCAAGGCCGGCGATCTGCTGGCGCAAATACCCAAAGGCGAAGGCAAAGGGTTGCCACCGGTGCACCTGTGGAACCCGACGTTCTGCGGTGATATCGACATGCGTATCGCCCGCGATGGCACTTGGTATTACCTGGGTACGCCGATCGGGCGCAAGCCGATGGTCAAACTGTTCTCCACCATCATCCGTCGTGATGGCGACAAATATGTGCTGGTGACACCGGTGGAGATGGTCGGCATCCAGGTTGATGACGCGCCCTTTGTGGCGGTCAGCCTGCAGGTGGACGGTGGGGGTGAGGCGCAGGTGCTGCGCTTTGTCACCAATGTCGAGGACGAGGTGGTGGCTGGCAGCGAGCATCCGCTACGAATCGAGCTGGACGCCTTGACCGAGGAGCCCGCGCCCTATGTGCATGTGCGGACCAATCTTGAGGCGCTAATCCACCGCAATGTGTTTTATCAGATGGTCGAGCTGGCGGTGTCGCGCGAGATCGATGGCAAGACCTGGCTCGGCGTGTGGAGCAGTGGAGAGTTTTTTCCCATCGGCCCGCAGCCGGACTGATCGGCTCTCCCGCTAGCCGTTGTATTCAGCGCAATAAAAAAGGCTCCCGAGGGAGCCTTTTTGCGTCTTAAGAGCTTGTTTCGGATCTCGCGAGCTAGGGCGAGACAAGGCAAAAATGGCCGAGGAAGCGGAGTTTACTGTTGTAAATGAGCATTCCGAGGCCATTTTTAACGCTGTATCGCCGACGCGCAGCAGATACGAGACAGCTCTTACATATTGGGGTAGTTAGGCCCGCCTGTGCCTTCAGGGGCCACCCAGTTAATGTTCTGGGCGGGGTCCTTGATGTCACAGGTTTTGCAGTGCACGCAGTTCTGCGCGTTGATCTGGAACTTCTGCTCGCCATCTTCCTTGGTGACGATTTCGTAAACGCCGGCTGGGCAGTAGCGCTGCGCCGGTTCGTCGTACATCGGCAGGTTCTTGCTCAGCGGAATGCTCGGGTCAGTGAGCTTCAGGTGGCAGGGTTGTTCCTCTTCATGGTTGGTGTTGGAGAGGAATACCGAGCTGAGCTTGTCGAAGCTGAGTTTGCCGTCGGGTTTCGGGTAGCTGATCTTCTGCGCGTCTGCTGCCGGCTTCAGGCAGGCGTAATCCGGCTTGGTGTCGTGCAGGGTGAAGGGGATCTTGCCGCCGAAGATGTTCTGGTCGAGCCAGTTGAAGCCGCCGCCAACCAGCGGGCCGAACTTGTGCAGCGCGGGGCCGAAGTTACGGCTGCGGAACAGCTCGTCGTACAGCCAGCTGGCCTTGAATGCGTCGACGTAGCCGGTCAGCTGGTCGCCGCCTTCCTTGCCTGCAAACAGCGCGTCAGCCACGGCGTCAGCAGCGAGCATGCCGGACTTCATGGCGGTGTGGCTGCCCTTGATCTTGGCGAAGTTCAGGGTGCCGAGGTCGCAACCGATCAGGGCGCCGCCGTTGAAGACCATCTTCGGCAGCGAGTTGAGGCCGCCTTTGCAGATGGCGCGGGCACCGTAAGCAACGCGTTTGCCGCCTTCCAGGTACTGGGCGATCACCGGGTGGTGCTTGTAGCGCTGGAACTCATCGAACGGCGACAGGTGCGGGTTGCTGTACGACAGGTCGACGATCAGGCCGACTACTACCTGATTGTTTTCCAGGTGATAGAGGAAGGAGCCGCCGGTGTTTTCGCTGGCAACGATATCCAGTGGCCAGCCGGCGGTATGAACCACCAGGCCTTGCTCGTGCTTGGCTGGGTCGATGTCCCAGATTTCCTTGATACCGATGCCGTAATGCTGGGCATCGGCTTCGGAGTCGAGGTCAAATTTCTTGATCAGCTGCTTGCCGATATGGCCACGGCAGCCTTCGGCGAACAGGGTGTACTTGGCGCGCAGTTCCATGCCTGGGGTGTAGTAGCCCTCTTTCGGGTGGCCTTCGCGGTCAACACCCAGATCGCCAGTGAGAATGCCGTAGACCGCGCCTTCTTCGTTGATCAGCGCTTCCTGAGCGGCGAAGCCTGGGTAGATTTCTACGCCGAGGTTTTCCGCCTGCTGGGCCAGCCAGCGGCACAGGTTGCCCAGGGAAATGATGTAGTTGCCATGGTTGTGCATGGTCTTGGGTACGAAGAAGTCCGGAACCTTGGTGGCCTTCTCGGCATTGCTGAGCACGTAGATGTCATCGCGCTTGACCGGAGTGTTCAGCGGGGCGCCGAGCTCTTTCCAGTCAGGGAACAGTTCATTCAATGCGCGCGGCTCGAACACCGCGCCGGAAAGAATGTGCGCGCCGACTTCGGAGCCTTTTTCGACCACGCAGACGCTGATTTCTTTGCCGGCTTCGGCGGCTTTCTGCTTCAGTCGGCAGGCGGCGGACAAACCAGCAGGGCCGGCGCCGACGATGACGACGTCGAATTCCATAAATTCGCGTTCCACAGGCAATCTCCTACTCAGGGCTCTCTAATTTTATTTGGCGATCGAGCTCGTTCCATGAGCGATGCTGGCGCATTATATCCAGACCCTTCGGGTGGGCCAATACAAACGTTTGTTTGAATTTTCTGTAGGGCTGTTAGAATCTTACTACATCGCTGACGATTGGCCGGTTCGTTGTATTGACCAGTCTAGGTCGTGCGGTCAAGATACGGGCGGTTTTGTGTCTGCCGTTATTGGTCGACTCCCGGTTCCGGCCGGTCTGTAGTTCCCGCCATGTTCGCTTCTGGCGACATTCTTATTCACCGGAGAGTAACGAGGAATCCATGAAGGTTCTTGTAGCTGTCAAACGAGTGGTCGACTACAACGTCAAAGTTCGCGTCAAAGCGGACAACAGCGGCGTTGATCTTGCCAACGTCAAGATGTCGATGAACCCTTTCTGCGAAATCGCCGTGGAAGAAGCTGTACGCCTGAAAGAGAAAGGCGTGGCGAGCGAGATCGTTGTCGTAACCATCGGCCCGGCCACTGCTCAAGAGCAGCTGCGTACCGCGCTGGCGCTGGGTGCTGACCGCGCCATCCTAGTTGAATCCAGCGACGAGCTGAACTCTCTGGCTGTGGCCAAACTGCTTAAAGCAGTGGTCGATAAAGAGCAGCCGCAGCTGGTGATCATGGGCAAACAGGCCATCGACAGCGACAACAACCAGACTGGCCAAATGTTGGGCGCGCTGACTGGTTTCGGCCAGGGCACCTTCGCTTCCAAAGTGGAAGTTGCCGGTGACAAGGTCAACGTAACCCGCGAAATCGACGGCGGTCTGCAGACCGTTGCGTTGAACCTGCCGGCTATCGTGACCACCGACCTGCGTCTGAACGAGCCGCGCTTTGCGTCGCTGCCGAACATCATGAAAGCCAAGAAGAAGCCGCTGGAAACTGTTACCCCGGCTGATCTGGGCGTTTCCACCGCTTCCACCGTGAAAACCCTGAAAGTCGAAGCGCCTGCTA
>NZ_JAUYGD010000012.1 GCF_030690725.1 Pseudomonas sp. | reverse complement strand
TCATCCGACTTCAGGGCTGGCTCAGGCTCAGCTACGGGTTCGGCCACAGGTGCTGCTGCAACAGGCTCTTGAACTACCGGCTGAACAGGCGCGGGAGCTTGAGCGACTGGAGCCGCAGCTGGCTGAACCGCTGCATCCGCTGCCGCTTCTTCGGCCAGGGTTTTCTTCATTTCGCCCATCTGGGTCAGACCGAGAACGCGACCAACACCCGTGGGATCGATGGCGTACTCAGAGGGCATCACCACTGTGACGAGCAAGGCAGCGGCAACGCCCACCGCAATCACAGTGGAGCGCAGCAGTTGGCGGCTGGTCGGCAATTCGCTTTGAGTCGGAAGCTTGGTATTGAACATGCTGAAAATTCCTTACTGAGAGACGATCAGGCCGGTGAGCTGGTAACCCATCAAGAGGAAACCGGCGCTCATCATGGCGACGTTGGCGGTGTAGGCATGACGCCAGAAGCTGGCGGTGCGTCGCCAGTAGCCCATGACAATCAGGATGGCGCTCAGGGCCAGGAGCTGGCCGATTTCGACGCCGACGTTGAAGGCGATCAGGTTGGTGATCAGGCCGTCTGCCGAGATCTCGTACTCCTGGATCTTGGTCGCCAGACCAAAGCCATGCAGCAGGCCGAAAATCAGCGTGGCCGCTTTGGTGTTCGGCTGGTGGCCGAACCAGCGCTGGAATGCGCCTAGGTTATCCAGCGCCTTGTACACCACCGAGAAACCGATGATGGCGTCGATCACATAGGAGCTGATGTTGATTTCCGCCAGTACGCCCAACAGCAGCGTAACGGTGTGACCCACGGCGAACAGCGTGACGTAGAGCCCCACGTCCTTCAGGCGGTAGAGAAAGAAGATCACCCCGAAGAGGAACAGCAGGTGGTCGTAGCCGGTGATCATGTGCTTAGCGCCCATGTAGATGAACGGCAGCACCATCACCCCGGAGCTTTCCTGGATAAAGCCCTTGTCGCCCTCGGCAACAGCGTGGGCCAGCGCATCAGGCATGCCGAGAAACAGCAATGCCGTGAACAGCAGCAGCAGTAGTAACGAGCGATTCGGGCGCACGACAGATGCGTCCATTGCGCCCAAAGATAGCGAATGCATGGTTGAGTCCTAAATTAAAGGGGTCTTGGGCCGCACAGCGGCCTGTGTCAGAGCACGAATGTGGCACGCGGTGGCCGCTCGATCAGAAAGATCGGGCTTGGAGGAATGGAGTAGCGAGGGGCGGGTATCGGCTGCGCACGTTCTGGCAGCGTGCTGATGCTCAGCAGCGCAGTCAGGTGTGGTGTTTCATGCAGATGGTCGGCGGTCAGCGGCGAGTGGCAGTGATCCCCGTACGCAGCACAGGCCAGCGTCTCGTCACCATGCGCATGCGAATGAGCACCGTCATTGCCACTCAAGGAAGGCTGGCTCGATCCCATAAACAGCGCAGAGGTATGTCCAGCCCAAGCCATCAATATGGCGAGAGCAAGGGTAAAAATCACCTTGGTGCTGATGGGATTGCTGAGCATGTTGTGGTTCTTTCGATGCCTAAGCGGGTGGCTTTTCTGGAGGGGTGGTCGGTTTGACCATATCCCCCCCTGGGGGATAGCATGCGAGCGTAATTCATCGACGCACGAGACTCAAGACATGAGCGATCACGAACACGGCCACCAGCACCAAAGTCATGGCGACATCATCAAAAGGTTGAAGCGTGCGGAGGGCCACCTGCGCAGCATCGTCACCATGATCGAAGACAGCCGTGCCTGCGTAGACATCGCCCAGCAGCTGCATGCCGTGGAAAAAGCCGTCTGCCAGGCCAAGCGTGTGCTTATCCAAGACCATATCGACCACTGCCTGGAACATACGGTCGAAGCGCTTGCGATAGGCGAGCGCGCATCACTCGAAGACTTCAAGCAAATCACCAAGTACCTCTAGGCCCCTCCCATGTCGAGTTTCGCCGAACTGCTGCAACAGGGGGCCTCGCAGGCCTGGCTGTACTTCCCCAGCGCCATCCTGCTGGGTGCCTTGCACGGCCTGGAGCCTGGGCATTCGAAGACCATGATGGCGGCGTTTATCGTGGCCATTCGTGGCACGGTGAAGCAGGCCATTCTGCTGGGACTGGCCGCAACGCTTTCGCACACCGCCGTAGTCTGGCTGGTGGCCATGGGCGGCATGTACCTAGGGCAGAATTTAGATGCCGAAACTACCGAGCCTTATTTCCAGCTCGCGTCCGCCGCCATCATTATCACCATCGCCCTGTGGATGCTCTGGCGCACCTGGCGTGGCGAGCAGATGTGGCGCTTCGAGGAAGGTGATGAGCATCAACACGAGCACCACCACGATGAAACGCAGCGCATCGATACCGGGCACGGGCGTATCGAGCTGTCGATCTTCGAAGAAGGCATCCCTCCGCACTGGCGTCTGAAGGCCTTGAGTGGCCATGTCTGGCCGGCTGCCGAAGTGAGCCTGCTGACGACTCGCCACGATGGGTTGGCCCAGCAGTTTCGCTTCGTCGACCGGGGTGACTACCTGGAGTCACTGGACGAGGTTCCCGAGCCCCATGAGTTCACTGCGCGCCTGAGCCTCGGCCATGCTGATCACTCCCACGACTATGACCTGGAGTTCCGCGAGCACAGCCACGGTCATGAGCATGATCATTCCGAGTTGGAGGGACTGGAACTGTCGCTGGAGGGCTACCAGGATGCCCATGAACGGGCGCATGCCAACGACATCCGCAAGCGCTTCAGCAACCGCAATGTCACCACCGGCCAGATCATCCTGTTCGGTTTGACGGGCGGACTGATTCCCTGCCCGGCAGCGATCACCGTGCTGCTGCTCTGCCTGCAAGTGAAAGAAGTCGCCCTGGGTGCCGTCCTGGTGCTGTGTTTCAGCATCGGCCTGGCCATAACTCTGGTTACCGTTGGTGCTGCCGCTGCTATCGGCGCACGCCAGGCATCCAATCGTTGGCCCTGGCTGGGTGCTGTGGCGCGTCGCGCCCCTTACCTATCCAGCGTACTGATCATTGGTGTGGGGATTTACGTCGGCTTCCACGGCTGGGTCGGCCTGAACGCCTAGCCGATGTGGGCGTTATCCGGTTATTTCGGCCTGTTCCTCGCCGCCTTCGTTACTGGCATAGGACTGCTGGTACTTGGTTTTACTGGTAGTGCCCGCCTCGCTGGAGAACTTTGATTTTGTAGCCGTCGGGGTCCTGAATAAAAAAGGAGCGGGCCAGCAGCTCGTCTCCTCTTTTAAACTCCTTGATGGGTGCAGGCTTTAAACCGAGGTTGCAAAGCTGTTTGAAATGCAGGCCCAGATCGTCGACGACGAACGCGACCTGACCGTAACAACTGCCGTGGCTGTATTCGGCCTGTCCGCTGCTCCAAGTGAGTTCGATTTCAGCCTCGCTCTCGAAATTGCGCAGATAGACGAGGGAGAAATCGTCAAACTCAATGCGATGGGTTTCCTTGAGTCCAAAGGCTTGCTGGTAGAACCGCAGTGAAATATTGATATCCGTCACCCGGATCTCCGTGTGAATAAGTTTCGGCATGCAGTTCCTTCCTTAACCTGTATTGGTGTTCAGTGCAGAGGTGCTTCGGGCCAAGATCAGTGCTCGGACACCCGGCGTGACTTGGTCGATACCGCCAGGTTTACTGAGTTCGCGGTGCTGGTTTCGACCGTCATAGGTGCCCGGAAACGTTTGAGTCGGAGCGCGTTGCCGAGCACGAAGACACTGGAGAAGGCCATCGCGGCAGCAGCGAAGATCGGCGAAAGCAGCGTGCCGTTCACCGGGTAGAGCGCGCCCGCCGCGACCGGAATCAGCACGGCGTTGTAGGCGAAGGCCCAGAACAGGTTCTGCTTGATGTTGCGGATCGTTGCCTGGCTGATCGCGATGGCGTTCGGCACGCCACGCAGGTCGCCCGACATCAGTACTACGTCAGCTGCCTCGATCGCCACATCGGTTCCCGTTCCGATGGCCAGCCCAACGTCCGCTTCTGCGAGTGCCGGCGCGTCGTTGATACCGTCACCCACGAAGGCGACTCGCGCGCCATTGATCCGGAGCTTCTTCAGTGCTGCGACCTTGCCGTCGGGCAAGACCTCGGCAGCGACTTCATCGATGCCGAGCTGCTTGGCGATCGCCGCGGCTGTAGCTGTGTTGTCACCGGTGATCATCGCGACTTTGAGGCCGAGCGCGTGCAGCGCCTTAATCGCCGCGGGCGTCGTTTCCTTGATCGGATCGGCGACCGCGATAACCGCCGCCAAGCGGCCGTCGATCGCGGCATAGAGCGGACTCTTGCCTTGCTCGCCAAGACGCCGGGCGGTTGGCAGGAAACTCGACACATCAAGGCCGAGCTGCGTCATGAACCGGTCCGCGCCGACAGCTACTGTCCGACCGGCGACCTTTGCCGACACGCCGAAGCCTGGTGTCGCGTCGAAGCTCTCGATGGGTGCGAGCGTGAAATCCGCCTGCTTTGCGGCTGCGACGATCGCTTCGGCGATTGGATGCTCGGAGCGGGTCTCGACCGCCGCAACGAGAGCCAGCACTTCGTTGTATTCGAAACCCTCGGCGGGAACGAGGTCGGTGAGCTCGGGGCGTCCTTTAGTCAGTGTGCCGGTCTTATCGAGAGCGATCACGCTCACATCGCGCAGCGCCTGCAAGGCTTCGCCCTTGCGGAAGAGAATGCCGAATTCGGCCGCGCGGCCAGTACCGACCATGATCGAGGTCGGCGTGGCCAGCCCCATGGCGCAAGGACAGGCGATGATGAGAACCGCGACCGCATTCACGAGCGCGAAGGTCAGCGCCGGGTCCGGACCGAAGATCAGCCAGATCAGGAAAGTCAGCGCGGCCGCCGCCATCACGGCCGGGACGAACCACATGGTCACCTTGTCGACCAGCGCCTGTATCGGCAGCTTGGAACCCTGCGCTTCTTCGACGAGGCGGATGATCTGCGCGAGCATCGTGTTCGCGCCGACCTTGGTTACGCGGAAACTGAAAGCGCCCGTCTTGTTGATCGTGCCGCCGACGACCTCTGCCCCCGCTCCCTTCGACACGGGCACCGGCTCGCCGGTGATCATGCTCTCGTCAACATAAGAGGTGCCCTCGACGACCTCGCCGTCGACTGGAATCTTCTCGCCCGGACGAACGAGCACGACGTCACCTGTCGCCACTTGATCGAGCGCTATTTCGATCGTCTCGCCGTTGCGCTCGACGCGCGCGGTCTTGGCCTGAAGTCCGATTAGCCGCTTGATCGCCTGCGACGTTCGCCCCTTGGCGCGCGCCTCCAGCGTTCGTCCGAGCAGGATCAAGGTCACGATGACCACGGCAGCTTCGAAATAGACGTTGGCGGTACCTTGCGGGAGTACTTTGGGGATAAAGGTCGCGACCACCGAATAGCCGTAAGCAGCCGCAGTGCCGAGCGAGACCAGCGAGTTCATGTCGGGTGCAATGCGCAGCAACGCCGGTACGCCCTTGCGGAAGAAGCGCAGGCCTGGACCGAACAGGACCAGGGTGGCAAGAGCGAACTGGATATACCAGCTCGCCTGCTGACCCAGGACCCCCATCACCCAATGGTGCAGGGCGGGAATGAGGTGAGAGCCCATCTCAAGGATGAAGACTGGCAGGGTGAGGATGGATGCAACAAGCAGATCGCGCCGCAGCGCCCGAGCCTCACTCTCGCGACGCTCGGCGTCCTGATCGCCCGCAGTCGGCGTTTCGGCGGACAAGCGTCGGGACTTGTAACCCGCCTGTTCGACCGCTGCTTCAAGGTCGGCCGTGGAGGCGACACCGGCAAGGTGGCGCACCCGCGCGCGCTCTGTCGCCAGGTTGACAGTGGCCTCAAGCACGCCAGGGACTTTTGCGAGCGCCTTCTCAACCCGGCCCACACATGATGCGCAGGTCATGTCCTCGATCGCGAGCTCGGTGGTCTCTTCGCGAACGGTGTAGCCGGCGCTCTCGATGGCGTGTACAGCCGCCTGCGGGTCGGCCAACCCCGTGAAAGTGATGTCGGCGCGCTCGGTGGCCAGATTGACCGAGGCCATCTGCACGCCGGTGACCTCTTTCAGCGCGCGTTCGACGCGGCCGACACACGAAGCACACGTCATGCCTTCGACGGGCAGGCTCAGGCGAGTGACTGAGGACATGGATGGATTGACGTCTTGTTGGGCAACGGAAGCCATTGAAATATCCCTTGAATGTTTCTGTTGAAGAGAAGTTTCAAGCTTCCCTGTGTGGGAAGGTCAAGGCCTGTGGGCGATTTATTTCACGACGCTCCAGTTCGAACTGCCGCCGGCACTGTCGCAACCCGTATCAGCCTCTGGGCTGAGCCCGCACGCTAAGAACTTTTGGGTGACAGCTGCTCGCGCCTGTTCCACATGCGCGAGCAGCTGTGCCGCTTTAGCCGTCGCACCGTTGTGACGTTCAGCGCGGCCTGGAACACCAGTAGCTCAATGAGAAAGAGCCGGTTAGCCCAACCCTGGGGATAGAAGATGAACGGCTGTTGCTCAAATGTCAGAAATATAATTAAATATCTGACATTGATATGAGCCGAGCTTTCATATGCGATCGATCCCGCAAGCGATCTTGGAGCGCAACCAATCCCTAAGCGAGGGTGGAGTTCTTGCGCCCAAGGAATTTCTTCACCTTGGTAGTCGTGCGGCGGTTGATCAGGCGTTTTGTCGCTTGGCTAAAGCCGGGCAACTGATGCGAATAGCGCGCGGTATTTACGTTGCGCCGGTGCGTGAAAAAGACCAGGCCAGAGCCCCGTCGGCAGAGTCATTGGTGAAATCAATCGCCGCTCAGGGCAAGCAGTGCATCTCGCTCGATGGCGCACAGGCCGCGAAATCAATGGGGTTGACGCGAGTTGCTTCGAGTAAAGAGGTGTACCTCACCACAGGACGCAGTAAGCGGTTGGTAGTCGGCTCACGGACAATTTACTTCCAGCACGCACCCTACTGGCTGTTCTCCTTGGGGGCGACGCCAGCTGGGGATGCGCTCAGGGCGATGGCCTGGGTGGGTGAAGATCAGGCTGAAAATTCGGCCCAGAAACTTCGGCGGCACTTAGCGAAGGTGGAGTGGGAAAGCCTAGGTTCGGTCCGTGCGAGCCTTCCCAGCTGGATGGCCACCGCCCTTGGCAGGGCCGCGGTGTTAAATGAATTGCGTTGAACTCAGGCCAGACACTGATTGCTTGTGTGAATAAAAGTTGACGTATTCAAGGTCAGAAGCGGGTCTTAACGATTAAACTAACCCCTACGGGAAGGTAGAAACCATGGCTAGCGGCGAACAACTGAAAGCGCTTCTGCGCTCGCATATCAAGGGAGATGACACGCATTTCCTTGCCGTTGCTATGCAGATGGCGGCCCATGAGGCTAAGCAGGGTCACGGGAAGCTTGCAGAGGATTTGCGGGCCATAATTGATTCGGCCAAGAAAAATCGTCTGCCTTCCGGGCAGCCGGTGCCCATCGGCCAGCCTCGCGGCGAGCTGAGTAACCTACTGTCAGTAGCTCTTCCAAAGACCCGCTTCTCGGAAATGATTCTGGACGAGGCCACTCATGCCCGTCTTGGAAGAATCATCAATGAGCAGCGCAACTTCGAGAAGATTCGTGCACACGGCCTCTCCCCTCGCCGCAAGCTGCTTTTGGTTGGGCCACCTGGTACCGGCAAGACCATGACCGCCTCGGCGCTTGCCGGCGAGCTCGGTATTCCGCTGTACATCGTCCGCCTTGATAGCCTCATCACCAAGTACATGGGTGAAACCGCAGCCAAGCTGCGTCAGATTTTTGATGCCATTCGCGATACTCGCGGCATTTATTTCTTCGACGAGTTCGATGCCATCGGTTCCCAGCGTGGTCTTGCCAACGACGTGGGCGAAATCCGTCGCGTCCTGAACAGCTTTCTGCAGATGATCGAGCAGGACCAATCCAACAGCCTGATCATCGCTGCCACCAATCACCCTGAAATTCTTGACTACGCCTTGTTCCGACGCTTCGATGATGTTATCGAATACGGACTGCCCAATCAGGAACAGACCAAGGCTGTGCTCAAGAATCGACTAGCGAACTTTTCCAAGTCGATTCGCAGCTGGGACAAACTCTGCAAGGTCGCAGAGGGGCTCAGCCATGCAGAACTTGCGAGGGCGGCAGACGACGCGATCAAGGACACGATCATTCATGACCGTACCGAGATGGCGGTCAAGGACGTGGAAAGGCACCTTGAAGAACGGAAGACTTTCCACGGGAGACGGCACTCCTAACGTAGTTGAGCATTTAGATGACGGAATCGATCAACGGACAACGGCCTCACTTTCATCTCCAGGGACAGGGACTACCCGAACGGTTCCGATCCACAGCATCAGCAACACGAGACCCTCGCTACCCCACGCCAAATCGAGGGGCTCATGGCGGAAAGCTACTCGCTCAACTCCAACATGTAAGCGGTCAGATGGCCTCTGCAGTTCAGCTGCAGCGCGAAGCATCTGAAAGGCAAATGCGACAAGGAGACAGGCCCGAAGGTGGGTACGGCCTGCAAATCGAATTTCGGAGTGAGCCGGGTTACGCGCTTGCATTCGAAGGCCTTGCCCGAGGCGCTCAGCGCATTGAGCTCATGAACCTGCGTCATGACCCCGCCACGAATACTGACTTCGCCACGGTATTCGTTCCAGATGGTCAGCTCAAAGCCTTTGAGAACCTCGTCAGGCAATACCTGGAGGTGGAGACCTCCAAGGGGAGTCCGCGCAACGCTCCGCTCCTGAATCCAATCCAAGAAATCCGAGTCGCAGCTTTCAACGCCCTGTGGACTGATGATCCCGCAGTGTTGCCGCCAGATGAAAACGAAACCATTTGGTGGGAATTCTGGTTGCCTATCAGGGAAGGCCGTGAAGCAGTGCTGAACCGCTTTAAGTCGGTTGCCGAAGCATGTGGCTTTCATACATCCGAAAAAGTGCTGAAGTTTCCTGAGCGGACAGTCCTCAACGTCTACGCCTCGCGAGCAGCCATCACTCGGTCACTCTTGCTGCTCAACGAAGTCGCCGAGATTCGTAGAGCCAAGGACACCGCCGAGTTTTTTGATGCCCTTGCGCCGCTAGAACAAAGAGAATGGGTCGAGAACCTGCTTGAGCGAACCACCCCCGCAGGGGACGACAGTATCCGCGTCTGCCTTCTAGATACCGGCGTCAATCGGGGCCACCCACTCTTAGCTCAGCACATTGACGCGAATGACCTTTACACCGTCAACCACAACTGGGGTGTTGCGGATACTACGGGTCATGGCACACAGCTCGCAGGAATCGCCCTTTATGGTGATCTGTTTGACCCTCTCAATGGGCAGAACCCGATTTCGATCGAGCACCGCCTTGAGTCGGTGAAATTGCTCCCCGCTGCCCAGGGAAATCAAAAGGAGCCCTACGGCGCGTTGATGATCGACGCCGTAACCCAGCCGGATACCGCCAAGCCGGAAGTGCGCAGGGTCTACAGCATGGCGATCACCAGCCTCGACGACCGAGACCGCGGCCGCCCTTCCGCATGGTCAGCAGCAGTTGATGAACTCGCATCCGACGTATTGGGAGAGAGAGCTAACCCTCGACTGATCGTCGTGTCCGCCGGCAATGCGGACAAGAACCAGGCCACGCACTACCCGCATAACACCACCACCGACGGAATCCATGATCCGGCCCAGGCCTGGAACGCATTGTGCGTAGGCGCTTACACCCAGAAGGTCACTATCGACCCTCCCAACCCTGGGTTGCGCCCGATCGCTGCCGCAGGCAGCCTCAGCCCATACAGTACGACTTCGGGGACCTGGAGCAACTCGGCTTGGCCCTTGAAACCCGATGTAGTGTTCGAAGGAGGCAACCTGGCCACAGACGGGCAACAAGCCTACACCGAGCCTTGTCTTTCCCTTGTCACCACGGCACACGAACCAGAACAACGGCTTTTGACGACGACCAGCGCCACCAGCGCAGCATCCGCGCTAGCAGCTCGCATGGCCGCACAAGTATCGACGAACTACCCACAGTTATGGCCCGAGACTGTACGAGCTCTAATCGTGCACTCAGCTGAGTGGCCTGATCGTATGAGGCAGGATTTCCTTGCTGCTGGCACCAAGGCAGGCTACGAGAATCTGGTTAAACACTGCGGCTTTGGCGTACCAGATCTGAGTCGTGCCCTATGGAGTGCCGGCGACTCTTTGACCATGATTGTCGAGGACCATCTCAGGCCGTTCATGAGGCAGGGCACCAAGCCGCCCACCGCGCGGGATATGCATCTTCATCTGCTTCCCTGGCCGCAGGAGGAACTGCTCAACCTAGGCAACATCGAGGTGGAAATGCGAGTGACACTTTCCTACTTCGTAGAGCCAAACCCCGGCATAGCCGAGCGCGGTATCAAGGGGCGCTATCGGTACGAGTCGCACGGCTTACGCTTCGATGTCAGCCGCCCAAACGAAGATCGTGACCAGTTCCGCCAGCGCATCAACAAGCGTGCACGGGATGAAGAGGAAGGTGGTTACCAGGGTGGCGGCTCAGATCCGAACTGGCTGCTCGGAACCCAGACACGGCATCGAGGCTCCCTACATTCGGACATCTGGCGAGGCACTGCAGCTGAACTGGCAGGACGGGGAATGCTTGGTATCTATCCCGCACTGGGGTGGTGGAAAACGCTTGTTAAGCAGCAGCGATATGACGACACCGTAAGGTACAGTCTGGTGGTCTCGATCAAAACTCAGCAAACGGAAGTTGACCTCTATGCGGCAGTGGAAACTCTGATCGAGGCACAGACAGCGGTACTGGTCTGAGATCAAGGGTTTCAAATGAGGTCATGGCCCTGAAGCCATGACCTCATCGCTCGCAAAAGCTCGGATTGAGGGTGTCAAAAGGAGTCGATCACAACTCAGTCGGCTCTTACGGGCTGACCTGCGCGGTATAGCCCAGATCCTGAATCACCTTGCGGATAGATTCCGCGGGTTCTTGGCTGTCTACCGATACCTTACCGGCAGCACGGTCAATCTCCACTTTTGCGGTTTCATCTACCGCCTGAATTGCCTTTGTGATCTTGCTGACGCAACTGCCACAACCCATTCCTGATACCTGTAGAGCGAACATAAATCACCTCGTTGGTTAGGCGGCATAGATGCCGTAACCTGAGCATCGACCTTGACACGATGGTAAGGTCAAGCTTGTTTTTTAGCGCTGGTAGATGTCCTTTCGGAGTTGATGGAATTACTGATACCTGTCAACTGGCTTTAGATTCACGTTCATTTCAGTCGATGCGGATTTTCCGCAGTCTCAATGCGTTGAATACAACCGATGCTGAACTGACGCTCATAGCCAATGCCGCAATCATGGGCGACAGCAAGTGGCCAGTCAGGGGATAAAGCACCCCTGCTGCTAGTGGAATTCCCATGGCATTATAGATGAAGGCAAAGGCTAGGTTCTGCCGCATGTTTTTTACCGTGGCCACGGATAATGTTCTTGCCCGTAAGATGCCCATCAGATCACCTTTGACCAAGGTCACCTGAGCACTGTTCATCGCCACATCTGTACCGGTTCCCATCGCGATACCCACATCGGCACGAGCCAGCGCAGGAGCGTCATTGATGCCATCGCCAGCCATGGCTACTCGGCGGCCATAGCTCTGCAGATCGGCAACCAACTTTTCCTTGTCCTGAGGTTTAACCTCGCCATGGACTTCTTCGATACCCAACTCCCTGGCTACAGCCCTTGCGGTTGTAAGCCCATCGCCAGTGGCCATGATGACTTTCACATCGACCTCTTGAAGCCTGGTGACTGCTTGTCTGGAGGTTGGTTTGATCGGATCTGAGACCGCCAGAAGTCCTGCCAGAACGCCATCCACCGCCAAGAAGACAATGCTGATGCCCTCCAGGCGGAGCTGCTCTGCCCGGTTACTCAGAGGTGTGGCATCTACTCCGGCGTCTGCCATCAATGCTGTATTACCCAATTGCAGCTGCCGACCTTCCACTTGGCCGCGCACACCGATGCCGGAGCCCGACTCGAAAGAGTCCGGCTTGGCCAACTCAATACCCTGGGTGCGGGCGTAATCAACGATCGCATGGGCCAGCGGATGCTCACTGCCTTGATCAAGGCTTGCAGCCAATCGGAGCACCTCGTTCGGTTCGAATGGGCCGGCACCTTCTGCGCTATGGAATACAGGCCGTCCCTCGGTCAGCGTGCCGGTTTTGTCAACGATCAGCGTATCGATCTTGCACAGGTTCTCTATGGCACTGGCATCGCGGAACAAGACACCACTGGTTGCAGCCTTGCCAGTCGAAACCATCACCGACATAGGGGTCGCCAGACCCAGTGCACAGGGACAGGCGATGATCAGTACGGCAACCGCGTTGATCAGACCAAATACCCAGCCCGACTCTGGGCCGAACAAGCCCCAGCTGAAGAAGGTGAGGATCGCGATGGCGATCACGCCAAGCACGAAGTAGCCCGCTACGGCATCAGCCATACGCTGCATGGGTGCCTTGGAGCGCTGTGCTCTGGCGACCATCTGCACGATCTGGGACAGCATGGTATCGGCGCCCACCTTCTGCGCCTGCATTACCAGGCTGCCGTGGGTATTCATGGTCGTGCCAATCAGCGTATCGCCAACGCGCTTGGTCACCGGTAGCGGTTCGCCGGTCAGCATGGCTTCATCGACGGCGCTTTCGCCTTCGAGAACAGTACCGTCCACCGGGACTTTCTCGCCGGGGCGTACTCGCAGATGGTCGCCCAGGTGCACATGGGTCAATGGAATATCTTCTTCCTGGCCGTCAGGTTTGATGCGCCGCGCGGTTTTGGGTGCCAGGCCCAATAGCGATTTAATAGCGGCTGAGGTTTGTGAGCGAGCCTTGAGTTCGAGCATCTGGCCCAATAAAGTCAGGGAGATGATTACCGCCGCAGCCTCGAAGTAGACGCCAATGCGCCCGTCCTGGAAGAAGGCTTGGGGGAACAGCTGTGGGGCCAGGGTTGCGGCAACGCTGTAGAGGTAGGCTGCCGCTGTACCCAGGCCAATCAGTGTCCACATATTCGGGCTGCGATTACGGATCGAGTCGATGCCTCGGGCAAAGAATACCCAGCCACCCCACAGCGTCACAGGCGTTGCCAAGGCAAGCTCCACCCAGTTCTGCGTTGCGCCATGGAATAGCGTTAACGAGTGGCCGGCCATAGCCAAGACAGTCACGATGATCGTAAGAGGGAGCGTCCACCAGAAGCGCCGGGAGAAATCCTTGAGTTCTGAATTCTCCTCTTCCTCTAATTCCGGGATCACTGCCTCCAAGGTCATGCCACAGATGGGGCAATTGCCAGGTTTTGGCTGGCGTATTTCTGGATGCATAGGACAGGTGTAATCCGCCGTCCTTGTGGCCCCTGGTGAGGGAGGCGCAGCTTCATGATGCTGGTGTTCCGCATGCTGGGGAGGGTTTACATAGCGGGTAGGTGCTGCCCTGAACTTCTCCTGGCATTTCGCGCTGCAGAAGCGGTATGTCTGACCTTCGTGGCTCTCACTGAATGGGCTGTCTGGTTTGACGGCCATGCCGCACACCGGATCGTGCTGACTCCCATGTTGGTCTTCCTGATGCTTGGAATGCTCATGGTCAAGTTGGCGCGAGGTGGTGTGCATAGGGCTTACTTCCGGTTGTCGTCCTTGGGAGTATCAGCACCACCCTGATGGGAATGCCCACCATGGTTGTGGCCGAACATGTGCATCAGCGGGCACAGCAGCAGAATCAAGTAAGGCAGTGCCTGGGAGATGTGGCCAAAATGCTCGCGGGCCACATAAAAAACGCCGATGACAGCCAACATGATCAGTGCAATGCCAGTTTTGCTTTTCCAGAATGGTAATTCAGAGCCTGGGTGGTGGGAGTGGTCCATAGCTCGATCCTCGTTTGAGTTGAGGCAGTATTGGTGGGACAGCAAATGACAATAGTCTCTACTGCGTCCCAGCAATTGACGTATATCAATCCGAACTCAATGATTAGCGTACGTTCACTTTGCCGACCATTCCCGATTGATAATGGCCTGGGATGTTGCAGGCGAACTCAAGCCCCGTTGCGTTGGTAAAGGTCCATACCAGTTCTTCAGTGGCCCCCGGCTCGATCAAGACGCTGTTTGGATCGTCGTGTTTCATGCCGACCATCTTCATCCCGCCCATGGCATGATCCATGTTGCTCATGTCCTGTGCTCCAGTTGGAGAAAGCGTGCCGTTCTGAAACATTGCTGCCATTTCTTTTTGATGGGCGGCATGTGCGGCTGCCATGCCCAAGTTGAACTCATGCAGCAGCGATCCCTCATTCTTGAGTACGAAGCGGACGGTTTCTCCTGTTTTGATATCAATACTCTTCGGCTCGAAAAAGATATCGCCCATCCTGATTTCGATGGTTCGATCCGCTTTTGTGGAGCCCCCAGGCTGACCGATATCGCTTTTACTATGGCTCGGGCTAGCCATGGCTATAGAGGCGGAAAAAATCAGGGTTGTGGTAATAAACAAAGAAGCGAGTTTGGCTTTCATAATAAATCTCGAAAATGGAGTTGTTGGGAACGAGATTGATGTTAACCAGGCGGTGCTGTTAGTAGCCTTACGCGAAAACTACATATCTGAAAGATTCACTAAAGTCAGGTGCGGCCCGGCATTTGCCGGGGCACCGGCTTTTGATTCAACGCATTACGAACTCACCGACCATCCCTGCCTGATAATGTCCAGGGAGGGTGCAGGCGAAGTTGAGGCTAGCCGTGTCGTGGAAGGTCCAGACAAATTCCTTGGTAGTTCCGGGCTCAACAAGGATGGCGTTGGGATCATCATGTATCGCTTGAACGACTTCAGGAATGCCCGGTGGATTGGAGTCCCCTAAGCCTGATCGTTCACGCCAGACAATTGACGTTGCTTTGCCTGTTGGCGTCAGTGTGCCGTCTTTGAACAAAGCAGCCATTTCGCGTTGATGCTCCAGTTGCGATACGGCTTTACCGATATTGAATTCGTGCATCAGCGCTCCTTCATTTTTCAACACGAAGCGGACAGTTTCGCCAGGCTTCACATCGATAGATTTCTGGCCGTAGCTGATGTCATCCATCTTGATGAAAACGGTACGCGTAGCGGGGGTCGCTTGGGCCTGCTGGCCAATGCTGGGTGCGCTGCTGGAAGTTTGCGCAGAGGCTTGAGCTACAGCTGCGAAGAGAAGTGCTGTGACCAACAGTTGTGGACGTGAACGTTTCATGATGAGACCTCACTGAGGTGGTTGGAAATCTCATGCTATTCCCCGCGTCCTGCCGGGGGGCTTACCCCAAAACTACAAATTAGTCAGCTTGAAAAAATGCGGCACCGTCAAGGTGCCGCTAGGCCAAAGGAGCAATCATGAAGGCCTTGAAGATGGGGAATCCTATGGGTGGCACTCTTTATCAGCCATCATCAGCTTGTGCTCACGCATCATTTGCGCGAGGACGTCATCAACCAATTTGTCGTGCCGCTCCATCCACGCGAGATGTTCTTCCGTAGATATGCCGGGAGCAGGATGCTCGTTGTGAAGCTGACTCATCATCTCGTCGAGCATTTTCATGTGCTCCTTCATATGCACATGGCGCTCGCTGGCGGGAGCCTTTTCCGCTTGAATCAGCACCGCTTCGGCTTTGTCGCGCATGCTCTCGATGCGTTCGAAGATGCGGTCGCTCCCTCCCTCTGCCAGAACAGCTGAAGAAAGCAGGAGCGAACCAGCTAGAAATAAGGGTTTAAGCAGTTTCATAGGGCAGTCTCCTCAGTTGACGCTGTGACTGGGCACCTCTGGTTGTTATTCATTCGAGGGCCAAGAGCACAACCTAGTGCTCATGTCTGCACCCTAGACAAGGCACCCTGACAGAGAGCTGAGGCTAGGATTACATTTGCGTAAGCTTCTGGTTGGGAGGGGGATTTGACTGCACACTCAGGCCACTCAAAATTTGGGAACACAGCCCGCATGAAACTTCTGGTCGCTGAAGACGAACCAAAAACAGGCATTTACCTGCAACAGGGTCTCACTGAGGCTGGATTCAACGTCGACCGCGTTATGACGGGAACGGATGCGCTTCAGCATGCACTGAGCGAAGCCTATGACCTGCTGATTTTGGACGTAATGATGCCGGGTCTGGATGGCTGGGAAGTGCTACGGATGATTCGGGCCGCAGGGAAGGATGTCCCGGTGTTATTTCTGACGGCACGTGACGGTGTTGAGGATCGTGTGAAAGGTCTAGAGCTGGGGGCGGACGATTACCTAGTCAAGCCATTCGCCTTCTCTGAGCTGTTAGCCCGCGTCAGGACATTGCTCCGCCGCGGTAATAGTTCGCCCACGCAGACCACCATGAAAATAGCCGACCTTGAAGTTGATCTGCTGAAGCGACGTGCCGTACGCAGTGGCAAGCGAATTGACCTGACGGCGAAGGAGTTCGCGTTGCTCGAACTACTGCTGCGTCGGCGCGGCGAAGTCCTTCCGAAATCGTTGATAGCTTCCCAGGTCTGGGACATGAATTTCGACAGCGATACCAATGTTATCGAAGTCGCTGTTCGGCGCTTGCGGGCGAAAATTGACGATGAATTCGAGCTGAAACTGATTCATACCGCCCGCGGCATGGGTTACATGCTTGATGCTCCGGAGTCGGAATGAAGCACCTGTCACTGACCGCGCGCATGAGCTTGATGTTCATGCTTGCGGTGATTGCAGTCCTCACAGTGGCGGGCCTGAGCTTTAATGAGCTCAGTCGACATCACTTCATGATGCTCGACCAACAGACACTGGATGAGAAGCTCGAATCAACTCAGCAGATTCTGAGTAATACACGGAGCCATGCAGACCTTGAAGGAGTGTTGCCTCAGCTGAAAGTGCTGTTAGGAGCTCACCACGACCTGGCTGCAGTCATCCTTGCAAACGACGGCACCGTACTTTTTGCCGAGCCACAAGCGTTCAATGTTCCCGAAAAGTACCGCCTCAACCCTGATCACGGTATGTGGGAGTGGGAGGAGAACGGGCACATGTACAGGGGTATGACTGCGCAGGTTTCGACCCCTGATCAGCCCGCGTTCCTTACGGCCCTATTGATCCTTGACGTGACCAATCATGTGCATTTCTTTGAAACGCTGCAGCGGTGGTTCTGGCTTGGCTTGGTCATTAGCGCACTGGTCAGCGCTGCGTTGGGCTGGGTTGTGGCGCGTAGTGGGTTGAGACCTCTGCGGCAGGTGACCTTCGTTGCTACGTCAATGTCGGCGAGGTCACTGAAAGAACGTATCCCCCTTGAGCCCGTCCCCCTTGAGCTTCAGCAGTTGGTTACTTCGTTTAATGCGATGCTTGCCAGGCTCGACGACGCATTTGTTCGACTCTCAAATTTCTCTGCCGATATCGCTCATGAGTTACGCACACCTCTCAGCAACCTGATGACGCACACCGAGGTGGTACTCACCCAAAAACGCAACCTCGAAGCCTATGAAGAGAACCTCTACTCGAATTTAGAGGATCTGAAACGCATGTCGCGCATGATCGATGACATGCTGTTCCTGGCTAAATCGGACAACGGCTTGATCATTCCCGAGCAGACGCGCATTGAGTTCAGCGAGGTAGTCACCAAGCTGTTTGAGTACTACCACCTAATAGCTGATGAGCATGGCATCCAGTTGGTTGTGACCGGTTCAGGCAGCGTGCTGGGTGACAAGCTGATGCTGGATCGGGCGATCTCGAATCTGTTGTCGAATGCACTGCGCTATACACCTGCAGGGAAAACGATCTCGGTAACGATAAAGTCGACTGCAAGTGCTATCACGCTCATCGTCGAGAACCCAGGCGAAACCATCAAGCCGGAGCACCTGGATAAACTGTTCGACCGTTTCTATCGAGTAGACCCGGCTCGCCGTGAAGGCAGTCCGAGTAATGCCGGGCTTGGCTTGGCCATTACTCGATCAATCGTTGAGTCCCATAAAGGAAAGATCTGGTGCACCTCCTGCAATGGCATCACCGCCTTCCACATGGAATTTCCCCAACAACCATCATAGGGTCGTCATGACCAAAGACGAGTTAAGAGCGGAGCTTGAGCGACAAGCACAAAGCTTTGTCACTATCACAGGCGGTGAAATTGTGTTGTACGCCGCGCAGCGCAAGCCTGACCGCCAGCCTTGGCGCAAGAAGCCGAGCCTGCTCGATGAGGCTTTTCAGGCCGAAATTCACAAAATCGAACATCAGCACGACACAAAGGCCTGAGGCTCTTAAATGGTCATTCCCGAGGGTGTCTGCTGGCGTGGAAAAGCCTGGGTATCGCCAGGGCTGGGGATATTCTTGGGGCGCGCCGGCAGTCATGATCGGCACAGCCATATGGCGCACCAAGTGACCATTGGCCTTAGCGGTCAAGTGACGGTGCGAGGGCCGAGTCAGGCGCTTAGTGCACCGGCCATCTGCATAAAGGCCGGCACACTGCATCAGATTGAAGGCACTGAAGTGCTTTCGATATACCTTGATGCGCTGTCGGAAGAGGCTCGTGCTATGAGCTGTATATCGGCCGCCCAGTTGGTCTCGATCTCTGTCGGCAATACGTTTGCCATCGAGCAGCTACTAGAAACGCCGGAGGTATCTGCTCATCTAGTTCGTGAGGAGGTTAGGCGACTGCTGGGCCTGAAAACACCGCAGGGAGCTGATCCGCGTATGCGGGCAGTGCTTCAGGCGCTGGAGGAGCGACACGATGATCGGATACGACTGGCCGAGCTTGGTATCCGTCCGGCCAACACACCTTCCTGGCCCCGACGCCAAAGGCGATGGTGTCCACCTGATTTAAGTGGACACCATTTCTAGCCTTTTAAGCGGGTCTTTCATGCAGCCACAACGCCGTTCCTACTCCAAATCATTCAAGGCCCAGATTATTCAAGAGTGCGCCCAGCCCGGGGCCTCGATTGCCAGCGTTGCGCTGAGCCACAGCCTCAACGCAAACCTCGTCCATAAATGGATCCGAGTGCACACGCAGAAAGCCATGGCGCTGCAACCTGCTTTCATTCCTCTGTCCTTGCAGGCTATTGGGACAAAGTCGGATTCCGCGTCATCGACTATCTGTCTGGAAATCCCACACCCGAGCGGTACCATCAAAGTGAACTGGCCGACCGAAAGCGCCGCTGCCTGGTAGCCGACCGCGCAACACGGTGCAATATCACCATATCTACCAGGAACTGCTCTCTGTGGGTCGGCGCTGGCGCGCACCACCAACGTGCCTACAGACGAGGCGTTAGCCTTACCCTTGGTCAGGTCGCCTCCCAATACCCCGGCATCAGCCGGTCTTCGATCTCCGGCGGACGCACATGAATGCTGACCATCTCAGGGATCAGGCCGCGCCGATCCACACCGCCATAGCGCGGTCTGCGCGTCGTCTTGCTTTGGCGCAGGCAGATGATAAGCTCCTTGCGCAGTTCACCGACCGGCAGGGCATAGATCGCGTTATAGATCGTCTTGCGACAGACGTAGGCCTCTCTGAGGTTGGGAGTCTTCATGCTGCGCATGCTTGCGGGCAATCTGATCGGGAGACAAACGCTCACGCAGCAGATGGGCCACCAACTCGAAGCGCTCGCTACCCAGCAACAGCTTTCGCATCGGTCGACAAACCTAGCGGCGGGCCTGCATCTGCTGCCGGGCCGCACGGGCCGAGTAACAACCGCAGGCATCTCGATTGCGGCGCAGCTCCCGGCTGATGGTCGAAGGGGATCGGGTGATCAAGCAGGTAATCCTACGCAGGCTGAAACCTTGGGCATGACCGATTTAAATGACGCGCTCTTCAACGCTGAGTTCGGAGTAAGACATAGGGGCAGCACCGTACCGGAAAGGCCAGGTGCTGCACTCAACTTTTGCCGCCGCAGGTCGACAACTGTTTGCCAGCCCTAATACCTATCAAGGGGGAGCACTCTTCGACAGTTGTGACTAGCAGGCTGTTCACCTGTCTTTTAGCCCCCCCTCTATGGGGGGAGCATCAAGAGGGGTGCCTGCTAATGTGAAAAAGTTTGACTAAACGATCAGCTTACAGAGCCGACTAGACCCACTGCCTCCCAGGCTATCGATGTGCCTATCATTCAGGTGAGCCCTCCCCATGCGAATCAATCAACCACTCAGCGGCCGCGAACGCAGTTTCCCAGCAGAACAGCACCTCATTTCCGCCACCGATACCCGCGGGATCATCACGTACTGCAACGACGAGTTCGCCGAGATCAGCGGATTTACCCGCGAGGAATTGGTCGGCAGCCCGCACAACCTAGTGCGTCACCCGGATATGCCGCCTGCCGTGTTCGCTCATATGTGGGACTACCTAAAATCCGGACGCAGCTGGATGGGCATCGTCAAGAACCGCTGCAAGAACGGCGATCACTATTGGGTCAGCGCCTATGTCACGCCCATCCAGGAAAGCGGCCGGGTCGTAGGCTACGAGTCGGTGCGCAGCAAACCCAACAGCGATCAGGTGCGCCGTGCCGAAGCGCTCTACGCGCGCCTGAACCAGGGGCGCCCGGCCATCGGCCGTGGCGAGGCATTCGCGCAACTGGCACGCTTCTTCGTGCTGCCGCTGCTCGGTGTAGTGAGCGGCGCGGCGCTCTGGAGCCTGGAATTGCCCGGCACGGCGTTGCTGCTGACCTTGGTCCTGCTTGGGCTGCAGGGTTTTGCCAGCCTGCACAACTCCAGCCAGCTGCTCGGCCGGGCTCGTGCAGTAGCGCCAAAAACATTCGACAGCCCGCTGGTGGCCCGCACCTACAGCGATGCCTCCGGGCCACTGGCGCTGCTGCACCTGGCACTGATCAGCGAGGATGCACGGATTCGCACGGCGCTTTGCCGCCTGGGAGATTTCGCCGACCAGACCGCCGCCCTGGCCAAGGAAAACGGCCGCCTCAACGAGCAGGCCGAACGTGCCCTGCAGGCCCAGCGCAATGAAGCTGACCAGGCCGCCACGGCGATGCACGAGATGGCCGCGTCGATCAATCAGGTCTCCAGCCACGTCCAGCAAACCGCTCAGGAAGCACGTCAGGCCAGTGAACTGGCTATGGCCGGCGCCCAGCAGTCGCAGCAAAGCCGCCAGGTCATCGAGCAACTGGCGCAGACTGTCGATGGCATCGGCCAATCGGTGCAGTCACTGGCCGATGAAACCGCTTCCATCCAGCAAGCCGCCAGCATGATCCACGCGATTGCCGAGCAGACCAACCTGCTGGCCCTGAATGCCGCCATCGAAGCAGCCCGCGCCGGTGAGCAGGGCCGTGGCTTTGCCGTAGTGGCCGACGAAGTGCGCGCCCTGGCCTCCAAGACCCGCCAGTCTACCGACGTCATCCAGGGCATCATCACGGGCCTGCATAAGGAAACCGAACGTGCCTTGAGCGTCGCTCGCGCCGGCAGCGAGGAAGCGCGTAACGGCGTGGCGCGGGTAGCGCAAACCGAACAATCGCTGCAAGGCATCAGCCAGACCGTCGACAATATCCACCAGATGGCCGAGCAAATGGCCGCTGCTGCCGAACAGCAGAGCCTGGTCGCCGAGGATATTGCCCGGCAGATCAACTCGATTTCCCAGGCCACCAACGACAATGCCGAAGTCACCGGCAATAGCGCGCGCCTAGGCAGCCAGCTACAGTCCACTGCAGGCTCCCTGCACGCGCTGGTCGAGCGTTTCAACAGTTAATAATCCTGCACAACGGGCGCTAGCAGCGCCCCCGGATAACGCCTTGCAGCCTCTCTATCTGAACCACCGCAGTCTGGCTCTGAGCACCTGCGCCCTGGCCTTGGTACTGATGGCCCTGGCCCTGAGCCTGCCTCCGATTGCCATCTTCACTGCCCGTCCGGCCGACTACCTCTCGGTGCATATCCTGCTGGAAATGTTCGCCATCAGCGTCTCGCTGATGATTGTGACTATTGCTTGGAATACCCCTGATCATGACGCCGAGCCCATAGCCCAGACCTTGGTCTTCGGCTTCGCCAGCGTGGCCGGCCTGGACATGTTGCATACCCTGTATTTCGCCGGCATGCCGGGGCTGGTGGTGGATGGCAGTACCAACACGGCGATCTTTTTCTGGCTCAGCAGCCGTGCGGTCGAGGTGGCCGTTCTCTGCCTGGCAGCCCTGTCGTTGCGCCTACCCGGCAGCCGCAATGCCTGGCTGATAGCAGGCATTGTCCTGGTCGCCGCCCTGTTCCTGATCGCCACTCAGCGCCCACAATGGCTGCCGCTGAGCTATATCCCCGGCAGCGGCCTGACGCCACTGAAGAACACCTGCGAACTCATCCTGTGCGTCGCCAACCTGGGCCTGGCCCTGTGGTTCTTCCTGCGTAGCCGCAAGACTCAGAGCAGCCGCGATCTATGGCTGGGCGCGGCCTGTTTCATTACCGCGATGGGCGGCCTGGCGTTTACCCAATACCGAACGACTTCGGAATTCATCAACCTGTTCGGCCACATCTATAAGGTGGCCGCCTACTGCTTCTTCTACCTGGCTGCCTTCCAGATTGCCGTGCGCAAACCCTATCGTTTGCTGGAAGTGCGTGAGCAGCGCATTCGCGAACAGGAAACCGAACTGCACAACCTGCTGAGCAACCTGCCGGTTGGCATCGCCCGCCTGGATGAGCACCTGCACCTGCGCTATGCCAACCCGACGCTAATCCGCAGCCAGGATCGCCATCCGGAAAACTTGATCGGTGAAACCATCAGCGACCTGCTACTCAGCGACGTCGCTGAGCAGATCAAACCGCATCTGTTTAAAGCCCTGGAAGGCGTGCGCAGTGACCTGGATCTGGAATACGTCCGCCCGGACGGCAACAGCGCCTATGCCTCCTGCCTGGTGGTGCCGGAACGCCAGGTCAGCGGCCGCGAAGCCGGGGTGCTGGCGATTTTCACCGACACCAGCGAACGCGAGCACAATCGCCGACAGTTGATTGACTCACTGCGTGAAATCGCCGAGATCAAGGCCGCCCTGGATGCCCACGCCATCGTCGCCATCACCGATGCCCGCGGAGTAATCACCCAGGTTAACGACAAGTTCTGCGCCATCTCCCAGTACGCCCGCAGCGAGCTGGTCGGCCGCACCCACAAAATGATCAACTCCGGCCATCATCCACGCGAATTCTTCCAGGACCTGTGGCGCACCATCAGCCATGGCGAGGTGTGGAGTGGCGAGGTGTGCAACCGCGCCAAGGACGGCTCGCTGTACTGGGTGCAGAGCACCATCATGCCCTTCATCGGCAAGGATGGCCTGCCCGAGCAGTACATCGCCATCCGCGCCGACATCACCAAGCGCAAGCGCATCGAAGAAGCCGCCCAGCGCATGGCCCTGCACGACGCCCTCACCGGCCTGGCCAACCGCCGCCTGATGAGCGAACGCCTGATCCGCGCCCTGCACAACAGCCAACGGCATAATCAGCACGGCGCCCTGTTGCTGATGGACCTGGACCACTTCAAGGAAATCAACGACACCCTCGGCCACCCGATCGGCGACCAGCTGCTCAAGGAAGTGGCCGTGCGCCTGCAGGGCACCCTGCGCCAGAGCGACACGGTGGCGCGCCTGGGTGGCGACGAGTTCGTGGTGATCATCGAAGAGCTGGGCAACAGCCAGGAAAGCGCCATGCACCATGCCAGCGATACTGGCGAGAAGATCCGCCAGGTGCTGTCCGCGCCCTATCAGCTCCACGAGCATATGGCGCAGATCACTCCGAGCATTGGTGTGGTGTTGTTCGATGGCACGCTGCAGAACGCCGACGAACTGATCAAGCAGGCCGACATGGCGCTGTACAAGGCCAAGGATGCCGGGCGCGACCAGCTGTGCTTCTTCGATAACGCCCTGCAGAGCGAGATCAACCATCGCACCCAGTTGCAGCGTGACCTGCGCCTGGCCCTGGAGCAGGATGAGCTGCGCCTGTTCTACCAACCGGTGGTCGACGCCGAGCAGCAAATCCTCGGCTTTGAGGCCCTGCTGCGTTGGCAAAACCCGCAGCGCGGCCTGGTATCCCCGGCGCAGTTCATCCCCCTGGCCGAGGCAAGCGGCCTGATCATCCCTATCGGCCAGTGGGTGCTAGACACAGCCTGCCGCCAGCTGGCCGAGTGGCAGCACGACCCCATGCGCCAGGCCTGGACCATTGCCGTGAATATCAGCGCGCGCCAGCTCAGCCAGCCCGATTTCGTCCAGCAGGTGCTACAAGTGCTGGCCAGCAGCGGCGCACCGGCCAACCGCCTGCGCCTGGAAATCACCGAATCCATGTTGCAACACGACCTGACGGTCACCATCGGCAAGATGCAGGCACTGCGCCAGATCGGTGTGCGCTTTTCACTGGACGACTTCGGCACCGGCTATTCGTCCATGAGCTATCTCAAGCACATGCCGCTGGATCAATTGAAGATCGACAAGTCCTTCGTCGACGAAATCCTGACCGACAGCACCGACAGCGCCATCGCCCGTACCGTAGTCACCCTGGCGGAAAACCTCGGTCTGGAGGTTGTAGCCGAAGGCGTGGAGCAGCGCGAACAACTGGAGTTGCTGATTGCTATCGGCTGCCGAGCGTTCCAAGGTTACCTGTTTGGTAAGCCGGAACCGATCACCCGAACATAAGGGGAAATTAGCGTGTAAGGCTGAGCTGAAAATGAAGTTGTCAGCGAAGGTTATAAAGCCGTCGCTGAATGAGATCGAACTCAGACTGGAGATCTGTTTTAGTCGCTCATTCGACAAGCGTCTGCGTGAGTTAGCCCGTGTCCAGGAGACCGTTCACGCACCCCATTGAAATCCTAGGGCACAGCCTAGTCGTGTCAGCCAGCCTGGGGGTCGCCATCGCGCCCAAAGATGGGCAATGCACGAACGATCTCATCATGCATGCAGATCTGGCCATGTACCGCGCCAATGAAAGCCTTCCGCGAATACTTCCGTAACTCTTTTTTGGCACAGCAGCTCGTCAGCACTAGGCGATAAATTGCCGGCGGCGAATCGCCATGACACAGAGAAGCAACCCGATGTTTGCTAACGCCGGACTTGGTGAGCACCATGAGCGCCATCAACGGTCGCTGGGGGCGCGGAACTGTAAGCGTCTGCCGAACTCACCTTGCGTAATTCAGGCGGGTGCCCATTGATGCGGCAGTAGTTGGCCAATCTCGCTGGCCCGCTGTGTCGGCAGCCGCATCAGCACATCCTTCAGGTAGGCGTACGGATCATGCCCATTCATCCGCGCCGACTGGATCAGGCTCATGATCGCCGCCGCCCGTTTGCCGCTGCGCAGCGACCCGGCAAACAGCCAGTTCGAGCGTCCAAGGGCCCATGGTCGAATCTGGTTCTCGACCTGATTGTTGTCGATAGGCACGGCGCCGTCGTCCAGATAGCGCGTCAGCGCTAACCAGCGTTTTAGGCTGTAATCCAGGGCTTTTGCCGTGGCTGATCCGTTGGGCACCCGATCACGCTGGGCCAGCATCCAGTTATGCAGCGCATCGAGGATTGGTGAAGACTTTTCCTGCCGTATTCGCCAGCGTTCTTCATCGCTCATGTGCCGTGCTTGCCGCTCGATTTCATACAGCCCGGCAATGGAGTGCAGCGCCTGTTCGGCTAACTGGCTTTTGTTCGCTGCGTGCAGATCGAAAAATTTGCGGCGGGCGTGGGCCATGCAGCCAATTTCGGTGATGCCCTGCTCGAAGCTGGCCTTGTAGCCGGCGAAGTCGTCGCAGACCAGCTTGCCACTCCACTGACCCAGAAAATTGCGCGCATGCTCACCAGCCCGGCTGGGGCTGAAGTCATACACCACGGCCTTCAGGTCGGCGAAGGGTGTGGTGCAGTATGCCCAGACGTAAGCCCGGTGGGTTTTCTTCTCGCCAGGGGCCAGCATTTGCACCGGGGTTTCGTCAGCGTGGGTCACGCGTTGGGCCAGCACGGCTTCGCGCAGGGCATCGACCAGCGGCTGGAGCTGCACGCCGGTTTGTCCGACCCACTGCGCCAGTGTCGAGCGAGCGATGGCCAGGCCGGCACGGGCAAAGATTTTCTCCTGCCGGTACAGCGGCAGGTGGTCGGCGAATTTGGCCACCATCACGTGAGCCAGGAGGCCAGCGGTGGGGATGCCCTTGTCGATCACCTGGGCCGGCACAGGGGCCTGGATCAGGGTTTCGCACTGGCGACAGGCCCATTTGCCACGCACGTGCTGCTCAACGGTGAACACGCCCGGCGTGTAATCCAGCTTTTCGCTGACGTCTTCACCGATGCGTTGCAGCTGGCAGCCGCAGGCGCACTGGGTGTTCTCCGGCTCGTGACGAATCACGGTTCGCGGAAATTGCGCGGGCAGCGCTGTGCGCTTGGGTTGTTGGCGCGGTTCGGCTGGAGCAACCGGAGGATTGACGGCTTTCAACTCCGCCTCGATGGCGGCGATGTCGGTGTCGAGCAGGTCATCCAGCAGGCTACCCTGGTCAGGGCTTAGTTGCTCGCTACGCTTGGCGAACTTGTGTCGCTTGAACCAGGCGATTTCATGGGTGAGCTGCTCGATGACGGTTTGATCGCGGTCGATCTTCTTGCCCATCGTTTCAACCGTCTTACCCAACGTGTCGACTTGCGACAGCAACTGCGCAGCGAGTGCGCGCAGTTGCTCAGGTGTCAGTTGGTCGAGATTGGGCGAGGAAGTCATGCCGCTGATTGTGCCAGAGCAGGCGATCAGCGCAGATAAAGCGATGGGCTAATGGCCGGCGCTACAGCACTGTGATCGCACCGGCTGCACCAACCCGCTGCCAAGGTAAACCGAGCACCAAAGCCTGAAGCTGCTCGGTGTCGAGTTCAACTTCCGAGCCGCGGTGGATGCCTGGCCAGTGAAACTTGCCCTGGTTCAATCGCCGCGCGGCCAGCCAGATCCCTACACCGTCATGCACCAACACTTTCATGCGGTTGGCGCGGCGGTTGGCGAACAGATAAGCACAGTGCGGCTTCGCCGCACCGAATACCTCCACTACACGGGCCAATGCGGTCTCGGTGCCGGCGCGCATGTCCATCGGCTCAGTGGCCAGCCAGATGCTATCGATGCGGATCACGGGGCAAGCCCCCGGACAAAGCGGGCGCAGCCGTCAGGATCGGACACTGGCCATTTCACTGTGACTGACTGCTCGCCAAGCGATAGCTCAATAATCACCGATGCTGTCGGCCGTTTGGGCGTAGCCCTCAATGGAACGAACGCCGACAACACCGCGGGTAGCTGATCTCGGTAAAGCGGTAGCCATTTTCGAATGACGTTGGCGTTGATGCCATGGCGGATGGCAACGCTGGAGACGGTCGCACCCGGTTGTAGGCATTCCTGAACGACCTGGACCTTGAACGGTTTGGGGTAAGAGCTTCGTTGGCGCATGGAAATCCTAACGTTAAGGACGATCGCGTCCGCTTAAAAATACGCGGACACCATCGCCCTTAATGCTGGAGTTCGGAAGGTGACTTGGCTGGACGCTTACCGAGCTTGTACATCTGTCGCCCACCCGGTTTTCTCATTGGTTCGTTGAGCAAACTGGTCTTCCACTGCGTAGCTATCGCAAGTGGAGCCGGCTGGTCGTGGCGCTACGGTTTGTGTCTATCGGCCACAATCTGACAGCCGCCGCCTATGCTGCTGGATTTGCCGATGCCGCCCATTTTTCACGCTCTTTTCGGGCGTTGTTTGGGCTCGATCCCTCTTCCGCACTCGGTCACGTGAAACTAACAAGCTGATATTCACTTCAACTGAGATGCTTCCGCCGATGCGGTTTGCGTATCTGCAGCCCAAGTGATCAGCTCCTTCGTTCAAGCGTATAGCGGCCGGACAGTTCAGAGTGAAACCTACTGCATGGAGGATTCACGATGGGCAGCACTTCGAGGTTTTTACTTCGCTGGTTTAGTTATCCAGCCATTTTCGGTGGCGTATCGGCCGGTATGGTCTGGCTGCTCTATCAAGGCATTCCTTACTGGCCGAGTACAGCCATATTAGCGGCCTTGGGAGTCGGCTGCGTAGCTGGCTTGGAGCGATTTCAGCCGTTTCGGCAGGACTGGCTAGACGATCATGACGATACCCTGACGGACCTGATTCACCTTGTAGTGAATTTGTCGGTCATCCAGTTCACTGCCACCGTACTATCGCGCTTGGGGGACCTAGTGCCTGCGGAACTGAGCGGGTTCCCCACCGAGCTGCCTCTTTGGTTACAACTGCTCATTGTTGCAGCCTGTGTATTCCAGTGATGCTGACACTCAGTTCCAGAGATTGTGGCCCATTCATGCTGGAGATTCTGACCATCCTTTCCAGTGATTGTGATCCACCGCGCTGATGGTTTTGACCGGCAAGAGTTGGGACGAATCGTACCTGTGCTGCACCCATGCAATCGCGCGCTCAGCGTGCTAGGCGGTGTTCTCATTTGATGCCGAAGGTGCCGCCAGTATCTCGCCGCTTTTTGTAGTTGGGATTTGTCGGTATTGGCTGCGTGATGATCACTGGCAATGAATCGAGGTGTTATTGATGGGCAAATTCAGTGACAGTGACTGGCGGCCAGAGATAGTTGAGGTCTTTGTCGAGACGGTGTTCTTCTGAATTGCCCGAATCGGCCCTCTCTGGCACGACACTCCAGAAGCCTATGACCGTTGGCACCGTATGTATGTGCGGTATAGCCGCTAGTAATGCAAAGGAGTGTGATTGGCCTGATTGAGAACGTTCCCTGTAAAGTTGCTCGTGGCCTGCTCATAACAAGGCCAAGCTTGTTATGAGCCTCTTCCCAGATACTCTTCAAGGGGCCGCCGATTAAGACTTCAAGGCGGGCGATCAATAGGATCATGTCCAGTGAGGCGTACTGGGGCCGGTGCAACGGCAAGTGTTTGCCCTGCTAACGCCGCTCCCGCAACCACTCAATTAGTTCAGGTAGTGGCATCGGCCTGGCAAACCAGAAACCTTGCCCCTGAGAGCATCCTGCCTCCCGCAGGAAGGCTAGCTGCTCCTCCGTTTCAACCCCCTCAGCCACCGTGCGCATGCTGAGTCCTTTGGCCATACCGAGAATGGCCTGCACGATAGCTTGATCGCTACGGCTTTCAAAAAGACCAGAAACGAACGATCGATCGATCTTCAGCTTGTCAAACCGCAACTTTTTCAAGCGGTTCAACGACGAAAAGCCGATGCCAAAATCATCCATTGCCAAACGGATACCGGCCTTATGCAGTTCATCCGAGGTCTGCAATACCTGGGCCGAAGAGTTCATTGCCACATCTTCGGTGATCTCAAGCTCCAAACGCTCAGCCGGCAGTCCAGTGCTGACAAGTAACTGATGAACCAGCGCGCAGAATCCGGCTTCACTGAACAACGGGGCACAGATGTTGACCGCTACCACCACATCCAGCAGGCCCGTTTCGATTAGCGTCATATTGTCTTTGCACGCCTGGCGAATGACCCAGCGTCCAATAGTCGGCATCAGGCCGTATTCCAGTGCTACAGGAATAAACTGATCAGGTGCCACCAGGCCATTAACGCCATCACGCCAACGCAGCAAGGCCTCCATGCCGCACGGCTGCAAGGTCTGCATATCGAACTGCAACTGGTAATGCAACTCGAACTGCTCTAGCGAAATGGCCTTGCGCAAGCGACTGAGCAGGCGATAGACCTGCTCGGATCGTTCACGTAACGCTTGATCGAATAGGCGAATACAGCCGCCTCCTTCCACCTTGGCCTGATACATGGCGATATCAGCTTCATTCATCACCTCATCGGCTGTCAGACCGTCATCGGGGTACAGGCTGATGCCGATACTTGCGCCAACACTCAGTGCCCGATTATCAATGACGAATGGCTCCTTCAGCGCCTCCATCAACCGTGCGGCGATGTGGGAGGCTGTTTCCCCTTTGGAATCTAGAATGATAGAGACGACGAACTCGTCTCCCCCCACCCGACCTAATAAGTCACTATCGCGCAAGGTTTTCTGAAAGCGCTCAGCTGTTAGCTTGAGCAAGCGGTCGCCAACCTGATGACCATGGTTGTCGTTGATCTGCTTGAAACCGTCCAGATCGATGAACAACACCGCAATTTTCCGCCCACTGGTCTGACAAGCCTCAATGGCTCTGGACAGCCCTTCAATAAACTCACGTCGATTGGCACACCCGGTAAGCCCGTCGTATTTGGCCAGAAAGGCAATGTGCTCGGTGAACTTGCGGCGCTCACTGATGTCGTGGCAGATGCCGACGAATAACTGCTGGCCATCCTGACTGAACTCACTGACGCTCAAATGCAGCGGAAAGCAGCTGCCTTCTTTGCGCTGGCCCGTGACCTCTCGGCCAATGCCGATGATCTTGCGCTCACCGCTGGAGCAATAGTTGTTTAAATAACTGTCGTGCTCCTGGGCATACGGTGCTGGCATCAGCATGGAGATGTTCTTGCCGAGCATCTCGTCCGAACTGAAGCCGAAAAGCGTTTGTGTAGACTGGTTAACCGCCTGGAGAATACCGCGTGCGTTGATGACCATGATGGCATCTACAGCGGCATTGAAAATGGCACCGGCAAGCGCTGACTCCAGGCCATCCCATGTATTCGGTTCCGCCCCGTCAGGCACCTGATTGTTCTCTCCCGGTTTTCTCATTTCAGTTACCGAAGCGCTCAACCAGTGCATGCATGGCATGTGATGTCTGTTTCAAGTCGTTGCCCACCTGCGCGGACTCTCCCGCCAGCTCGGCATTATGGTCAGAGGCTTGGGCAATGCGCGTGATCTGCCGGGAAATATCCTCGGCGACATGCGCCTGTTCTTCTGATGCCGCCGCCATCTGCTGGCCCATGTCATGGATCAAGTCAACGGCGCTACTGATTCCTTGCAGCGCCTCCTGGGTAGCGATCACCTGCTGCACACCGGCGGCGGCCTCTTGGGTGCCGGCCTGGGCTATCGTCACCGCGTTCTGCGCCCCCGCCAACAGTGTCTTGATGATGTCCTGAATAGCCTTGGTCGACTCCTGGGTCTTCGATGCCAAGGCTCGTACTTCATCTGCCACCACGGCAAAGCCCCGGCCCTGTTCACCGGCCCGTGCCGCCTCGATGGCCGCATTCAAGGCTAGCAAGTTGGTCTGCTCGGCAATTGCCCGAATCATGCCCGCCGCCTGTTCAATAGCTTGAGTGTCGCGCGCCAATGCCTCCACCGAATCGCTAATCCCGGACACCGTATGTGCCAAGTTCTCGATCACGTCGCGTGTCTTGCCAGCCTCGGCAGAGCCGTTACGAGCCAGTGTATTAGCCCGCTGCGCCTCATCTGCGGTGCGATGAACATGTGCTGATACCTCGGCAATCGAGGCCGCCATCTCATGCATGGCAGTTGCCGTCATATCGGCCTCGCTTCGCTGAGCCAGCAAAGAGGTTTCGGCGCTGCTGGTCAATTGACCGCTGCGTTGGGCCAGCTCTGAACTATGGTCGGCATAATCCTCAAGCCGGCTAAGTACGGTGCTAATTCGCGCGCGCTCACTGATCAACGCCATTTGTATTTGGGCGGGTTTACCAGCCAAGTCGGTATAGGTGCGAGCAATCAGTTCGCTATCGAAGGCCCCATGCACAGTATTTTGCAAACGCAAAAACAAATGCTCGGAAAGCCGATTTTGCCAAGCCTGTAATGCAAAAAACGCAATCACTGCGCAACCGCTGGCAATTGCCGGGGAAATGAGCAGAGACACTGCCAGCACGAGTAGGCTGGCAAGCAGAGGCATAGCCAGCACCCGCAAGAAACGCGAAGCTTTGCCTGCTGAATCGCTCCACGTTCCAGAGCGCATCCGTGCATACAAGGCAGAGGCCCTGCGCACTTGCTCGGCATCCGGTTTTACCCGTACTGACTCATACCCCGTCACCCGGCCGTTTTCGGTTATCGGCGTCACATAGGCGTTGACCCAATAGAAGTCACCGTTTTTGCAGCGATTCTTGACGATGCCCATCCAGGCCTTGCCGACCTTGAGGTGACTCCACATGTGCGCGAATACCGCTTCTGGCATATCCGGATGGCGCACGATATTGTGCGGGGCTCCCAGCAGCTGATTACGTTCGAAGCCACTGATGCTGACGAAGGCATCATTACAGTAGGTGATGGTGCCATGCGTATCCGTAGTCGTGATCAAGCGTTGAGTGGCGGTGAAATCACGCTCTCTCGTAGTCACAGGGCCATTGTTTTTCATCGAGTAAAGTCTCGAAACCAAAATTCAATGATAGCAAAAAGCCATCATACCAAAAAGCTATTTTAGCATCCCGGATGATTAGCTGAATCGGC
Source organism: Pseudomonas sp. (assembly GCF_030690725.1). GTDB lineage: Bacteria > Pseudomonadota > Gammaproteobacteria > Pseudomonadales > Pseudomonadaceae > Aquipseudomonas. The sequence continues at coordinate 5,541 of NZ_JAUYGD010000012.1, read as the reverse complement.
AATTGGTCGTATATCTTTTGAGTGAAACCGGGCAGTTGCAGTCAGTTTTTGCGGTCGTCCCATACCATGCGTGAGCAGCATGCTGCCAGTAGCTTGCCTTGCTGAGCAACTTGCCAAAGTGGAGTACGCGCCCTCCGGAGCTTGACACCGCTGAGTGATTCGCTACGCCCGCTGACGGGGCGCCTTCAAACAGGCTTTGAGCTACGTACGATGTATTATCACGCTGCCTGACGCCCCTGCCACAGACTGATGCGCATCTGGCACAAATGCTCCACGAGCACGCCCGCGAACGCTTGACGATCCTGTCGTCGCGTACCTAGCTGGGGAAGGCGCTGCCCCGCTCAGTTGTAAGTTCATCTATCAGCCAGCAGCCTGCTAGCTCTGTGGATCAGCATATAAAGAAGCAGGTAACGACTCGCTCTCGAGCCGTATAGGACGCCCTGCTCCAGAGCGTTTTCCTCCCCATTGCCCTCGCACATCCGAGCGGCAGCGATGCCACCCCTCGGCCCGTATTAGCATCGGCCAGATCAGTAATGGATGCTCGTACAGATGCTGATTGATAAGTCGATAAATTTGATTGGCCTTGGGTGGCAGGCCATCAGGACAGTGCAATAGATCAACCAGCATGCTCACGGCATTCGTATCGTTGAGCTGCTGCTGTCGTTCCCCGAGCAACTGCCACAGCAACGGGCGACGCTCAGTCAGCCAAGTCACAATGCCCTGTTCGGGGAACAGCACCACGGGAGTAAAGAGCCCTTCATGGAACTCCGTCACTTCCCTGGTCAGGATGCGATTTACCGCCTTATCGAACCGCTCTCTTTGGCGAACGCCTGATTTGTAGCGGGCCGCCGCAGCTTTCGTTCCGACCTCATCCTGAAGCGGAACATTGGGGGAATGGTGTGCGCAGAGCTTTCTTCCTGGCAATGGCTGCCGCCAACACAGCGTGCAAAAGCTGAACGGATCAAGTCGCAGGCCATTTTCCAAGCGCAAATGGCTCTGCACGGAAATCTTCAGTTGAGTACACATGCTGAGGAAGTAGGTGACCTCAATGACAGTCGGGAACGTGTACTCCCTTGGCGGCCAAGTCGTGTAGTGATGGATAAGCTCCACTGCCTTCATTACTTCAAACAGCAGAGGGGTGTTGCTCTTGCCAACGCAACATCCCAGCTCGGCATAAATTCCCCAGATGCCATTCCAGGTCGCTATGCGCTGCCCATAAAGCACATGGCAATGCTCAGGTGGGATCAAGGGCTGTAGATACTGCCTGATCAGTCGCAGCGCGATTGCCGGCGTAACAGCGATGTCAGCAGCGTGCAGCCTGATTGCCCAGAGGGCAACCGCCACATCCTCGTATACGAAAGAATCGAGAAATTCATCGTTCAGGTAGAGAGGCAAATCAAGTGTCCAGCCTGGCTAGTAGCTAGGTATCCACCAACTGCCTAGCATGCGTTATCGGGATATTGCAGCTCAGGCAAGGGGATAACGGTGGATACGATGACACTCATGGAGGTGAGTCAGATTCTCAGAATTTCTGAACATACGGCTCGCAACCGATTGAGCATGGGCTTGCCGATGCAGCCTTCGTTTCGCGTCGGTCGCCGCCGCTTGTTCCTCAAGCAGGAGGTCGAACGGTGGCTGGCCGCGCAGGCTGGAGTATCCGGCAGCCACGACCACTAAAGCCCAGAAAACTACAGGACATCACGCTATCAATAAGGTCATGCGAGCAAGAAAAACTGTGGACGCAAAAAAGCCCGGAGCAGCAACTCCGAGCCTTTTTCTAGATGACATAAGCACCTTCAACGCTTGTGGATTCTCAGCGTCCTTCTATCGGCTGTCAAGGCCGAGGGGCAGGTACTGCCTGCCGTTAAGCGCCCTCCACAGGGCAAGAAGGAGTATGGATGAGAGTCAGGATTGAACCGCGCCTGCTGCGCGAAGCCGTGCGCCTGCACTATGGCACACGTTTATCGACACGCGAAATCGCTCATAGCACCGGGCTTTCGCGCAACAGCCTCAAGCGCTTGTGCCGGCACTTAGAAAACGTTGCCCTCGATGTGGGTCAGCTTGCTGAATGGAGCGACGAACAGCTTTATGAGCGCTTGGGTATCAAGCCATTCAACGGCTTCCGCCTGAAAGCCTGCCCCGACTGGAACTGGGTGCATTCTGAAATGCGTAATCCTTGCGTCACCCTGGAACTGCTCTGGCGTGAATGGCGGGCCACCGAGCCAGACGGCATCGCCTATTCGCAGTTTACGGCCAGCTATCGCAGCTTTCTGCAACAACAACCATTGGCAATGCGTCAGCTTCATCTGCCTGGCGACAAGCTCTTTTTGGACTTTTCCGGCAAGACCATGCCGATCTATCTGGAAGGTCAATCGGAACCGCGCCTGGCACAAATCTTTGTTGGTGTGCTGGGTTACTCCAGCTACACCTTCGCCTGTGCCGTGTGGAGTCAACGGATTGAAGACTGGATGCACTGCCATGTGCAGGCCTTCAATTTCTTCGCAGGTGTACCCCGCCTACTGATTCCCGACAACCTCAAGGCGGCGGTGATCAAGCATGGCAAGGATGAAGTTCAGCTCAACCTGATCTACCAGCAACTGGCCCAGCATTACCAAGCCGTCATTCTGCCGGCGCGTCCGCGCAAACCCAAAGACAAGGGCAAGGTGGAAGCCGGAGTGAAACTGGTTCAGCGCTGGCTGCTGGCAGCTCTTCGTCACCGTCGGTTCTTCAGCTTGGCAGAACTCAATCAGGCCATCCTGGAATTGTTACCGGCATTCAATCAACGCCCCTTCAAGCGACAGCCCGGCTGTAGTCGGCACAGCCTGTTCGTTGAGGTGGAGCAGCCTGCGCTCCAGCCGTTGCCAATCCACGCCTATGAGCATGCCGACTGGCGCTTCAAGGTACGGGTGCGCAGTGACTACCTGGTGGAGTACGACAACCACCACTATTCAGTACCGAACCGATTAGTTCAGCAGCAAGTGGATGTCCGCGCTACTGGCGAGGTCGTGGAGGTTTTTCACAATCATCTGCGGGTCAGCAGTCATCCCCGACAGTATGTTTCCGGCATCAGCATGCAACCGGAGCACAGGCCGCCGAACCACCAGTATTACGCTGACAGTGAACCCGCCGCATTGCTCGCCTGGGGCGAGCGAGTCGGGCCAGCACTGCTGCGACACCTGCAATATCACCTGACCGAACGTACCGATGTGGCCAACGGGCACAAGGCTGCCAGCGCCTTGCGCAAAGAAGCTCGCTTGCATGGCGATGCCCGACTGGAGGAGGCCTGCGCCTATGCGCTGACCATCAAGACCTTCGCCCTGAAAAGCCTGCAATCCATTTTGCGCGAGCAACCCGACAAGCGCCCTGGCCTGAAAGCTTTACCCAGCTCGACACCGGCTCACGAAAACCTGCGTGGTGCCCATTACTTTGCTGATGAAAAGGAACGCTCGACATGCTGAACCAGCAGACCCAAAGCAAGCTCCAGCAACTGCAACTGTCCGGCATGGCCAAGGCCTACCGCGACCAGCTTGAACTGCCGCGCATGCAGGAACTGCCCTTCGATGATCGCCTGGGCCTGATGGTGGATCGTGAACTCAGCGAGCGCGAGAATCGCAAGCTATCTCGGCTGCTGAAACAGGCAAAGTTGCGCTATGCCGCACACTTGGAGGATGTTGACTACCGCAGCAGTCGAGGCCTGGATAAGCAAGTGATCGCCAGCCTGGCGGGCTGCACCTGGATCGGTCAGCAACAGAACCTGCTACTGACCGGTGCCACCGGCACAGGCAAGAGCTGGCTCGCCTGTGCATTCGGCAGCCAGGCCTGCCGGCAGGGCTACTCGGTGATCTATAAAAGCGCTTCGAAGCTCTATGAAGAGCTGCAAATCGCCATTGGCGACGGCTCCCTGCCCAAGTACCGAACGGCCTTGAGCAAAGTCCACCTGCTGATCCTCGATGACTTCGGGCTGGCACCGGTAGAACCCACTGTGGGGTATACCTTGCTGGATATTGTCGATCAACGCATGCAGACCGGCTCACTGATCATAACCAGTCAATTCCCTACGGAACACTGGCATAGCATGTTCAGCGACGCCACGCTGGCCGAGGCCATCCTGGATCGCATCGTCCACCGATCACACCGTATTGGGCTCAAGGGCGAGTCCTTGCGCAAGCAGGCTGTCAAGGCGCAGTGACCGATAGCGGAGGGGGCATTGTCCCCTTCGCTATTTTCGCGCCCGCGAAAATAGCCGAGTCAGTGAGCTGCATCTCAGGTGGAGTAAGCAGGCATGCACTACGGCTTCGTCGGCATCTCGAAAATGTCCCTTTAACCAAGCCTCCAAAGCGGAAATAACATCACTGATACGCACGACGAGCATAGCTTTGCGCTGCATTGTGTTCGCATGTGGTGTGCCCAGATCAGCATAGGCGTTTGAACTAATTTTCTCGACGTGCATTTGATGGAGTCAAGGCGGTTTGAAATTGCATCCATATTACCCTTGGCGGGTGGGCCAGAATCATCAGCGTAGTGGATCACAATCACTGGAAAGGATGGTCAGAACCTCCAGCGTAGGTGGGTCATAACCATTGGAATAAAGTGTCAGAACCAGCAGCGTCCACACAGCCATCTTGGACCTGAGTTTGTATGCCATGCACCGCCTCAGTCACCACATCCCTTGGCTGTGGTATTTACACGAGCCTCACCACAGTGCGGAGCGGCTCTACTGGGTGAACGGGGAGCGTCGGCATCCTCTCCATGCCGCAATCATGGCCGGCCCCGGATTGCTCGTACTTTTCGCGATGGGCACTCCATCAGAATTGGTGGCAACTTGGTTCGGGATACTGACCGTGCACTTGGCCTTCCAGCATTCCAATGTGGACTACTCGCTAGGATGGTTGCGGCGCATTATCGGCGTAGCTGAAACACATCGCTGGCATCACAAGCGTGACTTTGAGGACGCCCAAGTTAATTTCGGTGAGTTCCTGCTGGTTTGGGATCTGCTCTTCAAAACCTTCTACGACAGTGCCAATCAACCAGGTAGCAATGATGTCGGCCTGCGTGATCGGCGCTACCCCACCAGATATATAGATCAGTTGGCCGAACCATTCAGAGGTAAAGCTTAGAGTTGTTCGTGACAAGTAATGGAGGTAGTCATTCAAGCGCGCAATCGCGAGCCGTTGCCGTAGTTTTGTTAATGATAAACCCCATAATGCATACGATCTAATAGAGCTTTCACGTCTTCCGCACTATTTGGGCCGAAAATAAGATCGATCGGGCGAGCGCCATTTAGACCTAAAGCCGGCGTATTCATCCATGCCACGGCAATTTCGCTACTGCCAAGAACCTCTGTGGCCAGTGCAAGCAGTTCTTTGTACTGCGGATCACTGTAGTCAAACATAGATACCCTTAGGGATGGTCTGAAGTAGCCATGTATTTCCCCGGCATACCACCTAGCGCAACTTTTAAACTCGCCAAATGATCAAAAAACAATCAATTCGACGAGTATTTCTTACGTTTTCGCCACCCGGACCCCACTCCGGTGGCCAT
>NZ_JAUYGD010000005.1 GCF_030690725.1 Pseudomonas sp. | reverse complement strand
ACGGTGTCGCCACCCGCTACCTCCCGAACTATCTGGGCTGGCGCCGCATGCTTGAGCGCTATCAACAGCGTATTCAGCCAGCTCACTGTATCCAGGAGGCGGTTGGACGCACCATGCAACACGCGATTGGGACATAGCCTTTTTTATGGGCATGACACTAGACTGCTGCAACAGCCACGCGGGTGTGGCGCAAGGAGGTGTTATGAAAATCGGGATAAGCAGTGCGCTGGCAATCAGCCTGGGGTTATTGGCCGCGCCGGTGTGGGCGGATGACTGCGCCAATGCCATGGATCAACTCACTCTTAACCAGTGCGCGGCGGCGGACTACGCCGCACAGGACAAACGCCTGAATCAGCTCTATGGCGATTATCGCAAGCGTCTGGATGATGGGCAGAAGCAGCAACTCAAAGACGTCCAGCTGGCCTGGATCAAATTCCGCGACCTGGCCTGCGCGTTTGAGTCAGCGTCGGTGGAGGGCGGCTCGGCCTATCCGATGGTGCTAGATGGTTGCCTGACGCAAAAGACTGCCGCGCGGGCCAAGGAGCTGGAGCAGCTGGCCGTCTGTGAAGAAGGCGACCTCAGCTGCCCGATGCCAGCGCAGTAGCGGTCAGCAGGCCTGACGGCGGCAGACCAGCTGCTGGATAGCCTGACGCTCGCTCAGGTGAGTGGGCATGCGCAGGGTGGTCAGCGTCCCATCGCTGAGCTGGATGGCCAGCTCGGACTCGAAGTGGATGCCACTGTCGTCGACAGTGGCGTAGGTCACGCCATAGACGTTCTGGTTGCTCAGTGATTGGGCGATGCTCATGGCGTTCTCCTGCTTACGGGGTGGAGTTATTTACCGGCGTTCTGGTCAGCCTTGAGTTGTGCGGCTTGCACTTTCTCGGCTTGGCGTTGGCTGCTCGCGCTGTGGTTGCTGGTAAAGGCTGATGCGGCAAGCAGGCTGGCGATGGCGGAAAAACTGGTCATGGTGATGTCCTCTGGTTAGTGGGGCGCAGTGCCCGATGGCGCAAATCATCTGCGCGTGCCGCTATCGACAGAAGTGAATGGTGCTTATGGTGACTATCGAGGGCGCTGATGGGCCCCGGGTAATTGGTCGGGTTTAGCCCGTAGCTATTGCCTTGCAGCCTGTCAGCAGGCACGCTTGCGCGCTGGAAAAACAACCCTCCTGCGCCCTAGGTAACCGCCCATATGCCGCTGCAGATCTGCATCCTGGAAACCGATGTTCTTCGCCCTGAATTGGTCGACCAATACGACAGTTATGGCCGTATGTTCGAGCAGTTGTTCGCCCGCCAGCCGATTGCTGCCGAGTTCAAGGTGTACAACGTGATGGAGGGGCATTACCCGCCGGACAGCGAGCGCTACGATGCCTATCTGGTGACGGGCAGCAAGGCAGATTCCTTCGGAAGCGACGCCTGGATTCAGACGCTGAAAACCTACCTGCTGGAGCGCTACAACCGGGGCGACAAGCTACTGGGTGTGTGTTTCGGCCACCAGCTGCTGGCGCTGCTGCTGGGCGGTAAAGCCGAGCGTGCGGTACAGGGCTGGGGTGTGGGTATCCATCAGTACCGCATGGCGAGCAAGCCGACCTGGATGAGCCCCGATCTGGAAGACCTGACCCTGCTGATCAGTCACCAGGATCAGGTCACCCAACTGCCGGAAAACGCCACATTGTTGGCCAGCAGCGAGTTCTGTCCGATTGCTTCCTACTGCATCGGTGATCAGGTGCTGTGCTTCCAGGGTCACCCCGAGTTCGTGCATGACTACTCGCGCGCGCTGCTCGATCTGCGCCAGAAGCATATCGGTGAGCCTGCTTACTCCAAGGGCGTCGACAGCTTGCAGCACGATCATCAGGGCCACACCGTGGCTGAGTGGATGATGCGCTTTGTCGCCCAGGGCCGTGCTGGTCTGGCTGAGTAACTCGCAGTTGCACGAAAAAGCCCGGTCAGTGACCGGGCTTTTTTATGGCGTGCCATCCAGGGCCGCCACCCTGTGGGCCGCCGCTACGCGACGCTATAGCCAGCCGGAACGCTTGAAGCTGGCGTAGAGCCCGACGCAGCCGGTGGTGATCAAGCCGAGCACGCCGAAGTAGCCGTACTGCCAGGCAAGCTCTGGCATGTTCTGAAAATTCATCCCGTAGATTCCCGCCACCGCCGTGGGAAAGGCCAGAATCGCCGCCCAGGCGGCGAACTTGCGCTGGGTGACGCTTTGTCGTGAGGACTCCAGCAGCAGACCAATCTCGATGGCGTGGTCGGCCATCTCGCGTAGGCCGGTGAGGTCCTCCAGCAGGCGGTTGACGTGAATCGCCACGTCGCGGAAGTAGGGGCGCATGTTCTTGTCGATGAACGGGAACTCGAGGCGTTGCAGCTCTTTGCAGATTTCTGCCAGCGGCCCGATATAGCGGCGCAATCGCAGCAGGTCGCGGCGCAGGCCCTGGATGCGCTCGACATCGGCCTGACTCAGTGGGTTTTTCAGCACGTGCTGTTCCACTTCCTCAAGCTCGACGTGGTAGTTGTCCATCAACGGGCGGTAGTTCTCGATCACGAAGCTGAGCAGGGCGTAGAGCACGAAATCTTCGCCGTGTTCAAGCAGCAGCGGGCGCGCCTCGCAGCGTTGGCGCACCTGGGAGTAGGGCGCGGATTCGCCGTAACGGGCGCTGATGATGTAACCGCTGCCGGCGAACAGCTGGGTTTCGACAAAGGTCAGCTCGTCGTTGACCAGAATGGGCGAGTACAGCACCAGAAACAGCGCATCGCCGAAGGTTTCCAGCTTGGGCCGGGTGTGCCGCTGCAGGGCATCCTCCAGCGCCAGTTCATGCAGGTCGAATTGTTGTTGCAGGCTGATCAGCTCCTCGGAGCAGGGATCATGCAGGCCGATCCAGACGAAATGCCCCGGTTTCTTCGACCATGGCTTGCCTTCGTCGAGGCTGATATTGGTGACTTTCTTGCCGTTGCTATAAACGGCGGCGGCAACAACGCGACCCATGGTGTTTCCTTATTATCGGTGACCTCAGCACGCAGCTTAGCGGCTTGCTCGCCGCTGGTGTGATTGAACGGTTGCTGCGCGGGATACATCAGGAAATAAAAAGCCCAGTACGTGGCTGGGCTTTGGGGGGGCGTTGCGGGTTGTGTCAGGCGCTTTGGCTGAGCTGTTGATCCATGGCATCGATGCATTGCTGCATCTGCGTGCGACAGGTTTCAATCAGCTGCGGCAGGTCATCCTGGCTCAGGCCTGCGGTGGGGATGGCCGGCAGCGAGCGGATCATGATCTCGCCGCTGTTCCAGCGGTTGAGCTGGATATGGTTGACGTAGGTGCTGACACACACAGGGATGATCGGCACGCCGGCGGCAATCGCCATCTGGAACGCGCCTTTCTTGAAGGGCAGCAGACCCTTGCCGAGGTTGCGCGTACCTTCAGGGAACACCCAGATCGAGGTGTCTTTATGCTTGAGGGTGTCGGTGGTGGTGAGCATGGCCTGCTTGGCGCGAATCGCATTGCCACGGTCGAGCAGCACGTTGCCGGCCAGCCAGTACAGCTGGCCGAAGAATGGCACCCATTTCAGGCTCTTCTTGCCGATGCTCACGGTGCGCTTGGGCACCACGCGGCCGAGCACGTAGAGGTCATAGTTGGACTGGTGGTTGGCGATGATCACGCACGCATGCGGCTTTTCCAGCAGCGGCTGGACGTCGGTCTTCAGCTTCCAGCGCAACAGCCACTGCGCGGGGATGCTGTAGAGGCGCGCACAGAGCCTGCTGTTATCAGGGTTAAACGGGCGGCAGATGCCAAGCAGCAGACCGAGGATGCCAGCGAGGATAAAGTGCACGCCCATCGCCAGCATGCGCAGAAGAAAAAGCATTTGGTACGCCCGTCATAGGAAAAAGGCGCGCAGTGTACGGGCGTGCACTGCTTTCGGCAATTGATGCTGATCAGAGGTCGTTACCGCTTGTTGCGTCCTCGCCAGAGTCGCTATCGGTGGCAGGCAGCAGGTCAATCGAGCTGTAGCGCTGGGCCAGGCGGGCGATGCTGCCATCCTGCTCAAGGGCTAGCAGGGTCTGATCCAGCTGTTGCATAAAGTCCTGTTTGTAGGGGTAGGCCTGTTCATTGATGCGGGTATAGCCCAGATGACCGTGCTCGCTGGACAGCTTCGGCCCCTCAGTCAGCCAGCTCAGCCCACTGCTGGCAAACAGGCCTTCGTTACGCATCTGCTGCAGCTCCCAGAGGATCGACAGGCGATCATTGATAAACACATCGATACGCTTGCGTCTGAGTTGCAGCAGGTTGGTGCGGTTGTCCGTGGCGTAGCTCTGTTTGACCTCGCCAGCCGCGAGCATGGTCTTGTAACTCGGCGCGGCGATGATGTTGAAGCCGCGGTTGAGACCGATGCGCAGGCCCGCATAGGCGGCCGGGAAATCCTCGATAGCGCGTTGCTGAGCCAGCTCGGAACGCACGAAGGCCACCACGCTTTCTTCCAGAATCGGCCGTGAGTAATCCATCCACGGGCGTTCCACCGGGCGATGGTAGGGCGGGAACAGGGCAAAGGCTGTGCCTTTTTCCAGTGCCGCCAACCCGCGTGGCCAGGGCACAGGGCGGATACTCACGTGATAACCCGGCATGTGCGCGAAGGCCGCACGCAGGATCTCGCTGTACAGGCCTTTGGCTTCGCCGTTTTCGGCGTAGCTGTAGGGCGGATAACTGGCGTCACACAGCACCGTAACACTGATGGGCGTTTGCGCCTGGGCGATGCCATGCATGGCCAGGCACAGTAGCCACGTTACGAGTATGCGCATGCCCAATCTCCTTATCGGTTGGCGCAGGCTGCACGCGTAGGTGCAGCCAGATGTATGGGAGCTCAGACCTTGAAGCGCCCGAGCAGATGATCTTGCTGGCCGACCTGTTCGACCATCACGGCGCACTGGCGCACCTGTTCCTCGGCGCCGGCGGCCACCTCATGGCTGATGTCGCGGATATTGGTGGTGTTACGGTTGATCTCCTCGGTGGTGGCGCTCTGCTGCTCGGCGGCGGTGGCGATTTGCAGGTTCATGTCGTTGATCCGGGTGATGGCATCGCTGATGCGGCCAAGCATGTCGTTGGCTGCGCCGGCTTCTTCGGCGGTCTTGCTGGCGGTATCGCGGCTCTGCTGCATGCGCGACTCGGCCTGTTTCACCCCGGATTGCAGCTGGTCGATCATCTGACGAATTTCCTGGGTCGACTGCTGGGTGCGCGAGGCCAGTGAGCGCACTTCGTCGGCAACCACGGCAAAACCGCGGCCGGACTCCCCGGCGCGCGCGGCTTCGATGGCGGCGTTGAGGGCGAGCAGGTTGGTCTGATCGGCAATGCTGGTGATCACCGAGAGGATTGACTCGATGTTGTGGCTGAGTTTGGCCAGCTCGTTGATCGCATGGCTGGTTTCGTCCATTTCCTCGGCCAGGTGCTTGATCGCCTCGGTGGAGCGCGAGACCACGCGCACGCCATTTTCAGTCTCCTGATTGGCCGCCAGCGCTGCCTGCGCCGCAGCCTGTGCGTTGCGCGCCACTTCCTCGGCGGTGGAGGCCATTTCCTGCATGGCGGTGGCCAGCTGATCGAGTTCCTGCAGCTGTTGCTGCAAACGATTGGCGGCCTGGTTGGCTTCGCTGGAAGTCAGGGTAGTGCTTTCGCGCACCAGCCTGGAGCTACCCATCACCTCGCTGATCAAACTCTGCAGGCTTTGCAGGAAGCTGTTGAATTCCCTGGAAACCAGGGCGATTTCATCGTTGCCAGCGGCAGGCAAGCGGCGGGTCAGATCGCCTTCCCCGCTGTTCACCTCGTGCAGGGAGTTATGCAGGTGGTCGAGGGGCTTGAGCAGGCTGTTCATCAGCACCCCCAGCACGATCAGGCTGATGATTACTCCCAGCACGGTGCCGATCACCGCACGCCAGCTTAAGGCGTTGGCTTCGGCCATAACGATGCTCTTGTCGAGCACCACGCCGATATACCAGTCCATGCCTTTGAGATTGGGCAGTGGGGTGAAAGACACCAGTAGGTCCTTGTCGCCGCCGCTGGTTTCCTGCAGCTCCTTATTCAGGGCTGGGCTCTGGCCGTCGAATAGTTCGCTGTAGCTTTTGCCGTTCAGCTCGGTGTTGGGGTGGGAAATGATATTGCCGTTGCGCGTGAGCAGAAAGGCGTAGCCGGCGCCGTTGAAGTCCAGGGTGTTAACCGCGTCGGCTACGGTTTTCAGGCGAATGTCGCCACCCAGCACGCCGAGAAATTCGCCAGCATTGGTGATGCGGGTAACGGCGGAAATCAGGATTTCGCCGGTGGTGGAATCCACATAGGGTTCGGTGAGTACCGCCTGGCTGCCGGCTTTACCCGTGGTGTACCAGGGGCGCTGACGGCCGTCCCAATCCGGTTTTGGCTGCCACTCATCGGTGTTCTTGATCGGCTTGCCATCGTTTTGCAGGGTGCCGAACACCAGGATGAACTCGTTTTTCAGCATGGGGCTGTTGACGATGCGCTGGGTTTCTTCGGGGCTGTAGTTGCTGTCGATGCTCTGCGACATCAGATCCATCAGCTTGAGTTTGGCGTTAAGCCAGTTCTCGATCTGCCGTGCTAGTGCGTTGCTCGATTCTTCGATGCTCGCCGCTACCTGGTTATGCAGGGTTTCGCGAACTTGGCTGACTTGCGCCAGTGACAGCAGGCTGGTGGTAAGGAACAGCACGATGGCCGCGGCCAGACCAACCTTGTGGGCAATCTTCATAACACGCTCCCGGCGGCAATTTCGAATAGATCGTTGGGCGCCTCTGCTCCTTGGCCTTACCTGTTAAAAGTAATACAGCCTGGCCAGATTGCTTGCGGGCTCGCCACTGTTTTGCCATTGAATGCAAAAGCCCGGCACATGGGCCGGGCTTTGCGGGTTGCGTGGTCTGCTTACACCATGTGCTTCTTGTCCAGCTCAACCGCCAGGTCGAGGGCTTCGAGCAGCGCCTTGCGTACTTTCAGCTTGGTGTTTTTGTGCGCGGTCATGTTGATCTTCTTCATCTGCTGGGCAACTGCCAGGGCAGTGGCGTGCAGTTGCTCGGCCGGCACCACCTTGTCGAGGAAGCCTGCATCCACCGCGCCTTGCGGATCGAACATCTCGCCGTTGATCACCGAGCGGTGGAAGGCCGATTTGCGCAGGCGGTCACGGGCCAGTTCGATGCCGGCGTGGTGCATGGTCATGCCGATCTGTACTTCGTTGAGGCCGATGCTGAACGGGCCTTCGACGCCGATGCGGTAGTCGGACGAGAGCAGGATAAATGCACCCTTGGCCACCGCATGGCCCGGGCAGGCGACGATGATCGGGAAGGGGTGAGCGAGCATGCGGCGCGCCAGGGTGGAGCCGGAAGCCACCAGGTCGATGGCATTCTGTGGGCCGGAGGTCATCACCTTGAGGTCGTAGCCACCCGAAAGAATGCCCGGCTGGCCGGTGATGGTCACGATGGCCTTGTCCTGCACGGCGCGATCCAGAGCTGCGTTGAAGGCAGTGATCACATCCGGGGAGATGGCATTCACCTTGCCATTACACAGGGTCAGGGTGGCAATGCCATCGTCGAGTTGGTAACTGATCAGGTCGCTCATGGTCGGGTTCCTTGTACTGAAGTGCAGCAGACGTTACTCATCCGCACCGGTCAGGTAAAGCACGATGGCTGACTGGCTGGTCAGCGATTGCTGCGCTTGTTGCCGTAAGCCGGTTTATTTCCCAGGGCTTTGTTCTATTAACCTAGCGGCGATTCGAGCAAGGCCGGCAAACCTCACGACTGATCCCTGCATCTGGCATAAGCGCATGAATCTTTTGAAAAAAGCTTTTGCCTTTGCAAGGCTGTTCGGCTAGATTAGCGCGCCTCGACAGACAGCAATGCCGGTCGAGCCCCGGTGAAGTGTCCGAGTGGCTTAAGGAGCACGCCTGGAAAGTGTGTATACGAGAAATCGTATCGAGAGTTCGAATCTCTCCTTCACCGCCATATTGATTCAGCTAAGGCCCTGATGACTAACAAGTTGTCGGGGCTTTTTGCTTTCTGGCGTTTGGTGGTGTCGATAGAGTGTCGAAAACCTTTATCAGTCGTAGTGCGACCAGAGCCGTAGAACCTTCACCACCTGTTCATCCTGCAGCACCATATAGACCAGCCGATGCTGAATGTTGATGCGGCGTGAGTAGGCCCCGGCGAGATCCCCGACCAGCTTTTCATAGGGAGGAGGGTTCTGAAACGGGTTTTCCTGTACGACTGCCAGCAGGGCTTTAGCTTTGTCCTTTAAGCCAGCCGCTGCCAGTTTCTGTGCATCTTTCTGAGCTTGCTTTGTGTAGACGAGCTGCCAATTCACCAATCCAGTTCCTTAGCGCATTCCTCGACCGGCTCGGCCATGCCTTCTTTGATCGACTCGCGCATGCCAGGAACTGACAGCAGATACAGAGTCTCTTGAATCGCGTCCCAATCTTCGGCCGACACCAGAACAGAGTTGGTGCGCTTACCTGAAATGAGGATGGGCTGGTGCGATTCGGCAGATTGATCCATCAGCCGGTACAGGTTTGTGCGTGCTTCGCTTGCGGTTAGGGTTTGCATGGGGCTCGGCCTCCTATGTCGTTGCGCATAGCGTACGGCAAAACGTACGTTTTGTTAACGTCATTTATCGGCCAGTGGGTTCAGTGTCAAACTACCGTCGCCGGGCGCTTGTTAGACTGCGCGCCTGACGATTGGGGTTGGGCATGAAGGCGACTTGGGACATTTTCTGCAGCGTTGTCGATAACTACGGCGATATCGGGGTGACCTGGCGGTTGGCGCGGCAGTTGGTGGCCGAGCATGGTCTGGCGGTGCGGCTGTGGGTGGATGATCTGGGCGCGTTTGTGCGTTTGTGTCCGCAGGCTGATGCGCAGGCGCAGCGGCAAACCCAGCAGGGCGTTGAGGTCTGTTTGTGGCGTGCCGAGTGGCAGGCGGTTGAGCCTGCGGATGTGGTGATCGAGGCGTTTGCCTGTGAGTTGCCAGCCGCCTACATAGCCGCGATGGCGCAGCGTGCGCAAAAACCGCTCTGGCTCAATCTGGAGTACCTGAGCGCCGAGGACTGGGTGGAGGGCTGCCACGGCTTGCCTTCATTACAGTCCAATGGTTTGTCGAAGTTCTTCTTCTTCCCCGGCTTTAGCGCAGGCAGCGGTGGCTTGTTGCGCGAGCGTGAACTGCTGGTGCAGCGCCGGGCGTTTCAGGCCGATAGCAGCGCCCGCGAAGTGTTTCTGCGCAGCGTTGGTGTAACGCCGTTGCCTGGCGCGCGGCTGATCTCTCTGTTTGCCTATGAGAACGCTGCGCTAGCCAGTTGGCTGGATGTATTGGCTACTGACGCGCAAGCCAGCCAGTTACTGGTGCCGGAAGGGCGCATTCTGACGGATCTGCAAGCTTGGCTCGGTTGCACAGCTATGCGTGCTGGCGATATGCAGCAGCGCGGCCAACTGCATATCCAGGTGCTGCCGTTTATCCAGCAGGATCAGTACGACCGGCTGCTGTGGAGTTGTGATGTCAATGCGGTGCGCGGGGAGGACTCCTTCGTCCGCGCGCAATGGGCCGGGCGGCCGTTGCTCTGGCATATCTATGAGCAGGCGGACAACGCCCACCTGGAAAAGCTCGACGCGTTTCTTGCTCTCTATAAGGAGGGTTTGTCAGCGGGTGGGCAGCGGGCCCTGGTCGAGCTGTGGCATGCCTGGAATAGCGGTCAGTCAGTCAAAGAAAGCTGGGATCAGCTGTTACAAGGCTGGCCAGAGCAGCAGGCACATGCCGAGCAGTGGTGTCTGCAACGGGCCTCTCAGGCCGATCTTGCCGAGGCGCTGGTGCAGTTTTACCTAAATTGGCTATGATACGCGGCCAAGAATTTTGTAATTCCATCCAAACCCGGATATTCGTATGAAAACCGCACAAGAAATGAAGCCCAACAGTGTGGCCCTGATCGACGGCCAACCTTGGCTGATCCAGAAGGCCGAATTCACCAAGTCCGGTCGTAACAGCGCCATCGTTAAAATGAAGCTGAAGAACCTGCTGAGCGGTTCCTCGACTGAAACCGTGTACAAAGCCGACGACAAAATGGAGCCGGTGATCCTCGATCGCGTAGACGTGACCTATTCGTACTACAGCGAGCCGAACTTCGTCTTTATGGACCAAGAGTTCAACCAGTACGAGCTGAACAAAGACGATCTGGAAAGCGTAATGCCGTACATCGTTGATGGCATGACCGACGTCTGCGAAGCCGTATTCTTTGAAGGCAAAGTGGTTTCGGTTGACCTGCCGACCACCATCGTTCGCCAGATCACCTACACCGAAGGTTCCGCCCGTGGCGACACTTCCGGCAAAGTGATGAAGCCAGCCAAGCTGAGCAACGGTACCGAGATCAAAGTCGCTGACTTCTGCAACATCGACGACTGGATCGAAATCGACACCCGTACCGGTGAGTACAAATCCCGCGCTAAAGCTCCGGTTTAAGATCGGCTTTAACGGCGAGAGTAAAAAGCCCGACCTTGAGTCGGGTTTTTTTATGCCTGTGGTTTACCGACAGCGTTTAGCTGCGCTGCAGGCCACTTTGCAGCGCCAGATCCCAGGGCGCTACCGGGCCAAAGCGGGTCTTGAGAAACTCCAGCAACAAGCGGCTGCGTGAGTCGGTTTCGCGCTCCAGGCGCAGGGCGTAGATGCCGCTGGGCTCGGGAGCGGGCAGGCCGTTTTCGCAAAACAGCGGCAGCAGTTCGCCGCGCAGCAGGTAATCGCTAATCAGCCAGGTCGGCAAATGAGCAATGCCCAGGCCGGCGAGGGTGCTGAACAGCAGCGCTTCGGCGTTGTTGGCGGTCATGCGCAGACGTTTGGGGCGGCACAGCTGCAGTTTGCCGTCCTGCTCGAAGCGCCAGGCATAGGGCGGCGCCAGGCTGTCCCAGTCGAGGCCGTCATGTTCCTGCAGCTCATCAGGGCTGCGCGGTACACCGCGACGCGCCAGGTAGTCAGGGCTGGCGCAGACGACTCGGACCATGGGCGATAGCGCCGTGGCGACCAGGCGCGTATCGGCCAGCGGACCGATGCGCAGCACCAGATCGACCTCTCCCAGGTGGGTGCCATGCAGATCGACGAAGCTGTCGATCAGTCGTAGTTGCACATCCAGTCCCGGATAGGCGACCAGAAACTCGGCAATCGCCGGGGCCAAGTGGCGTCGACCGAATGGCGCGGGTGCGTCAATACGAATCAACCCTTCCGGTGCGCTGCTCAGTGATACGGCTTCGGCGCGGGCCAGGTGCAACTCGGCGAGAATGCGCCGCGCGCGCTCGGCAAAGGCTAGGCCGGCAGACGTGGCGCGCACGGCATGGGTGTTGCGGCTGAACAGGCTGCTGCCTAATGAGCGTTCCAGGGCATCGATGCGCCTAGCCACTGCCGAGGGCGTCAGCGGGTGGCGACGGGCTGCGGCGGAAAAGCTGCCGGTTTCCAGCACATCGAGAAACAGGCTGAGCTGGTCGGTCAGGCTATCGGGGTTCATGGTCAGCCCTTGCTGTGCGTTATATGCATAGCCATTTTGCGTTGCTGTGCGTTTCGCGGCTAGTGGCGAATGTCTACGCTGTGCGGCATCACTCTGGAGCCCGCTGATGACCTTGCTCGACTTTGCCTTGAACCTTCTGCTTGGACTTGCCCTCGGCACCTTGGGTGGCCTGTTTGGAATTGGCGGTGGGTTGATCGCCATCCCGGCGCTGGGGGTGTTTTTTGGCCTGGATCAGCAGTTGGCGCAAGGCACGGCTCTGGTGATGGTGGTGCCCAATGTGCTGTTGGCGCTGTGGCGATACCACCAGCGCAACCGTATCGACTGGCGCCATGCCCTGGCCCTGGCGGTGACCAGCTTGCTGTTTGCCGTAGTGGGCGCCGGTTGGGCGGTGACCCTGGATGCAGATCGCATGCGTCTGGGTTTCGTGGTTTTCCTGGTGCTGCTGGCGGTCTATAACCTCTCGCGGCTGTACAGCAAGCCGGCCATGCTCTCGGTGGGGATGCGCTATCCCTGGCCTTGGCTAACGCTGCTGGGCAGCGGTGCCGGTTTGCTCGGCGGCCTGTTCGGCGTAGGCGGCGCGGTGTTGGCCACGCCGGTGCTGACCACGGTATTCGGCACCAGTCAGGTGGTCGCGCAGGGGCTTTCTCTGGCGTTGGCGGCACCAAGTACGGCCGTCACCCTGGCGACCTATGCCGTGCATGATCACGTCGATTGGCTGCTGGGGGCGCCCCTGGCGCTGGGCGGTTTGCTCAGCATCAGCTGGGGCGTGAAGTGCGCCCATGCGCTGCCAGAGCGCGTTCTGCGCGGGTTGTTTGCCGGTTTTCTGCTGCTTTGCGCGGTATTGCTCGCGCTTAAAGTCTGAAACCTTCGACGATTTGTTCGGCCAGGGTCTCGGTGACCTGCGACTGGGTCTGGCTGTTACGCAGCAATACGATACTGGCGGAGGGCATCACCGGCAGGCCCTCGGCAGTGCCGATGATGCGCATGTCCGGGGTAATCAGGCTTTGCAGCTGCGCGGTAATCGCCAGGCCCGCACTGACGACCGCCATGATCGCCGACAGGCTTGGGCTGGTGTAGGCGATACGGTATTCGCGCTCCATGGCGTCCAGCGCGTTGCAGGCCCAGGAACGGCAGAAGCACTGCGCATTGAACATCGCCAGCGGCAGCGGTTCCTGCTCGTGCGGGCTGAAGCCCTGGGCCTCAGCCCAGACAATTCGTTCTTGGCGCAGCAGTTGGCCAATTTCGGTGCCGGGCTCGCGGGTGACGATGGTTAGGTCGAGGTCTTGGCGTTGCAGCAACTGGAAGGATGGCTCGCAGTGCAATTCCACCTGCACCAGCGGGTAGGCTTGGGCGAAGCGCGAAAGAATGCCCGGCATAAAGCGCATCACATAGTCGTCCGGGGTGCCGATGCGCACGGTGCCAACCATATGCGGGGCACGCATGCTGGTCATCACTTCACTGTGCAATTTGAGAATGCGCCGGGCATAGCCGAGCAGTAATTGGCCTTCGGCGGTGAGGCTGAACTGGCGCCCGTCGCGCAGAAACAGCGGGCGCTGCACCACATCTTCCTCCAAGCGCTTCATCTGCATGCTGACGGCCGACTGGGTGCGGTTGACCATTTCCGCAGCGCGGGTAAAACCGCCGTGATCGGCAATCGCGACAAAGGTGCGCAGCAGCTCGCTGTCGATGCTCGGGTAGCTGGCCATACATCAATCTCCGAGATGCATTGCATAAGAAACATTCGTTGGATTGATCATAATCCCAGCGCGAGACTGTCGCCAACCCCACAAGGAGGGCGACGAGATGAAAGGTCAAAAAGGTTATGCAATAGCCAGTGCCGGGCGCTTACAGGGCCGCCGGCCGTTTGCAATACTGCGGGCGGTTAGTCGCCAGTTTTCCCGCTGGTGGCAGCTGGCCGAGCAGCGCCGGCGCCTGGCCATGCTCGATGATGCGGCATTGAAGGACCTCGGCTTAAGCCGCGCGGATGTTATCCAGGAAAGCGAGCGTTCATTCTGGGATGATCCGCTGGCGCGCTAAGCGGCTGAGGGCCGTGGTTATTCAGGGATTTATATAAATAAGGAGAGACATTGATGTCGAGCTATCAACTCGCGCAGTTGAATATCGCCACGATGAAGGCGCCACTGGAGTCGCCAAGCATGGCCGACTTTGTCGCCAATCTGGAGCGCATCAATGCGCTGGCGGAAGCCTCGCCCGGTTATGTCTGGCGCTTGCAGGACGAGGCGGGCGATGCCACGGCGTTTCGCCCGTTTGGTGACGATGTGCTGGTGAATCTGTCGGTATGGCGCGATGTGCAGGCGCTCAGCGATTACGTCTACAAGTCCGCCCATACCGAGATGCTCAAGCGCCGCCAGGAGTGGTTCAGCAAGGTCAGTGCGGCGCATATGGTGCTGTGGTGGGTGCCGGCGGGGCATCGGCCCTCGGTGCAGGAGGCTGCCGAGCGCCTGACCTTGCTGCGTGAGCAGGGCGCCAGCGCGCAGGCGTTTAGCTTTCGTCAGGCGTTTGCGGCGCCGGATGTGCTTGTGGCTGAGCCTGCCGAGTAGCGGCAAGCGCTTATCTGCTTGAGCATGAGCGATGCGAGCGGATCACCGGAGCGGCAAGCGGGTGGCGCATCCGCTACAATGCGCGCCGAATTTGTCTTGCCCGAGAGCCTGCCCATGTCCGCTTGCCAGACCCCGATCATCGTTGCCCTGGATTTCCCGACCCGTGATGCCGCGCTGGCATTGGCTGATCAGCTTGATCCCACGTTGTGCCGGGTAAAAGTGGGTAAAGAGCTGTTCACCCGTTGCGGGCCGGAGATCGTCAATGTGCTGGCCGGCAAGGGCTTCGAGGTGTTCCTCGATCTGAAATTCCACGACATTCCCAATACCACCGCCATGGCGGTCAAAGCCGCGGCGGAGATGGGTGTGTGGATGGTCAATGTGCACTGCTCGGGTGGCCTGCGCATGATGGCGGCCTGCCGCGAAACCCTGGACAAGCTTGCTGGAGCCAAACCGCTGCTGATCGGCGTAACCGTGCTGACCAGCATGGAGCGCGAAGACCTAGCCGGCGTGGGCCTGGATCTCGAACCGCAGGCGCAGGTGCTGCGTCTGGCGGGGCTGGCGGCGCAGGCCGGTCTGGATGGCCTGGTGTGTTCGGCTCAGGAAGCGCAAGCGCTGAAGGCCGCTTATCCGGCGTTGCAGCTGGTAACGCCGGGGATTCGTCCGGCCGGCAGCGCGCAGGATGACCAGCGCCGTATTCTGACGCCGCGTCAGGCGTTGGATGTAGGCTCGGATTATCTGGTGATCGGCCGGCCGATCAGCCAGGCAGCCAATCCTGCCCAGGCGTTGGCGGCTGTGGTGGCTGAGCTGGCCTGATGCTGCTGCGGCAAGGCCGGTATCGGTCTTGCCGCACTGAATCTGCTTTGAAAGTTGTATACAATCGCCGCGTCTCGACTAGCCAGGTTTTCTCCATGCATCCCGCCGCCGAAGATTCGCCACTGGGCAAATCCAGCGAGTACATCGCTACCTACACCCCTTCTTTGTTGTTCCCGATTCCGCGTGCCGCGAAGTGGGCCGAACTGGGCCTGAGCGCCGAGACACTGCCGTATCAGGGCGTGGATTTCTGGAACTGTTTCGAGCTGTCCTGGCTGTTGCCGTCGGGCAAGCCGGTGGTGGCCATGGGTGAGTTCGCCATTCCCGCCGACTCGCCGAATATCATCGAGTCGAAATCCTTCAAGCTGTACCTCAACTCGCTTAACCAGTCGGTGTTCAGCAACGCTGACGAACTGGTGGCGGTGCTGGTGCAGGACCTCTCGGCAGCCGCCGGCAAGCCGGTTGGCGTGCGCGTGCGTAGCTTGGCCGAGGTGACGGCCGAAGGTGTGCAGGCCGCGCCAGGTGTCTGTGTTGATGAGCTGGATGTCGCCATCAGCAACTATGCGCAGCCGCAGCCTGAACTGCTGCGTTGCGATACCGCGCGAGTGGTCGAGGAAAGTCTGCACAGCCATCTGCTCAAATCCAATTGCCCGGTCACCGGCCAGCCGGATTGGGGAACGCTGGTGGTGCAGTACCGTGGCTTGGCGCTGGATCACGCCAGCCTGCTGGCGTACCTGGTGAGCTTTCGCCAGCATGCGGATTTTCATGAGCAGTGCGTGGAGCGAATCTTTCTCGACCTGCAGCGCCTGCTCAAGCCTGAGCATCTGACGGTGTATGCGCGTTACGTGCGGCGTGGCGGGTTGGACATCAACCCCTATCGCAGCAGCGGGCCCATCAGCCCGGATAATCAGCGTTTGGTGCGCCAGTAACAGAAAACCCCAGCCGCTGAGCTGGGGTTTTTGTTACTGCGGTATGTGTCTAGATGCCCATATTGGCCAGGCTCTGCACGATATTGCGCAGGGTGCCGGCAAGGGTCGGGTGGCTGGCTTCGAAGCGTTCCACCGCGAGGTTGACCCCGTCGATCAGGGTTGCGTCAGGCGCGGCTGCGGCTTGGCGGGCCAGTTGCAGTTCAATTTCCTGGGTCAGTACAAACAGCTCGGCACGTTCTTCTTCAGTCAGTGGCGGCTGTTCGGCCAGTTGGTCGCGCAGGTCTTGCAGTTGCTGCTGCAGGCGGCTTGCAGGCATGGAGTTCTTCCTTTGTTAGTCGACAGATTGACTGACCTTGCGCAGGGGCGAAAGGTTCTGCATGCCTTCAGGTTAATCCAAGCCGGCAGGCTTTGCTTGCTTTGGATCAAGCCTGGGGCACCGATTCAGCAGGCAATCTGGCCCTGGCTCAGGGCTTTTCGCCCTTGTGGCGACGCAGGCTGAGATCCGCCAGGCAGGTGGGCAGGTCGCTGAGCTGGTCGATGACCGAGTGCACGCCAAGGCGATACAGGTTGAGGGTGGCCTGGCTGCGTAGTTGATCGCGTTCGGTCATCGGCAGGCTCTGCCAGTCAGCTGGTGCCAGGCCGCACAGCGGGCCGCTGATGGCCAGGCCGATGGTCCAGATGCCGGCATTCAGCGCCGCCTGTAGCAGGCGGGGTTCGCCGCTGACCAATACGCAGCCTTCAAGCTGATTTACCTGCAGGGTCATCAGGCTGAGCCAGATAGCGTCGGGCGCTGGCCAGGGACGATGGCTATGGCTGGATGTGCCGGGCAGCCAGTTTGGGAGTGCATTGGCCAGGCTGATGCTGGCGTCACGCGGCAGTTCATCAAGCCAGGCGCAGGGCACCGCTTGCTGGTGCAACTGCTCAAGCAAGGGCAGGGCGGCGTGGGTGGCTTCGGCATGCTCGCATGCGGTCTCGCAGAGTGCCTGCTGATAGGTTTGCCACTCTTCAGTCAGCGGCTCGCGGCCTAGGACCTGCGGCAGACTCTGCAGGTTGGCTGCAGCTGGGTAAAGGCGTTGCAGGGTCAGCGGGATGGTGCGAGCGCCAAAATCAACCAGGCAGCCGGACAGGCTAAACAATATGGCGTTGAAAGCGGGCAAGCTGGCGGGCGTTTGCATGGGCCGTCCTTGAAAATGGTCTAGTCCAGGCTAGCGCTTTCAGGTTACAGGCAGATGAAGGCTTTATTTCCGTTCGCGTTGCCGCCGATTAGTGGGCTGCACGGCAACAGACGGTAAGATTTTTCAGCTATTTGTTCGTCCGCTATGCTGCCTATTTATAGAGCCGCCACCTTATACTGCGCGGCCTGATTTGGCCGCCTGCGGCAGCCTGAGCATTTTCAAGGAGCGACTGTGATGCGTGTGACCGGTGCGAGCTGGATTGAACGATTGAGCCTGTTGATTGCCTGTACCGGCGTGCTGTTGCTGCCTGCACTGGCGCAAGCCAACGAAGAAGACCCTTGGCAGGGTTACAACCGCTTTATGTTCCGGGTCAACGACAACGTTGATGCCTATACCCTCAAGCCGTTGGCCAAGGGTTATCAGGCGGTGACGCCACAGTTCGTTGAGGACGGTGTAAGCAATGTCTTCCGCAATATTGGTGATGTGCGCAACCTGGGCAACAATTTGTTGCAAGGTAAGCTGCACGACGCCGGCGTGGACAGCGGTCGCTTGATCTTCAATAGCACCTTCGGTCTGCTCGGTTTCTTCGATGTGGCAAGCAAAATGGGCCTGCAGCGCAGCGATGAGGATTTTGGTCAGACACTCGGCGCTTGGGGGGTGGGGAGCGGTCCTTACGTGGTCTTGCCACTGATGGGCCCGAGTACCGTGCGTGATACGTTTGGTCGTGTCCCTGATGCCATGTTGACCGCTCCCATGCACATCGACCATGTGCCGACGCGTAATGTGGTGATCGGTGTCGAGACACTGAGCTTACGTGCCAGCCTGCTCAAGGCCGAGCGTATGGTCAGCGGCGACAAGTACATCTTTATCCGCAATGCCTACCTGCAGAATCGCGAATTCAAAGTGCGCGATGGTGAGGTTGAAGACGACTTTTAAGTTGTCGGCACATGTAGAAAAGGCGGCCTACTAGGCCGCCTTTTTTGTATGCGAGCGTGATCAGCTCATGGAAATAATTGCCAACCCCAACGCCTGACGACCATCGTCCATCGCGCTAACGCGCACCACCTCGGCTTGCGCATCCAGGCCGCGCAGTTCGTTGTGGTCCGAGGCAATATGGATACGCACCTTGTCGCCCATCTTCACTGCGCTTTCGGCTTCCAGCTGCATGCCGGTGCTGGACAGGTCGAGGCACAGCGCGGGAATTTCCTTTCCGTCATGGTGCAGAGTAACGGGGGCTTCTAGCCGCATGCGGATGTAATCGCGTTTCTCGCTGTAGGCACGATCATTTTGGCTCATGGGCTTTTTCCTCTTGTTATGGGGGCTGTCCTGCAGCTCTTATAACCTTGGCCGATTTGAGGTGTAAAGTCGTACGGCGACGACCGGCATGCGCTTGAATCACGTTGCGGATGGGAGTACCGTCTGCGCCTTGAAGCAAGCCGAGTTCGCGCATGTAGACACTAGCTCTGCATGCATAAGCCAACCCATACCCGGCGCAGTTTGCCTGGATACCTCATGCACAAAACCAGTGCCACGCTGCTGATAATCGATGACGACGACGTAGTGCGTGCGAGCCTCGCAGCCTACCTGGAAGACAGTGGTTTTCATGTGCTGCAGGCCGCCAATGGCTTGCAGGGGCTGGAAGTCTTTCATGCCGAGTCGCCGGATCTGGTGATCTGCGATCTGCGCATGCCGCAAGTCGATGGTCTCGAGCTGATCCGCCGTATCAATGCCCTGCAAGTGGAAACCCCGGTCATCGTGGTGTCCGGTGCCGGCGTGATGAGCGATGCCGTCGAGGCCTTGCGCCTGGGCGCTGCCGATTACCTGATTAAACCCCTGGCCGATCTCGCCGTGCTTGAGCATTCAGTGCGTCGTGCGCTGGACCGCGCCAATTTGCGTCTGGAAAACCAGCGCTATCGCGACGAGCTGGAAACCGCCAACCGCGAACTGCAAGCTAGCCTGCATCTGCTGCAGGAAGATCAGAACGCCGGCCGCCAGGTGCAGATGAACATGCTGCCGGTGACGCCGTGGCAGGCCGATGGCTTGAACTTCGCGCATCAGATCATTCCGTCGCTGTACCTGTCGGGCGACTTTGTCGACTATTTCCGCGTCGATGACAGCCGTATCGCATTTTATCTGGCCGATGTTTCCGGGCATGGTGCGTCTTCGGCCTTTATCACCGTGCTGCTGAAGTTTATGACCACGCGCCTGCTGTACGAGTCGCGCCGCGGCGGCAACCTGCCGGATTTCAAACCCTCTGAGGTGCTCGGCCATATCAACCGTGGCCTGATCAACTGCAAGCTGGGCAAGCACGTGACCATGCTCGGCGGTGTGATTGATCAGGCCAACAACCGCTTGACCTACAGCATTGGCGGCCATCTACCGCTGCCGGTGCTCTACAGCGACGGCCAGGCGCGTTATCTGGAAGGCCGCGGCCTGCCGGTTGGGCTGTTTGTCGAGGCCGAATACAACGATCTTGAACTGGAACTGCCGGAGGCCTTCAGCTTGACGCTGCTCTCTGACGGCATCCTCGATCTGCTGCCGGGCGATACCTTGAAAGACAAGGAAACCCTGTTGCCGCAGCTGATCAGTTCTGCGGGCGGCACCCTGGATGGCTTACGTAAGGCTTTTGGGCTGGCCAATCTAGGGGATATGCCGGATGATATCGCCTTGCTGGTGTTAAGCAGGAACCTTGCATGAACCCTGGGATAAGCCCCGGTAGAATCCAGTTTGCCGAGCAAGATGGCACGTTCATCTTGAAGTTTGTCGGTGAAGTGCGCCTGACGCTGTGTTCGGCCTTGGATTCGACCATCGAGAAAATCTTCACCGCGCTGAATTTCTCAGCCATCGTGATTGATCTCACCGAGACCCGCAGTATCGACAGCACGACCCTTGGGCTGCTGGCCAAGCTGTCGATTCTCTCGCGGCAGAAGATCGGCCTGTTGCCGACTGTGGTGACCACCCACGCCGATATCACTCGACTGTTGCAGTCGATGGGGTTCGATCAGGTCTTCAATATCGTCGACACACCCGTGCCGTGCCCGGATTGTCTGGACGATCTGCCGTCGCAGGATCAATCAGAAGAGCTGGTGCGCGCCAAGGTGCTGGAAGCGCACCGCATTCTGATGGGGTTGAACGACTCCAATCGCGAAGCCTTCCATGATCTGGTCAATGCCCTCGAACATCACTGATGCGGGTGGCTAAACAAACGGGGCGCTCAAGGAGCGCCCCGTTTGCATTCAGGCCATTCAGGCTTGAGCAGTCAGCAGTTTTTCCAGCTTTTCCTGATCGCGGGCAAACAGACGAATGCCTTCTGCCAGCTTTTCGGTGCCCATGGCGTCTTCATTCATGGCCCAGCGGAATTGGCTTTCGCTCAGGCTCTGCTTGACTTCGGCAGTCTTGCCAGGGCTGAGCAGGCGCGCCAGTGGCTGCTGATCATCGGCCAGTTGCTGCAGCAGCTCGGGGCTGATGGTCAGGCGGTCGCAGCCGGCCAGTTGTTCGATCTGGCCAATATTGCGGAAGCTCGCGCCCATTACCACGGTCTGGTAGGCGTTGGCCTTGTAGTAGTTGTAGATACGCGTAACCGACTGCACACCGGGGTCTTCTGCGCCGACAAAATCACGGCCTTCGGCTTTCTTGTACCAGTCGTAGATGCGCCCGACGAAGGGCGAAATCAGAAACACACCCGCATCGGCACAGGCCTGGGCCTGGGCGAAGGTGAACAGCAGAGTCAGATTGCATTGGACGCCGGCCTTTTCCAGCTGCTCGGCAGCGCGGATGCCTTCCCAGGTCGAAGCGATCTTGATCAGCACGCGCTCACGGCCAATGCCGGCTTCTTCATACAGACCAATCAGGCGTTCGGCGCGGCGCAGGGTGGCCTGAGTGTCGAAGGACAGGCGTGCATCCACCTCGGTGGAGATGCGCCCAGGGATGATCTTGAGGATTTCACCGCCCACCGCGACGCCAAAATGGTCGCAGGCCAGGCCCAGGTCGCCCTTGCCGGCGCTCAGGGCGCTTTTCAGCAGCTCACTGTAGCGCGGCATGGCAGCGGCTTTGAGCAGCAGGGAAGGGTTGGTGGTGGCATCAACCGGCTTCAGGCGGGCGATGGCGTCGAGGTCGCCGGTATCGGCGACTACGGTGGTGAACTGCTTGAGTTGATCCAGCTTGGAGGTCATGACAGTGCCTTGTCGTTGCAGATGCCCTGACCTTACCCGAGTCAGCGCCCTTGCAGCAATTGCGCCGCCTGATCGAACAGCGCCAGGGGCTCGTCGGTCTTGTGGATGTCCACCGAGAGCAGCTGGCGAAAGCGTCGTGCGCCATTGAAGCCCTGGGCCAGGCCGAGCATATGGCGGGTGATGTGGTGCATGCTGCCGCCTTCGGCGAGGTGCGCGGCGATATAGCCGCGCATGCTCTGCATAGCCTCGAAACGGCTCATCACGGCGCGATTAGAGCCGAACAGCAGTTGGTCAACCTGAGCCAGCAGGTAGGGGTTGTGATACGCCTCGCGGCCCAGCATCACGCCATCGAAGGTCTGCAGGTGCAGCTGGCAATCTTCCAGGGTCTTGATACCGCCATTGAGGATAATTTCCAGCCCGGGGAAGTCCTGCTTAAGCTGCGCCGCCACGTCATAACGCAGTGGCGGCACTTCGCGGTTCTCCTTGGGCGATAGCCCTTCGAGAATGGCGATGCGTGCATGTACGGTAAAGCTGCGGCAGCCGGCATCACGCACGGTGCCGACGAAATCGCCCAGCTCGGCATAGCTGTCGCGACCGTTGATGCCGATGCGGTGTTTTACCGTTACCGGGATATCCACCGCATCCTGCATGGCTTTGACGCAATCGGCGACCAGCTGCGGATGGCCCATCAGGCAGGCGCCGATCATGTTGTTCTGCACCCGGTCGCTGGGGCAGCCAACGTTGAGGTTGACCTCGTTATAGCCGGCCTCTTGCGCCAGCTTGGCGCAGGCCGCCAGATCCGCAGGCACGCTGCCACCCAGCTGCAGGGCCAGTGGGTATTCCGCCACGCTGTGGCGCAGAAAACGTGCCGCATCGCCATGCAGGATGGCCCCGGTGGTGACCATCTCGGTGTAGAGCAGGGCGTGCTGCGACAGCTGGCGCAGGAAATAGCGGCAGTGCCGATCCGTCCAATCCATCATCGGCGCAACGGAGAAGCGCCGAGACAGCGCGGTTAGAGGCGTGTTGGCAGGTGCAAAGTTATCGGGCATTGGAGTCTATCTGTTTGACGGCGAGCGTAAGGGCGGCGGTCGTAATTCGCTGGTGGTGCCGGGTGAGGGCTGCGTTGTATGCAATGCCGGGCAGTTTATCAGCCTGGAGAGGGTTTTCGTTTGTGTGAATGACTTGGGCACTGTCTGCCGAAACTCGGCATTTTGCGCAGATAATTTGGGGCATCGGTACTTCATCGTTATGCTCTGCGCCACAAACAAGCCAGTGGGTGAGTGATGTTTCAGTCTGTGCGCGTAGTAAAGCTTCTGCCGGTTGCCCTGTTGTTTCTGCTTGCTGCCTGCGCCAGTGGGCCGCAGCTGTTGCCTGAGACCAAGCGTTTGCCTGAGCGGGTCGAGCTGGCCGATGTGCCGTTTTTTCAACTCAGTGATGCGCAGGGCGGGCCTTCGGCGTTGGCGGCGCTGCTCAATCATCATGGGGTGATCAGTAGTCCCGGATTGGTGGATGAGCGCATTCAGCAGTTGGCCAAAGGGCAAAGCGCGCAAGCTGGGCTTGAAGCGGTGGCGCGTTCTTATGATCTGCTGGTCTACCCCTTGCCAGGTAATCTGGATGCGCTGATGCAACAAGTGTCTGCAGGGCATCCTGTGCTGGTGATGCAGGATCGACTGTTTGGCGGGCCGGGTTCGCAGTTTGCACTGCTGGTCGGCTATGACCAGCGCGAGCGCACGCTGGTACTGCGTTCGGGTAATACCCGGCGTTGGTACACCAGCTTTGCCAGCTTCGACGATGCCTGGGGGGAGGCGGGGCGTTGGGCGGTGTTGGTTATGCCGACCAGTCAACTGCCGGCGCAGCCGCTCAAACAGACCTGGCTGACCGCCGTGCAGGCGCTAGAGCAGCAAGGACGTGCGGCGGCAGCGCAGCGGGCGTTGCGTACGGCGCATCAGGTGTGGCCGGATGCGCAGCTGTAAAACCGTTGGAAGTTAGAATGCAAAACGGCACCTCTTGAGGTGCCGTTTCTGTATGCGGGCTGTGCTTTAGATGCCCAGTTTGTCACGCAGGGTGTAGTACCAGGCGCCCAGGGCGCTGAATGGCACCTGGAACAGGCGACCGCCCGGGAAGGGGTAGTGCGGCAGGTCGGCGAAGGCGTCAAAGCGTTCTGCCTGACCGCGCAGGGCTTCGGCCAGGACCTTGCCGGCCAGGTGGGTGTAAGTCACGCCGTGGCCGCTGCAGCCTTGCGAGTAATAGATGTTGTCGCCCAGGCGGCCGACTTGCGGCAGGCGCGACAGGGTCAGCAGGAAGTTGCCGGTCCAGGCGTAGTCGATCTTCACATCTTTCAACTGCGGGAAGGCCTTGAGCATCTTCGGGCGAATGATCGCTTCGATGTTCGCCGGGTCGCGGGCGCCGTAGACCACGCCGCCGCCGAAGATCAGGCGCTTGTCGCTGGTCAGGCGGTAGTAGTCGAGCAGGTAGTTGCAATCTTCGACGCAGTAATCCTGCGGCAGCAAGCTTTTCGCCAGCTCAGCGGACAGCGGCTCGGTGGTGATCACCTGGGTGCCACATGGCATCGATTTGGCTGACAGTTCTGGAACCAGGTTGCCCAGATAGGCGTTACCGGCGACAACCACAAACTTGGCTTTAATCCGGCCGTTGGGGGTGTGCACGACAGGGTTGGCGCCGCGCTCGATGCGGATGGCCGGTGACTGTTCGTAAATCATTCCGCCCAGCGACTCGACCGCCGCCGCTTCGCCCAGCGCCAGGTTGAGTGGGTGGATATGGCCACCGCTCATGTCGAGCATGCCGCCCACATAAGCGTCGCTGCCTACTACTTCACGAATACGCTTTGCGTCCATCAGTTCCAGTTGGGTGTGGCCGTAGCGCTCCCAGAGCTTTTTCTGCGACTCAAGGTGCTTCAAGTGCTTGGGCGTATTGGCAGCAAAGACGCCACCGTCCTTAAGGTCGCACTGGATGTTGTACTTGGCGATGCGCTCACGAATGATCCGGCCGCCCTCGAAAGCCATGTCGCCCAGCAGTTGCGCCTGCTTGGGGCCGACGCTGCGCTCGATCACATCGATATCGCGGCTGTAGCTGTTAACGATCTGCCCGCCA
The DNA here is from genome assembly GCF_030690725.1 of Pseudomonas sp. Lineage (GTDB taxonomy): Bacteria > Pseudomonadota > Gammaproteobacteria > Pseudomonadales > Pseudomonadaceae > Aquipseudomonas. The sequence continues at coordinate 8,440 of NZ_JAUYGD010000005.1, read as the reverse complement.
TTGCGACCCGATGCGCCGAAGCCGACCTTGGCCGCTTCGACGATGCTGACTTTAAAGCCGTTTTCGAGCAGGGCGATGGCAGTGGACAGGCCGGTGTAGCCTGCGCCGACGATGCACACGTCAGTCTCGACTTCACCATTCAATTCCGGGCGCGCCGGTACCGGATTGGCGGAGGCCGCGTAGTAGGATTGTGGATAAGCTGTGTGCGCCATTTTGCAACCTCTGTTCTTTATTTTTTACGAATGGGCGGATGCTACCTGAGTTGAAAATGCTCGGCTAGTGGCCTGTGCGAAATATTAAACGCGCTGTAGAACAGTAAAAAATTCAGTTATTCAGGCAGTTAGCGTAAAAAATAGGTTGACAGTTTTTTGCGCGGCCGTAGAATGCGCACCCATCGTAGGCACGTAGCTCAGTTGGTTAGAGCACCACCTTGACATGGTGGGGGTCGTTGGTTCGAGTCCAATCGTGCCTACCAGATTTGGTAGAAAAAAGGGTCGCTTAGGCGGCCCTTTTTTATTGGGTTCTTGCAAGCAAGCCCGGCTTTCTGCAAGCATCCGTGCGGTTAATAGCTGTTTAAAACCTCCAGTGACCCCGGTTCGGTTTTGGTTGGCTGAAAAGCTCCTGCCACTGTAAGGCAGGTACACCGCCGAATCGCTTACTGGCTCATCCCAACCCATGTGGCCTTTGGTAGAGGTCACCACTAGGAGAGGAGGCGCCATGCCCATCATTACTCTTCCCGACGGCAGTCAGCGTACGTTCGATCACCCGGTATCCGTACTCGAGGTGGCGCAATCCATTGGTGCTGGCTTGGCCAAGGCCACAGTGGCCGGTAAGGTCAATGGCAAGCTGGTCGATGCCTGCGATTTGATCGACAGCGACGCAACCCTGCAAATCATTACGCCAAAAGATCAGGAAGGGCTCGAAATCATTCGCCACTCCTGCGCGCATTTGATTGGTCATGCGGTCAAACAGCTGTTTCCGGCAGCCAAGATGGTGATCGGTCCGGTCATTGATGAAGGTTTTTACTACGACATCGCCTCCGAGCGTCCTTTCACTCTAGATGATGTGGCGGCAATCGAGCAGCGCATGCAGCAGCTGATCGAGAAGGACTACGACGTCATCAAGAAAGTGACGCCGCGCGCCGAGGTTATTGATGTATTCACTGCGCGTGGCGAGGAATACAAGCTGCGTCTGGTTGAAGACATGCCTGATGAGCAGGCCATGGGTCTGTACTACCACGAAGAATACGTCGACATGTGCCGCGGCCCGCACGTGCCGAATACGCGCTTCCTCAAGGCGTTCAAGCTGACCAAGCTGTCCGGTGCCTACTGGCGCGGCGATGCCAAGAACGAGCAGTTACAGCGCGTGTATGGCACGGCCTGGGCTGACAAGAAGCAGTTGGCGGCTTATATCCAGCGTATCGAAGAGGCCGAGAAGCGCGATCATCGCAAGATCGGCAAGCGCCTTGATCTGTTCCATACCCAGGAAGAAGCGCCGGGTATGGTGTTCTGGCACCCGAATGGCTGGACCATCTATCAGGTGCTTGAGCAGTACATGCGTGGCGTGCAGCGCGACAACGGTTATCAGGAAGTGCGCACGCCGCAGGTGGTTGACCGTGTGTTGTGGGAGAAATCCGGGCACTGGGGCAATTACGCCGACAACATGTTCACCACTCAGTCGGAAAGCCGCGACTACGCGATCAAGCCGATGAACTGCCCGTGCCATGTGCAGATATTCAATCAGGGGCTCAAGAGCTACCGTGAGCTGCCGCTGCGTCTGGCTGAGTTTGGCTCCTGCCACCGTAATGAGGCATCAGGCGCCCTGCATGGCATCATGCGCGTGCGTGGCTTCACTCAGGATGATGCGCATATCTTCTGTACAGAAGAGCAGGTCAAGAAAGAAGCGGCGGATTTCATCAAGCTGACCTTGCAGGTTTACGCTGATTTCGGTTTTAGCGACGTCAAGATGAAGCTCTCCACGCGCCCAGCTAAGCGTGTGGGTGATGATGCGTTCTGGGATCGCGCCGAAGAGGCGCTGGCCAATGCGCTGAATGAAGCGGGTCTGCCTTGGGAGTATCTGCCAGGGGAGGGTGCGTTCTACGGTCCGAAGATCGAGTTCACGCTGCTCGACTGTCTCGGTCGCGCTTGGCAGTGCGGTACCCTGCAGTACGATCCGAATATGCCGCAGCGTCTGGAAGCGAGTTATGTTTCTGAAGACAACAGCCGCAAAGTACCGGTCATGTTGCACCGGGCGATTCTCGGTTCGTTCGAGCGTTTCATCGGGATTCTGATCGAGCACTACGAAGGTGCATTCCCCGCTTGGCTGGCTCCGACCCAGGCCGTGGTGATGAATATCACGGATAAACAGGCCGATTTTGCCCTCGAAGTGGAAAAAACGCTCAATCAAAGCGGTTTTCGTGCCAAGTCTGACTTGAGGAACGAGAAGATAGGCTTTAAAATCCGCGAGCATACTTTGCTCAAGGTTCCCTATCTCTTGGTTATTGGAGATCGGGAAGTTGAGACGAAAACTGTCGCCGTGCGTACCCGTGAAGGTGCTGATCTGGGCTCAATGCCCGTCACTCAATTCGCTGAATTTCTTGCGCAGGCGGTTTCCCGGCGTGGTCGCCAAGATTTGGAGTAATCATTATTAAGCGTGAAATGAGACAAGATAAACGAGCTGCACCGAAGGCCCCGATCAACGAGAATATCTCGGCACGTGAGGTTCGGTTAATTGGCGCTGAAGGTGAGCAGCTTGGGATTGTGTCAATTGAAGACGCGCTTCTTAAGGCCGAAGAGGCCAAGCTGGATCTGGTAGAGATTTCTGCCGATGCAGTGCCCCCAGTTTGCAAGCTGATGGACTACGGCAAATCGATCTTCGAAAAGAAGAAGCAGATTGCTGCTGCAAAGAAAAACCAGAAGCAGATTCAGGTTAAAGAAATCAAGTTTCGTCCAGGGACGGAGGAAGGGGATTACCAGGTAAAACTACGCAACCTGGTACGTTTCCTTAGTGATGGGGACAGGGCCAAGGTATCGCTTCGATTCCGCGGCCGTGAGATGGCGCATCAGGAGCTGGGCATGGAGTTGTTGAAGCGGGTTGAAGGTGACCTTGCTGAATATGGCACCGTTGAACAGCATCCAAAGATGGAAGGACGCCAGCTGATAATGGTCATCGCCCCCAAAAAGAAGAAGTAACCACCAGGGCACGGCAGGCCTTGCGGTTATGTTTATCAACTGAATGCGGAGTATCCGAACATGCCAAAGATGAAAACTAAGAGTGGTGCAGCCAAGCGTTTTCTCAAAACCGCTAACGGCTTCAAGCACAAGCACGCTTTCAAGAGCCACATCCTGACCAAGATTTCCACTATGCGTAAGCGTCAACTGCGCGGTAGCACCATGGTGCATCCGTCTGACGTAGCAAAAGTGGCGCGCATGCTGCGCGTTCGTTAATCGGTCAAGATAGAGGAAATTACTCATGGCTCGTGTTAAGCGCGGCGTTATCGCTCGCAAGCGTCACAAAAAAATTCTGAAACTCGCTAAAGGCTACTATGGTGCGCGTTCGCGCGTATTCCGCGTTGCCAAGCAGGCTGTGATCAAGGCAGGCCAATACGCCTACCGCGACCGCCGTCAGAAAAAACGTCAGTTCCGCGCTCTGTGGATCGCTCGTATCAATGCTGGTGCTCGTGTTAACGGTCTGTCTTACAGCCGTTTCATTGCTGGCCTGAAAAAAGCGTCCATTGAGATCGACCGCAAGGTTCTGGCTGATCTGGCAGTGAACGAAAAAGCGGCGTTTGCTGCGATTGTCGAGAAAGCGAAAGCCGTACTGGCTTAAGTCCCCGACAATCACCGGGCTCGCCCGGTGCTAAACGTCACCAATAGGGGAAGAGCCTTCAAGCTCTTCCCCTATTTCGTATCTGGAGTCTGTAAATGGAAAATCTGGATGTGCTGGTCTCGCAAGCGCTTGAGGCCGTTAGCCACACCGACGATGTGAATGCCCTGGAGCAACTGCGGGTTCACTATCTGGGCAAGAAAGGCGAATTGACTCAGGTGATGAAGACCCTGGGCAATCTGTCGGCAGAAGAGCGCCCGCAAGCCGGTGCGTTGATCAATGCCGCCAAGGATCAGGTTCAGGATGCTCTGAACAGCCGTAAGGCAACTCTGGAACAGGCTGCGCTGAGCGCCAAGCTCGCCGCCGAAAAAATCGATGTGACCCTGCCGGGCCGTGGTCAGACCTCTGGTGGTCTGCATCCGGTCACCCGGACTCTGGAGCGCGTTGAGCAGTTTTTCACCCGTATTGGCTACGGCATTGCCGAAGGCCCTGAAGTGGAAAACGACTATCACAACTTTGAAGCACTCAATATCCCAGGCCATCACCCGGCTCGGGCGATGCATGACACCTTTTATTTCAACGCGAACATGTTGCTGCGCACCCACACCTCTCCGGTGCAGGTGCGCACCATGGAATCGCAGCAGCCGCCGATCCGCATCGTTTGCCCAGGCCGCGTTTACCGCTGCGATTCTGATATCACTCACTCGCCGATGTTCCATCAGGTCGAAGGTCTGCTGGTTGACGAGGGTGTGAGCTTTGCTGACCTCAAAGGCACCATCGAAGAATTTCTCCGGGTGTTCTTCGAAAAGCCTCTGGGCGTACGTTTCCGTCCTTCGTTCTTCCCTTTTACCGAGCCATCGGCCGAAGTCGATATGCAGTGCGTGATGTGCAGCGGCAAAGGCTGCCGCGTCTGCAAGCAAACCGGCTGGCTGGAAGTCATGGGCTGCGGCATGGTGCATCCGAATGTGCTGCGCATGTCTGGCATTGATCCGGAGAAATACTCCGGCTTCGCCTTCGGTATGGGTGTTGAGCGTCTGGCCATGCTGCGTTACGGCGTCAACGATTTACGGCTGTTCTTCGATAACGACCTGCGGTTCCTGGCGCAATTTCGCTAGCGCCCTCGCATTCCGTAATCGAATTGGTTCAGGAGAACAGACAGTATGAAATTCAGTGAACAATGGCTGCGCAGCTGGGTAAGCCCGCAGGTCTCGCGCGACGATCTGGTTGCCCGCCTGTCCATGGCTGGCCTTGAAGTCGACAGCGTATCGCTGGCCGCTGGTGTATTCAGTGGCGTGGTGGTGGGTGAGGTGCTGAGCACCGAGCAGCATCCCGATGCCGACAAGCTGCGTGTGTGTCAGGTCAGCAGTGGTGCGGAAACCTTTCAAGTGGTGTGCGGTGCGCCCAATGTACGCCCCGGCCTGAAGATTCCGTTCGCCATGATCGGTGCCGAACTGCCCGGCGACTTCAAGATCAAGAAAGCCAAGCTGCGCGGCGTTGAGTCCAACGGCATGCTCTGCTCTGCCTCTGAGCTGCAGATCAGCGAAGACAATGATGGTCTGATGGAGCTGCCGGCTGACGCGCCGGTGGGACAGGACATTCGTGTCTATCTGGATCTGGATGATGCCAGCATCGAGGTTGATCTGACTCCGAATCGTGGCGATTGTCTGTCGCTGGCTGGTTTGGCGCGTGAAGTTGGTGCCTTGTACGCCGCACCTGTCGCCCGTCCGGTAGTTGCGGCAGTTGCGCCGAGTCATGATGAAGTGCGCCCAGTTGAAATTCTGGCTGCGCAAGCCTGCCCGCGTTACCTCGGTCGTGTGGTGCGCAATGTCGATCTGTCCAAGCCCACGCCGTTATGGATGGTTGAGCGTCTGCGTCGCGCCGATGTGCGCAGTATCGATGCTGCGGTCGACATCACCAACTACGTGATGCTTGAGTTGGGTCAGCCACTGCATGCGTTTGACCTCGCCGAGATCAATGGCGGCATCCGCGTGCGTATGGCCGAGGAGGGCGAGAAGCTTGTCCTGCTTGATGGTCAGGAAGTCAGCCTGCGCAGCGATACCCTGGTCATTGCCGATCACAGCCGCGCTCTGGCAATTGCCGGCGTGATGGGGGGCGAACACAGCGGGGTCAACGAAAAGACCCGAGATCTGTTCCTTGAGAGTGCGTTCTTCGACACCATCGCCATCGCTGGCAAGGCGCGCTCTTACGGTTTGCACACGGATGCGTCGCACCGCTTCGAGCGTGGCGTGGACTGGCAGCTGGCGCGTGAGGCGATGGAGCGGGCGACAGGGTTGTTGCTGGAAATCATCGGTGGCGAAGCAGGTCCGATCATCGAAGTCGTTAATGAAGAGCACTTGCCGAGTGTTGCGCCGGTCACGCTGCGCGCTGAGCGCATCGAGCAAATGCTCGGCCTGAAGATGGATGATGCGGAAATTGTCCGCTTGCTGGCTGCTTTGGGCTTGGACATTCGTGCCGATGGCGAAAGGCAGTGGCAGGTTGGTGTGCCAAGTCACCGCTTCGATATCAGCCTGGAAGTCGATCTGATCGAGGAGCTTGCCCGCTTGTATGGTTATAACCGCTTGCCTGTGCGTTACCCGCAAGCGCGTTTGGCTCCGCAGGCCAAGGCTGAAGCTGCAGTAGAGCTGCCCGCGCTGCGCCGTTTGCTGGTTGCCCGTGGTTATCAGGAGGCGATCACCTACAGCTTTATCGATCCCAAGTTGTTCGAGCTGTTTAATCCAGGCGTTGCGCCGCTGATGCTGGCCAACCCGATCTCCGCTGATATGGCAGCGATGCGCTCTTCTTTGTGGCCGGGTCTGATCAAGGCGCTTGAGCACAACTTGAATCGCCAGCAGTCGCGTGTGCGCCTGTTCGAAAGTGGTTTGCGCTTTGTTGGTCAGCTTGAAGGTTTGAAACAAGAGCCGATGCTGGCTGGTGTGATTTGTGGTGGTCGTCTGCCTGAGGCGTGGGCGCACGGTCGCGATGATGTCGACTTCTATGATGTGAAGGCCGATGTCGAAGCGTTGCTGGCCAGCGCAGGTGCGGGTGATAGCTTTGCATTTGTACCGGGCGAGCATCCAGCGCTGCATCCGGGGCAAACGGCACGCATTGAGCGTGATGGGCGTGTTGTCGGTTTCCTCGGCGCTATTCATCCTGAGTTGTCGAAGGCGCTGGGTCTGGATCAGGCTGTCTTTATGTTTGAGCTGGTGCTGGGTGAGATCACTCAGGGCGTTATGCCGAAGTTCCAGGAGCTGTCGAAGTTCCCAGAAGTACGACGCGACCTGGCTGTGCTGGTCGATCGTGACGTGCCTGCGCAGGATTTGCTCGGCGCGATTCGTGAAGCAGCAGGCGAGTGGCTGACCGACCTCAAGCTATTTGACGTGTATCACGGTAAAGGTATTGATCCTCATAGAAAAAGCCTTGCCGTTGGCTTGACCTGGCAGCATCCATCGCGCACTCTTAATGACGATGAGGTGAGTACCACAACGCAAAATATTCTCACCTCCCTGGAACAAAGGTTCAACGCCACGTTAAGGAAGTAGCGTATGGGGGCTCTGACGAAAGCTGAGATGGCGGAACGTCTGTATGAAGAGCTGGGCCTGAATAAACGGGAAGCCAAGGAGTTGGTGGAGCTGTTCTTTGAGGAAATCCGCCAAGCGCTGGAGCTCAACGAACAGGTCAAGCTCTCGGGGTTCGGTAATTTTGATCTGCGCGATAAGCGTCAGCGCCCCGGTCGCAATCCAAAAACAGGAGAGGAAATTCCGATTACGGCTCGCCGTGTCGTGACTTTCCGTCCAGGCCAGAAACTTAAAGCCAGGGTCGAGGCGTATGCTGGAACCAAGTCATAACGACGAACTACCCGTCATACCCGGCAAGCGCTACTTCACCATTGGTGAAGTTAGCGAGCTCTGTGCCGTTAAACCGCACGTGTTGCGTTATTGGGAGCAGGAGTTCCCACAACTCAACCCGGTTAAGCGGCGCGGTAATCGCCGCTATTATCAGCGCCAGGATGTGCTGATGATTCGGCAGATTCGTGCGCTCTTGTACGATCAGGGCTTTACCATTGGCGGTGCGCGTCAGCGTCTTTCGGGTGATGAAGCGAAAGATGACAGCACCCAGTACAAGCAGCTGATCAAGCAAATGATTACCGAGCTTGAAGACGTGTTGTTGGTGCTTAGAAAATAGTCGCCTTATTCAAAAAAGTTTACACAATTCAGAAGCTTAATGTATAGTTCGCGACGTTTTCGGAGCTCCGAAAATGGATTCACGCCTAGTCGGGGCGTAGCGCAGTCCGGTAGCGCACTAGCATGGGGTGCTAGGGGTCGAGTGTTCGAATCACTCCGTCCCGACCATATATAGATAAATCAACAAAGCCCAGTCCGAAAGGTCTGGGCTTTGTCGTTTCTGCAGGCGGCGCGCAGGTAGTGGGGGCTGCAGCCCTTGATTTCGTGGCTATTGAAACAAAAGCATAACAATCGATTGACCTTCGTTCGGCAGTCCCTATAATTCGCAGCTCTTCAGGCGTGTGCGTCTCCTTATACTTCTTATAAAACAAGAAGTTAGATTTGAAAAAGGAGTTGCAAAGCAGCGAAAGTGGCGTAGAATGCGCCTCCTCTTC
>NZ_JAUYGD010000004.1 GCF_030690725.1 Pseudomonas sp. | reverse complement strand
TCATCGGCAAGGCTTCGGCTTCTGCTTCGGCTTCGGCTTCGGCTTCGGCTTCGGCTTCGGCTTCGGCTTCGGCTTCGGCTTCGGCTTCGGCTTCGGCTTCGGCTTCGGCTTCGGCTTCGGCAGCAGGCTCGGGGATAGCTGGGGCCACTGGCAAACTTTGCCCGCCACTCTGACGGAAGCTGCGAATGGCCTCGATCAGTTCCAGCGGCGAATGCATGGCGGCGCGGGCCTGCAGCTGCTCCAGCAGCTGCGCCAGGGAGTCATGGCTTTGCTGCAGCAGGTTCGCCAGCGGTTGCGAGAAGCTGTAGCGGCGATCAACCAGGCCTTCGTACAAGGATTCCAGCTCATGGGCGAGATCGCCAATCGGACGGATCTCGGCCATGCGCGCACCACCCTTGAGGGTGTGCAGGTCACGTTGCAGCGAGGACAGCGCCGCTTTGTTATCCGTATCGGCCAACCAGCGCTCCAGCGCCTGACCGGCACTCTCGAGAATATCGACTGCCTCTTCGAGGAAGATCGACACCATTTCTTCGTCGAGCGATTCATACAACGAAGCAGCCGGCGGTTCGGCCAGCGGTTCGCTGAGGGCCTCGATAGGTGCAGGCAGTTCTTCAACATCCGGTGCGTCGAGCTCAAGCGGCTCAATCAGCTCATCCGGCTCGGCCAGGCTGAGCTCTTCCAGCGCAGCAGTGGCGTCGGCCAGTTCGACAATCTCGATACCGCCATCACCGTTGTTGGACAACAAGGCCAGGGTGTTAGGGTCCAGCGCTTCCATCAGCAAGTTGCGCAGGGCCGTTACGCGCTCAGGCGCCACGCTGACCTGCAGGCCAGCGGCAACCTGATCCATCATGCCGATCAGCGCTTCGTGGGCTTGCTCAGCTTCGCTGAAGAAGCGCTCGCTGACCGCCAGGCGGCCTTCTTCGACCGCGCCATAAAGATCAAGCAAGGCTTCGCAGAGCTCATCGATCTGCGGCAATTCAGCCATCTCGGCGCCACGGCCGAGGGTGGTCAGTTCGTCCAGCAGAGAACTCAGTTCCTGACGCTCGGACGGATGCTCGCGCCATTTGCGCAGCAGGTCTTCGGCATCCAGCAGAATATCCATACCTTCAGCGAGGAAGATGCTGATCATCTGCGGGTCGCGCTTCTCACCCTGATCGCTCTGCCGGCTGTTCTCAGCGTGCTCGAGGCGGTCACTGTGCAGCTTCTGCACGCGTTCAAGGAACTCGGCAGCACCCGGCAGAACTGCCAGCGGCTGGCTTTCCAGCTGTTCAAGGCCCAGACGGAAGAGTTTTTCGGCGCTGCTCAGCAGCTCCGCTTCGGCCAGGTCCATCGGGATCAAGTTGGTCTTGAATTCCTTGACCAGCTTTTCCAGCGGCGAAGCAATCTCGGCCACCGGTTGAATGCCGGCCATCGAGGCGCTGCCCTTGAGCGTGTGCAGGGCACGCTGCAGGTCGTCAGTAACCGGCTGCGGCAGCACCTGAGCACAGTCAGCCAGGAAGCCAACCAGGGTATCGAGGTGCATCTCCGCTTCGTTGCGGAAAATCTCCAGCAACTGCGGGTCTAGCCCGTCCTCGTCCTCAACAACTTCGGCGGTAGCGACTGGACTGCCCTCGGGCTCCGCTACCAGCTCAACCGGGGCTTGAGGTTTTGGGAGGCTTCGGCCTTTAGCCAAGGCATGCGCCGTCGCGGCCAGGTGGTCAACATCGTCACGCTGGCGTTGCGCTTTATTGGCGAACTCCTCGACCAGCGCCGGCATCAGCGCGACCACATCGGCGATCACCTGCTGCACTTCGGCGCCAGGTTGAATGCTGCGATCCAGCACGCGGTTGAGCAGGTTCTCAATCGACCAGCCCAGCTCACCAATAACCAGAGCGCGAACCATACGGCCACTGCCCTTGAGGGTGTGGAAGGCGCGGCGGATTTCGGTCAGGGCCTCTTTGTTGTCGGTGTCGGCGCACCACTGCGGGAAGTACTCGCCAATGGTTTCCAGTACTTCACCGACTTCTTCGATAAAGACTTCCAGCAACTCTTCATCTATCGGCTCTTCATCAGCCGGTGGCGGCAGCAGGCTTGGCGGCACATCGTGAGCCGGCGGGTTGATCGCCTGAACTGGAGCGGCCATCACATCAGCCATCGACAGCGCTTTTTCGGCAACAGCTTGCTCGGGCTCTTCGCTCAGCGGGGCACTGGGCAGCTCGACCTCAGGCAACTCGAGGGCAGCCAGTTCGGCTTCATTCCAGTTGGCCGGGCTGTCGCTTTCGTCCAGTTCAAAGCTGCCAAGTTGCAGCTCTTCACCGGCAAAGGCTTGTTCCTGAGGCATTTCAGCCAGCGGCAGAGGCTCGGCGTCGGGCAGATCGATACTGAAATCGATCAGTTCAAGATCGCCAGCTGGCGCTTCAGTAGCCCACTCAGCCTCACTGGATGGCGCTTCAATCGCTGTCGAGTCCAGATCGGCAAATTCGGCACTGAAGTCATCCGCCAGCTCCAGGCTCAACGGTTCTTCGACAATCGGCTCCGGCTCCAGGCTCGGCTCGATTTCGGCTGGCTGCTCCGGTTCGGCGCTAAGCACTTCCATATCGTCCAGCGGGTCGGCCAGTGGCGCGAAGGACTCTACGGGCGGCTCGACACGGTCGAGAATCGATGGCTTTTCTTTCAGTGGGTAGCCCAGGCTTTCCAGGCTTTCCTCGGCCACGTCGAGAATCAGGTCGCCCTGGGTCGCGTGGTCTTCAGCCAGGCGCTCGAGGTAGTACTCGACGCTGGTGATGGCGTCCGCCAGGGTGTCGAGGTTCTGCCAGTTGGGCACGGCCTTGCGTGCCAGCAGCTGCTCCTGAATATAACGATTGCAGGCATTGAGCAGGTCGGCGGCGCGCTGCAGCGGAATCATCGCCAGGCCGCCACGCACCTGTGTCAGCAAATCGGGCACGCGGGCCAGGTGTTCGTGGTTCCACTGCGAGGCGATAAATTCGATGATCGCGTCTTTCGCCTGTTCCAGGCCATTGCGCGCTTCCTTGATCACCAATTGGTGAATCTGCGCCACGTCGGTGGTCGGCAGATGGCTTTCTTCGCGGCCGCCGTCCTGCGCGGGACCGACCATACCGGCCAGGGTGGCTTCGACGTACAGCAGAGCGCCGGCAACATCCATCAGCACCGCATCGCTCGGTTCGCCCTGGCCCTTGGCCAGGCCGTTGACCACATCGAGCTGATCGACAATGACTTTGCGCGGCTGACCGAAACCCAACACCGCGAGGGTGTCGGCAATCTGCTTGAGCGGTGCGGCGAGCGCATCCAGATCAGCGACCTGGGTACGGTCGCTGCGCACGAACAGATCAAGGCTGTCCTTGACCCGCACCAGCTCTTCACAGAGAGCGGCGACCACCGAACGCATGGCGTCGCGGTCCGGACCAGCCAGGCGGGCCCGTTCTTCGTCGACAACATCGTTATCCGGCAGCGCATCGTCGAGGCGGTATTGCTCTTTGAGGTTGCGCACGCGCGGCGACTGCGCCGACGACTTGGCCACATAGAACAGCAGGTTCTTGCTCAGCTCGTCGGGGGCTGCCTGGTTAAGACCGTCGGCGCCCTGCTCGAGCAGGCGCTTGAGTTCCTTATCAACCTGACGCAACAACGTCCGAATCGAGGTGCCATTGCTCACACTGCCGTTGGCCAGACCTTCGACCACACCCGAGGCGATCTGCCACAACGGGCCGAGCGGAGAGTCCTTGCAGAGGTTTTCCAGGCGCGCGAACACCCGTGCCATATAGCCTAGGTTGGTCGGCAGGTCCTGGTTGCGGATCACCCCGACCAGGGCCATTTGCAGCATTTGCCGCAGTTTGCGCAACAACACCGGCAGTTCGGCAGTGCGCAGTTGGTCAATGGTTTCATGGGGCAGCGCTGGCGTGCGGCCGGACATATCCGGGGCAAACAGGCTGGTTTCCGAGAGCAGTTTTTCCCCGCGCGCGGCGCGCAGGTCATTGAGCAGAGGCAACACGACCATCGGCAGGTCGCGGCGAGCAGTCTGGATACGGTCGAGGTAAACCGGCAGTTGCAGAATCGACTGCATCAGCACTTCCAGGGCTTCACCCTGGTTGGTCACGCGGCCGTCGATCAAGGCGCCGGCCAGCTGTTCCATTTCTTCAGCCAGCAGCGCCGCGCCGAAAAACTCGACCATCTGCAAGGTGCCAAGCACCTGATGCACATAGGTCTGGCAGAAACGCATGCGCGTAGCGTCCTGGGGGTTCTCGACGAACGCCTCCAGCGCCTGACGCGCCTGTTTCAGGGTTTCCGCGATCTCGCCCTTAACCCATTCCAGGGCGACATAATCGTGCCGATCACCCATAGCCACTCCACTCATATACTTGGCTCTTCTGCCTTATCAAGCTGCTGAAAAACTACCTGCGTTGCCATTGCTGCGTTAAAAGCAGGCTCAAACTGCTCATTTACAGCTCGTAAACTCCGCGTTCTCGCCTGCTTTTGCCTTGCACTGGCTGCCTCGCTTACGATTTTCAACAGCCTGTTATCCCTTGCGGGTAAACGCCAGCACTCGCTCGTCGGCTACCGGGATCAACTCCGGATGCTGCCAACCTGCTACTTCGCCCACTCCCACCACCAGCAGCCCCCCGGGCACCAGGCGCTCGGCCAGGCGGTTGAGGATCTCGCGGCGACGCCAGCGACGAAAATAGATCAACAAGTTCTGACAAAAAATAACGTCCATTCCGGACATCGGTGCCTTGGCCAGTTCCAGCACATTGAGCCGGGCGCAACACACGCGCGCGGCCAGATTCGGCACCACTTTGAAACGTCCATCGTCCTGGGCCAGGAAGTAGCGCTGGCACAGATCGGCATCCAACTGTTCCAGACGGCGCGCGCCATATTGGCCATCACGCGCCTTGCTCAGGGCATTCAGGCTGATATCGGTGCCTGTTACCCCGAAATGATCCGGATATTCACTTTCACGCAGAACTTCAGCAGCACTGATGGCCAGCGAATAAGGCTCTTCGCCACTGGCGCATCCCACGCTCCACAGCTCCCATGGCTGCGTCATGCCCTGCTGTAAACGCTCGCGCAAATAGCTTTCGAGCACTTCAAAGGACGGGCGATGACGAAAGAAACGGGTTTCCTGCACAGTCAGCCGATCCAGCAGGGTCGACCATTCCACCGCACCGCGGGGACCATCGGTTACCTGCCGGTAATACGTGGCGTAATCCATTACGCCCAGCTCGCGCATCCGCGCACTCAGATTGGTTTGCAGAAACGCCCGCCGCCGCTCATTGAGAACGACTCCGGTACGCTCCTCAAGCAGCGTCTGCCAGTCACGAAACTCCGTGGCTGTCATGTCTGCCAGAGGCTGCAAGGCCCAGACGCCTGACTGCATGTCGTGCCCCTCGCTCACGGCCATAGTCCTTGTGCGACAGGCCTTTCAGCCTGCCGCGCAGCACCTGATTAAGCCTGTTCCCCACCCGGCAAGGTAAAGCCGGATACCGACTTACGCATCTCACTGGCCATCTTGGCCAGGTTACCAATGCTCTTGGCGGTGGCAGTGGTACCGGAGGAAGTTTGCGAGGTGATTTCCTGAATCACGTTCATCGTGTTGGAAATGTGGCCCGCCGACGATGCCTGCTGGCGAGCAGCGTTGGAGATGTTCTGAATCAAGGCCGCGAGGGTCTTGGATACCTTCTCAATCTCTTCCAGTGCCACCCCGGCGTCCTGTGCCAGACGAGCACCACGCACCACTTCGGAAGTCGTTTGCTCCATCGAGATAACAGCTTCGTTGGTGTCGGTCTGAATCGTCTTAACCAGTGCCTCGATCTGCTTGGTTGCAGCAGACGAACGTTCCGCGAGGCGTTGTACTTCGTCCGCTACCACGGCGAAGCCTCGACCCGCATCACCGGCCATGGAGGCCTGAATCGCGGCGTTCAGTGCGAGGATGTTGGTCTGGTCAGCAATGTCGTTAATCAGGCTAACGATGTCACCGATCTCCTGGGACGATTCACCGAGGCGTTTAATACGCTTCGAGGTGTCCTGGATCTGCTCACGGATGTTATCCATGCCGGTGATGGTGTTGTGCACCACTTCGTTGCCCTTGTTGGCGATGGCTACGGAACGTTCCGCTACCGCGGAGGACTCCGAGGCGTTCGCCGATACCTGGTCAATCGACACGGCCATTTCGTTGATCGCCGCAGAAGCACCGGCAATTTCCTGCGCCTGATGCTCGGAAGCTTCAGCCAGGTGCATCGCCGTGGCCTGGGTTTCCTGGGCCGCACCGGCTACCTGAACGGCGGTCAGGTTGATCGTTGCTACCAGGTCACGCAGCTGGTCGATGGAGTAGTTGATGGAGTCAGCGATGGCACCGGTGAAGTCTTCGGTTACCGTCGCGGCCACGGTCAAGTCACCGTCTGCGAGGTCAGCGATTTCGTCGAGCAGTCGCAGAATCGCCGCCTGGTTACGTTCGTTTTTCTCGGCGGTAGACGCCAGACGACGGTTGGTTTCCCGCACCATCACCAGGCCGATGAGGATAATCGAACCGAGCGCCAGAGCACCAAGCACGTAACCGATCAGGGTGTTGATCGCACGGCCAGTGGCCAGATCATCAAAGCCGACAGCCAGCGTGGAAGCCTTGTCCAACAGGGTCTGCGAAACGCTGAAGATCACGTTGGCCGACTCACGCACCTGGAACAGTTCCGGCGAGGTTTCGAGAATCTCGTCCACCGAACCAGATACGAATTCGAACAGTTCGGAAATTTCCGCCAGACGCTCAAGTGCCTCGGCATCGCTGACCTGGGAGATTTCCATGGCGGCGTTGCCTTCAAGCATCGCGCTCAATACGCGACCGAACAGGCTGGCGTCACGACCGAACATGTCAGCGGCCTGCACCGAATCCTGGTCACCTGCGAGTACCTTGTTTACCGAACCCAGAATACGCTCTGCCAGCAAGGATTGACGCTGAGCTACCGAGACCTGAGCCGCCGGCGCACCGCTTTCCAGCAGAATGTCGACCACTTCTTCGTACTCGACCTGCAGCTGCGGGATGGTTTCCGCCAGGGTGGCAGCTACCTGGTGCAGCGACAGTACGGTCTGTTCGTTGGCCAGGATGGCGTCGGTGTTCTGCCGCAGCGTATCCCAGTCCTGCTGCACCACAGCAATCTGTGGTTGCAGGGATTCCGGCGCTGCAGGCAGCCCGGTCTCCTCGTTACCGTCGGTCAAATAACCCCAGCGGGTCTGGAAGTCGTTACGTGCATCGCGCAGCAAGGCGAACGCTTCAGCCGTACCGGCCGCCGCTTCCGTGGAGTTTTTCGCGATACGCTGGGACAGTACGCGCAGTTCACCGGCGTGGCCGATGTATTCCGTGTCGTAGTTGGATTGGGTGTTGATGTAGGCGAAGTTGGCGAACAACAGCACGATCGAAACGATCAGGACAATAAACAGCCCCGCGATCAACGTGCTACTGCGCGCACCTGCTAACAAATTACCTGCATTTAGTTTTTTCATTTACTGGCCCCCGCCTGGACCGACCGCACTACGGTTCCCATGTAACGCCAAAAGGCCGGCAAAGCCGACCCCACCGATAAACTGTTAATACGCCACGTCGAGAAAACCCGGGTTCTGGGCCAGCGCGTGTGGGCTGAACACCAACCAGGGCTGTTCACGTTGAAATACTCCGTGGATAAAAGGTGCTATGGACGCCTCGAGCGGCGGCAGCTGCTCGGAGAAAGTGTCCACAGGAAAATGCTGCATGCCGAACACTTCATCGACCGTCAGGCCGGCAAAGACTTCCTGGTGATCAACCACCAGCACTCGGCGCTTTTTGCGCAGCGGCGAAAGCTCGCTGCCGAAGAAACCGCACAGGTCCATCACCGGCAGCAGGCGACCACGCACGTTAGCCACGCCCTTGACCCAGTTTTTCACACCAGGCAACAAGGTATGGCGCGGCTCATGTAACACCTCGCCAACTTCGCCCATGGGCGCGACGAAAAAACGCTCGCCCATGCGAAAACCGATACCACTCCAGGTCTGTACCACCGCTTGCTGCGAAGGCAAGCCAGCCGCCAGCGAACGACAGAGCCTGTCGATATCCTGAAGGGTTTGAAAAGGTGTTTGCGCGTCCGACATGCCAGCTGCGGCCTTATTCTTTTTTAATTGCGGACTGACCCGGTATTAGCCGGCCAATACCGCATTCAAGGTTTTAACCAGAGTTTCTTCATCAACCGGCTTGGTCAGGTAATCCTTCGCGCCCTGGCGCTTGCCCCAGACCTTGTCGGTTTCCTGATCCTTGGTGGTGACGATGATCACCGGGATGTGGCTGGTGTCCGCATCCTTGGTCAGCTGGCGGGTCGCCTGAAAGCCGTTGAGGCCAGGCATGACGATATCCATCAGCACCGCGTCCGGCTTTTCCTGGCGAGCCAGGGCAACGCCGTCGGCACCATTTTCCGCCTTGAGTACCTGATGGCCGTGCTTTTCCAGCATGGCGGTCAGCTTGTACATTTCAGTCGGCGAGTCATCAACAATCAGAATTCGAGCCATGGTGTTTCCCAATACTTTAAAAAGGCGCTCAGCTGTTCAGCCAGGCGTCAGGACGCTTGTTCCACCGGTACAAAGTTAGGCACATGGGCTTTGATCGCACCGAGCAGCTCTTCCTTACTGAAGGGCTTGGTCAGGTATTGATCGGAACCGACAATGCGACCCTTGGCTTTATCGAACAGACCGTCTTTGGAAGACAGCATGATCACCGGGGTGGATTTGAAAGCGCTGTTGTTCTTGATCAAGGCACAGGTCTGATAGCCATCGAGCCGCGGCATCATAATGTCGACAAAGATGATGTTCGGATGGGTATCGGCGATCTTTGCCAAAGCATCGAAGCCGTCAACTGCAGTAATCACCTCGCAGCCCACCTTTTTCAGCAGGGTTTCCGCGGTACGACGAATCGTTTTCGAATCGTCGATCACCATCACCCTCAAACCCTCGGAATGCTGTTCCATGTTTGCCCTACCATCGCCTCGGTGAGTCGTTATTTTTGCGTTATATCAGTGCGCCTGAGGCCCTGTCACCGACGGGCTACAACCCAATCGTCGGGCCTTTTTAGCACACTCTCCAGATGCAATCTATAAGCCGCACGGGGCCAAGGTTTTTCCTTGACCACCCGACTTGTCAGCGCCACCCTGACGCCACATCACGTCTTAGCACACTTTAATCGCTGCCATTTTACGGAGAACACCGCCATGAGCGTCCGCCTCGGCATTGTCATGGACCCCATCGCCCAGATCGCCTTCAAGAAGGACAGCTCGCTGGCCATGTTACTGGCCGCCCAAGCGCGCGGCTGGACCCTCTTCTATATGGAGCAGAAAGATCTTTACCAAGCCAAGGGCGAAGCGCGCGCTCGACTTTCAGAGCTTAGCGTATACAACGACCCACAGCGCTGGTTCGAACTGGGTAACGAGCAGGATATCGCGCTAAGCGAGCTGGACGTGATCCTGATGCGCAAGGACCCACCCTTCGATAACGAGTTTGTCTACTCCACCTACCTACTGGAACAAGCCGAGCAAGCAGGCGTTCTGGTGGTCAACCGCCCGCAAAGTCTGCGCGACTGTAATGAAAAGTACTTTGCCACCCAGTTCAGCCAATACACACCGCCGACCGTGGTCAGCCGTAGGGCCGACATTCTGCGCGAGTTTGCCAAAGAGCAGCGTGACATCATTCTCAAACCCCTCGATGGAATGGGCGGATCGATGATATTTCGTCACCGCGAGGGCGATCCCAACCTTTCGGTGATTCTCGAGACCCTGACCAACCACGGCCAGCAGCAGATCATGGCCCAGGGTTACCTGCCGGCGATCAAGGATGGTGACAAGCGCATCCTGATGATTGACGGTGAGCCGGTGCCTTATTGCCTGGCGCGCATTCCGGCGGCTGGCGAAACCCGCGGCAACCTCGCCGCTGGTGGTCGCGGCGAAGCCCGCCCGCTGAGCGAGCGCGACCGTGAAATCGCCGCCGCCGTCGGCCCGACGCTGCGCGAGAAAGGCCTGCTGTTCGTTGGCCTGGACGTGATCGGTGAGCACCTGACCGAGATCAACGTGACCAGCCCGACCTGCATTCGCGAGATCGACGCGGCCTTTGATACGCGCATCGGCGAACGATTGATGGACGTGATTGCCGAGAAGCTCAATGCGCGCAGTGCTTCATAGACTTTTCCATGCGCCCTCGGCAGACTGCGCGGCAACCTGAGCAGACCCGACACGCGATGAACGCAGCAGCCCAACTCCCTGAACTTTCCAGCGCCGGCGTACAGCCGGCGGACCGCCTGGGCTTTACCCTGTTCCTCGCCGCCGTGCTGCATGCTGCGCTGATCCTCGGCCTGGGTTTTACCCTGGCCGAGCCGAGCCAGATCAGCAAAACCCTGGAAATCACCCTCTCCACCTTCAAAAGCGAAGAAAAGCCTAAAGAGGCCGACTTCCTCGCCCAGGACAACCAGCAAGGCAGCGGCACCCTGGATCACAAGGCCGCGCCGAAAACCACCGAGCAAGCGCTGTTTCAGGACAGTGAGGTCAAACGCATCACCCCGCCTGCCTCGCCGCAACAGCCCGCCGTGCGCCAGGAAGCACCGAAAGCCGCCGTCGCCACCCGCACTCCGCAACAGCAGAAAACCCCAGTCAAGCGCGAAGAGGCCAAGCCCACGCCGCAAGCCCGGCCAGCGCCGGTGTTCGACAGCGCCCAGCTGTCTTCGGAAATTGCCAGCCTGGAGGCCGAACTGGCCCAGGAAGTTCAGCAATACGCCAAACGGCCGAAGATCCACCGCCTCAACGCCGCCTCGACCATGCGCGACAAAGGCGCCTGGTATAAGGATGAGTGGCGCAAGAAGGTCGAGCGGGTCGGCAACCTCAACTACCCGGATGAAGCGCGCCGCCAGGGTATCTACGGCAGCCTGCGCCTGCTGGTGTCGATCAACCGTGACGGCACCCTGTACGAAGTGCAAGTACTGGAATCCTCCGGCCAGCGCACGCTCGACCAAGCCGCCCTGCGCATCGTGCGCCTGGCCGCGCCGTTCGCGCCGTTTACCGGCGACCTGGCCGATGTCGACCGCCTGGAAATCATCCGCACCTGGCGCTTCGAGCGCGGCGACCGCCTGTCGAGCAACTGATCAGGCAGAATTTTACCGGCCGCAACAAGCGCAGCGCTTGAAGCCAATGGCCTGAAGCCTGAAACTAACGCCCATGAAAGACGCCAGCCCCAGCTACCTCAAGCACCACTTCCTGATCGCCATGCCGCACATGGCCGATCCGCATTTCGCGCAGACCGTCACCTACCTGATCGATCACAACGAGTTCGGCGCCATGGGCCTGGTGATCAACAAGCCCAACGGCCTCAACCTGGCTGACGTACTCGAACAGTTGCGCCCGGATGATGAACCGCCCGTGCTGTGCCAGAGCCTGCCGATCTTTAGCGGCGGCCCGGTGCAGACCGACCGCGGCTTTGTTCTGCATCCCAGCGGCCCGCAGTTTCAGGCGACCCTGGAGCTGGGTGAGCTGGGCTTGTCGACCTCGCAGGACGTGCTGTTCGCCATTGCCGATGGCACTGGCCCGGAGAAATACCTGATTACCCTCGGTTATGCCGGCTGGGAGGCTGGGCAGCTGGAAGCTGAACTGGCCGACAACGCCTGGCTGACCTGCCCAGCCGATAACACCATCCTCTTCGACCTGCCCTTCGACCAGCGCCTGAATGCCGCCGCCGCGCGCCTGGGCGTCAATCTCAGCCTGCTCACCTCACAAGCCGGGCACGCCTGATGGCCGAGGCGAATGTAAAACCGCTGCGCCTGCTGCTGGGCTTTGATTACGGCAGCAAACAGATCGGCGTTGCGGTCGGCCAGGTGATCACCGGCCAGGCCCGCGAGCTGTGCATCCTCAAGGCGCAGAACGGCGTGCCGGACTGGCAGAAGGTCGAAGCGCTGATCAAGGAGTGGCAACCGGACGCCATCGTGGTCGGTCTGCCGCTAAACATGGACGGCACGAAAAGCGAGATGAGCGAGCGTGCCGAGAAATTCGCCCGCCGCCTCAATGGCCGCTTTAACCTGCCCGTGCACACCCACGACGAACGCCTGACCACTTACGAGGCCAAGGGCCAGCGCCTGCAGCAGGGGCAGAACAGCGGCTACCGCGAACGCCCGGTCGACGCACTCGCAGCCGCCCTGCTGCTGCAAGGCTGGCTTGAAGAAAATTGCCTGGGCTAAGCCCCACTGAGATTGCATCTGGAGTGTTGCCATGAGCTTACCCAACCCGGCCGAACTGCTACCGCAAATGGCCGCCGCCCTGACCAGCCACCTGAATCAGCGGCAGATCAGCGAACCGCGCTTTATCGGCATCCGCACTGGTGGTGTCTGGGTCGCCCAGGCGCTGCTGGAAGCCCTCGGCCGCGACGACGCGCTGGGCATTCTCGATGTGTCCTTCTACCGTGACGACTTCACCCAGAATGGCCTGCACCCACAGGTGCAACCGTCCGAGCTGCCGTTCGAGATCGAAGGCCAACACCTGGTGCTGATCGATGACGTGCTGATGAGCGGCCGTACCATCCGCGCCGCGCTCAATGAGCTGTTCGACTACGGCCGCCCGGCCAGTGTAACCCTGGTCAGCCTGCTCGACCTGAATGCCCGCGAGCTGCCGATCCGCCCGGACGTAGTCGGCGCGACCCTGTCGCTGGACGGCGACCAGCGGGTAAAATTGTCCGGCCCCACGCCGCTGACCCTCGAATTCCAGACGCTTGCCCACTGAGACTCGCCAGATGACGACCATAGCCGCCAAGCGCCCGCTGCAGCTGAACGACCAAGGCCAACTGCGCCACTTCCTGTCCCTCGACGGCCTGCCCCGCGAGTTGCTGACGGAAATCCTCGACACCGCCGACTCCTTCCTCGAAGTCGGCGCACGCGCCGTGAAGAAAGTCCCGCTGCTACGCGGCAAGACCGTGTGCAACGTGTTCTTTGAGAACTCCACCCGCACCCGCACCACCTTCGAACTGGCGGCCCAGCGCCTGTCCGCCGACGTCATCACCCTCAACGTGTCGACCAGCTCGACCAGTAAAGGCGAAACCCTATTCGATACCCTGCGTAACCTTGAAGCCATGGCCGCCGACATCTTCGTCGTGCGCCATGCCGACTCCGGTGCCGCGCACTTTATTGCCGAGCATGTGTGCCCGAACCTGGCGATCATCAACGGTGGCGACGGCCGTCATGCCCACCCGACCCAGGGCATGCTCGATATGCTGACCATTCGCCGACATAAAGGCAGCTTCGAGAACCTCTCGGTGGCTATCGTCGGCGACATCCTGCACTCGCGAGTGGCGCGCTCGAATATGCTGGCGCTGAAGACCCTCGGCTGCCCGGATATCCGCGTGATCGCGCCGAAAACCCTGCTGCCGGTCGGCATCGAGCAATACGGCGTGACCGTTTACAGCGACCTCGCCGCCGGCCTCAAGGACGTCGACGTGGTGATCATGCTGCGCCTGCAACGTGAACGCATGACCGGCGGCCTGCTGCCCAGCGAAGGCGAGTTCTACCGCCTGTTCGGCCTGACCGAAGAACGCCTCAAGCTGGCCAAGCAGGATGCGCTGGTCATGCACCCAGGCCCAATCAACCGTGGCGTGGAGATCGAATCGGCAGTGGCCGATGGCCCACAGTCGGTGATTCTCAACCAGGTCACCTACGGCATCGCCGTGCGCATGGCCGTGCTGTCCATGGCCATGAGCGGGCAGACCGCGCAACGCCAACTCAACCTAGATGCCGAGGAGCAGAACTGATGCGCATCCGTATCCTCGGTGCCCGGGTTATCGACCCCAGCAGCGGCCTCGATCAACTTGCCGACCTTTATATCGAAAGCGGCAAGATCATCGCCATTGGCCAGGCACCGGCCGGCTTCGTCGCCGAGCAAAGCATTGACGCCCAAGGCCTGGTCGCCGCACCCGGGCTGGTCGACCTTAACGTCGCCCTGCGCGAGCCGGGCTATAGCCGCAAAGGCAGCATCGCCACGGAAACCCTGGCGGCAGCGGCCGGCGGCGTCACCAGCCTGTGCTGCCCACCCTTTACCAAACCGGTGCTGGACACCCCGGCGGTGGCCGAGCTGATCCTCGACCGCGCCCGCGAAGCCGGGCACACCAAGGTGTTCCCGATTGGCGCGCTGAGCAAAGGTCTGGAAGGCGAGCAGCTGGCCGAACTGGTAGCCCTGCGCGACGCCGGCTGCGTGGCCTTCGGCAACGGCCTGGACAGCTTCCGTAATAACCGCACCCTGCGCCGCGCTCTGGAATACGCAGCGACCTTCGACCTGACGGTGATCTTCCATTCCCAGGACCATGACCTCGCCGAAGGCGGCCTGGCCCACGAGGGCGCCACTGCCAGCTTCCTCGGCCTGCCAGGCATTCCGGAAAGCGCGGAAACCGTGGCCCTGGCCCGCGACCTGTTGCTGGTCGAGCAGACCGGCGTGCGTGCGCACTTCAGCCAGCTGACCAGCGCGCGCGGCGCCCAACTGATCGCCGACGCCCAGGCCCGCGGCCTGTCGGTTACCGCCGATGTGGCGCTGTATCAGCTGATCCTTACCGACGAAGCGCTCAGCGACTTCTCCAGCCTGTACCACGTACAACCGCCGCTGCGCACCGCTGCAGACCGCGATGGGCTGCGCGCCGCCGTGAAAAGCGGGGTAATCTCGGCCATTTCCAGCCACCACCAGCCACACGAGCGCGACGCCAAACTGGCCCCCTTCGGCGCTACCGAGCCGGGCATCAGCAGCGTGCAACTGTTACTGCCGCTGGCCATGAGCCTGGTGCAGGATGGCCTGCTCGACCTGCCTACCCTGCTCGCTCGCCTGAGCAGCGGCCCGGCGCAAGCGCTGCGCCTGCCCGCCGGCAACCTGAGCGTGGGCGCACCCGCCGACCTGCTGCTGTTTGACCCCCAGGCCTCGACCCTGGCCGGCGAAACCTGGTATTCGAAAGGCGCCAACTGCCCGTTTATCGGTCACTGCCTGCCCAGCGCCGTGCGTTTCACCCTGGTGGATGGGCACGTCAGCTACCAGGCTTAAAACCTGGCCCCACAAAAAATCCCGCCGCGGCGGGATTTTTTGTGTGCCTGAAATCAACCGCGTTCGGCGTTCTTGATCGACACCTGGGTGTTCAACGTCCAGAAGTCATACAACACGCCGAGCAGAAACAAGCCGCCGGTGCACAGGTAGATGATTCCGGTAATCCACTTGCCCTGGTACATGCGGTGCACGCCGAAAATGCCGAGGAAGGTCAGCAGAATCCAGGCGACGTTGTAATCAGTATCGCCAGCGGTAAAGCGCAGATCGGCTTCGCGATCCATCGCAGGGATCAGAAACAGGTCGATGATCCAGCCGATAAACAGCAGACCGAAAGTGAAAAACCAGATGGTCCCGGTTACCGGCTTGCCGTAGTAAAAACGGTGCGCGCCGAGAAAACCGAAAATCCACAGCAGATAGCCGATAAGTTTGCTGTGCGTGTCCTGTCGCTGCATAGATGTGCCTCCTAGTGGCTGGTAACGCTTTGACGCCACACTCTACGCAAGGTTCGCCGCCCGGGGAAATCCGCGACGCGATCAGCCATATCAACGCTTGATGCCTGCCGGTGATTGCTAAATACTGTATGCATAACCAGTTAAGCAGGCAGCACCATGCAGCTGATCGAAAAACTCACCGTCCTCGCCGACGCCGCCAAATACGACGCCTCCTGCGCCAGCAGCGGCGCCCCCAACCGCAGCTCCAAAGGTAAAAGCGGCATCGGCTCGACCAACGGCATGGGCATCTGCCACAGTTTTACCCCGGACGGGCGCTGCGTGGCGCTGCTGAAGATCCTGCTGACCAACTTCTGCCTGTATGACTGCCAGTACTGCGTCAACCGCCGCTCCAGTGACGTGCCACGCGCCCGTTTTACTCCGGAAGAAGTGGTGACCCTGACCCTCGACTTCTACAAGCGCAATTGCATCAGCGGACTGTTTCTCAGCTCAGGGATTATCCGCTCGGCCGACTACACCATGGAGCAGCTGATTCGCGTGGCAAAACTGCTGCGCGAAGAGCACGAGTTCCGCGGCTATATCCACCTCAAGACCATTCCCGACGCCGACCCGCTGCTGATCGCCGAAGCCGGGCGCTATGCCGATCGCCTTAGCGTGAATATCGAACTGCCCACCGAGAGCAGCCTGATCCGCCTGGCACCGGAGAAAAAGGTACTTACCATCAAGCAGGCCATGCACTCGATCCATCAGGGCGAGAGCGAATCCCGCGCAGAAATACGTGCGCCGCGTTTCGCCCCGGCGGGCCAGAGCACGCAGATGATCATTGGTGCCGACGCCACCGATGACAGCACCATCCTGCACACCGCCGCCTCGCTGTACGGCGACTACCGTCTGCGCCGGGTCTATTACTCAGCGTTCAGCCCGATCCCGCAAAGCCCCAACACCGTGCCATTCGAAGCGCCGCCCTTGCTACGCGAACATCGCCTGTATCAGGCCGACTTCCTGATGCGCGGCTACGGTTTCGAGGTCGGCGAACTGCTCAGCGGCCCCGGCAACCTGGCCCTGGATATCGACCCAAAACTGGCCTGGGCACTGAATAACCGCGAGCACTTCCCGGTCGACCTGAATCGCGCCGAACCCGCGATGATCGCCCGTGTGCCGGGCATCGGCGTACTCAGCGCGAAACGCCTGGTGGCCCTGCGCCGGCAGAAACGCATCCGCTTCGAGGATCTGACGCGGCTGCGCTGCGCCCTGGAAAAAGCCAAACCCTTTATCATCACCCAGGATTACCGCCCCCAACAGGCCACCCGCGAATCCCTGCTGCTGCGCCAGCAGCTCAGCGAAACACCCGCACAGATGGCGCTCTGGTAATGCGCCGCGCCCCATTCGACGGCAGCTTTGCCGGCTGGCGTGAAGTCGCCAGAAGCCTGTTGCAGCAAGGCGTGCCACCGCATCAGATCACCTGGCTGAGTGACGGCGACAGTGGCGGGCTGTTCGACCATGCGCCGGCACCCAGCAGCCCACCAGTGGCGAAACCGCTACTACGCATCCCCAAGCAGCTGCTGGAACTGCTACAGAACGCTGCATGTTTTCGCATCGAGGATCGCTGGAGCCTGCTCTATCGGATTCTCTGGCGGGTCGCCCAGGGTGATCGCGCCGCCATGCTGCCGGGGGACATCGATGGCAGCCAGCTGCACAAACGGCTCAAGGCGGTGCGCCGCGAAGCCCACCACCTGCATGCCTTTTTACGCTTTCATCCGCGCCCGGAACACGCCGAAGGACCACAATTGGTGGCCTGGCATGAGCCCGCCCATGACATCCTGGCCAGTGCCAGCGGGCACTTTGCCGAACGCCTGGGGCGCAGCACCTGGTTGATTGCCACGCCGGATGACGGCGTGTATTGGGATGGCCAGCGCCTGCATTACCAGCGGCCTTGCCCGAGTGAGTGGCAACGCCTGGCGCAAACGCCTGAGGATGATGGTGAAGCGTTGTGGCTGGCCTATTACGGCAGCACCTTCAACCCGGCGCGGCTGAATCGCAGCGTACTGGAGACCAGCATGCCCGTGCGCTTCTGGAAAAACCTACCGGAAGGCCCGCTGATCCCAAGGCTGATGAGCCAGGCTCGCGCCGGGGCGCAACGTGACGGCCAAGCCGAAGCAGTCGCGCGCCAGGGTGGCAAACGTATTCGCCACACCAGAGCGGAACTGCCACCGCTTAGCGAAAACGCCGACCCGGATCTTCTTCGCTAACTTCCAGCGACAAGCCCTGGGCCATGCTGCTCAGATGGTCGCCATCGGTTTCCGAACCGAGCTTGATCATCAGGCGCAGGTCGTTGGCCGAGTCCGCATACAGCAGCGCGTCTTCGTAGGTGATTTCACCCTGGCTGTAGAGGTTGTACAGCGCCTGGTCGAAGGTCTGCATGCCCTGCTCGGTGGAGCGCTTCATCAGCGCCTTGAGCTCGTGCACCTCGCCCTTGCGGATCAGGTCGGCAGCCAGCGGGGTGTTGATCAACACCTCAATCACCGCGCGGCGGCCCTTGCCGTCCGGGGTCGGAATCAGTTGCTGGGCGACGATGGCCTTGAGGTTGAGCGACAGATCCATCCACACCTGGTTCTGCCGGTCGGCCGGGAAGAAGTTGATGATGCGGTCCAGCGCCTGGTTGGCGTTGTTGGCGTGCAGGGTTGCCAAGCACAGGTGGCCGGTTTCGGCGAAGGCCACGGCGTGGTCCATGGTCTCGCGGGTACGCACCTCACCAATCAAAATCACATCTGGCGCCTGGCGCAGGGTGTTCTTCAGCGCGACTTCGAAGGACTCGGTATCGATGCCGACTTCGCGCTGGGTAACGATACAGCTCTGGTGCTGGTGGATATATTCGATCGGGTCTTCGATGGAGATGATATGGCCGCTGCTGTTCTTGTTGCGGTAGCCGATCATCGCCGCCAGAGAAGTCGATTTACCGGTACCGGTCGCACCGACAAACAGCACCAGACCGCGCTTGGTCAGGGCCAGCTTCTTGAGAATTTCCGGCAGTTTCAGCTCGTCCAGCGTCGGGATATTGGTCTCGATACGGCGCAGCACCATGCCAGCCAAGTTGCGCTGGTAGAAGGCGCTGACGCGGAAACGGCCAACGCCACGGGCGCTGATGGCGAAGTTGCATTCGTGATTTTCAGTAAAGTCGCGGCGCTGCTGCTCGTTCATCACCGCATGCACGGTTTCCCGGGTCTGCTCCGGCGACATGGGCGTCTTGGTGATCGGCATGATCTTGCCGTTGACCTTCATCGACGGCGGCACGCCAGCAGTAATAAACAGGTCGGAGCCGCCCTTTTCCACCATCAGGCGCAGCAGTTTTTCGAATTCCATCGTTGTTCGCCCATGTGCATCACGCGGTTATGCAAGGCCAGCGGCAGGTGCGTGGATTGCCGCTGGGCTGAACCCGACAGGCGATTGCCGGCCGGGTACTGTCGATTTAGAAATTTTCTGGCGTTTTGGCTTTCTCGCGCGCCGCTTCACGGCTGACGATGCCCTTGGATACCAGGGTCTTCAGGCAGGAATCCAGCGTCTGCATGCCCAGCGAACCACCGGTCTGGATCGCCGAGTACATCTGTGCCACCTTGTCCTCGCGGATCAGGTTACGGATGGCCGGGGTGCCGATCATGATTTCGTGGGCTGCCACACGACCGCCGCCGATCTTCTTCAGCAGGGTCTGCGAGATAACCGATTGCAGGGACTCGGAGAGCATGGAACGAACCATGGACTTCTCTTCGGCCGGGAATACGTCAACCACGCGGTCGATGGTCTTGGCCGCCGAGGTGGTGTGCAGGGTGCCAAACACCAAGTGACCGGTTTCTGCAGCAGTCAGGGCCAGGCGGATGGTTTCCAGGTCACGCATCTCGCCGACCAGGATGATGTCCGGGTCTTCCCGCAGCGCCGAACGCAGGGCTTCGGAGAAGCCGAGGGTGTCGCGATGCACCTCACGCTGGTTGATCAGGCACTTTTTCGATTCGTGAACGAATTCGATTGGGTCTTCAACGGTGAGGATGTGGTGGTATTTGTTGCTGTTTATATAGTCGAGCATTGCCGCCAGGGTGGTCGATTTGCCCGAACCGGTCGGCCCGGTCACCAGCACCAGACCACGCGGCACATCGGAAATCTTGCGGAAGATCTCGCCCATACCGAGGTCTTCCATGCTCAGCACTTTCGACGGAATGGTCCGGAATACCGCGCCAGAACCACGGTTCTGGTTGAAGGCGTTAACCCGGAAACGCGCCACGCCGGGCACTTCGAAGGAGAAGTCGGTCTCGAGAAATTCCTCGAAATCCTTGCGCTGCTTGTCGTTCATGATGTCGTAGATCAGTGCGTGCACCTGTTTATGGTCCAGCGCAGGCAAATTGATCCGGCGAACATCACCGTCGACCCGAATCATCGGAGGCAGGCCAGCGGAGAGATGCAGGTCCGATGCACCTTGCTTGGCGCTGAAGGCCAGCAATTCAGTGATATCCATGGGACTCCCTAATGACAGACAAGCAGGTAGAATGCCGCGAAACCCAGGCGGCGGGCGCAAGTAATGTCCACGATAGCAGAGAATATTGCAAAGGTCGGAGTGCGCATCCGTGAGGCGGCGCAAGCCTCGCAGCGAGATTGTGCGACGGTTGGCCTACTCGCGGTAAGCAAAACCAAACCGGCCGCAGCGATTCGCCAGGCGTTTGCCGCCGGTACCCGCGATTTTGGTGAGAACTACCTGCAGGAAGCCCTGGAAAAACAGCTCGAACTGAGCGATCTGCCGCTGACCTGGCACTTCATCGGTCCCATCCAGTCGAACAAGACCAAGCCCATCGCCGAGCACTTTGCCTGGGTGCATTCGGTGGATCGCCTGAAAATCGCCCAGCGCCTGTCTGATCAGCGCCCGGCGCATTTGCCTGCGCTGAATATCTGCCTGCAGGTAAATGTCAGTGGTGAGGCCAGCAAGTCTGGCTGCAACCCGGACGAGCTGCCGGCACTGGCACAAGCGGTTACACAACTGCCCAACCTGCGCTTGCGCGGATTGATGACAATCCCCGAGCCCACCGATGACCCCGGCGAGCAACGCGCCGCCTTCGCCCGCCTGCGTGAGCTGCAACACGGCTTGAACCTGGACCTCGACACCTTGTCCATGGGCATGAGCCATGACCTGGAAGCAGCGATTGCCGAAGGCGCGACCTGGGTGCGCATCGGTACCGCCTTGTTCGGCGCGCGCGACTACAGCAATAACTGATTGAGTTTGCCTTCAGCCTTATTAAGGAAGCCCGTTATGACCACTCCCCGCATTGCCTTTATCGGTGCCGGCAATATGGCCGCCAGCCTGATCGGCGGCCTGCGCGCCCAGGGCATCGACGCCAACGCCATTCGCGCCAGTGATCGCGGCGCCGAACAGCGCAGCAAAATCAGCGCCGAGCACGGCATCGAAACCTTTGCCAGCAACGCCGAGGCCATTCAGGGTGCGGACGTGATCGTGCTGTCGATCAAGCCGCAGGTGATGAAAGAGGTGTGCCAAGACCTCGCCGCGCATATCGGCGAGCAGCAGCTGGTGGTGTCGATTGCCGCCGGCATCAGCTGCGCCAGCCTGGAAAGCTGGCTTGGCCCGCGCGCCATTGTGCGCTGCATGCCCAACACGCCCGCGCTGCTGCGTCAGGGCGTTAGCGGCCTGTATGGCAATGCTCAGGTTTCGCCGGCCCAGCGCCAGCAGGCCGAACAGCTGCTCAGCGCCGTCGGCCTGGCGCTGTGGCTGGATCAGGAAGCGCAGATCGATGCCGTGACCGCCGTGTCCGGCAGCGGCCCGGCGTATTTCTTCCTGCTGATCGAAGCCATGACCGCCGCCGGCGAGAAGCTTGGCCTACCGCGCGAGACCGCCGCCCAGCTGACCCTGCACACCGCCCTCGGCGCCGCCCGTATGGCCGTGGCCAGCGATGTCGATGCCAGCGAACTGCGCCGCCGGGTAACCTCACCGGCCGGCACCACCGAAGCGGCGATCAAGACCTTCCAGGCCGACGGCTTCGAAGCCCTGGTCGAAAAAGCCCTGAACGCCGCCGCCCACCGCTCTGCCGAGCTGGCCGAACAACTGGGTCAATAAGGAACGAAAATGATCGGACTCAACACCGCCGCCGTTTATATCCTGCAGACCATTGGCAGCCTGTACCTGCTGATCGTGCTGCTGCGCTTTATCCTGCAACTGGTGCGGGCAGACTTCTACAACCCGGTCAGCCAGTTCATCGTGCGCGCCACCCATCCGCTGCTGAAACCGCTGCGCAAGATCATCCCGAGCCTGGCCGGGCTTGATCTGGCATCTCTGGTGCTGGCGATTGTGCTGCAGCTGCTGCTGATGGCTGTAACCCTGCTGCTGCTCGGCTATGGCCTGGACAACCCGCTGCAACTGCTGGTGTGGTCGATCATTGGCGTCACCGCGCTGTTCCTCAAGGTGTTCTTCTTCGCCCTGATCATCAGCGTGATCCTCTCTTGGGTAGCCCAAGGCAGTCATAACCCCACCGCCATGCTGATCAACCAGATCTGCGAACCGCTGCTGTCGCCGATCCGCCGCATCCTGCCGAGCATGGGCGGGCTGGATCTGTCGCCCATCGTCGCGTTCCTGCTGCTCAACCTGATCGACATGCTGGTGATCCGCAACCTGGCGATCATGACCGGCATGTACAAAGGCCTGAGCCTGGCGATCTGACTCCGAGCGGCGGATGAGCCACTTTCGCTGGGACGGCGCCGACCTGATTCTCGAGTGCCACCTGCAGCCCAAAGCGAGCAAAGATGAATTCGCTGGGCTGCACGGTGATCGAGTGAAAATCCGCCTCACCGCGCCGCCCGTGGATGGCAAGGCCAACGCCCAGTTGCTGGCCTTTCTCGCCAGCGTGTTTGCCATGAGCAAAAGCCAGGTCAGCCTGGAAAGCGGCCAGCAAAGCCGGCAAAAGCGCGTGCGCATCAGACAACCGCAGCGCCTGCCAGACGAACTTGCACTGACCGCTCGGTCACTCTGACCGACCATAAGGCGGGCGTGCGACGACATGCAATTGACGCCATAGCTGCGACCCGCATAATGCCAAGCAGGTCAATCCACGAACGTCGTGGATCTGGCGTAATTCCACAGGCTTTAAAGCGTTATCTGCCGCGTCGGCTTGCTGCGCGGCATCGTTCAATGTGTGCCCGACTCAACCTGGGTGCCGTATAGCCCCAGTCGCCCCACAATGGATGCGCCAACCGGAGGAAAGCCCAGGATGAGCATGGAACGTCTCAGTCAGCAGGTCGATGCTTACGTCACCTGGAAGCGCGAGCTGATGCGCGAAATCACCCGCTATCGCAGCTGGCTGGTGACCAATCGGCTGAACTCCGAGGCCGTGGAAGCCAAGCTTGAGCGCGCGCTGAAACTGCTGCGCACCGACCACATCACCCTGGCCTTTGTCGGCGAGTTCTCGCGCGGCAAGACCGAGCTGATCAACAGCCTGTTCTTCTCCTCCTATGGCCAGCGCATGCTGCCGTCCCAGGCGGGGCGTACCACCATGTGCCCCACCGAGCTGTTCTTCGACCCACGCTCGGAGCGCTCCTATATCCGCCTGCTGCCGATCGAGACCCGCGTGTCCGAGGCCAGCGTGGCGCAGTTCAAACGTATTCCACGGCACTGGGTCAATATCCCACTGGACCTCAGCGACCCGGACAATATGGTCCAGGCCTTTGTCCAGGTCGCACGGACCAAACCCATGCCGGTCGAACAGGCGATTGCCCTGGGCTTCCACCCGGACATGCTGGAAAGCACCAATAAACCCGGCGAAGTACTGGTGCCGGCTTGGCGCCACGCCATGGTCAACTTCGACCACCCGCTGCTGCGCCAGGGCCTGCGCATTCTCGACACCCCAGGCCTGAATGCCCTGGGCAGCGAGCCGGAGCTGACCCTGTCGATGCTGCCCAGCGCCCAGGCGATCATCTTCCTGCTGTCCGCCGACACCGGCGTGACCGCCAGCGATATGGCCGTGTGGCAACAACATATCCGCCAGCTCGACGAAGACACCCAGACCAGCCTGTTCGCCGTGCTGAACAAGATCGACGTGCTCTGGGATGACCTGGCCGGCGAAGCCTTTGTGCAGAACGCCATCCGCCAGATCCAGACCAGCACCGCGCGCCAGCTCGGTATCCGCGTCGAGGACGTACTGCCGCTGTCGGCCAAGCAGGCGATGCTGGCAAAAGTGCGCAAAGATCCGGAGCTGCTGGCTCGCAGCCAGATGAGCAACCTGGAAAACCTGCTCTGCGAGCGCATCATCGCGCAGAAGGAACGCCTGCTCGAAGACCGCGTGGTCAATCAGGTGCTCGCCCTGCTGCAGAACAGCCAGCACGTGCTCAACCTGCGCCTGGAAAAGGTCAACGAACAGCAGGCGCTGCTGAGCAACCATCAGCACGACAACGGCCAGATGCTGTTCGAGCTGACCGCCAAGACCAAAGAAGACCACAGCCAGCACCACAAACGCCTGCTGGGCCTGAAAACCAACCAGCGCCTACTCAAGCGTCAGGGCGACCTGCTGCGCCATGCCTCACGCAGCGAGCGCCTGGACGAACACCTGAACAAGGTGCGCAAGAATCTCACCGGCAGCTGGACCACTCTGGGTATCAACCAGGCCATCCTGCATTTCTTCCGCAGCGTGGAGCAGGACCTGCACAACCTGGCGCAGGAAGCCGAGATGGCCAACAAGATGGTTGCGGCCATCTACCGTCGGCACAACGAAGAGAACCCGCTGCACGGCGTCGACGCCCCGCAGTTCAACGTCAATCGCTACCTGCGTGAACTCAAGCAGCAGCAGACCAAGGCCGACCAGTTCCGCCTGCAGCTGAAAACCCTGCTGACCGAACAGCGCAGCCTGACCAAGCGCTTCTTCGCCACCCTGGTACAGGAAGTGATCGGCCTGCACCAGCGCATGCGCCAGGAAGCCGAACAGTGGGCCAGCGATGCGCTGATGCCGCTGATGCAGCACACCCTGGAACACAAGCAGTTGCTGGAAACCCACATGCTGCGGCTCAAGGCCCTGGCCCAGGAAACCCAGCAGTCGCGCCAGCGCGGCCAGCAACTGGCGCGTTACAGCAGCGAGCTGGAGCAGCAACTGGCGCAGGCCAACGACATGCTGCGCATCCTGCGTCGCCCTGCACCCGTGCAGCGCCAGGGCAAGGTGGTCAACCTGCCAGGGGCTGCGCGCCCGCATAGCATCGGCGAATAGCCCTAGACTTCAGCACCGCCACATCCGCCGTACCCCAGCCGCCCCATGCGCTTGCCGCCTGGGGCGGCGCTTTTAGGGTCTGTTCCCGTTTCGTGCGCAGCCGCGCCGGAGCCAGTTTTTACGCGAGGCAAGGCACGAGACACGAAGTTTGGTTGTTCCAAATGAGTGTCGAGAAACGCTGCATCGCGTAAAAACTGGCCCGGCCCTGCGGGTTGCGCGAAAAATTTCGCCATGCGGTGTTGGAGGACTTGGCAAGGGAACAACCATTACCTGCGCCCTCCGCCTAGCCTGGCGAAATTTTGCGCAGCAACGCGGCTTGCGACGAAATGGGAACAGACCCTAGACTGCGGCCTTCTTTTATTGCGAGCAGGGTCGATGTCGACTGCCTTTCCCCAAGACTCTGTTGGCCTGGTAACTCCGCAGGTACTGCACTTTGCAGACCCTCTGGCGCTGGCCTGCGGGCGCAGCCTGGCCGACTACCAACTGATCTTCGAAACCTATGGCGAGCTGAATGCCACGGCCAGCAACGCCGTGCTGATCTGCCACGCCCTATCCGGCCATCACCATGCCGCCGGTTATCACAGCGCGGACGACCGTAAACCGGGCTGGTGGGACAGCTGTATCGGCCCTGGCAAACCCATCGACACCAACAAGTTCTTCGTCGTCAGCCTGAACAACCTTGGCGGCTGCAACGGCTCCACCGGCCCCAGCAGCATCAACCCGGCGACCGGCAAACCCTTCGGCGCCGACTTCCCGGTGATGACAGTGGAAGACTGGGTGCACAGCCAGGCGCGACTGGCCGATAACCTCGGTATCCGCCAGTGGGCCGCGGTGATCGGCGGCAGCCTGGGCGGCATGCAGGCTATGCAATGGACCATCAGCTACCCCGAGCGCGTGCGCCACTGCCTGGCGATTGCCTCGGCCCCCAAACTATCGGCGCAGAACATCGCCTTCAACGAAGTGGCGCGCCAGGCGATCCTCACCGATCCGCAGTTCCACGGCGGGCACTTCCAGGAACAGGGCGTAATCCCCAAGCGCGGGCTGATGCTGGCGCGCATGGTCGGCCACATCACCTACCTGTCGGATGACGCCATGGGCGAGAAATTCGGCCGTGGCCTGAAAAGCGAAAAGCTCAACTACGACTTCCACAGCGTCGAGTTTCAGGTGGAAAGCTACCTGCGTTACCAGGGTGAGGAGTTCTCCGGGCGCTTTGACGCCAACACCTACCTGCTCATGACCAAGGCGCTGGACTACTTCGATCCGGCCGCGTCCTTCGATGGCGATCTGGCCAAGACATTGGCGCATGTCACAGCTGACTTCTGCGTGATGTCCTTCACCACCGACTGGCGTTTCTCGCCGGCACGCTCGCGGGAAATCGTCGATGCGCTGACCGCTGCGCGGAAAAATGTCTGCTACCTGGAAATCGACGCGCCCCAGGGCCACGATGCCTTCCTGATGCCGATCCCGCGCTACCTGCAGGCGTTCGACAGCTATATGAAACGGATTAAGGTGTAGCCATGCGCGCGGATCTCGAAATCATCCAAGAGTGGATTCCTGCGGGTAGCCGGGTGCTCGATCTGGGTTGCGGCAATGGCGAGCTGCTCGCCTGGCTGGCCGAGCACAAGCAGGTCAGCGGCTACGGCCTGGAAATCGATGCGGAGAATATCGCCCAGTGCGTGAGCAAGGGCGTCAACGTGATCGAGCAAAACCTCGACAAGGGTCTGGGCAACTTCGCCAGCAACAGCTTCGACGTGGTGGTCATGACCCAGTCGCTGCAAGCCCTGCATTACCCGGACAAGGTGCTGGCGGAGATGCTGCGGGTCGGCAAGACCTGCATCATCACCTTCCCCAACTTCGGCCACTGGCACTGCCGCTGGTACCTCACTACCAAGGGCCGTATGCCGGTGTCGGACTTTCTCCCGTACACCTGGTTCAATACGCCGAACATCCACTTCTGCACCTTCGAAGACTTCGAAAACCTGTGCCACGACCAGGGCGCGAAAGTCATGGATCGCCTGGCCGTAGACCGCGACCACCGGCACGGCTGGGCCAGCCGGATCTGGCCTAATCTGTTAGGTGAAATCGGCATTTACCGGATCAGCGGGCCTACGGCCGAAGACCTGCAGATCGCCAACTAGGCGGCTGCACTGCACGATTAGCTACTAGGAGAACCTTATGCGTCGCATTGCACTACTGTTTATCGCCCTGTGCCTGAGCCTGCCGGCGCTGGCTGAACGCAAGCAGACCTTCGGCGATCTCGACGTGCACTACATCGCCTTCAATTCCGGCTTTCTGCAACCGGATATCGCCGCAGCCAATGGCCTGGTGCGCAGCAAGACCCAGGGCGTGGTGAACATTTCCGTGCTCAAGGCCGGCACCGCCAGCAGCGCCAGTGTCAGTGGTGAAGTGAAGGACCTGGTCGGCCGCAGCCAGCCGCTGACCTTCAAGCAGATCAACGAAGGCGCAGCCATCTATTACCTGGCCCAGTTCCCCTTTACCCAGCGGGAACTGCTGCGCTTCACCATCAACGTGCGCGCTGCCGATGGCGTGGCGCACAGCTTCAATTTCAACCAGGAATTCTTCCCAGACGAATGATGGCCCTGAATACATGATGCATTTCAACGAGCTTGTACTCGCCAGCCATAACGCCGGCAAACTTAAAGAGCTGCAAGCCATGCTCGGCAGCAGCGTGCGCGTGCGCTCGGTCGGCGAATTTTCCATGGTCGAGCCGGAAGAAACCGGCCTGTCGTTTATCGAAAACGCCATTCTCAAGGCGCGCAATGCCGCGCGACTATCGGGTTTGCCGGCGCTGGCCGATGACTCCGGCCTGGCGGTGGATTTTCTCGGCGGTGCGCCGGGCATCTACTCGGCGCGCTATGCCGATGGCCAGGGTGATGCGGCGAATAACGCCAAGCTGCTCGACGCGCTGAAAGATGTTCCAGATGCCGAGCGCGGCGCACAGTTCGTCTGCTGCCTGGCGCTGGTGCGACATGCCGACGACCCATTGCCAATCATCTGCGAAGGTCTCTGGCATGGGCGCATCCTGCACGCCGCACAGGGCGTGGAAGGTTTCGGCTACGACCCGCTGTTCTGGGTGCCCGAGCGCGACTGCTCCAGCGCCGAGCTGCCAGCGGCCGAGAAAAACCAGATCAGCCACCGCGCCCGCGCCATGGCCCTGTTGAAACAGCGGCTGGGCCTGGCATGACCACGGCGTCCGGCGTCGGCTTCGAGCTGCCGCCACTTGCACTCTACGTGCACATCCCCTGGTGCGTGAAGAAGTGCCCGTATTGCGACTTCAACTCCCATGCCGCCGGGCCAACCCTGCCGGAAGAAGAGTACGTCGACGCCCTGCTGGCGGATCTGGATGCCGATCTGGCGCAGGTGCATAAGCGGCCGCTGAGTTCGATCTTCTTTGGCGGCGGCACGCCCAGCCTGTTTTCGGCCAAAGCCCTCGGTCGCCTGCTTGAGGGCGTGGAGCGGCGTGTGCCGTTTGCCGCCGATATCGAAATCACCCTGGAAGCCAACCCCGGCACCTTCGAGCAGGCCAAGTTCAAGGACTACCGCAGCCTGGGCATCAATCGCCTGTCGATTGGCGTACAGAGTTTCCAGGCGCCCAAGCTGATCGCCCTGGGGCGCATCCACGACGGCGATGAAGCGGTGCACGCAGCGGATATGGCGCGCGCCGCCGGCTTCGACAATTTCAACCTGGACCTGATGCACGGCCTGCCGGATCAATCCATCGAGGATGCCCTCAGCGACTTGCGCATCGCCATCGCCCAGGGGCCGACGCACCTGTCGTGGTATCAGCTGACGGTTGAGCCGAACACGGTGTTCTGGAACCAGCCGCCGGTGATGCCCGAGGACGATATTCTCTGGGACATTCAGGAAGCCGGGCAGGCTCTGCTGGCCGCCGAAGGTTACGCGCAGTATGAAGTTTCAGCCTACGCCCAGCCTGGCAAGGCGGCGCGGCACAACCTGAATTACTGGACCTTTGGCGATTTTCTCGGCATAGGCGCCGGCGCCCACGCCAAGCTTAGTGCGCCGGACGGGCGCATCAGCCGCAGCTGGAAAACCCGCCTGCCCAAGGACTACCTGGACCGCAGCAAGCGCTTCAACGCTGGCGAGCGCGCCCTTAGCGCCGATGAATTGCCCTTCGAATTTCTGATGAATGTGCTGCGCCTCACGGACGGCGTCGCCAGCGAGCTGTTCACTCAGCGCACCGGTCTGCCGCTCAGCCAGCTCGCTGCCGCGCGCGCCGAAGCCCAGCAACGCGGCCTGCTGCACAGCGACCCGACACGCCTGAGCGCTACCCGCGAAGGCCAGCTGTTTCTCAATGATCTGCTGCAACACTTTCTACCCTGACGCATGCGCCCACCCGGCTAAGGAAACCTGATGGACCTGCTACTCGACCTGATCGTCACCCTGTCGCGCTGGAGCCGCAGCCACCTCTACGACATCTCTCTGGCGATTATCGCGACGCTGTTGGTGCTGTTCGGGCCAGGGGTCAATGCCTGGGTGCAGCGCAATACCAGCAGCATGAATTTCATCTTGCGTACGCTGATCTTCGTGCTGCTCTGCGCGGTCGGCTACGGCCTGCTGATCGTCTTCGCCACGCCGTACCTGGCCAAGGGCCTGGGTTTCTTCAACAATTTCACCCTGGCCCCGGTGCTGATTTTGGTGTTCTTTATCATCGGCATCCTCGCCGACCGCAGCTAAGCTGCGCCCACTGATCGACAGCCCGGTCACGGGCTCTCGACTGCAGTTGCCAACTGAAGCGCGCATCACGCCCTGGCAACAAATCGCCGACTGACTGTGACGATCATCGCAGATCGCCATCACGCCTCAACATACGCCGGCTTTTTTCATTAGCCTTGCGCCCCCAACACTGCTCGCAGTACTGGTTGCAGCCGTTTCTCCCGTCCGAACAGCGCCTCCAGCCTTCCCTTGCCCGACTTCGCGTCAGCTGCGGCAGTGCATTACGGCCACACATATTGATGCCCTTGCCATGATCACGCCTGCCCTGCGCCATCTGTTCCGCCTGCTACTGCTGCACACAGCCCTGTTGCTAAGCATCGCCAGCCAGGCCAATGCCTCAACCGAAGCATCTGCGCAGAGCGAGGACAGCTGGACCATCAATATGCAGAACGCGGAAATTCGCGACTTTATCGAGCAGATTTCCAGCATCAGCGGGCAGACCTTTATCATCGACCCGCGGGTAAAAGGTCAGGTCACGGTGATCGCCCAGCAGCCGATGAATATCGCCGAGATCTACAAGCTGTTCCTCTCGGTGATGAGCACCCACGGTTTCGCCGTGATGCCGCAGGGCAATCAGCTGAGCATCATCCCCAGCAGCGAGGCCAAGACCACCGCCGGTAGCCACGGCAACCTGGAAACCCGCGTGCTGCAGGTGCAGCATGGCGCCGCCAACGACCTGCTGCCGCTGATCCGTCCGCTGGTGGCCAACCACGGCCACCTGGCTGCCGTGCCTTCATCCAACAGCCTGATCATCAGCGACACCCCGGCCAATATCGCCCGTATCGACGAAATCATCCGCCAGCTGGACAGCCAGAATCAGGACGACTTCAGCGTTTATGACCTGCGCCACGCCTGGGTCCACGAGCTGGCGGCGGTGATCAACAGCTCACTGAAAAACGCTCAGGCCAGCGGCGCCCAGGTGATCGCCGACACCCGCGCCAATCGCCTGCTGCTGCTCGGCCCCAGCGACGCCCGCGCGCGCCTGTTGAAGCTGGCGCAGAGCCTCGACACGCCCAGCTCGCGCTCGACCAATACCCGGGTTATCCGCCTGCGCCATGGTGATGCCAAGGAGATGGCGAAGACCCTCGGCGACTTCGGCGACAACCTGAGCCAAAGCCAGGGCAGTGAAAACGCCGCACCGCTGAAGCTGATGATTCGCGCCGACGAGAGCCTTAACGCCATCGTCATCATGGCCGAAGCCGATATCGTCAATATGTTCGAGGACCTGGTACGCCAGCTGGATATACCCCGCGCCCAGGTGCTGGTGGAAGCGGCCATCGTCGAGATGTCCGGCGACATCAATGACGCCCTCGGCGTGCAATGGGCCATCGATGGCCGCAACGGCGGTGGTCTGGGCGGCGTCAATTTCAGCAATGCTGGGCTGTCGGTCGGCACCCTGCTTGGCGCCATCGCCAGCGAGAACCCCGCCGAGCTGGCCAAGGCGCTGCCCAACGGGGCGATTTTCGGGGTCGGCAACGACAACTTCGGCGCGCTGATCACCGCACTGTCCTCGACCGGCAAAAGCAACCTGATCTCCACCCCCACCCTGCTGACCCTGGACAACCAGGCCGCCGAGATTCTGGTCGGGCAGAATGTGCCGTTCCAGACCGGCTCCTACACCACCGACGCCGCCGGCTCGAGCAACCCCTTCACCACC
This sequence comes from Pseudomonas sp., assembly GCF_030690725.1. Classification (GTDB taxonomy): domain Bacteria; phylum Pseudomonadota; class Gammaproteobacteria; order Pseudomonadales; family Pseudomonadaceae; genus Aquipseudomonas. The sequence goes on along the minus strand of NZ_JAUYGD010000004.1, from coordinate 181,273 downwards.
ATCGAACGCAAGGACATCGGCGTGACCCTCAAGGTCACCCCGCATATCAATGAAGGCGCCACCCTGCGCCTGGTGATCGAGCAGGAAATCTCCTCCATCGCCCCGAGCACCGGACTGAATGCCCAGGCGGTGGATCTGGTCACCAACAAACGCTCGATCAAGAGCACTGTGTTGGCCGATGACGGCCAGGTGATCGTGCTCGGCGGCCTGATTCAGGACGACATCACCAGCAGTGAGAGCAAGGTGCCGCTGCTTGGCGATATTCCCGGCGTCGGCCGGCTATTCCGTTCAACCCGCGAAGCCCGGCAGAAACGCAACCTGATGGTGTTCCTGCGTCCCACCGTGGCGCGTGACGGTGTCGGCCTGGCCAACCTGAGCCTGGGCAAATACCGTGACCTGCGCCTGCTCGGCCAGGCCAACGGTTACGACCATCTGCCGCAGCAGGCCCACGCCTTGTTCGACCAGGGCATTGAGGCACCCGCGACCGACCTGCGCCAGCCGGCCAAAGCCATCCCGGCAAAACCGAGCAAGACCCTGATCGAGACGCCCAAGCCTGTCGACCCCGCCACCCTCGGCGATGGTCGTGGCGGCGAGAGCAAACCCCAGGTTGCAGCGCGCCGCCACACCATCCAGCTGGTCGAGGGCAGCAACCGCGAATTTATGCAGGCTCTGCTGGAGCGCCACCCCAAACAACCGCTGCGCCTGGCCGAGCGCGAGCAGGACGGGGAAACCCGCTACGTCGTGCTCTATGGCAGTTACCCGAGCCGCGAGACCGCGCTTAAAGCCCTGGCCGCCCTGCCCGAACAGCTGCCCAAACGCGGCGCCAGCGCCCTGCCCGAGTAAGCAACCAGGCGTTGCGGCACCACGCCGCAACGGCATGGCCGAGCGGCGTGGAACTGTGCCCCATTCCGAGCGAGACGTGGCACACCCTGGATATGAGACCAACGTTCAAATTAAACAAGCTGGCCCTGCCCATACCCTCTGCCTGTGAACTGCATAGCGAATAACCACAGAGGCTCTACCTAGACTGCGCGACTTCAACTTTCCAGACTAATGGAGCAGTCGCATGTCAAAACGCTGGATTACAGCCGCAGTCGCCACCGCCATTGTCGGCGGCGTCCTGGGGGTCGTGCTCTCGGCTGACCTTGAGCCAAAGCCAAGCCAAGCGGCATCGAATAACAATCCCGACAGCAAATCGTCCGCGCCCAGCGCAAGCACGGCCGCATCCGCCAGCCCAGCAGCCAGCCAAGGCGCCAGCAGCGTCTCCACCCTGCAGGCCAAACCGCCCGTGGCCACCAGCAGCGCCGCGCAGGCCACGCTCTGGGATGCCGGCTCACTGCAGGAAACCGAGAGCAACGGCATTACCCAGCACCTGACCCAGGTCGACCCTGAGCAACTCAACAACCTGGCGCTCGGTCAGGTGGTTTCCCTGGCACTACCGGGGCGCAGCAGCCCGACTCGCGCCAGCCTCGGCGAAACCCGCAACACCGCCGGCAGCGCCGTATGGCAAGGCAGCCTGATCGATGGCGACGAGGTGGAAAGCATGACCCTGGTCAAGGGCGCGCTGGAGACCCATATCACCGTCGCCACGCTCGACGGCAGCCTGTCGATCATCATCGATAACGCCACGGGCAAGACGGTGATCACCGATGAGAACCAACTGGTACTGCGCGCCGATCCCAATGACCACCTGCACTACGACCATAAAGAACTGGCCCCGCTGCCACCGCCCACCCAGGGCTGATCGCCTTCTTACTCAAATCGCACAAGGAACGCTGATATGAAGAAAGTGCAATGGCTCTCTGCCCTCGCACTGGCCCTGACCGCCCATAGCGCCCAGGCCAACCCGCAAACCGTCGACATCATGGTGCTCTACACCAAAGACGCGCAGAGCCTGCCCAACGGCCGTGATATCGACGCACGCATCGCCAGCTATATCGAATACACCAACACGGCCTACGCCAAAAGCGGCGTGAATATCCGCCTGCGCCTGGTGCACAAACAGCTGCTCGACTGGGCTAACTACTACGACGTGTCCGGCGCCAACCTCAACAAGTTCACCGACGACGCCCAGGTAAAGCGCCTGCGTGAGCAATACGGCGCCGACGTGGTACAGCTGATCAATCGCACCACCCAAGGCCAGGGTTATGGCATCTGCGGTATCGCCTGGATGGGCACTGGCGCGAAGAACAGCGACCGCTTCAACAGCGGTGCCAAGGAAATGGCCTATGGCCTGACTGGCGTCGACTGCAGCCTCAGCACCTTCGCCCACGAAGCCGGCCACAATATGGGCCTGCGCCACTCCTATGAGCAGGACCAGCAGGAAGGCTACTACAACGCCAACGGCCACAACGGCACCCACGAATGGAGCCGTGGCTACGGTGTCCAGGGTCAGTTCAGCACCATCATGGCGTACCCGCAGGTCTTCAATGCTCGCCGTCAGGCGCCGGTATTTTCCAACCCACGGCTGAATGACGCCGACTGCGCCAACCAGCCCTGCGGCATGCCGGATCGCTCCGATGCCGTGCGCGCGCTCAACGCCATGGCCGGGCAGATTGCCGCCTTCCGCGCCACCCAGGTGCCAGTCACCACTAACCCCGGTACCGGCAACCCAACCACGCCGCCGACCGAGCTGCCCTGGTGCAGCAAGCCAGCGCTCAAGGGCCTGGTCAGCAACGGCGAGTTCAACAGCAACGAAGGCTGGCGTGCGCTGTTCGGTCAGGCGCAGCTGAGCCTTGTGAATGTGGCACTGAACTGCCGCGACAATGCGCTGCAAATGGACGCGCAGTCCTTCGACGTACTGGCCACACCGGTCACTGGCCTGACTGCTGGCACGCAATATCGCCTGAAAGCCAAGGCCATGCTCAAGGCCCGCGACAGCCGTGAAAACGTGCGCGTGGCGATCCTCCAGGAAAGCACCGACGGCCGCTTTACCTACAGCGCCGAGCAGACGGTCAGCCTGTCCGTAACTGGCAACGAGTTCAGCCGCCTGGAAAAAGCCTTCACCTACACAACGCCAAGCAACGTGCGCAATCTGTATGTGGCGATCTGGAGCGACAGCGGCAGCAGCCTGCTGGTTGATGAAGTCGAACTGCAGGAAGTCCAGGCCGCCGCGCCTCCTGTACCACCTGCACCAACCCAGTTCGGCTGGAACTTCGAGAACGGCATTGGTGGCTGGTCTGGTTTCCATGGCAGCGCCCGCGCCAGCACCTTTGCCAGCGGCAGCCGCCAGGCCTTGGAAGCCTATCAGCGTCAGTACGAAGGCGCCGGTGCCAGCGTCAGCCTGCTCGGCAATGTCCAGGCGGGTAATCGTTACCGCGTTTCGGCCGACCTGAGCATTGGCCGCAGCAGCGCGGTCAGCGCCATCGCCTACGCCTACCTGTATGTCGAAGACAGCAATGGCCGTGGCCAGTACCTGCCGCTTGGCCAGCGCTCCACCCGTGGTGGCAGTTGGAGCAAGCTGCAGCACGAGGTGCAGCTGCCAGCCGGTACGCTGCGCCGCGTCGACCTGCTGATCCTGGGCACCCAACGCAGCGAGTCGCTGTTTATCGACAACGTCAGCATCGGCAAGCTGTAAACACCCAGTAGTACCCAAGCCCATGGCTGCCTTAGCAGTCATGGGCTTTTTCATTAAGGATTTTTTATGCTGCAGCCCAATAAACCAGCCCAGCCCGTCGCCTCGGAGCATCTGATCACGGGCCTGTGCCTGCTGCTTCTGCTCGCTGGCAGCCTCAGCCTGGCCTATCAGGGCGCGGCGTTCTGGCGCTTACTGCACAGCCCAATCAACCTGGCGCCCGTGCAGCACGCCCCCGTGCAGCCGGTTATCGATCAGCAGCAACTGGCGGGACTGTTCGGCCTCCCTCTACTCGACAGCGGCGGCCCGGCTCCGGCTACCTCCTTGCAACTGACCTTGATGGCCGCCTTCAACCATCCACAAAGCAGCCGCTCCAGCGCCATTATTGGCCAGGCCGGCCTGCCCCCGGCGCGCTTTATGGTCGGTGCCACCATCGCCCCAGGCGTCACTCTGGAGAGCGTACAGCGCCAGCATGTCACCCTGCTCCGTCAGGGTCGCCGCGAGAGCCTGCATTTCCCGGACAAACCCAGCCAGCCACTTACACCTGCAGCCAACCCCATCGCGACCGGGTTGCTTAGTCAGGCCAGCAGCCGCAACTAAAAACCCGCCGCTGATATCTCGATCGGCACGATCTCGAACCGATCCTGCTTGGAGATCAGCTGAAACGCCCGCAGCTTGGCATCGCCATAGCCTTGCGCATTGGTAAAGCGGTCATGCACCAGGACGATCAGGTCCGGATAGGGAAACACCCCAGCATTGAAGTGGCCGACCGCCAGCAGCTCGCTGGTTTCGCGCTGCACCAGCGGCGGCGTCAGGCGCACCAGCTGACCACGGTGATAGACCCGGTAATGGCTGCTCTTGCCCAAGGCAAAACTGCTTTGATTGAATTGGCGGATCGACCAACTGCCGGCCACCTCCTGAATGCTGCGCTCGCCCTGGGTGCTGCAACCGACCAGCAGTGCAACCCCCAGCAGCAGATAGCGTTTTAGTCGTCGCATAACACCTCCCTGGCATCTTCCACTAAAAATCTATTGGAACGGTTTGATCGCCACCTTGAGCACACCGTCGCGCTGATTCGCAAATAGATCATAGGCTGCGACGATGTCATCCAGCGAATACTGGTGGGTCACCAGCGCGCCGAAGTCGACTCTCCCGGAAGCCACCACATTGATCAGCCGACGCATGCGCTCCTTGCCGCCTGGACACAGCGAGGTGACGATCTTGTGGTCGCCCAAGCCGGCATGGAAAGCACCCAGCGGGATTACCAGATCCGTCGAATACACTCCAAGACTGGACAGCGTGCCGCCAGGCTTGAGTACCCGCAGTGCGCTTTCGAAGGTGGACTGCAGGCCCAGCGCCTCGATGGCCGCATCCACACCGCGGCCACCGGTCAGGCGCAGAATCTCCTCGACCACATCCACCTGATTGAAGTTGAGGGTGACGTCGGCTCCCATCTTGCGGGCGATCTGCAGGCGCTGCTCGACACCATCGACCACAATGATGGTGCTCGCACCGCGCAGCTTGGCGCCGGCCGTGGCGCACAAGCCAATCGGCCCTTGCGCGAAGATCGCCACCACATCGCCGATCTTGATCTTGGCCGCTTCCGCGCCGGCAAACCCGGTGGACATGATGTCCGGGCACATCAGCACCTGCTCATCAGTCAGGCCATCCGGCACCGGGGCCAGGTTGCCCTGAGCATCGGGCACCAGCACATATTCGGCCTGGGTGCCGTCGATGCTGTTGCCGAAGCGCCAGCCTCCCATGGGTTTGTAGCCATGACAGCTGCAACCGCCATCCTGGGAGGAATAACCGTCCTGGCTGGCGTAAGAACTGAAGCTTGGGCAGATGGCCCCGGCAATCACCCGCTGCCCTTCGTGGTAACCCTGCACGTTGCTGCCCAGTTTCTCGATGATGCCGACCGGTTCATGGCCGATGGTCAGCCCCTTGGCTACCGGATACTCACCCTTGAGGATATGCACATCGGTGCCGCAGATGGTCGTGGTGGTGATCCGCACCAGCGCATCATTGGGCCCCACTGGCGGAATGGGCTTGTCCACCAGTTCGATGCGCCCAGGCTCGATAAATACTGCCGCTTTCATCATGCTCATGGTCAGGCTCCTTGTATGCGCTAGCACAGAGCCCTGACTGTAGCTGGATGACAACCCTGCATACTTGTCCTGTATCAACGCCCGACGCAGGCAAAGCGCTGCCCACAGAACAGCCCTTGTGGATCTCCAGCCATAAAAAAACCGCCTGCGAAGAGGCGGTTTTTTCAGTGCTACCGAGGCTCAGTTGCCTTCGCGGCGCAGCGCCTGCGGGGTGAAATCTCGCGGGCCCAGCTTGGCGTTGAAGTTGTACATCGGCTCGTTGTTATCCAGGCCGTCGACAAAGTAGCGCTTGCCTTTGAAGTCGTAGATGGTTTCCAGGGTGCTGCCGAACATCGGTACGTCGTAGTAACTGATCGGGTGACTTTCCTGCACGCCGCTCAGCTCGCCACTCTTGTCGTAAAGATCGGCGGCGAGGATCTGCCAGCTGTCTTCATCGATATAGAAGCGCCGCTTGGCATACGGATGACTAAAGCCTTTGCGCAGCTCGGCCTCGACCACCCACACACGGTGCAGTTCGTAACGCAACAGATCCGGGTTGACGGTGTTGCTGCGCAGGATGTTGTCGTAGGGGATGCCCTTCTGGTGCACGGCGTAGCTGTTGTAGGGCACCAGCATTTCCTGCTTGCCGACCAACTGCCAGTCGTAACGATCCGGCGCACCATTGTAGGAGTCAACCTGATCGGCAGTAGCCATGCCGTTGCTGTCCGGCTGCAGGGTGTCGTAGGCCAGCATCGGCAAGCGGCGCACGCGGCGCTCGCCACGGTTGAAGCGCCAGGCCTTGCGGATCGCCAGTACCTGGTCGAGGGTTTCCTGCACCACCAGCGCCGAACCGGCGAGCTTGGCCGGCGCGACCACCTTGTACTTGTAGTAGAACAGGGTGTTGTCCAGATCCTGCGGGCTGACGCCTTCGCGACCGTAGAGGAAGTAGATGTCGCGCTCCAGCTTGAGCAGGTTGTAGGCGCCGTTGCTCAGTACCGCCGCCTGGTTGGTGACAAAGCTGATCTGGTCACCGCGGTAACGCATGATGTGGTTCCAGATAACTTCCTGGCCGGTTTTCGGCAGCGGGAAGGGAATACCGGCGGCGGCACCGTCGACACCATTACCGCCGGAAATCAGCTCGGCAGTCTGCGCATTGAAGCGCGTGGCGTCATAGATACGCTGCGGCGCGGCGGCGCTGCGACGGGTCGGGAATACCCGTAGGAAGTAATCCGGGTTCTTCTCCAGCAATGCCTTGAGGCCCGCCGGCAGCTGAGCCTGGTACTGCGCCAGGTTCTGGTTATTGACCTGATACAGCGGCGCGTCGGCACTGTAGGGGTCAGGGTGATGCATGCCCGGCTGGTAGTTGGCCGGCGGTTGCGCCAGGCCACCGTCCCAGGCCGGGATGGTGCCGGCGGCATTGCCCGCGCGCTCACCGCCCAGCGGGGTCAGGTCTTGGCCCAGACGTGCAGCCTGGGTACTGTCGACTTTGGCCTGTGCCTGTAACGCGCACGTAGCCAGCAGCAGAATTGAAAGCGTTCTCAACACAGCGATCTCCTCGCAGCCTGGCCTGAGGCAGGGCTGCTGTTTTTATGACCGGGGCAGTGCTGCCCGGGTTTATGTGCCGTCTTGGTGAGGAGCCGTCCTGGCGGGCGTCGGATTATTCCGATCTTGTGCAATCGTCCCTGTGCTTATGGTCTTGCTGCGCCGATACCTCAGCGCGTGAATCAATCAGTCGATGCGCTGGAACTTCAGGTCCCATACGCCATGCCCCAGACGCTCGCCGCGGCGCTCGAACTTGGTGGTAGGGCGCTCCGTCGGGCGCGGCACATACTGGCCGTCCTCGGCCTGATTCTGGTAACCGGGCGCAACATTCATTACTTCCAGCATGTACTCGGCATAAGGCTGCCAATCGGTGGCCATGTGCAGTACACCGCCAACCTTGAGCTTCTGCCGCACCAGCTCGGCAAACGCCGGCTGCACGATACGCCGCTTGTTGTGCTTGGCCTTATGCCACGGGTCTGGGAAGAATAGCAGCAGCCGATCCAGGCTGGCGTCGGCCACACAGTTGCGCAGTACGTCCAGCGCATCGCAGCTGTAGACGCGCATATTGTTGAGGTTCTGCGTCATCAGGCCGTTAAGCAGCGCGCCGACACCCGGACGGTGTACTTCCACGCCGATAAAGTCCTGCTCGGGCGATGCGGCGGCCATTTCCAGGGTGGAATGGCCCATGCCGAAGCCGATTTCGAAGGTGCGCGGCGCGCTGCGGCCGAACACCTGATCAAAATCACGCAGGCCGTCCTCCAGTTGCAAGCCGAACTTCGGCCAGCCCTGATCGAGGCCGCGTTGCTGACCTTCTGTCATGCGCCCGGCACGCATCACGAAACTCTTGATCGCGCGGTGCTTGGAGGTGTCCTCAGCCGGTTCAGGCTGTTGTGGCAAATCAGTCATGCTGTGCTCTTAAAGTGCTTTTACGATTTCGCGAGCTAGAGCTATGCAAGGCAGAAACAGGAGAGGAAGCGGAGTGTACTTTTGTACATGAGCATTCCGAGCCTGTTTCTAACGCAGCAGGGCCGACGCGCAGCAAATCGTAGTCCTTACTTGATTAGGCCATCCAGCGGCGAAGAAGCGCTGGCATAGAGTTTTTTCGGCATGCGCCCGGCCAGGTAGGCCATGCGTCCGGCGATGATCGCGTGCTTCATCGCCTCGCCCATCAGAATCGGGTTCTGCGCATGGGCAATCGCGCTGTTCATCAGCACCGCCTCACAGCCCAGCTCCATGGCAATGGTGGCATCGGACGCGGTGCCGACGCCGGCATCGACCAATACCGGAACGGTAGCCTCTTCGAGGATGATGCGCAGGTTGTACGGATTGCAGATGCCCAGGCCAGTACCGATCAGACCGGCCAGCGGCATCACCGCGATGCAACCCATGGCCGCCAGTTCGCGGGCAATGATCGGGTCATCGCTGGTGTACACCATCACGTCGAAGCCGTCCTTGACCAGCACTTCGGCGGCCTTGAGGGTTTCGATCACATTGGGGAACAGGGTCTTCTGATCGGCCAGCACTTCCAGCTTGACCAGCTTGTGACCGTCGAGCAGCTCACGGGCCAGGCGACAGGTGCGCACCGCCTCAACGGCGTCGTAGCAACCAGCGGTGTTCGGCAGGATGGTGTACTTGTCCGGCGAAATCACATCCAGCAGGTTCGGCTCGCCCGGGTTCTGCCCGATATTGGTCCGGCGCACCGCCACGGTGACGATCTCGGCACCCGAAGCCTCGATGGCCAGGCGGGTTTCCTCAAGATCCTTGTACTTGCCGGTACCGACCAACAGACGCGACTGGTAAGTACGGCCGGCCAGGGTAAAAGGCTTGTCGCTGGGAACGTGGCTCATGGGTAATCCTCGTAAAGTGTTCGAGCAGTCAGCGGGCTAACACTGGTTTCAACCGCCACCAATCGCATGTACCACTTCCACCTGGTCACCCTCGCGCAAGGCGGTGGTGGCGTGCTGGCTCCGCGGCACGATATCCAGATTGAGCTCAACCGCCACGCGGCGTCCGGCCAGATCCAGACGGTCGATCAACCCGGCGACGGTGGCGCCGTCGGGCAATTCGAATGTTTCACCGTTTAACTGAATATGCATGACGGGTCGGTCACAACTGGGAAAAGGGCCGGCATTCTAGCCTGATCATGGGCGTTGACCAAGGCTGAAGGCTGCCGCTCGTCCTGCTTTCTGACTTACGGGTCAGGCGGTGTTGCGCGCGCCGAGCTTCCAGGCCGCCATGCCCAGGCACAACCAGCCCGCGAGAAACGCCAGACCACCGAAGGGGGTGACCATGCCCAAGGCACTGATACCGCTCAAGGTCAGCGCATACAGGCTACCGGAGAACAGCACTATACCCAGGGCAAACAGCGCGCCCGCACAATTGACCAACGGTGCCGGTCGCAGCACGGCTAACAGGCCAACGCCGAACAGCGCCAGCGCGTGAATCAGCTGGTAGTGGGTGCCGGTCTGGAATACCGCGAGATAAGCCGGTGTCAGCTGACTCTTCAGGCCATGCGCGGCAAAGGCACCCAGGGCGACACCGGTAAAACCGGCGCAGGCAGACAGCAATAACCACAGACGAGCCATGCATCACTCCAGCTATAAAGACAGGGCTGGCTATAATGGCCGGCAAAATCATCCCGGCCAAGCACGCATGTTTCGATCCATCGCCCGTCGCCTGCTCAAGCTCCTGCTCTGGCTGATCCTCGGCTCGGTATTGCTGGTGTTACTGTTTCGTTGGGTGCCGCCACCCGGCACGGCGCTGATGGTCGAGCGCAAGGTCGAATCCTGGCTTAACGATCAACCCATCAACCTGCAGCGCAGCTGGCGGCCCTGGAGTGAACTGCCTGACGATCTGAAGATGGCGGTAATTGCCGCCGAGGATCAGAAGTTCGCCGAACACTGGGGCTTTGATGTCGCGGCCATCCAGGCAGCCCTGGAGCACAATCAGCAAGGCGGCTCGCTACGCGGCGCCAGCACCCTCAGCCAGCAAGTGGCGAAGAATCTGTTTCTCTGGTCTGGGCGCAGCTGGCTGCGTAAAGGCATGGAAGTGTGGTTCACCGGCCTAATCGAACTGCTCTGGTCCAAGCAGCGGATTCTTGAGGTGTACCTCAACAGCGTCGAGTGGGGCGACGGCGTGTTCGGCGCCGAAGCGGCGGCGCGGCATCACTTCAAGGTCGGCGCGCCCTACCTGTCACGTCAGCAGAGCAGTCTGCTGGCCGCCGTACTGCCTAACCCGCGCGAGTGGAGCGCCAGCCGTCCGAGCGCGCGCATCAGCCGGCGGGCCAACTGGATTCGCCAGCAGATGTTGCAACTGGGCGGCAGTCACTACCTCAACCGCCTGCAACCCAGCCGCCCCGAATGGTGGCCGAGCTGGTTAAAAGGCGTTTAGTTCAGCGCTGTTTAAGCAGATGCCGCGGCACGGCATAAAGGAAGTACAGCTCTTCATCCTGCAGGTGCGCGGTCATGCCCAGCTCGGGATAGACCCAGGCCTGCCCCTCGGCCAGCTCCAAGGTCAGACGCGGTTGACCGATGCTCGCGGCCAGTCGCGCAACATCAAGCGGCGCCGGTGGTAGCAAGGTCAGCGCAATAATCGGGCGATTGGCCAATGGCACCAGCAACTGGCTGCCCAGCGGCTGCTCCTTGTCCGTCGGCTTTAGCCCAGCGGCGGCCAGCAGGCTCTCGCGCTCGGCCTTATCCAGACCGACTTCCGCCTCCAACGACCAATTGCCATCAGCATCCTGCAAGTCGCCGCGATACAGCAGGCGTGCGCCTTCCAGATTAGGCTGCAGCCATAGCTCGCCATCCAGAGCGTCATGCAGATGCACCAGACTCAAGCGATCATCGGCCAGAGGCGTGAGCACCTTGGTTTGCCATTGCGCCAGCCAGGGCAGAGGCTGCGCAGCCGGCTGCGGGCGCATCAACCACGCCCCCCAGGCAAAGAACAAGGCGGCGACCACGGCAAAGATCAGCCAGTGCTGCGGGCGTATGGGCGGTAATTTCACGGGCTTTTCCTTAGGCAGAAAAAAGCCGCACCTGGGTGCGGCTTCTGACAGTAGCGCGATTTACGCGGCGATTGAGCCCTTGAGCTTATTCATCGCGTTCTTTTCCAGCTGACGGATGCGCTCGGCCGACACGTTGTACTTGGCAGCCAGGTCATGCAGCGTGGCTTTCTCCTCGGCCAGCCAACGCTGATAAAGGATGTCACGGCTGCGCTCATCCAGACCTTCCAGCGCTTCGTGCAGATTAGCGGTGGAGCTGTCGCTCCAGTCGGAATCTTCCAGCTGACGTGCCGGGTCGTAGCGGTGGTCTTCCAGGTAATGCGCCGGCGACTGGAAGGCGCTTTCGTCGTCCGCTTCGGCAGCGGGATCGAAGGCCATGTCATGGCCGGTCAGGCGGCTTTCCATCTCGCGCACTTCACGCGGCTCAACGCCGAGGCTTGCGGCTACGGCATGCACTTCGTCGTTGTTCAGCCAGGCCAGACGCTTCTTCTGGCTGCGCAGGTTGAAGAACAGCTTGCGCTGCGCCTTGGTGGTGGCGACTTTGACGATGCGCCAGTTTTTCAGGATGAACTCGTGGATCTCGGCGCGAATCCAGTGCACGGCGAACGACACCAGGCGCACACCCATTTCCGGGTTGAAACGCTTGACCGCTTTCATCAGGCCGACGTTGCCTTCCTGAATCAGGTCGGCCTGGGCCAGGCCATAACCGGAGTAGCTGCGGGCGATATGCACAACAAAACGCAGGTGAGCCAGCACCATTTGCCGGGCGGCTTCGAGGTCTTGTTTGTAGAAGAGACTTTCCGCCAGTTCACGCTCCTGCTCGGGGGTCAACAGCGGGATGCCGTTTACCGCATGCACGTATGCCTCCAGGTTGGCACCCGGAACCAGAGCATGAACAGGTTGCAAAGAAGTGGACATTTGAATCCTCCGACTTACGAATCGTGGAGCAGTCTAGCACTGCTCCATGGGACTTTATACCGGGGTACAAGTTCCCTTACACATAGTCAATATCAAGCAAAACAATAACTTACTATCTAGGGGCCAGTTCGCTCAAGTGCCGTGCGACCGCCAGCCAGGCGCCAATATAGCCCAACAGTACCGCGCCGAGCAGCAGGGATAGACCATCGGCTATCGGCACGCCCGCCAAGGCGAAGTCGCTGCCGTACAAGCCGGCCAGGCGCACCACGGCGTCATTCAGCCAACCCAAGCCGTAAGCCAGCAGCAGCCAAGCCAGCAGGCCGGCGCCCAAGCCGTACAGCGTGCCCATATAGAGGAAGGGCCGCCGCACATAGCTGTCGGTGCCGCCGACCAGCTTGATCACTTCGATCTCGGTGCGGCGGTTCTCGATATGCAGACGAATGGTATTGCCGATCACCAACAGCAACGCCATCACCAGCAGCAGGGTCAGGCCGAAGACGAAGCGCTCACCCAGCTTGAGCATGGCGCTCAGACGCTCGACCCAGAGCAGATCCAGCTGCGCCTGCTGCACCCGCGGCAACTCGGCCAGACGCAAGCGCAAGGCCTCAAGGGCGACTTTATCGACTTGCTGCGGGGTGACCACGATCACTCCAGGCAACGGGTTGTCCGGCAGTTCCTTAAGCGCTTCGCCGAGGCCGGACTGCTGCTGGAACTCGGCCAAGGCCTGTTCGCGGCTGATCCACTCAGCCTCTTCCACATCGTCCATCTCGGCGATCTGCTCACGCAGCGCCTGGCCCTGAGCATCCGTGGCGTCGATCTGCAGAAACAGGGAAATCTGCGCCGCGCGCTGCCAGGACACGCCCAGACGCTCGACGTTATCCAGCAGCAGCGCCAGGCCCATGGGCAGGCTGAGGGCCACGGCCATCACCAGGCAGGTAAAGAAGCTGCCAATCGGCTGTTTAGCCAGACGGCGCAGGCTGTCGACCAGGCTGGCGCGGTGATTTTCCAGCCAGGCGTGCAACTGGTGGGTAAAGCTTGGACCATCATCGCCCGGCGTTGGCGATTCGGATTTCTTCGGTGCAGCACCGACGCGCTGCGCGGGCTGCGGAGGCGGCATGCGGGTGGCGCTCATGCGGCCTCCCCGTCGCCGATCAGGCGGCCGCGCTGCAGGGTTAACATGCGGTGGCGCATGCGCGCGATCAGCGCCAGGTCGTGGCTGGCGATCAGCACGGTGGTGCCGAGCCGGTTGATGTCCTCGAACACGCCCATGATCTCGGCGGCCAGGCGCGGATCGAGGTTACCGGTGGGCTCATCCGCCAGCAACAGGGCCGGCCGATGCACGATGGCACGGGCAATGCCGACGCGCTGCTGTTGACCGGTGGACAGGTCGCCAGGCGATTGCTCAGCCTTGTCGGCCAGGGAAACCCGCTCCAGCGCAGTACGCACACGGGTGCCGATCTCATCCTTGGACAGGCCAAGAATCTGCAGCGGCAGCGCCACGTTGTCGAATACGCTGCGGTCGAACAGCAGCTGATGGTTCTGGAACACCACGCCGATCTGCCGACGCAGGAAGGGAATCTGCGCATTGGTGATATGCGATAAATCCTGCCCGGCCAGCAGCAGTTTGCCGCTGCTCGGCCGCTCCATCGCCAGCAGCAGGCGCAGCAAGGTGCTCTTGCCAGCGCCGGAGTGGCCGGTGACGAAAAGGAACTCGCCGCGGCGCACATGAAAGCTCAGCTCGTGCAGCCCGATGTGGCCGTTGGCGTAGCGTTTACCGACCTGCTCGAACTTGATCATCCTATTTCTCCGCGAACAGCGCCTGAACAAAGGCTTCGGCCTCGAAGGTGCGCAGGTCATCAATGCCCTCACCCACCCCGATATAGCGAATCGGCAATACAAACTGCTTGGCCAGGGCAAAGATCACCCCGCCCTTGGCGGTGCCATCCAGCTTGGTCAGCGCCAAACCGGTGAGATTGACCGTCTGATTGAACTGCTTGGCCTGATTGATCGCGTTCTGCCCGGTGCCAGCATCCAGCACCAGCAGCACTTCGTGCGGCGCGGTGTCGTCCAGCTTGCCGATCACCCGACGGACCTTCTTCAACTCTTCCATCAGGTTGTCTTTGGTGTGCAGGCGCCCGGCGGTGTCGGCGATCAGCACGTCCATGCCGCGCGACTTGGCGGCCTGCACGGCATCGAAAATCACCGAAGCGGAATCCGCGCCGGTGTGCTGGGCGATTACCGCAATCTGGTTGCGCTCGCCCCACACCTGCAACTGCTCCACGGCCGCAGCGCGGAAGGTATCGCCAGCGGCGAGCATGACCTTCTTGCCATCCTGCTGGAGTTTTTTCGCCAGCTTGCCGATGGTGGTGGTTTTGCCCGCGCCGTTAACGCCGACCACCAGAATCACATAGGGCTGCTTACTGCTATCAATTTTCAGCGGCTGCTCGACCGGTTTGAGCAGCGCCACCAGCTCATCTTGCAGAGCCTTGTACAACGCACCGCTGTCGGCCAGCTCCTTGCGCGCGACACGCTTGGTCAGGTTGCCGATGATCGCGGTGGTAGCCTCGACGCCCACGTCAGCGGTCAGCAGGCGGGTTTCCAGGTCTTCGAGCAAGTCATCGTCGATAACCTTTTTGCCGAGAAACAGGCTGGCCATACCTTCGCCAAGGCTGGCACTGGTTTTCGACAGGCCCTGCTTGAGGCGTTCGAGAAAGCCCGCCCGGGTTTCCTCGGCGCTTTTGACCGGAGTGGCGACAGGTTGCACGACTGCAGGCTCGGCCATTGGTGGCACGACGACCGGCTCAACCACCGCAGGCTGTTCAATATGGGCATGCAGCACTTCGCTGCCGGCATTGATACGGAAACGCGACGGCCGTGGCTGGGGGTTGGCTGCGCTGGTTTCAGGCAGCGCGGGAGCGACAGCAACAGTCTGCTCAACCGGGACAGGGGCTATCGGCGCAGCCTGCGGCTCGACAACGATCTCAGCGGTAATCACCGGTTCTACGACTGGCGCAGCGACTTCGCTTACCGGCGCAACGGGCGTAGGGGTGGGCTCGGCGACAGTCGGAGCACCAGGCTGCTCGCTGACGGGTGTCGGTTGCGGCTCAGGGCTGGTCGGTGCTTGCGGCTTCTTGCGCAGCCAGCCGAACAGGTCTTTCTTCTCCGCAGGCTTCTCGGTAGAGGCAGGGGCAGAAGGCGCGGGAGTGTTTTTGTCGTCGTTGGGACCAAACATGGAGGACGGCTATCTCGAAAGGTGCGACACGCCGGTACAAGGCTCAGAAAGTATTACCCACGCAGCGCAACAGAGCTGAAGAGTGTGCGCAGTAATACCCAGATGCCCCAGCAGACACGGCCGCCAGTAAAACGGATGCGTATCCTAGCACCTCCGCGCCCGCCGGCGCTAAGACCAAGCGGGCGCGTCCGACAGCTTGTACTGCCGTTTAGAAGGTCTTGCTGGCGCTGGCGACCAGGGTCGGCCCGCACAGGTCGTCATAACCCATAAAGCTTGCACACTCACTTTTCGACAGGTCGGTGTCGATGTAGCTCAGGCCCCAGGTCACGCCAACGAAATCGCGGTTCAGTTTGACCTCCCAGTTGCGGTATTGCGCACGACCCTGCTCCTCGTCGCGGAAAAACACCTCGTCCTTGTAATCGACGTATTCGTAGCGCACCTCCAGGCCGACTTCGCCCGGTAGCTGAGTGCGGTAGCCGATCAGGAACGAGGCCAGGTCTTCATCCTTGTCACCTTTATAGAAATTACCTTCTTCGTCCCAGGCGTCAGGGCCTTTGATATTGCTGACGTACTTGGCGCCCAGCAGCACGCCATAGACATCCAGCAGGGCCTGCACATCGCTCTGGTTGTAATCGCTTTCACGGGGGAAATCGTACCGGGTGTAGTAGGTGTCGAGGCTGATGTTCTCGCTGATCTGCCAGTAGTAACCGGCGTAATACTCCAGTTCCTGGCGGGTTTTCGAGTCGAAGCCGAAGTCGACGCTGGAGGTCCACACCCCGGCGTATAGACCACTGGCGTGACTGAGCACGAGATTCAGCTGGGCCGCCGGATCGCCCTGGGTTTGCGAAAGCCCACTGGCACGGTAGTCGCTGACAATCGCTGGGGTGACGTCGAGGCGAAACTGCTGATTCAGCTCGAACGCCTGAACGCAGCTCAGTGGGGCCAGGACAAGGCTGCTGAGAAACACGGTGGGTAAGGTGCGCATACGAATCTTCCTGTTTTTATAGGTGTGGGCAGATGCGACAAAGCAGCGCCAAGCCCCGCGCGGTACGCGGAGCAGGGTGGCTGTGAATTGTTATGGGTAAGACGGGGCTGGAACGGGCTCAGGACTCGCTGGCGTAAACCTGCTTGCCGGCGAAGAAGGTGCGCAGCACCTGGGTGTCGAACAGCTCTTCATCGCTGACCTTGAACACATCGCGGTCGAGGACGATCAGGTCAGCCTGCTTGCCGGGCGCCAGGGAGCCGATCTGGCTGTCCAGGCGCAGGGCTTTGGCGGCATTCAGGGTGTAGGCCTGGAACATGCTTTCGCGATCGATGCTTTCCTTGGCGTTCAGCACGCCCATCGGGCCCTTGCGGGTGCTGGCCTGGGCGATGGCATTCCACGGATTGGGGCTGGATACCGGCCAGTCGCTGGCCCCGGCGATGGTCGCACCGGCCTGGTGCAGCGAACGCGCCGGATACTGATACTGGTAAGCGGCGGCGCTGACGTAGGGTTTGACCAGCTCCTCGGTGTAGGTCTCGGCGGTGGCCCAGAGCAGTTGCATCGAAGCGATCACGCCGAGCTGCTTGAAGCGCGCAAACTCCTTGGGATTGACCAGCTGCAGGTGGCTGATGCTGTGTGGCACCAGCGCCGGTTTGAGCGAGCGGGCGTACTCGAAGCCATTCAGCGCTTCACGCACCGCGCGGTCGCCGACCGCATGCACATGCATGATCCAACCGCGCTGCTCAGCCGCCACCGCCAGCTTGCCGAAGTTCTTCGGGTCGATCAGCAGCTCACCGCGTTTGAGGCTGTTCTTGAACGGGTCGATCACCGCAGCGGTCTGGCCGGGGAACTCCATCACGCCGTCGGCGAATATCTTGATCCCTGGGAACGTCAGATTCGGCACACCCTGGAATTGCTGCATAACCTTGCCCAGCACTTCGAGGTCGGCCGGCGTGCTCTGCGGATGGGTAATCAGCAATGCGGCGACGTGGGCGCTCAACTCGCCGTTCTCGGCCAGCTTGCGGTACAGCGGCAGTACGCCGACATCCTGCTCGGTGGGGCGCAGCTCGAACAGCGAATCGCCGCTGCCGGCATTGGCCGCCGCGTCCATCCAGGCGGTAACGCCGACCTGGTTATTGACCTTCACCGCCTCACGCGCCGCGTTAAGCATCACCGCCTCGGTGGGTGCGGGCAGTTGGCTGCGCACCCGATCCCAGCCGTTTTCCGCCAGGTAGCCGGTGGGCGTGAAGTCGGCGGCGTGGCCGATATAGTTGCGCTCCTTCTCCGGCAGGCTTTTCACCAGCGCCGCGTCGATCTTCACCCGCTTCAGCATGGCGTTGTTGGCCCAGCCGGTATGGCCGTCGATGCCATTCAGCACCACCGGCTGATCAGCCCAGCGGCCCTGGTTGAAGATCTTGCCCAGCCCGGCGCTCTGCTCCCAATAGCCCGAGCTGGCGCCGGAGATGACGATGATATCGCCCACCCGCGCCGCGCCGGCCTGATCCTGGGCGATGATCCACTGCTCCAGCTCGGCCAGCGGTTTGACTTCGTCATACAGGTTGGAGCCCATGCTGTCGTAGGCGGCTACCACCGGGTGGCTGTGGGTGTCGATCATGCCCGGCATCAGCACCTTGCCGGCCAGGTCGATCAGCTGCGTATCGGCATCGGCCAGGGCCTTGATCTCGGCATTGCTGCCCACCTTGAGGATCTTGCCATCGGCCACCGCGACCGCTTGCGCCAAAGGTTGGCCGGGTTCGGCGGTGTACACCTTGCCGTTAAATAACAGCAGGTCGGCGGCAGCCATGGCTTCCATCGAGGAAAAAGCCATGGCGGCGGCCAACAGGCTTGGAATAAATCGTTGCATTGCCTTAGCCTCTTGTTCTTATTGGTTTCGCCGCGAGACTAGCGCCTGGCGCAGCGGTGCAGAACCGCAGCGCTAAGCAAAACGCTTTTG
Organism: Pseudomonas sp.; assembly: GCF_030690725.1. Taxonomy (GTDB): domain Bacteria; phylum Pseudomonadota; class Gammaproteobacteria; order Pseudomonadales; family Pseudomonadaceae; genus Aquipseudomonas. The sequence continues at coordinate 162,984 of NZ_JAUYGD010000004.1, read as the reverse complement.
CCAAATAGGAAAAACTTTATGGACAAGCTCAGCGCCCTGAGCATGTTTGTCGCCACCGCCGAGCACGGCAGCTTTAGCCGTGCGGCCGAGCAGCTGGGCAAGACGCCTTCGGCCCTGACCAAGGCGGTCAGCCATCTGGAAGCCGAGCTGGGCGCGCAGCTGTTCGAGCGCAGCACCCGGCGTACCGCGCTGACCGAAGCCGGGCGGCTCTATCTGGACACCGCGCGCCAGGTGCTGCAACGCCTGCACGATGCCGGCGAAGAAATCGGCCAGCTCAAGCACGGCCTGCATGGCAACCTGCGTCTGACCGCGCCGCTGGGCTTTGGCCGGGCGTTTCTCGATGAGGCGTGTGGTGGCTTTCTCGCTTCCAACCCGCAGATCCGCCTACGGGTGGATTTAAGCGACGCCTTTGTCGATCTGGTCGAAGGCGGTTATGACCTGGCCCTGCGTGAGGGCCGCAGCGACCTGCCGGGGCTGATCGCCAAACCCCTAGGGCACAACCGTATCGTGCTGTGCGCCAGCCCGGCCTATCTGGCCGCCAACCCAGCGCCGGTGCGCCCCGAGCACTTCGCCCAGCACCAGTGGCTGCTCTACCGCCACCCATCGCTGGATCAGCACTTCTGGTGGCTGGCGCAGAACGGCGTGCGCCTGCGCGTCCCGGTGCCTAATGCCCGCCTGGAAAGCGACAACTACGACCTGCTGCTGGCCAATACCCTGAGCGGCGCCGGCCTGTACGGCTGCCCAACCTGGAGCGTGCAGCCCTATCTGGACAGCGGCCAACTGCTGCAGGTGATGAGCGAATATGACTTCGACCCGGACGCCTTCGGCCCACTGATCCTCGCCGTATACCCCAGCCACCGGCGCGCCACGCGCAAGGTGCAGGCCTTTATCGATTACCTGGCAGCGTTTCTCGACGCCCGCGGGCTGGGCCTCAATTGCGCCGCCGAGGCCTGAGCATTATCGGCGACGCAGGTGGAACCGGCCCACAGCGGCAAGGTCTCACGGTTCTGTTGCACGCCGCTTGCCGTTAGAATCCGCCCCTGCCTGAGCCGCCCGGAAAGCCGAGGCTATGCAGATCACAAACAGGTTCTATGGATTGACTGCCGCAACACGCCATACTCTGCCGCAGGTTTTGCCCAACACCTCATACCTGCGCTTCACAGCGTGCCGAGTCGCCCTCCGCGCCACGGCAACATGTCATTTACGGTGAACAGACTCCCATGCCAACGCTTGCCCATCGTGTCGCCGCCCTATGTTTCGGCGTACTCTCCTGCCCGCTGCTGGCCCTGGCCGCCGAGCCGCAGCCGACCCACGAATTCAGCCTGGACAACGGCCTCAAGGTCATCGTGCGCGAAGACCATCGCGCCCCGGTGGTGGTTTCCCAGCTTTGGTACAAGGTCGGCTCCAGCTATGAGACGCCCGGCCAGACCGGCCTGTCCCACGCCCTCGAACACATGATGTTCAAGGGCAGCCGCAAGCTCGGCCCCGGCGAAGCCTCACGCATCCTGCGCGAGCTGGGCGCCGAGGAAAACGCCTTTACCAGCGACGATTACACCGCCTACTACCAAGTGCTAGCCCGCGATCGCCTGGCCGTTGCCCTGGAACTGGAAGCCGACCGTCTGGCCAGCCTCAAGCTGCCGGCCGATGAGTTCGCCAAGGAAATCGAGGTAATCAAGGAAGAACGCCGCCTGCGCACCGACGACAAACCATCGAGCCTGGCCTATGAGCGCTTCAAGGCCATGGCCTACCCTGCCAGCGGTTACCACACGCCGACCATCGGCTGGATGGCCGACCTCGAGCGCATGACCGTCGAGGAGCTGCGCGACTGGTACCAAGCCTGGTACGCGCCGAACAACGCCACCCTGGTGGTGGTCGGTGACGTCAGCGTCGCCGAGGTGAAGATCCTCGCCGAGCGTTACTTCGGCGCCATCCCCAAGCGCAACGTGCCTATCGCCAAGATCCCGCGTGAGCTGGCCGCTCCCGGCGAACGGCGTATCACCCTGTATCTGAAAACCCAGCTGCCGAATCTGATGATGGGCTTTAACGTGCCGGGCCTGGCCACCGCCGAACAGCCGCGCCAGGTGCATGCCCTGCGCCTGGCTGCCGCCCTGCTCGATGGCGGCTACAGCGCCCGCCTGCCCACGCGCCTGGAACGTGGCGAGGAACTGGTATCCGGCGCATCGGCCTGGTACGACGGTTTCTCCCGTGGCGACAGCCTGTTCATCCTTTCCGCCACGCCAAACGTGCAGACCGGCAAGACTCTGCAGCAGGTCGAAGCCGGCCTGTGGCGTGAGCTGGAAGACTTGAAAAACACCCCGCCAAGCGCTGAGGAACTGGCCCGCGTACGTGCGCAAGTGATCGCCGGCCTGGTTTACGAGCGTGACTCGATCACCAGCCAGGCCACCGCCATCGGCCAATTGGAAACCGTCGGCCTGTCGTGGAAGCTGATCGACCAGGAACTGGCCGAACTGGAAGCCGTCACCCCGGCTGATATCCAGCAAGCCGCCAGTACCTTCTTTACCCGCGACCGCCTGAGCGTCGCCCATGTTCTACCTGAGGAGAAGCGCAATGAGTGAGCGCAATGGCCTGCGCTACGGCCTGCTCGGCCTGGCGCTACTGATATTGCTGGCATTGCTGGCCCTGGTGATCAACCGCCCGGATAGCAGCCCAACCGCGGCTCCGGCCGCCGAATCGACCAGCATCGAATCCCTGGCCGCCCTTGGCGATCAGCCGCCCAGCCGCCGTAATCTGGATATCCAGACCTGGCAAACCGCCGAAGGCGCCAAGGTGCTGTTCGTCGAGGCCCGCGAGCTGCCGATGTTCGACCTGCAACTGACCTTTGCCGCTGGCAGCAGCCATGACGACGGCACCGCCGGCCTGGCCATGCTGACCAACGCCATGCTCAATGAGGGCGTGCCGGGCAAGGATGTCGGCGCAATCGCCGCCGGCTTCGAAAACCTCGGCGCCAACTTCGGCAACGGCGCGTTCCGCGACATGGCCATCGCCAGCCTGCGCAGCCTCAGCGCTGTAGACAAACGCGAACCGGCGCTACAGCTGTTCAATCAGGTGCTCGGCCAACCGACCTTCCCGGACGACGCCCTGGCGCGGATCAAGAACCAGTTGCTGGCGGGCTTCGAATACCAGAAGCAGAACCCCGGCAAGCTGGCCAGCCTGGCGTTGTTCGAGCGTCTGTACGGCGCGCATCCTTACGCGCACCCAAGCGACGGTAATGCCGAGTCGATCCCGGCCATCAGCCGTGAGCAGCTGCAGGCCTTCCACGCCAAGGCCTACACCGCCAATAACGCGATCATCGCGCTGGTCGGCGACCTCTCGCGCAGCGACGCCGAAGCCCTGGCCAGCCAGGTGTCCGCCGCCCTGCCGAAAGGCCCGGCGCTGCCGCGTATCGCCCAGCCGGAAGAGCCCAAGCCGGGCCTGCAACATATCGAGTTCCCCTCGAATCAGACCCACCTGATGATTGCCCAGCTCGGCATCGACCGCCGCGACCCGGACTACGCCGCGCTCTACCTCGGCAACCAGGTATTCGGCGGCGGTGGTTTCGGCACCCGCCTGATGACCGAAGTTCGCGAGAAGCGCGGCCTGACCTATGGCGTCTACTCCGGTTTCAGCGCCATGCAGGCGCGCGGCCCTTTTATGATCAACCTGCAAACCCGCGCCGAACTCAGCGACGGCACCCTGCAACTGGTCAAAAGCATGCTCGCCGACTTCATCAACAACGGCCCGACTGCAGAAGAGCTGAACAACGCCAAGCGCGAGCTGGCCGGCAGCTTCCCGCTGTCCACCGCGAGCAATGCCGCTATCGTCGGCCAGCTGGGCTCCATGGGTTTCTATGACCTGCCGCTGAGCTACCTGGAAGACTTTATGCGCGACGTCGAAGCGCTGAGCGTGGAACAGGTCAAGGCCGCCATGGCCAAGCACCTCAACCCCGAGGCTCTGGTGATCGTCACCGCCGGCCCGAGCGTGGCGCAGAAAGAACTGCCGCCGCCCACCGACAACCCAGCCGAGCAACCCACTGGCGTCCCGGAGCACTGATGAGCAAGCGACCTAAGCCGCCGAAAGCCAACCCCGCCCATAGCGGCGATGGCCAACTGCGGATCATCGGCGGACAATGGCGCTCGCGCCAGTTCAACTTCCCCATGGCCGCTGGCCTGCGGCCGACGCCGAACCGCGTGCGCGAGACCCTGTTCAACTGGCTGGCGCCCTATGTCGAGGGCGCCAAGGTGCTCGACCTGTTCGCTGGCAGCGGCGCGCTGTTTCTTGAAGCGCTGTCACGCGGCGCCGGCAGCGCCCTGGCCCTGGACCTCAATCCAGCCGCCATCGCCAACCTGCGCAGCCACCTGCAAACGCTGAACTGCGACAACGGCCAGCTGCAGCAGACCGATGCCCTGCTCTACCTGCAACAACCTACCGCGACGCCGTTCGACCTGGTGTTTCTCGACCCGCCGTTCAACCAGAACCTGCTGCTCCCTGCCTGCATCCTGCTCGAACAGAACGGCTGGCTGGCGGCGGATGCCTGGGTCTATACCGAAAGCGAGAACTCACCCTCCAGCCTCGGCATGCCCGGCAACTGGCGCCTACACCGCGAACAGAAGGCGGGCCAGGTGTACTACGCGCTATGGCAGCGCACGGCCGCAGCCTGAGGGGAACTCCGGGCTTCACGGCGTGAAGCCCGGTCAGGTTCTGTTATTCGCCCCACTCATTTAACTTCCGTTTCACCGCCTCAGGCCCTAGCCTGAGCGCTTTCCCAACCGATATTTGTCATGCAAACGTCCTTCAAACCCGCCTGGTGGCTACCCGGCCCGCACCTGCAAACTCTGTGGAACCCGATGTGTCGCCAGCCGGCGAAGCTTGAGCGCACGCGCGAACGGCTGTGGCTGGAGGATGGCGACTTTCTTGATCTGGACTGGCACGGTCCGCATCAGGCCGACGCACCGCTGGTGTTGGTGCTGCACGGCCTGACGGGTTCATCCGACTCGCTCTACGTGCTGGGGCTGCAGCAGCAACTGGCAGCCCATGGCTGGGCCAGCGTGGCGCTGAACTGGCGCGGCTGTTCGGGCGAGCCGAACCTGCTGGCCCGTGGTTACCACTCAGGGGCCAGCGAGGACCTGGCAGAAACCGTACGCCACCTGCGCGCCCAGCGGCCGATGGCGCCGCTGTATGCCGTGGGTTATTCCCTGGGCGGCAATGTGCTGCTCAAGTACCTCGGTGAAACCGGGGCAGACAGCCAGCTGCAAGGCGCAGCGGCGGTGTCGGTGCCGTTTCGTCTGGATCAGTGCGCCGACCGCATCGGCATGGGCTTCTCAAAGGTTTACCAGAGTCACTTTATGCGCGAGATGGTGGTCTACGTGAAGGACAAGCAGCGCCTGTTCGCCCACCAGGGCATGAGCGACCGCCTGTCCACCCTGGAGAAACTCGGCCCGCTGGACAATATGCGCACCTTCTGGGATTTCGACGGCCGTATCACCGCACCGTTGCATGGCTACGCCGATGCCGAGGACTACTACCGCCGCGCCTCCAGCCGCTACTTCCTCGGCCAGATCGAGACGCCGACGCTGATTATCCAGGCCGCCGACGACCCCTTCGTCTTCGCCCACAGCCTGCCCGAAGCCTGCGAGCTATCGCCTAGTATCGAATTCGAACTGCACGCCCACGGCGGCCATGTCGGCTTTGTCGAAGGCAGCCTGGGTAAACCGGGTTATTACCTGGAGCGGCGCATTCCGCAGTGGCTGGCCGAGCAGGCCGCGAAACTGCTGTAGGGTGGATGACGCTCTTATCATCCACCAATAGGGCAGGTGATAGTCGAGTGGTTGTGTAGGTGACGGTGGGCAAGCTTCGCGTTGCCCACCCTACGACTGAAACAACAACTCAACCCATAGCCCGGATAAGCGCAGCGCAATCCGGGACAGCAACCCCGGATTGCGCCAAGGCTTATCCGGGCTACAAACTTGGCGAGTCGTTCTTAGATCACCTGCTCTAGCGGCACATGCAGCTTGGCGTACAGCGCCTCCACCGCCTCGCGCGCTTGCGGGGCGATATAGCCGCCTTCCAGCGTCAGCACCTGGTAGATGCCACGGCGCAGCATCTCTTGGCTGAGGTCGCCGGGATTGCCGCGAGTGGTGCAGAGAAAGCGCACCCAGGAGGTCATGATGATCCAGCTGTTGAGGGTAAGCGCCTCGATCTGCGGCGCATTCATCAACAGGATGCCGGCCTCGACAAAGCCCTGATAAATGCCCTGCGCGCGCTGCAGACAGCGCTGCGAGAACAGCTTGTAGCGCTCGGCCAGCTCGGCGTCGCTGTCGAGCAAGTGCTCCAGATCGCGGTGCAGAAAGCGGTAATGCCACATGGCGGCGAGCAGTGCTTCCAGATAGAAGGTCTTGTCCTGCACCGTCAGCGCGCGGCCCTCGGGGCGGCGCAGAAAGGTATCCACCTGGCTTTCGTAGAGGGCAAACAGCTCGGCGATGATCGCCTGCTTGTTACGGAAGTGGTAGTACAGGTTGCCCGGTGAAATCCCCAGGTGCGCGGCGATATGGTTGGTGGTGACGCTGCGCTCGCCCTGGGCGTTAAACAGCGCCAGGCTCTCCTGAATGATGCGTTCGCGGGTTTTCAGTGGGGCTGACATAACGACTCGTTCTCGACTCAAAAGCCCGGCAAAGGTACAGGCAGAAACGGCAGAAGTGTTACCGGAAAAAGCCGCGGAAACATGCGCTAACTTTTCGTTGGGCTGCGTCCGTCGGCTGACAGCGCCATGCTATTTGACAGATTAGAGCAATTGCTCTAAAAATCCAGCACACCTTTTCTGCAGCAGCCTCAGCTCATCTGACGCACTGCATTGCTGGAATGCCGAGGAGCAACACCATGGTCGCCAACGTCGCCGCCTTTGATAAAAGCCTGGAACAAAGCCTGCAACGCAGCCAACAGCAGCTCAGCCAGCTGGAGAGCAGCTTTGCCCGTCAGCGCCAGGCGTTCAAAGCCAATCCCATGCCTTCGGCCGAGCAGCGCATCCAGTGGCTCAACGTGTTGCGCGATTTGCTCAGCAATGAGCGTGACGCGCTGATCAGCGCCATCTCCCAGGATTTCAGCAACCGCAGCGCCGACGAAACTCTGCTCGCCGAGCTGATGCCCAGCCTGCATGGCATCCACTACGCGACCAAGCGCATCAAGAAATGGATGAAGCCTTCACGGCGCAGCGTGGGCATGCAATTTATGCCGGCCTCGGCCAAGGTCATCTACCAGCCGCTGGGCGTAGTCGGGGTGATCGTGCCGTGGAACTACCCGCTGTTTCTCGCCATCGGCCCGCTTGTCGGCGCTCTGGCGGCCGGCAACCGGGTGATGATCAAGATGAGCGAGTCGACCCCGGCCACCTCGCAACTGGTCAAGGACCTGCTCGCCAAGGTGTTCCCCGAGGACCTGGTAACCGTCGTTTTGGGCGAGGCGGAAGTCGGCATGGCCTTCTCCAAACTGCCGTTCGACCACCTGCTGTTCACCGGTGCCACCAGCATCGGCAAACACGTGATGCGCGCCGCGGCCGAAAACCTCACCCCGGTCACCCTGGAGCTGGGCGGCAAGTCGCCGGCCATCGTCTCGGCATCCGTGCCGCTGAGTGACGCCGCCGAGCGCATCGCCTTCGGCAAGACCATGAACGCCGGCCAGACCTGCGTGGCACCGGATTACGTACTGGTGCCGAAAGACCGTGTGGAGGGTTTTGTCGAGGCTTACCGCAACGCGGTGCAGAGTTTTTACCCGCAACTCAAGGACAACCCGGATTACACCGCGATCATCAACGAGCGCCAGCAGCAGCGCCTCAATGGCTACCTGCAGGACGCCGAGAGCAAGGGCGCGACCATCATCCCGCTGTACCCCGAAGCCCAGGGCCGGCGCATGCCGCAGGCCGTGCTGCTGAACGTGACGGATGAAATGAAGGTGATGCAGGACGAGATTTTCGGCCCGCTGCTGCCAATCATCCCCTACGACAAGCTGGAAGATGCCTTCGCCTTTATCAATGAGCGCGACCGGCCACTGGCGCTGTACTACTTCGGCTATGACAAGGGCGAGCAACAGCGTGTGCTGCACGAGACCCACTCCGGCGGCGTGTGCCTTAACGACACCCTGCTGCACGTGGCCCAGGACGACATGCCATTCGGCGGCGTCGGCCCGTCCGGCATGGGTCATTACCACGGCCATGAAGGCTTCCTCACCTTCAGCAAGGCCAAGGGCGTGTTTATCAAGCAGCGCTTCAACGCCGCCAAGCTGATATATCCGCCCTATGGCAAAGCCCTGCAGAAGCTGGTGTACAAGCTGTTCGTTCGCTAACCCAAAATGGCCTGATTCGGTGATAACAATAAATGCACAACACCACGCTTGAAGCGCCGGCCCTGACTCGGCGCAACCTGCTCAAGGTCGGCCTGATGGGCTCAGCCTTTCTCGCCACCGCCGGCCTTACTGCCAGCCTCAGCGGCTGTTCGGCGAGTACGCCGAAAGCCGGCTTTGCGGTGATCCGCGAGTCCGATCTGGCCTTTCTGCATGCCTTGATCCCGGTGATGCTGGCCGGCGCGGTAACGACCGAGAAGATGCCGCAAGCCGTCGAAGGCACCCTCGCCAGCCTCGACTACAGCCTTAATCACGTCTCGCCGGAATTGCTCAAGCTGACCGTGCAGCTGTTCGACGTGCTCGCCATGCCGATCACCCGTGGTCCGCTGACCGGAGTCTGGGGCAGCTGGGAAAACGCATCGCCCGCAGATGTGCAGGCGTTTCTCGAGCGCTGGCAGAACAGCTCGATTGGCCTGCTGAAAATGGGCCACGCCTCGCTGCTGCAGCTGGTGATGATGAGCTGGTATAGCCGAGCCGAATCATGGGCCCACTGCGGCTACCCCGGCCCTCCGACGGTCTGACTAACGGCTGGCTGCGCGTCGGCCAGGCGTTGTAGCAGATGTGTTTGGACGGTGACTTGTCACCGAACGCCCGGAGGGCGGCCCGCAAGGGCGAGTGAAACGAGTACTGCTCATTTACAGCTCGTAAACTCCGCGTCCTCGCGCATCTGCGCCTAGCCTGGCTCTAGCTCGCTCAACCTTTTATGCAGCGCGATCATAAAAAAGAGATCCTCAAATGCCTGTACCCGACAGTTTCAAAGAAGGCCTGGCCCGTGGCTGGAAGACCTATAACGGCTCGCGCCTGGACAGCGATCTGACCCTGGAAGCCGACGTGGCCATCGTCGGCAGCGGCGCAGGTGGTGGCACCACCGCGGAAATCCTCAGCGCGGCCGGCTTCAAGGTGTTGTTGATCGAGGAAGGCCCGCTAAAGACCAGCGACGACTTCAAGATGCTCGAAGACAAGGCCTACGCCAGTCTCTATCAGGAAGGCATCGGCCGCATGAGCAAGGATGGCGCAATCACCATCATGCAAGGCCGCGCGGTCGGCGGCACTACGCTGATCAACTGGACCTCAAGCTTTCGCACGCCCGCGCCAACCCTGGAACACTGGGCCAAGGAACACGGTGTAAAAGGCCACAGCCCCGAAGAAATGGCGCCCTGGTTCGAGCAGATGGAACAGCGCCTGGGCGTCGCACCCTGGGTCGTGCCGCCGAATGCCAACAACGCAGTAATCAGCAGCGGCTGCGACAAGCTCGGTTACGAGTGGCAGACGATTCCGCGCAACGTGCGCGGCTGCTGGAACCTCGGTTACTGCGGCATGGGCTGCCCGACCAACGCCAAGCAGTCGATGCTGGTCACGACCATCCCGGCGACCTTGGATAAAGGCGGCGAGTTGCTCTATCTGGCCCGTGCCGAACGTCTGCTAATCGAGGGTGACCAGGTCACGGGCATCGAGTGCCTCGGCATGGATGAGCGCAGCGTCGCCCCCAATGGCCGCAAGATCACGGTCAAGGCCAAGCATTACGTACTGTCCGGTGGCGGCATCAACACACCGGGGATTCTCCTGCGCTCGAATGCACCGGACCCGCACCAGCGCACCGGCAAGCGCACCTTCCTGCACCTGGTGAATTTCTCCGCGGCCTTGTTCGATCAGGTGATCAACCCCTTCTACGGCGCGCCGCAGTCGATCTACTCCGACCACTTCCAATGGGATGACGGCACCGCTGGGCGCCTGTCCTACAAGCTCGAAGTACCACCGCTGCAGCCGGCACTGACCGCGACCCTGCTCGGCCGCTTCGGCATCGACAACGCCATGCGCATGGAGCAACTGCCCAATACCAACGTGATGCTGGCCCTGCTGCGCGACGGTTTCCACCCGGACAGCGCCGAAGGCACAGTGGAACTGCGCGGCGACGGCAGCCCGGTGCTCGATTACCAGATGACCGACTACACCTGGGACGGCGTACGCCGCGCCTTCCATACCATGGCCGAGATCCAGTTCGCCGCTGGGGCCAAGGCAGTGCTACCGCTGCATGCAGACGCCGGTTACGTAAAGACCCTCGCCGAAGCGAAAAGCCTGATCGACAGCCTTAGCCTTGAGCTGTACCGCACTCGCCTCGGCAGTGCCCACGTAATGGGTGGTTGCGCCATGGGTGAAGACCCGCAGCAGGCTGTTACCGACAGCCTGGGGCGTCACCATCAACTGAGCAACCTGTCGATCCATGACGGCTCGCTGTTCCCCACCAGCATCGGCGCCAATCCGCAGCTGTCGATCTATGGGCTAACCGCCAAACTCGCGACAAAACTCGCCGAACGCCTCAAGCACGCCTGATATCAGGGTATTCACGGGCCATTCTGCGCCCGTGAATCGGCTGGATAAGCCGCGGTCGACTTGGCCACGGGGATGCGCTGCGCTACCATCCGACTCCCCAACGGACCCGCCAGGACGTCACGATGAATCGAGTGTTATACCCAGGCACCTTCGACCCCATCACCAAGGGGCACGGCGACCTGGTCGAGCGTGCCGCGCGGCTGTTCGACAGCGTGATCATTGCGGTCGCCGCCAGCCCGAAGAAGAACCCGCTGTTCAGCCTGGAGCAACGCGTCGAGCTGGCCCGGGAAGTTACCCAGCACCTGCCCAACGTTGAAGTAGTCGGTTTCTCCACCCTGCTGGCGCACTTTGCCAAAGAACAAGGCGCGAATGTGTTTCTGCGCGGCCTGCGCGCGGTATCGGACTTCGAATACGAATTCCAACTGGCCAATATGAACCGCCAGCTGGCCCCGGATGTGGAAAGCCTGTTTCTCACCCCGTCGGAAAAGTACTCGTTTATCTCCTCGACCCTGGTCCGCGAAATCGCCGCCCTGGGCGGTGATATCTCCAACTTCGTGCATCCGGCCGTGGCTGCCGCACTGACCGAACGCTTCAAGCGCTGAGCCATTACCGCATGGCCGCGTGCATGCGCGGCCCCGATGCGGCACAATTTGCGCATTGCTTCCCCAAGTTTTATGGCTGTACCCAAGAGGGCGCAGCAGGAGTGCGTAATGTCCCTGATCATCACCGACGATTGCATCAACTGCGACGTCTGCGAACCCGAATGCCCTAATGCTGCGATTTCCCAGGGCGAAGAGATTTACGAGATCGACCCCAACCTGTGCACCGAATGCGTCGGCCACTATGACGAGCCGCAGTGCCAGCAGGTCTGTCCGGTCGATTGCATCCCGCTCGATGAGAACAATGTCGAGAGCAAGGATGAGTTGATGCAGAAGTATCTGATCATTACTGGCAAAGCATGAAGACCGGCCGCCTGATCCGCGGCCATTACCCCTGGCGCACCCTAGTCGGTGCGCTTGCTCTACTCTGCGCCCTTGAGCTGCATGCCGCAGCACAGCCTGAACGCATCGCTATTGCCAGCGCACACCCCGCCGCCACCGTAGCCGGTCAGGAAACCCTGGCCCTGGGTGGAAATGCCTTTGATGCGGCCGTGGCCATCAGCGCCGCCCTGGCGGTGGTCGAACCCTACGGCTCCGGGCTGGGCGGCGGCGGTTTCTTTCTGCTGCGCGAAGCCGGCGAATCACCGACCTACCGTTTTCTCGATGCCCGCGAACGTGCCCCGCAAGCAGCCCATGCCGATCTGTACCGGGTCGACGGCGAGATCAGCAAAGATCTTTCGCTAAATGGCGCACTGGCCGCGGCTATTCCTGGCCTGCCAGCTGCATTGGTCGAACTGGCCGAACGCTTCGGCCGCCTACCGCTACGCGATTCACTGGCGCCGGCCATTCGCCTGGCCCGCAGCGGCGTCAGCATCGACCGGGTTTACCGGGAACGCGCCGGCTGGCGGCTCGAGGCCATACGCCAGAACCCAGAAACCGCGAGAATCTTCCTCGACAAAGGCGAATTACCCGAAGAGTTTGGTCTGCTGCGCCAACCGGAGCTGGCCCGCACCCTGGAGCAGCTGGGTACAAAGGGCCTTCAGGGCTTCTACGCCGGAACGGTGGCCGCACAGCTGGTCAAGGCAGTGCGTGATGCCGGTGGTATCTGGACCCTCAAGGACCTGGCCGACTACCGCATCGTTGAACGCCAGCCGCTGCGCGTTCCGCTGGATCAGGGTCGCGAGCTGATCAGCGCGCCACCGCCGTCAGCCGGTGGTATTGCCCTGGGACAAAGCCTGCTGATGCTGCAGCAACTGCCCTGGCAACAGGCTGATAGCGTGCAGCGCACTCACCTGGTGGTGGAGACGCTGCGTCGCGCCTACCGGGATCGTAGCCTGCTGGGCGACCCCGGCTTTGTGCGCAACCCAGCGCAGCAACTCCTGGCCCCTGCTTACCTGAAACAGCTGGCCAGCAGCATCGACCTGCATCGCGCAACGCCGAGCGACAGCCTGCCACCCAGCAAAACCTGGCAGGAAGGCGACCACACCACCCACTTCTCGGTACTCGACACCGAGGGCAATGCGGTGGCCGCAACCCTGTCGGTCAACCTGCCGTTCGGCGCCGCCTTTACCGCACCCGGTACCGGGGTACTGCTAAACAATGAAATGGATGACTTTGCCGCTGATGTTCAAGGAGCCAATGCTTACGGCCTAAGCGGTAGCCAGGCCAACAGCATTGCAGCCGGCAAACGGCCGCTGTCGAGCATGAGCCCAAGCTTTATCGAAAGCGCCGAAGACTTCGCCAGCTTCGGCACCCCGGGCGGCAGCAGGATTCCCAGCATGGTGCTGCTGGCGATGCTGCAATACCTGGATCAGCAACCGATCAAGCGCTGGCCCAGCGTCGCCCGCTACCACCACCAGTTCCGTCCGGACCTGATCGAGCATGAGCCGGATACGTTCAGCCCAGCAGAAATCACGGCGCTAGAGGCGCTCGGGCATCAATTGAAATCAACAGGCAGGCAATACGGCAATCAGCAGGTGCTGCTTTGGGACAAACAAGACGGGAAGGTTGCAGCGGCAAGCGATCCGCGCGGGATCGGTACTGCGGTGGTCACTCCAGCTGTACCGCAGTAATGCGGATCACTGACGCGCCTGATGAGAACGTCTCAGGGCTGCCAAAGCAAACAGCGCGGCAGCCCAGAAGCAGATAAAGCAATCAGTTCTGCTTGTAACCGCTGGTGGTGCAGCCCAGGCAGCGCACAAAAGCTTCCTTGCCTGGCTCAACGACCAGTGCATGGCCCGCTTCGCCAATATTGCCGCCAGCAGCCGTGAACGGCAGGCTCACCACAAATGCCACAGCACCGATGGCAGTTGCGCCAATCAGCAATGGCCGGGCAATCAGCAGATCGCCAATCATCGAAAAGGCTTTGGGTGCGTTAGCCGTATAAAGAGGGTCGCCGCTAGTGTTCTGCTGCGCTACGTCAGCATAAGCCGGCAGCGCCAGCAGGCCAGTGGTCAGCGCCAGAGCAGCAGCGGTTGAGCGGAACAGTTTCATGGGGCGATCCTTCAGCTATTAGGAGGCGGTGAGACTAACTATAACAGCGCATTGGTAATTGTCAGCGTGACGGCCGTCAATCGCCATAAAAGGCGTATTCAGGTTTTTTCGGAATAAAGGGCCGGTAAAACGCCAGAATCTCCTTGAGATCGGCCGTTTCATCCCCGCTCGGCGTAAAGGTCGGGCCGATAAAAACCCGCTTGTTCTGATAGTCCAACGCACCCAGCACAATAGGTACGCCTGCGCCGAGGGCGATGTGATAAAAGCCCATCTTCCAGCGTTCGACCTTCTTGCGCGTGCCTTCCGGCGAGAGGATCAGCATAAACTGCTGATGTTCGCTAAAGGCCCTCACCGCCTGCTCAACCGTATTGCCCTGACGTTCGCGGCGGATGGCGATACCACCCCACAGCCGCATCAGCGCACCAAAGGGCCAGCGGAAGATTGTGTGCTTGCCAAACCAGCGGGCATTTAGACGCAGCACGAATTTCACTGCGATAAAAATCACAAAGTCCCAATTGGAGGTGTGGTGCGCGCCGATCACCACAAACTTGTCGAGCTTCGGCAGCTGGCCTTCGATACGCCAACCCATCAGTTTCAGCGCCACACGGCCGACCCACTCAGCCAGAGGGTTGCGGGGCAGATAGTTACCGGACATCAAAAAAACCTCGGTCTTTCTTATTGTTGTGTAATCGGTTCGGGCAGACAGGCCAAATCTAGCCCGGCGAAAAATCCCTAGCGTTGGCAGCGCGGACAATAAACGCTGGCGCGCTGGCCCAGTTTGACCTCGCGCAGGGTGCTGCCGCAGTGCTTGCAGAATTCACCGCCGCGCCCGTAGACGAACAGTTCCTGCTGGAAATACCCCGGCTGGCCATCGCCGCCGACAAAGTCACGCAGGGTGGTGCCGCCGCGCTCGATGGCGTGGGCGAGGATGCGCTTGATCTCATCCGCCAGCGTCAGATAGCGCGCCCGCGACACCGAGCCAGCCTCTCGGCGCGGGTCGATACCAGCAGCAAACAGCGCTTCGCTGGCGTAGATATTGCCGACCCCAACCACCACGGCGTTATCCATGATAAAGGGCTTGATCGCCATGGCTCGACCACGGGACAGCTGGAACAATCGCTCGCCATCGAACAACGCGGTCAACGGCTCCGGCCCCAGCTTGCTGAGCAGCACATGGCTCAACGGATCACTGCTCCACAGCAGCGCGCCGAAACGCCGTGGATCGGTGTAGCGCAGGGCCAAACCGGATTCCAGCTCGATATCCACATGTTCATGCTTGGCCGCCGGCAAACCCACTTCGACCAGTCGCAGGCTACCGGACATGCCCAGATGGCTGATCAAACTGCCGGTTTCGGCCTTGATCAGCAGGTACTTGGCGCGCCGCTCGACGCACTCGATACGCTGCCCGGACAACTGAATATCCAGGTCTTCGGGGATCGGCCAGCGCAGGCGGCGTTCACGCACGA
This sequence comes from Pseudomonas sp., assembly GCF_030690725.1. Classification (GTDB taxonomy): domain Bacteria; phylum Pseudomonadota; class Gammaproteobacteria; order Pseudomonadales; family Pseudomonadaceae; genus Aquipseudomonas. The sequence continues at coordinate 147,710 of NZ_JAUYGD010000004.1, read as the reverse complement.
TCACCCGGCTGACAAGCTGGCCTTCAAGGTACGGCGCGATGCCGCGGCGAGTGGTTTCTACTTCAGGAAGTTCTGGCATAACGAGTGATCAGCTGAGCAATCCGAGCGGGCGCCTACCTTAGCAGGATCGCCCCGCAGCGACGAGGCAGCCTGTTAGTTCGCCCCAAGGTCGCGAATGCTCTCGCGTAGGTTTTCGAAGTCATATTCGGACAGGCCGACATACTCCAGCACCAGCTGTTCGATGCTCTGCCACTCATGGTCATCCGGCTGATTACCCAGCACCAGATGACTTTCACAGATGTGCTCGGCCATCTTCAAAATCGCCAGCAGGGTTTTCAGCTGCGCATCGCGGCTGGAGTCCTCGGTGAAAATCGCCAGGGCGTTGTGGTGGCTGGCAATCGCCTCGCACAGATGCAGCGGCAGGTTCCAGGACTTGGCAGTGAAATAGCCGACCACCGCGTGGTTGGTATTGAGCAGGCGGTTTTCGGTGTCCACTACACGACGCTCACCGGTGGCACTGGCGTAGGCCTCCTCCAGCACCGTCATGTAATTGGGGAAGCGCTTGATCATCAGCGGGATGCCGCAGTTGTGGAACAAACCGAGGGTGTAAGCCTCATCCGGCGAGTGATAGCCGATGCGCTTGGCCAGGGTCAGGCAGGTCATGGCCACATCCTGGGCGGTGTCCCAGAAACGGTTGAGGGTGACGATGGCCTCATCAGTCAGTTCGCCACGGATCGACTGCGCATTGATCAGATTGATCACCGTGTTGCAGCCCAGCAGGTTGACCGCCTGCTGGATCGAGGCGATGCGGTTGGTCAGGCCGAAAAACGGCGAATTCACCAGTTTCAACAACGCGCCGGAAAGGCCCGGGTCCTGCCCTATCAGCTTGGCGATGGCGCGCAGGTCCGGGCTTGGCATCACCTGTTCCATCTGCAAATCCACCATGATCTGCGGCTGCGGCGGCACGCTGATGCCCTGCAGCACTTGCTGGATATATTCGGCGGAAAGCTCTTGGGACATGACGGGGACAACCGGAATGAGAAGTGAGCCACAGTCTAGCTAAACCCTCGGCACTTCCACAGGCGACTTTTGTAACCGACGCACCCCTTATGAACCCGCTATAATTCCGCTCTTTTTTCGGAGTCCCCAGCATGTCCCTGCCCAGCCTGCGCCTGAAAGCCAACGCCGATCGACGCCTGCGCGCCGGCCATCTGTGGGTCTACAGCAATGAAATCGACGTCGCCGCCACCCCGCTCAGCGGCTTTGCTGCCGGTGACCAGGCGATCCTTGAGGCGACCGGCGGTAAGCCGCTAGGCGTCGTCGCGATGAGCCCGAACAACCTGATCTGCGCGCGCCTGCTGTCGCGTGATGTCAAACACGTGCTGGACAAATCCCTGCTGGTGCACCGTATCAATGTGGCCCTGTCGCTACGCGAGCGACTGTTCGACAAGCCTTGCTACCGCCTGGTGTATGGTGACTCCGACCTGCTGCCGGGCCTGGTGGTCGACCGTTTCTTCGACATCCTGGTGGTGCAACTGGCCTCCGCCACCATGGAACGCCATAAGGATGACGTGCTCGCAGCCCTGATTCAGGTGTGCAAACCCAGCGGCATCCTGCTCAAGAACGACTCCGCCGCCCGCGATGCCGAAGGCCTGGCGCGTTATGTGGAAACCCCGTTCGGCGTGGTGCCGGAGTGGGTTGCCCTGGAAGAGAACGGCGTGAAGTTTGAAGCCCCGGTGATCGAAGGGCAGAAGACCGGCTGGTTCTACGACCACCGTATGAACCGCGCGCGCCTGGCGCCCTACGTCAAAGGCAAGCGCGTGCTCGACCTGTTCAGCTATATCGGCGGCTGGGGCGTGCAGGCTGCGGCCTTTGGTGCCAGTGACGTGATGTGTGTGGATGCCTCCGGCTTCGCCCTCGACGGCGTGGAGCGCAACGCCGCGCTGAACGGTTTGACCGACCAGGTCGCCTGCGTAGAGGGTGATGTGTTCGAGGCGTTGAAACAGCTGAAATCCGCGGAAGAACGCTTCGACGTGATCGTCGCCGACCCACCCGCCTTTATCAAACGCAAGAAAGACCAGAAGAACGGTGAAGGCGCCTACCGCCGCCTTAATGAACAGGCCATGCGCCTGCTCAACAAGGACGGCATCCTGATCAGCGCCAGCTGCTCCATGCACCTGGAAGAAGACAACCTGCAGAACATCCTGCTGACCAGCGCGCGCCATCTGGACCGCAACATCCAGCTGCTCGAACGCGGCGCCCAGGGCCCGGATCATCCGGTACACCCGGCCATCAACGAGACCCGCTATATCAAGAGCCTGACCGTGCGCCTGCTGCCCAATAGCTGAGCACCTGCACCTGCCGAGTGCGCGTCGGCAGGTGCTTCTTTCTCTCCCGCGTTGTTACCACTCCCCACACCCGCCTGGCGCAACCCCGCGCCTGGACTAGGCTTAGACCCCAGCACCGCAGCGCTCGCGATGTGCCGCAGCTGCCTGGCACAGTGCTTGCGTAACTTGAACATTCAAACAAGTACCCGTTACAGCATAGAAACGGGCGCGCGGATTCAAGCATTCAGATAACGGCCACAAGCTGCTGTCTGTTCAGAGCACATTTGGGGAGGGGTATGGCTGACCTGGCTGGGGACAAACCGTTCCTGCAATTCACCAACGTCAAGAAGACTTACGACCACAAAAATCTAGTGGTCAAGGATTTCAACCTGGATGTGGCCAAGGGCGAATTTATCACCCTGCTCGGCCCGTCCGGCTCGGGTAAAACCACCTGCCTGATGATGCTCGCCGGGTTCGAGGACGTGACCAGCGGCGAGATCCTGATCAACGGCCGCTCGGTCACCAGCATCGCACCCTACCAGCGCAATATCGGCATGGTGTTCCAGCAGTACGCGCTGTTTCCGCATATGACCCTGCGCGAAAACCTCGCCTACCCGCTGAAAATCCGCAAGCAGCCCAAAGAAGTAATTCGCGCTAAGGTCGACGAGTACTTGTCGCTGGTCGAGCTGCTGGATTTCGGCAACCGCTTCCCCGGCCAGCTCTCCGGCGGCCAGCGTCAGCGTGTGGCCCTGGCCCGCGCACTGATCTTCGCCCCCGATATCGTATTGATGGATGAACCCCTCGGCGCCCTGGACAAGAAGCTGCGCGAGCAGATGCAGTTCGAGATCAAGCGCCTGCACGAACAGCTCGGCTTCACCGTGATCTACGTGACCCACGACCAGACCGAAGCCCTGACCATGAGCGACCGCATCGCCGTGTTCAATAACGGCATCGTTCAGCAATGCGCGCCGCCCCATGTGCTCTACGAGCGCCCGGCCAACCTGTTCGTCGCCGACTTTATCGGCGAGAGCAACAAGCTCAAGGGTGTGATCGAATCGGTCGGTTCTGAGACCGTCGAAGTGCGCCTGGACGACGGCGCCATGGTCAATTCGCTGAAGGCCAACTGCACGGAAGTCGGCCTGCCCACCACGGTGTCGATACGCCCGGAAAAACTCACCTTTACCGACCGCCTGGGCGCCGCCGGCAACCAGGTGATGGCGCGTTTCGTCACCCGCCACTATGTCGGCGAATACATCCGCTACCACTTCGAAACCGCCGACGGCACCGAGCTGGTGGTGAAGAACATGAATGACAGCAGCGCCCCGCAACTCAGTGCCAAGGAAGAAGTCGCCCTGGCCTGGCTGCCGCAAGACAGCCAGGCCCTGGATCGCCCCGTAACAACCCCCTGACCTATAAGAAGCAATGGAGCACAGCAATGGCTAGAACACTGACCACCCGCTTTTCCACCTTCGCTTTAGCTGCCGCGCTAGGCACGGCAAGTTTCGCCGCCAGCGCGCAGGAAACTCTCACCGTGGTGTCATGGGGCGGTGCCTACGGCGCGGCCCAGCAGAAACACGTAATCGACCCGTTTATGAAAGACACCGGCAACAAGGTGCTGTTCGAGGACTACACCGGCGGTGTGGCCGAGATCAAAGCCCAGGTCGAGTCCGGCAATATTCAATGGGACGTGGTCGACTTCGAGGTGATCGACCTTGAGCGCGCCTGCTCCGAAGGCCTGCTAGAAAGCATCCCGCGTGACATCCTGCCACCAGGCGTGGACGGCGTACCGGCCGAGAAGGACTTTATCCCCGAAGCCCTGGCCAGTGAGTGCGCGGTCGGCAATATCGTCTGGTCGGTGGTGTTCGCCTACAACGAGAAAACCATCGGCGGCACCAAGGCCGCGAGCATCACCGACTTCTTCGACACCAGCAAAATCGCCGGCAAGCGCGCCCTGCGCAAACGCCCACAGGTGAACATGGAATGGGCGCTGCTGGCTGATGGCGTGCCACCGGCCGAAGTCTATGACGTGCTGTCCACCCCAGAAGGCCAGGCTCGCGCGTTCGCCAAGCTGGACACTATCAAGAAGGACATCGTCTGGTTCGACTCCTGGTCGCAGGCTCCACAGCTGCTCAACGATGGCGGCGCGGTGCTGGTGCAATCAGCCAACGGCCGCTTCTATGACGCCATCCGCCAGGAAAACAAACCCTTCGTTATTGTCTGGGACGGCCACGTCTACGACCTCGACGCCTGGGCAATCGTCAAAGGCTCGCCGAAAAAGGACCTGGCATTGAAGTTCATTGCCTACGCCACTGGCTCCACCCCACTGGCCGGCATGCCGGACGTGGCTTACGGCCCAACCCGCAAATCCTCCATGCCGCTGGCTGACCAAAGCGCCGCACCGCACCTGCCGACCGCTCACCTGAGCAAAGGCATCCAGGCCGGTTCGGACTTCTGGGCTGACTATGGCGAATCCCTCGGTGAGAAATTCAACGAGTGGCTGTTGAAGTAACCCGCTATGACCCCTCTCCTGCCGGAGAGGGGTCAGGATTTTCGGAGTAACGCCTTGTCCTCCCTTACGTCTACCGAAGCCAGCCAAGCCTCCAGTGCCCGCAACAAGAAGCGCCTCACCGCCTTTCTGTTTGTCGTGCCGCTGCTGGTGTTTATCCTGCTGACCTTCGTCGCACCGATTGCCAGCATGCTCTGGCGCAGCGTCCATCACCCGACGGTGGCCGCCCTGATTCCGCTGACCCTGCACGAGTTGCAACGCTGGGACGGCAAAGCCACACCCGATCAACAGACCCTGAGCGTATTCGCCCAGGAGCTGCATAGCCTGGCCAAAGAGCGCCAGTCCGGCAAATTGGCCGAAGAGTTCAACCGCGCCTCGGCGGGCATGTCCAGCGTGGTCAAGGCCAGCGCGCGCAAGCTCAGCCGACTGCAAGATGCACAACTGCAGCAGGAAGGCGCCGACATCCTGCTCAAGTCGCACCGCAACTGGAGCAAGCCGGAAATCTGGTACGCCATCCAGCGCGCAGGCAAACCCTACACCTATGACTATTACCTGACCGCGCTCGACCTGGAACTGCACCCCGAGCATGGCATTCAGGTGCGCGAAGACACGCAGATCTACCTGCAGCTATACAGCAAGACCCTGACCATGGCGCTGGTCATCACCATCTTCTGTGCGTTGCTCGGCTACCCGCTGGCCTACTACCTGGCTGGCCTGCCGGAGAACCGCGCCAACCTGTTATTGGTACTGGTGCTGTTGCCGTTCTGGACCTCGCTGCTGGTGCGCACCACGGCCTGGATCGCCCTGCTGCAGACCAACGGGGTGATCAACTCCTTCCTGCTCGGCATCGGCGTAATCGGCCAACCCATCGAGATGCTCTACACCTCGTTCGCCACGGTGGTGGCGATGACCCATATCCTGCTGCCGTTTATGATCCTGCCGCTGTACAGCGTGATGCGCGGCATCGACCCCAGTTACCTGCGCGCGGCGCTGTCGCTGGGCGCGCGGCCGATTCCGGCGTTCTTGCGCATCTACTTCCCGATGACCCTGCCGGGCCTGAGCGCCGGCGCGCTGCTGGTGTTCATCATTTCCGTGGGCTACTACATCACCCCGGCACTGGTAGGCGGCACCGATGGGCAGATGATCAGCAACATCATCGCCTTCCATATGCAGCGCTCGAACAACTGGGAACTGGCCGCCGCGCTGGGCTCCCTGCTGCTCGGCCTGATCCTGCTGCTGTACTGGCTGTACGACCGTTTTGTCGGCGCCAGCAATATCAAATTGGGCTAAGGAACAGACAATGAAGATTCCCGCCTACTACGGCTTCTGGCATCACCTCGGCGCCTGGCTCTTGAAGACCAGCTCCTGGCTGGTGCTGCTGTTTCTGATTCTGCCGATCCTGGTGATCATCCCGCTGTCATTCAACGTCGAGCCGTTCTTCAGCTTTACCGAAGGCATGCTCACCCTGCAGCCCGAAGCCTATTCACTGCGCTGGTACAGCGCCATCTTCAGTGACGACAAGTGGCTGCTGGCGATCAAGAACAGCTTTCTGATCGGCATCTTCGCCACCCTGATCGCCACCGTGCTCGGTACTTGCGCGGCGGTCGGCCTGGCCCGCGATGATATGCCGATGCGCCGGCTGATCACCGCGCTGCTGCTGTCGCCGATGATCGTGCCGCTGATCATTACCGCCGCAGGGATGTTCTTCTTCTATTCGGATCTGGGTCTGGCCGGCAACTACCTCGGGGTGATCATCGCCCACGCCGCGCTGGGCACGCCGTTCGTGATCATCACCGTGACCGCCACCCTCACCGGTTTCGACTACAGCCTGGCTCGCGCGGCGCTGAACCTGGGCGCCACGCCGCTGCGGGTGTTCTTCGACATCATCATGCCGCTGATCCGCCCTGGGGTGATTTCCGGCGCGCTGTTCGCCTTTATCACCTCGTTCGATGAGGTGGTGGTGATCCTGTTTATGGCCGGCCCACAACAACGCACCATCCCCCGGCAGATGTTTTCGGGCCTGCGCGAGCAGATCAACCCGAGCATCTTGGCCATCGCCACCCTGCTGATCTTGGTGTCTATCGCCCTGCTGGTGACCATCGAACTGCTGCGCCGCCGCGCCGAGCGCATGCGCGGGATCGAGCTGATCGAATAGCCTCTGCCCCTGCGTCGTTCAGGCCAGCTGAACCTGACCTGAACGACTGCGCCAAAGCCTCTCCAGTCGGTTGACCGACCACCTCTCGCTGCCTACCATCGCGCCGCCGCATAAGCGGTATCAGAGATCAGACCTTAATGGACCTTCCCAGTTATTGCCCCTTAGTGGCTACAACTTGGCAACCGGCGTACCCGTCAACGGCACGTCTGCAGGCCCGTATCAGCACGTTCTGATCACGGCTCTCCAGGCGCGCATGGCGTGTGCCCAGGAGAGCAACAATGAATGTCTTCACCCTTGCGCAAAACCTGCGCGTCGCCCTGCAGCAGAACGACCTAAGCAGCGCCCTGGCGGCCGTGCACAGCCTGCAGCCGGCCGACCTCGCTGACACCCTCGATCTGCTGGAAACCCACCTGGCCTGGCGCGTACTCGAGCAATTGCCGGCCAAGCGTCGCGCCGATGTCTTCGGCTACTGCGCCACGCCCCAGCAACTGGCCCTCAGCCACCACCTGCAGCGTGCTGAACTGGTGGAACTGGTCGCCGCTATGTCTGCCGACGAGCGTGCCGACCTGTTCAACCAGATGGATGACGAATTGCGCGCCACCTTGCTACCGGCCCTGGCCCAGGCTGAACGCGAAGACCTGTGCAAACTGGCCGAGTACCCCGAAGGCTGCGCAGGTGCGCTGATGACCTCGGCCTACGCCACCCTGAGCGCGGATATGCGCGTAGACCAAGCCATCGACGCCTTGCGCCTGGGTGCGCCGGATGCGGAAACCCTGTACCAGAGCTATGTCATCGACAACCAGCGACGGCTGCTCGGCACCGTGTCACTGCGCCAGCTGATCCTCGCACCGGCCGACACACCGATCAGCCAGCTAATGGTGCGCGAGGTGATCAGCGCCCAGGTCAACACGCCCCAGGAGCAGGTGGCCAAACTGATCGAGCGCTATGACCTGCTGGCGCTACCGATCACCAATGGCGGCGCGCAACTGGTGGGCATCGTCACCTACGACGACGCCATGGATGTGGTAACCGCAGAAGCCACGGTGGATTTCCACAAAGGCGCGGGCGTCAGCACCCTGATCGGCAACCTGAAGGACGCCAGCATCAGCCTGCTCTACCGCAAGCGGGTGTTCTGGCTGGTATTGCTGGTGTTCGGCAACCTGTTTTCCGGGGCCGGCATCGCCGCCTTTGAAGACGTGATCGCGGCCAATATTGCCCTGGTGTTCTTCCTCCCGCTGCTGGTCGACAGTGGCGGCAACGCCGGCTCGCAATCGGCCACCCTGATGGTCCGCGCCCTGGCCACTGGCGAGGTGGTGCTGCGTGACTGGCTCGGCTTGCTGCGCCGCGAATGCCTGGTAGCCCTGGCGCTGGGCATCACCATGGCTGTTGCCGTGTCCCTGCTCGGCCTGCTACGCGGCGGCCCGGAGATCGCCCTGGTGGTCGCCAGCAGCATGGTGGTGATTGTCATAGTCGGCAGCCTGATCGGCATGAGCCTGCCCTTCGTGCTGCACCGCCTGGGCCTCGATCCCGCCACCGCCAGCGCCCCGCTGATCACCTCAATCGCCGACGCCTCGGGCGTACTGGTGTACTTCGCCATCGCCAGCCAGGTGCTGAGCCTGAACTGAGCCCACACCGCTGGGCATACCGGCCTTCCTTGCGAGCGCGCCGAAGGATTAGAATCGGCGCTCTCCTGCCCTATCCAGGCAGACCTTGTAGCCCAGCCACGCCAGCGCCCACCCCGCGCCAGGCAGCGCCCCGGCCCGGTAGATGCGCACTTGCGTTTGCCTTGGGCCTGAACCCGGCTCAACATACGCACCAACAGCCCGTTGCCCGCACAGCGCCCTCGCCTGTGCACGCGTGACCTGAATAGCCTTTGCAGGATTTATCGCCATGCCTGATTACCGCTCGAAGACCTCCACCCACGGCCGCAATATGGCCGGCGCTCGCGCCTTGTGGCGTGCCACCGGGATGAAGGACGAAGACTTCAAGAAGCCGATCATCGCCATCGCCAACTCCTTCACCCAGTTCGTGCCCGGCCACGTACACCTGAAGGACATGGGCCAGCTGGTGGCCCGCGAGATCGAGAAACACGGCGGCGTGGCCAAGGAATTCAACACCATCGCAGTCGATGACGGCATCGCCATGGGCCATGACGGCATGCTCTATTCGCTGCCGAGCCGCGAGATCATCGCCGACTCCGTCGAATATATGGTCAACGCCCACTGCGCCGACGCCATCGTCTGCATCAGTAACTGCGACAAGATCACCCCCGGCATGCTGCTGGCCTCCCTGCGCCTGAATATCCCGGTGATCTTCGTTTCCGGCGGCCCGATGGAAGCTGGCAAAACCAAGCTGGCCAGCCACGGCCTGGATCTGGTCGATGCCATGGTGATCGCCGCCGACGATTCGGCCAGTGACGAAAAAGTTGCCGAATATGAGCGCAGCGCCTGCCCGACCTGCGGCAGCTGCTCCGGCATGTTCACCGCCAACTCGATGAACTGCCTGATGGAAGCCCTTGGCCTGGCACTACCGGGTAACGGCTCGACTCTGGCCACCCACAGCGACCGCGAGCAGCTGTTCCTGCAAGCCGGGCGCACTGCCGTCGAGCTGTGCAAACGCTATTACGGTGAAGGCGACGAGTCGGTGCTGCCGCGCAACATCGCCAACTTCAAGGCGTTCGAAAACGCCATGACCCTGGACATCGCCATGGGTGGCTCAACCAACACCATCCTGCACCTGCTGGCCGCCGCACAGGAAGGCGAAGTCGATTTCGACCTGCGCGACATCGACCGCCTGTCGCGCAAAGTGCCGCAGCTGTGCAAAGTCGCACCGAACATCCAGAAGTACCATATGGAAGACGTGCACCGCGCCGGCGGCATCTTCTCCATCCTTGGCTCCCTGGCCCGTGGCGGCCTGCTGCACACCGACCTGCCGACCGTACACAGCAAGTCCATGGCCGAAGCCATTGCCAAATGGGACATCACCCAGACCGACGATGAAGCCGTGCACACCTTCTTCCGTGCGGGCCCGGCCGGCATCCCGACCCAGACCGCATTCAGCCAGAGCACCCGCTGGGATACGGTGGATGACGACCGTGAAAACGGCTGTATCCGCAGCGTCGAGCATGCGTACTCGCAAGAAGGCGGCCTGGCAGTGCTCTACGGCAACATCGCCCTCGACGGCTGCGTGGTGAAAACCGCCGGCGTCGATGAGTCGATCCACGTTTTCGAAGGCAGCGCGAAAATCTTCGAAAGCCAGGACAGCGCCGTGCGCGGCATCCTCGCCGACGAAGTGCAGGCTGGTGACATCGTCATCATCCGCTACGAAGGCCCGAAAGGCGGCCCAGGCATGCAGGAAATGCTCTACCCAACCTCGTACCTGAAATCCAAAGGCCTGGGCAAAGCCTGCGCCCTGCTCACCGACGGCCGCTTCTCCGGCGGCACCTCGGGCCTGTCGATCGGCCACGTTTCACCGGAAGCGGCTGCAGGCGGTGCAATCGGCCTGGTGCGTGACGGCGACAAGGTGCTGATCGACATCCCCAACCGCACCATCAACCTGCTGGTCAGCGATGAAGAAATCGCCCATCGCCGCCACGAGCAGGACAAGAAAGGCTGGAAGCCGGTGGAAGTGCGCCCGCGCAAAGTCACCACAGCGCTCAAGGCCTACGCCCTGCTCGCCACCAGCGCCGATAAAGGCGCGGTACGCGACAAGGCGATGCTGGACAAACTGATGCCGTAAACCAGCACGCAGCAAACAAAAGCCCGGCCTAGTGCCGGGCTTTTTGTTGTTAGCTCACGCCCATATAGCGCCCGGCGCGGTGGTTGATCGCCAGCACCATATTCAGCGCAAGCGCGCCGAGGATCGACAGCGCCACCTTGTCCAGCGGCACGACCATTACCGCACCCAGTACGATCAGTACGTCTATGCCCATCTGCACCTTGCCGGCACGCAGGCCGAAACGCTCCTGCAGGTACAGCGCGAGGATATTCACCCCGCCCAGGCTGGCGCGGTGACGGAACAGCATCAGCAACCCCAGGCCCATGGCGAAACCACCGAACAGCGCGGCATACACCACGTTCAGGTGGGTGAAGCCAATCCACTGCGGCGTCAGTTCAGCCAGCAGCGAAACGAGCCCCACCGCGCAGAAGGTGCGCAGAGTGAACGGCCAGCCCATGCGCCAGATGGCCAGGGCGTAGAACGGCAGATTGATCAGAAAGAACACCAGACCGAACGGCCAGCCGAGCAGGTACTTCATCAGAAAGGCCAAGCCAACGGTGCCGCCCGTCAGCAGACCTGCCTGGCTGTAGAGGGTGATCCCCAACGCCACCATGGCCGTACCCAGCAGCAGCGCCAGACCATCCTCCCAAAGTGGATGGCGAATAAAGATCGCAGCAATACGATCCGGCTCGGCGTGATCGGCATCAGCGTCATGCATGGGGAACAACCTGTAGAGGGAAAACAACAATAGACAGCGTAGCGGCCAGCAAAGCATGCGTTAACGCTACGCAACAACGACGCGCAGAGTGGCACGCCCTATCGGCGCCCACTCTGGCGGAGATCAATGCAGCGCGGAAAAACTCAGCCCGTACGGGCTATTTGCGATCCCACACCTCAAACACATAGCCCGGCGTTTCCAGCCCTTCCGGGTGTTCGATGGCGGAAGACAGGTGCCAGTCAGCATCGGCCACTTCGGGGAAGTAGGCATCGCCCTGGGGACTGATACCGACGCGGGTCAGGTATAGACGGTCGGCCTGGGCCAGGCCCAATTCGTACAACTGTGCGCCGCCAATCAGCATCAGCTCCTCGGCATCTTCTTCGCGCGCCCAGGCCTCGGCACGTTCGAGCGCAGCGTCGAGGCTGGCGAACACTTCCGCGCCTTCCAGCTGCAAACCGGGTTGACGGCTGACCACCAGATTAAGCCGACCCGGCAAGGGCCGGCCGAGGGAATCCCAGGTCTTGCGACCCATGATGATCGGCTTGCCCAGAGTCAGCGCCTTGAAGTGCTTGAGATCCGCCGGCAAATGCCAGGGCAGTTGGTTATCGCGGCCGATCACGCGGTTTTCCGCGAGGGCGGCGATCATGCAGAGAGGCAGGGAATTTTTCATAGGCGCGAGAATACCGTCTGCGTGGCGATCATTGAAGCCTTGCCTCAGAACCGGCTCAGTACCCTTAACCATCCTGACGCTTGCCCACCACACGGTTGCGTCCCTGTTCCTTGGCCAGGTAGAGCGCGACATCCGCCAGGCGCAGGGCATCGCCCAGGCTCTGATGCGGCTGTGGCGTGAGGTAGGCCATGCCGATGCTCAGCGTAACCACGCCGGCGGCATCCGAATGGGCATGCGTCAGGCCCAGGGCTTCGATGGCGCTGCGGATGTCCTGCAGAATCGCCAGCAGTTGCGCTTCATCCAGGCCATACCAGACGCCGACAAACTCCTCGCCGCCATAACGCGCCGCACAATCCAGCGGCCGCCGGGCATGCTCGCCGATCACCCGGGCCACCTGGCGCAACGCCTCGTCACCGGCCGCGTGGCCATAGTGGTCGTTGTAACGCTTGAAGAAGTCGACATCCATCATCACCACGCCCAGGGCCTGCTTTTCCCGCTGCGCCTGGCGCCAGCTGCGCTCGGCACGCTCGGTAAAGGCGCGACGATTGAGCAGCCCGGTGAGGAAATCCTTCTCAGCCAGGTCCTGCAGCAGGCCATGGGCGAGGAAATTCTGCCGCGTGGCATATTCCAGGGAATAGCAGCCCACCGAGCCAATGACATTGGCCAGGGCGAGAAACAAGGCATTGTTCAGCAGCGCCTCGCCCGCCAGGCCGATGCTCAACTCCACCGCCAGATATGCCACGAAGGTCCCCCAGCCGCACAGCACGGCGGTGGCAAAACGCAGACCGGTGAGAAAGTAGAAGAACACCGTAACCAGGATGATGCCCTCATAGGGCAAGGCAAAGCTGTGATAACGGGCCAAGCCGATGATGCCCGCCACCGCGAGGCCGGAGAGCAGCGCCACAATGCCGCCGATCAGCTGCAGGTGATCACGCAAGCCCGGTCGATAGGTGGCCAGCCAGGCCAGCAGCAGCATCGGCTGGATTATCCCCAGGCGCAGGGCGAGTATCCGACCGCGCAGTGGGTCCGGCAGATTTATCGCATCCAGCAGCACAAACAGCAACGCCAGCAGCGTCGCCACCAGCAATGACCAGCGCATACGCCGCAGGAACACGTTGGCGTGATAACGCTTGAACGCCTGCTCCAGTTCATCGTCAAAACTCAGCGCGCGAAAGCCCTGCTGATGCTGACGCAGGTACGGCGAATCCTGATTGACCCACTCCAGATGCGGTAACTTCACGATGGCACTCGCTTTTATTGTTATGTGTTCAGCGGCTGCTGACCGAGACACCCGGCCGCCCACTACCAGCAGCCTAGCCGGACTGGCCACAGGAGTACACGCGCGCAGCGCTGTGCCATGTGCCGGCCGCTGCGGTTATGCTCTGCTTTCCACTCGTTTATGGAACACCGCGTGAGCCCACTCGACCACCCCACGCCCAACCGCCTGCAACGCCTCTGGCTCAGTGAAAGCATCCGCCTGCGCGAGGAGCATGCTGGCCCGCTGGAGGACAGCGAAGCCAACCGCCGCGCCCAGGCCCAAGGTGGCGCACTCGACGAACGCATCCAGACCCGCGCCTGGTGGCTGGGCGAGCGCGACGGCCAGGTGCAAGCGCTGCAGCACTGGCTACAGGGCGCACGCCTGGCCGGGCTGCTGCTGGTATTGCTGGCCATCCTTAGCGGCAGCGGCCTGGCGGTGGCGGCATTGGGCGATGGCCTGCGTCCGGTCAATGTGTTCTGGGCCCTGGGCAGTCTGCTCGGGCTGAACCTGCTCCTGCTGCTGGGTTGGGCACTGGGCCTGCTGCTAAGCCGCGACAGCGCGGGCGCCCTCGGCCATCTGTGGTTATGGCTGAGCGCCAAACTTGCCCGTGATGCCCAGGCCGCACAACTGGCACCCGCCCTGCTGCTGATGTTGCAACGCCAGCGCCTCAGTCGCTGGGGGCTGGGCGTACTGGTGCAGGGTTTCTGGCTGCTGACCTTAATCACCGCCCTGCTGACCCTGCTGGCCCTGTTGGCCACCCGCCGTTACGGCTTTGTCTGGGAAAGCACCCTGCTCGGCGGCGACAGCTTTATCGCCATGATTCAGGCCATCGGCAGCCTGCCGGCGCTGCTCGGTTTCAGCCTGCCGGATGCTGAACTGATCCGCGCCAGCGGCGACAGCGCCCTGGCCAACGAAAGCGCGCGGCTGAGCTGGGCCGGCTGGTTGGTCGGCGTATTGGTGGTCTACGGCATACTGCCGCGCCTGGGCCTGCTGCTGCTCTGCCTATGGCGCTGGCGCCGCGGTTGCGCCGCACTAAGCCTGGATCTCAGCTTGCCTGGCTACAGCCTGCTGCGCGAACGCCTGCAACCGAGTAGCGAACGCCTCGGCGTGTTCGATGCAGCGCCAACGCAGCTGCATCAACCGCAGGCTGGCAACCACAGCGAAGGCAGCCAGGGCGCGTTATTGGTAGCAGTCGAACTGGACCCGCAGCGCAACTGGCCACCCGCTCTACCCAAGGGCATCGGCGATGCCGGGGTGATCGACAGCCGCGAGCAGCGCAATCAGCTGCTCGACCAGCTCAACCGCTTCCCGCCGGCGCGCCTGCTGATCGCCTGCGACCCACGCCGCTCGCCGGACCGGGGCAGCCTGGCACTGCTCGGTGAACTGGCACGCACGGCCAGCGCCACACGGATCTGGCTGCTGCCACCGCCGCCCGGTGAAGCACTGGACAGCGCCCGCCTGGGCGACTGGCACCGCGCACTGGAACAATTGCAGCTCAGCTACAGCGGCAGTGCGCCGTTTAGCTGGCTGGAGCATGGCCATGACTGACATCGATCACTTCGTAGCCCGGATAAGCGCAGCGCAATCCGGTGAACCATGGCCCCGGATTACGCCAAGGCTTATCCGGGCTACTGGAGGTCTGTCATGAACAGCCCGCTCAAGCTGGCCGTGGTCGGCCACACCAATGTCGGCAAGACCTCGCTGCTGCGCACCCTGACCCGCGACGTCGGCTTCGGCGAGGTGTCCCATCGCCCCAGCACCACTCGCCACGTCGAAGGCGCACGACTGTCGGTGGATGGCCAGGCGCTGCTGGAGCTGTACGACACCCCCGGCCTGGAAGACGCCATCGCCCTGCTGGACTATCTGGAACGCCTGGATCGCCCCGGCGAACGCCTGGATGGCCCAGCACGGCTGGCGCGCTTTCTCGAAGGCAGCGAAGCGCGCCAGCGTTTCGAACAGGAAGCCAAGGTACTGCGCCAGCTGCTGGCCTCGGATGCCGGCCTCTACGTGATCGATGCCCGCGAACCGGTGCTGGCCAAATACCGTGATGAGCTGGCTGTGTTGAGCATGTGCGGCCGGCCATTGTTGCCGGTGCTGAACTTCGTCAGCAGCAGCCAACACCGCGAGCAGGACTGGCGCGATGCCCTCGCCCGCCTCGGCCTGCATGCCCTGGTGTGTTTCGACAGCGTGGCGCCACCGCTAGATGGCGAGCGCCGCCTGTATGACAGCCTGGCGCTGCTGCAGGAAAAAGCCCGCCCGCAACTGCAACGGCTGATCGACGATCACCTGGCGCAACGCCAATTGCGCAAAAGCAGCGGCGCGCGACTGATTGCCGAACTGCTGCTCGACTGCGCCGCCTGCCGCCGTAGCGTGGCGGCGCAAGCCGTGCTGGAACAAGGCGCCATCCGCGACCTGCATCAAACCATTCGCCAACGCGAACAACGCTGCGTGGAAGCCCTGCTGCGCCTGTACGCCTTCCGTCAGAACGACGCCAAGGCCGGCGACCTACCCTTGCTCGGTGGCCGCTGGGGTGACGATCTGTTCAACCCGGAAACCCTCAAACAACTCGGCATCAATATCGGCGGTGGCATGGCGGCGGGCGCGGCCACCGGGGTCGGCGTCGATCTGCTGGTCGGTGGCATTACCCTTGGCGCGGCGGCGCTTATCGGTGCCGTGCTCGGCGGCAGCGCGCAGACCCTGCGCGGCTATGGTGCGCGGCTGAAAGGCAAGCTCAAGGGCCAGCGCGAGCTGACCGTGGACGACGCCGTGCTGCGCCTGCTCGCGCTGCGTCAACAGCTGCTACTGCAAGCGCTGGAAGCCCGCGGCCATGCCGCCGTCGAGGCCATCAGCCTGAACACTCCACAGGACGCCAGCTGGCGCGAAGGCAAACTGCCGGAGGCCCTGCACAAAGCCCGCGCACATCCCGAATGGTCGTCACTCAACCCTGGCGCGCAGCTGGAAGATGGCGAACGCCAGGAACAGGTGCAGCAGTTGGCGGCGGAGTTGCTCTAGCTTTAAGTCATCGCGGCCATGGGCCGCTCCTACGAACTGCCATTGTAGGAGCGGCCCATGGCCGCGATTAACGATCAGACGGCGACGGGCGCGCTGATATGCGGATGCGCCTGGTAGCCGACCAGTTCGAAGTCTTCGAACTTGAAGGCCAGCAGGTCTTTCACGTCGGGGTTGAGCTTCATCACCGGCAGCGGCAGCGGCTCGCGGGAGAGTTGCAGATCGGTCTGCTCGATATGGTTGGCGTACAGGTGGCAGTCGCCGCCGGTCCAGATAAAGTCGCCCGGTTGCAGCCCACACACCTGCGCCACCATCAAGGTCAGCAGCGCATAGCTGGCGATATTGAATGGCACGCCCAAAAAAATGTCCGCCGAGCGCTGGTACAGCTGGCAGCTCAGCTTGCCGTCAGCCACGTAGAACTGGAACAGCGCGTGGCACGGCGGCAGAGCCATCTGCTCGACCAGCGCCGGGTTCCAGGCGGAGACGATCAGGCGGCGCGAGTCGGGGTTCTTCTTGATCATCTCGATCAGCTTGCTGATCTGGTCAATCGACTCGCCATTGGGCGCCGGCCAGCTGCGCCACTGGTAGCCATAAACCGGGCCAAGATCGCCGTTCTCGTCGGCCCACTCGTCCCATATGCGTACGCCGTTGTCCTTCAGGTACTTGATGTTGGTGTCGCCCGCAAGAAACCACAGCAGCTCGTGGATGATCGATTTCAGGTGGCACTTCTTGGTGGTCACCAGCGGGAAGCCGTCGGCCAGGTTGAAGCGCATCTGATGGGCAAAAATGCTGTAGGTGCCGGTGCCGGTGCGGTCACTCTTGAAGGTGCCGGTCTCACGAACCAGACGCATCAGGTCGAGGTACTGTTTCATTGCACGGCCTCCTGCGCCGCCTGGCGTTTGTAGGCGTAGGCGATCAGACCCAGGCCGCCGAGGATCATCGGCACACAGAGCACCTGACCCATGGTCAGCCAGCCGCCAGCCAGGTAACCGAGCTGGGCATCCGGCACGCGGACGAACTCAACGATAAAGCGGAAGATCCCGTAGCACATGGCAAACATGCCGGACACAGCCATGGTCGGGCGCGGTTTACGCGAGTAGAACCAGAGGATAGTGAACAGCGCCACGCCTTCCAGGGCGAACTGATACAGCTGCGAAGGATGGCGCGCCAACTGCTCGGGGTCGGTAGGGAAGACCATCGCCCAAGGCACGTCGGTGGCCTTGCCCCACAGCTCGGCGTTAATGAAGTTGCCAATGCGCCCGGCACCCAGACCAATCGGCACCAGCGGGGCAATAAAGTCCATCAGCTCAAAGAAGCTCTTGTTATTGCGTTTGCCGAACCACCAGGTGGCCAGCATTACGCCGATCAGCCCGCCGTGGAACGACATGCCGCCTTCCCAGATACGCAGCATGCGTACCGGCTCGGCGATATAGGCGGCCAAATCGTAAAACAATACATAACCCAGGCGGCCACCGAGAATCACGCCCATGGCGACCCAGAACACCAGGTCGGAGAGCTTCTCCTTGTTCCAGCTTGGCGCGAAGGCGTTGACCCGGCGCGAAGCCAGCCACCAGGCGCCGCCGATGCCGATCAGGTACATCAGGCCGTACCAATGGATTTTCAGCGGGCCAAGGGCCAGTGCAACTGGGTCGATCTGCGGGTAAGGCAGCATTTCAATTCCTCAAATCAGAAAACTCAGGCCCACGCTAAACAGCAGCAGGGCAAACAGACGCTTGAGCAGACGCGGCGACAGCTTGTGCGCCAGGCGTGCGCCTACACGGGCAAAGTACATGCTGGGGATGGCAATACCGACCAGCGCCGGCAGGTAGACGAAACCCAGGCTCCACTCCGGCAGCTCGGGTTTATCCCAGCCCAGCCAGATAAAACTCAGGGCGCTGGCTATCGCAATCGGCAGGCCGCAGGCCGAAGAAGTAGCCACCGCCTGCTGCATCGGTACGCTGCGCCAGGTCAGGAACGGCACGGTCAGCGAACCGCCGCCAATCCCGAAAATTGCCGAGGCCCAGCCAATCACCCCACCGGCCAGGGTCAGTGCCGGCTTGCCTGGGACAGTGCGGCTGGCTTTGGGTTTCAGTTCCAGGGCCATTTGCACGGCAATAATGATCGCGAACACGCCGATGATCTTCTGCAACAGCGGCCCTTGAATCGCGGCTGCGGTCATCGCGCCAAGCCCGGCGCCGAGCAGAATTCCCAGGGTCATCCAGGCAAATACCGGCCACAGCACGGCGCCTTTACGCTGATGTTCGAGCACCGAGTTGATCGAGGTGAAGATGATGGTCGCCAGCGAGGTGCCTACCGCCAGATGCGTCAAAATCATCGGATCAAAGCCCTGCGCAGCAAAACTCAGCACCAGCACTGGCACGATGATAATGCCGCCGCCTACGCCAAATAACCCGGCAAGCGTTCCAGCTGCAGCCCCCAGGATCAAATACAGCAGCAGTTCCATCAGCACCCCCGCAAACAATCCGGCATGGTAACGGATGCACAGGGCCAGACTCTACTTTGGGCGATGGATGTCCGCTCAGGCTTTGCGTAAAGTGCCAGCATCGCCTGTGGAATAGACCAGCATGCGCCCGACCCTGTACCTGAAGCTGAGCTGTAACCAGATGCACCTGACGCACCTGCAAAGTGGCCGCGCGCTGCACCTGCAGGCCGACCCGGCGTTCAGCAATCAGCGCCTGCTGGTGGCGGACTTTGCGGCGGCGCAGCAGCTGTTGCAGCACGGCCTCGATGAGCTACTGCCCAAGCGTTTTCTGCGCCTGAGCCGGCCACCGCAGCTGCTGATTCAACCGCTGGAGCACCTGGAAGGCGGCCTGTCGCAGGTCGAAGAACGCATCCTGCTGGAACTCGGCCTCGGCTGCGGCGCGCGCAAGGTGCGCCTGCACCTGGGCAACGAACTGGACAACGCCGGCGTGCTGGCCAAGTTAAGGAGCTAACTCATGTGCCTGATCGTCCTGGCCTGGCGACCGGGCCATGCCCAGCCGCTGCTGCTGGCCGCCAATCGCGATGAATTCTACGAACGCCCCAGCCAGCCACTGGCTGAATGGCCCGATGTGCCGGGAGTAATTGCCGGGCGCGACCTGCAGGCCGGCGGCACCTGGCTAGGCGTCGGCCCTGACGGACGTTTTGCCGCCCTGACCAATATTCGCGACCCCGGCCAGGCTCAAGGCAGCCGCTCACGGGGCGAGCTGCCGGTGGCCTTTCTCGCCGGCAGCCATAGCATCGAAGATTTTCTGCATGACCTGCATGAGCGGCGCCACCACTACAGCGGCTTTAACCTGCTGCTCGGTGACAGCCAGCAACTCTGGCACTTCAACTCCCTAACCGGGCGCGCCACACCATTGGCGGAAGGCGTGCACGGCCTGTCGAATGCCGACCTGGACACGCCCTGGCCCAAGCTGCAACGGGCCAAGCAGGCACTGCACAACGGCATACATGAGCCACAGCCGCAGATGCTGCTCAAGCTGCTGGCCGACCCCACCCGCGCGACGGATGCTGAGCTGCCGCAAACCGGCATCGGCCTGACCGGCGAACGCCTGCTCTCCAGTGTGTTTATTGCCAGCGTCACCTACGGCACGCGCGCCAGTACTGCGTTGATCGTCAATGCCGACGGCAGCCGCGTGCTGGCCGAGCGCACGTTCGGCAGCAATGGCAGCTGTTTAGGTGAGGTTGTGTTGCAGTGTTGATGCCGCTCAGGTGCCGCTCGCGGGCTCGCTGAATTTATCAAGGGTAAACAGCGGCGAGGCAATCGTCGGATCGTCGGCATCGGCCACCAGCAGCGGCCGACCATCGGCCTGGAAAGCCAGCCCCTCGATCTTCACCACCGGCGTCAGACGGCTCAGCTCGACGATGCTCAGCTGTGCATCCAGCCGCCCGAGCACACTGCCAACGCAGGCACCGTCGAGGTAGCTGGAGTCGGTAGCCTCCGCCGTCGCGGTGAAATACAGCGCGCCACTGGGTGCCACGCTGAGATCGGTGAGGCTTAGTGGCACGCCGTCCAGCTCCGGCAATTGCAGCGGCACAATCCGCTGCAGCGCGGCGGCGCTCAGCTGCCCATCCTGCAGATCGCGCAGCACCTGGGGTAAATCGAGCAGCACCAGGGCATTCTCCCGACCTCGACCGTTGCCACGTTGCGCCAGCAGCAACTGCTCGTGATAGACCACGCTGCCTTCGATATTCAGGTCCTGAAAGTGCTCGGCGAGCGCCTGGTACAAGGGGCTGAGGTCGATAACGCGCACGCTGCCGGCCTCAACCAGACAGCCGCGGCAGCGACGCTTGGTCGAACCCGAACCGAGCGCCAGCAGGCAGTCGCCTGGTAATGACAGCAACGCTTCGAAGTCAGGTTTAAGACGTTTGCGCTGCTTGGCATCCTCGGGCAACTCGCCGGGCAGCAGGGTCAGCTCAGCCTGCCAGTCGCCACTCAGGCTGTAGCGTTGCAGCACCAGCGCATCGTCGGCCAGCACCCACAGACTCTGGCCCTGACGCACCAGTGCGCTGGCCGCCGACAGGCGCAGGGTAGCCAGTTGGCGCAGCGCCAGGAGCTTATCTGCAGGGTTCAGCACGAGCGGCGGGCGCTCATGCCTGGATATCTGACGCTGGATTGATCATGCGGCCCAGGCCGAGGTTGCGCAGGGCCAGTTGCAGGGTGCTGTGAATCACCTGCGGGTTGTCGATGCTCATCACCTGGCCGAGCAATTCCTGGGCCTTGCCCATGCTGATCTGGCGCAGCAGCCATTTCACCTTGGGCAGGTTGGTGGCGTTCATCGACAGGCCATCGAAGCCCATGGCCATCAGCAACACAGCGCACGCCGGGTCACCGGCCATCTCGCCGCAAATGCTCACTGGCTTGCCTTCGGCATGGGCTCCGGCCACTACCAGGCGCAGCGCCTGCAGCACAGCCGGATGGAGGAAGTCGTAGAGATCGGCGACGCGCGGGTTGTTACGGTCCACGGCCAACAGGTATTGGGTCAGGTCATTCGAACCGACCGAGAGGAAGTCGACTTGGCGCGCCAGTTCGCGCACCTGATAGACCGCCGCAGGAATCTCGATCATCACCCCAACCGGTGGCAGCGGCACGTCGGTGCCTTCGTCGCGCACCTCGCCCCAGGCGCGGTGAATCAAGTGCAGCGCTTCTTCCAGCTCCTGAATGCCGGAAATCATCGGCAGCAGAATGCGCAGGTTGTTCAGCCCTTCGCTGGCCTTGAGCATGGCGCGGGTCTGCACCAGGAAGATTTCCGGGTGGTCGAGGGTGACGCGGATGCCGCGCCAGCCGAGGAAGGGGTTGTCTTCCTTGATCGGGAAATAGCTCAGCGCCTTGTCGCCGCCGATATCCAGGCTACGCATGGTCACCGGCAGCGGGTGGAAGGCGGCCAGCTGCTCGCGATAAATCGCCAGCTGTTCCTTCTCGCTGGGGAAGCGTTCCTTGATCATAAAGGGCACTTCGGTGCGGTACAGGCCAACGCCTTCGGCACCGCGCTCCTGCGCACGTTTTACATCGGCGAGCAGGCCGGTGTTGACCCACAAAGGCATGCGGTGGCCGTCGAGGGTTTCGCACGGCAAGGCGCGCAGTGCATCAAGACCCTGGGCCAGCTGGCGCTCTTCCTCGACCACTTCGGCGTATTGCTTGCGCAACACTTCGCTGGGGTTGGTGAACACCTCACCGTGGTAGCCGTCGACGATCAGCTGAATGCCGTCGATCTTCGAATACGGCAGATCAACCACACCCATGACAGTGGGAATACCCATGGCCCGGGCAAAGATCGCCACATGGGAGTTGCCTGAGCCCTGCACCGAAACCAGACCGACCAGCTTGCCTTCCGGCACTTCGCCGAGCATCGCCGGCGACAGCTCTTCGCTGACCAGAATGCAGTTGTCCGGGTACACCAGGGTCTGCTGACGCGCCTGCTGCAGATAGGCGAGCAGGCGCCGGCCGAGGTCTTTTACGTCGCTGGCGCGTTCGCGCAGGTAGGCGTCGTCCATCAGTTCGAAACGGTTGATGTGCTCGCCAATCACCTGACGCAGTGCGCCCTGGGCCCACTGGCCTGTGCGGATGACCTTGACCACCTCGTTACCCAGGGCGGCGTCTTCCAGCATCATCAGGTACACGTCGAACAGCGCGCGCTCTTCCGGGCGCAGCTGGGTGGCCATCTTCGCCGACAGCGCGCGCATGTCGCTGCGCACACCTTCCAGGGCGTTATTGAACAGAGTCAGCTCGGCGGCGATGTCATCGACGGTCTTATCCGGCACCACCTCCAGGTCGGCCGGCGGCAATACCACCACCGCTGTACCCACGGCCGCGCCAGGCGAGCCTGGCACGCCGACGAACTTGGCTTCCTGAATGCCCTTGCCCTGACGGCCCAGGCCGCGAATCGAGCCTGTGGCCTCAGCGTGGGCGATAACCCCGGCGAGCTGGGCGCTCATGGTGACCAGGAAGGCTTCTTCACCTTCGTCGAACTGGCGCTGTTCTTTCTGCTGGATGACCAATACACCCATCACCTTGCGGTGGTGAATGATCGGCGCGCCGAGGAATGAGGCGTAACGCTCCTCACCGGTCTCGGCAAAGTAGCGGTAGCGCGGGTGTTCGGAGGCGTGTTCGAGGTTGAGCGGCTCTTCGCGCGTACCAACCAAGCCAACCAGGCCCTCGTTGGGGGCCATGCTGACCTTGCCGATAGCCTTCTTGTTCAGACCCTCGGTGGCCATCAGCACAAAGCGGTTGGTTTCCGGGTCCAGCAGGTAGACCGAGCAGACCTGGCTGCCCATGGCCTCGCGCACCCGCTGCACGATAATGCCCAGCGCCGCCTTGAGGTCCTTGGCGGCGTTTACTTCCTGGACAATCTTGCGCAGCGTATTGAGCATGCTTGGCTCTAGCCTGTGTCAGTCCCGAGCCAAAAGGCGCGGAGCGAGTTCCTTGAGGGCGCGACGGTAAACCTCGCGCTTGAATGTCACCACCTGGCCCAGCGGGTACCAGTAACTGACCCAGCGCCAGCCGTCGAATTCCGGCTTGCCAGTCAGGTCCATGCGTACCCGGTCTTCTGCGCCCGTTAGACGCAGGAGGAACCACTTCTGTTTCTGCCCGATGCACAGCGGTTGGCTGTGCGTGCGCACCAAACGCTGAGGCAGACGATAACGCAACCAACCCCGGGTGCAGGCGAGAATTTTCACATCCTGCTGTTCCAGGCCGACTTCTTCATTCAATTCGCGGTACAGCGCTTCTTCCGGCGACTCATGGTCATTGATCCCGCCTTGCGGGAACTGCCAAGCGTCCTGGTTTATCCGACGCGCCCACAGTACCTGGCCGTCATCATTGGTCAGAATGATGCCGACATTCGGGCGAAAACCATCGGAATCGATCACGGCACACAACCTCGTAAACGCCTGAATTTAAGACATGCGGGCATTGTTCCACAAAGGCCGCGGCAGCAGCAACGCGAGCGGGGCGCGTAATAGGAATGACCTACAAAAGCCGTTATTCTGGCCGCCTTTCGTGGCTGGCAATCAAAGGTGCTCCCGTGCGTTTGGCTTTATTCGATCTCGACAACACCCTGCTCGGCGGCGACAGCGATCACGCCTGGGGCGATTACCTGTGTGAGCGCGGCATCCTCGACGGCATCGCCTATAAGGCGCGCAACGATGACTTCTATCAGGACTACCTGGCCGGCCGCCTGAACATCACCGACTACCTGAACTTCAGCCTGGAAATCCTCGGCCGCACGGAAATGGTGCAGCTGGAGCAGTGGCACCGCGAGTTTATGCGCGACTGCGTCGAGCCGATCATCCTTGCCAAAGGTGAAGCGCTGCTCGCCGAGCACCGCGAAGCCGGCGACAAGCTGCTGCTCATCACCGCCACCAACCGCTTCGTCACCGCGCCGATTGCTGCGCGCCTTGGGGTCGACACCCTGCTGGCCACCGAATGTGAAATGGCCGACGGCCGCTACACCGGACGCACCACCGACGTGCCGTGCTTCAAGGAAGGCAAGGTCACCCGCCTTAACCGCTGGTTGGCGGAAAGCGGCCTTAACCTCAACGACAGCTACTTCTACAGTGACTCAATGAACGACCTGCCCCTGCTGGAGCAAGTCACTCACCCCTTCGCCGTCGACCCCGATCCAAACCTGCGCGCCGAAGCAGAAAAGCGCGGCTGGCCGGTGATCTCGCTGCGCTAAACTGGCTGCAAATAAAAACGCCGCCTGATCAGGCGGCGTTTTTTATTGCGGTATTGATCAAGCTGGCTTGGCGCCCATCAACCCCATGATCACCAGCAACAACAACACGATCAGCACGGCATAGGCCGCGCAGAAACCCAGCAGGCGCTTGGGTGCTGGCGCGCCATTAAGGGCTTGCCAGGTGCTCAGGCGGCCCGCCAGCAGCAGCCCGGCAACCATCAACACACCAAACAGCACGCTGCTAAGCAGCAGCCAGGTTTGGCTCAGCGGCAAACCGATAAGGTCAACCAGCAACCAGCCGGTTACCGGCAGGCTCAGGGCCAGCAGGCCGAGCACCGGCATGCTGATCAAGCGGGTGCGTTTCAGCTTGCGCTGCAAGATGGCGGCATCACCGCCACGCGAGGCCTTCCATAACATAAACAGATGCACCAGCACCCCAACCAGCAAGAGGATGCCGGGCAGCATGTGCAGCATTTTCAGCAATGGGTAATGTTCCATTGTTTCAGTCCTACCGGGTTTCCGGCTTATCCAAGAAAGAGTTTGTACGCCGGGTTATCGCTCTCATCCCAGTAGGGATAGCCGATGGCTTCCAGCGCCGCTGGCACCAAATGGCGCTCGGCCTGCGGCACCTGCAGGCCCGCGACCACTCGACCATCGGCCGCGCCGTGATTGCGGTAGTGGAACATCGAGATGTTCCAGCGCCCACCTAATTTCTGTAAGAAATTGAACAATGCACCCGGACGCTCAGGAAACTCGAAGCGGTAAACGCACTCATCCGGCACCGCTGCCGCATGACCGCCGACCATATGGCGGATATGCAACTTGGCCAGTTCGTTGTCAGTCAGGTCCAACACCGGGAAGCCCTGGTCGCGCAGCCCCTGAACCAGCGCGGCACGCGGGTCACTTTCCGGGTGGGTTTGCACGCCGACAAAGATGTGCGCCTCCTTATCTTCGTGATAGCGGTAGTTGAACTCGGTGATCTGCCGCTTACCGATGGCCTCGCAGAACGCCTTGAAGCTGCCCGGCTGCTCGGGGATGGTCACGGCGATGATCGCTTCACGCTTCTCGCCCAGTTCGGCGCGCTCAGCAACGTGGCGCAGACGGTCGAAGTTGACGTTGGCCCCCGAGTCGATACCCACCAGCACCCGCCCACTGCAGCCTTCACGCTCCACATACTTTTTGATCCCGGCCACGCTCAGCGCACCGGCCGGTTCGGTGATCGAACGGGTGTCGTCGTAGATGTCCTTGATCGCCGCACAGATCTCGTCGGTGCTGACGGTGATCACCTCGTCGACATGGTCCTTGCACACATCAAAGGTGTGCTGGCCGATCTGCGCCACGGCCACGCCATCGGCAAACAGCCCAACCTGCGGCAACACCACGCGCTCCCCTGCGGCCATGGCGGCCTGCAGGCAGTTGGAGTCGTCCGGCTCGACGCCGATCACCCGAATTTCCGGGCGCAGGTATTTGACATAGGCGGCGATTCCCGCGATCAGGCCGCCACCACCCACCGGCACGAAGATCGCATCGAGCTGGCCCGGCTGCTGACGGAGGATCTCCATAGCCACAGTGCCCTGGCCGGCGATGGTGTGCGGGTCATCGTAGGGATGGATATAGATGTAGCCTTTCTCATCCACCAATTTCAGCGAATAGGCCAGGGCCTCGGGGAAGCTGTCGCCATGCAACACCACCTTGCCACCACGCGAACGCACACCCTGCACCTTGATCTCCGGGGTGGTCTTGGGCATCACGATGGTAGCTTTGACCCCCAGCACCTTGGCCGCCAGCGCCAGACCTTGGGCATGGTTGCCAGCCGAGGCAGTGACCACGCCACGCGCCTGCTCTTCAGCGGAGAGTTGCGCCAGCTTGTTGTAGGCGCCACGAATTTTGAACGAGTACACCGGCTGCAGGTCTTCGCGCTTGAGCAGAATCTGGTTGCCCAGACGCTCGGTAAGCTGGTTGGCGGCTTGCAGCGGGGTTTCCACCGCCACGTCATAGACGCGCGAGGTGAGGATCTTCTTGACGTACTGTTCGAGCATGGCGGGCATCGCAGGCGGCTTTTCAGGGAGTCCGCGAGTCTACCCCAGCGTTGCGCCGAACGACCATACAAGCAGACCACGCGAGAGCTACTGCGCTCGTTGATGCGGCGTTAAAAACAGGCTCGGAATGCTCATGTACAACAGTACTCTCCGCTTCCTCGCCTGTTTTTGCCTTGCCTGACCTTCGCTCGCTACGCTCTCACGCGGCCTGACAGGCAGGGTTTTAACGTCGCCGGCCCAGCCGCGCTATAATTCGCGCCTTTCCTCACTCCCACGCCAGGCCCCACGATGAACCAGGATCAACTCAAGCAAGCCGTCGCCCAGGCTGCTGTCGACTTTATTCTTCCCAAACTCGACGCCAAGAGTGTGATCGGAGTCGGCACTGGCTCCACCGCAAACTGTTTTATCGATGCCCTGGCCAAGCACAAGATGGAGTTCGACGGCGCCGTCGCCAGCTCCGAAGCCACCGCCGCACGCCTCAAGGGCCATGGCATTCCGGTGTATGAGCTGAACACCGTCAGCGACCTGGAGTTCTATGTCGACGGCGCCGACGAGAGCGACGAGCACCTCAATCTGATCAAGGGCGGCGGCGCGGCCCTGACCCGCGAGAAAATTGTCGCGGCTGTGGCGCAGACCTTTATCTGCATTGCCGACGCCAGCAAGCTGGTGCCGGTCCTCGGCGCCTTCCCACTGCCGGTGGAAGTGATCCCGATGGCGCGCAGCCATGTAGCGCGCCAGCTGGTCAAACTCGGCGGCGACCCGGTGTACCGCGAAGGCGTGGTGACCGACAACGGCAATATCATCCTCGACGTGTTCAACATGAGCATCACCGACCCGGTGACCCTGGAGCGCGAGATCAACGCCATCGTCGGCGTGGTCACCAATGGCCTGTTCGCTGCCCGTCCGGCCGATCTGCTGCTGCTCGGCACCGCTGAAGGAGTGAAAACGCTCAAGCGCGCCTGACGCTTAGAGCGGCAATAGCTGGCGGCTGTGCAAAAATGGATCAAGTCGGCAGACAGCTCGCGCCCTTGGCGTCATGCTGCTGGGATTGCTTAGCAGGTCGTTAAAACGTAATCAGGATCGTTAGGGAGTTTTATGTCCGCATTCGTCTCGTCCGCCCATGATCGCCAGTTGGAGCTCGCCGATCTGCTGCGTGAGCTGGTCGCCCAGGGTCGGACCAATCAGGACAATGCCGAGCAATGTCTGACGATCCGCCGCAGCGCGGTCAACAATAAGCAGCACCCGCTGGAATTTCTCGCGGCCCAACAACTCGACGACCTGAAGAAGCCCGGCAAGAAGCTTGACCTAGAAGATCTGACCGTCTGGTTGGCGGAACAATCCGGGCAGCCTTATCTACGAATTGACCCACTGAAGATTGATGTCGCCGCCGTCACCCCGCTGATGTCCTACGCCTTCGCCCAGCGCCACAAGATTCTCGCTGTGGCGGTGGACAACGACAGTGTAACCATCGCCAGCAGCCAACCACTGGTGCACAGCTGGGAAGCCAATCTGATCCATGTGCTTAAGCGTCCGATCAAGCGCGTGGTGGCCAGCCCGACGGAGATCCAGCGCTTTACCGTAGAGTTCTACCGCCTGGCCAAATCGGTCAGCGGCGCCTCGGCCGGTGATATGAAAATCAGCGGGGCCGGCAACTTTGAGCAACTGCTCAACCTTGGCGCCCAAGACCAAGAGCCCGATGCCAACGACGCGCATATCGTTAATATCGTCGACTGGCTGTTCCAGTACGCCTTTACCCAGCGCGCCAGCGATATCCATATCGAGCCACGTCGCGAACAGGGCAGCGTGCGTTTTCGCATCGACGGAGTGTTGCACACCGTCTATCAATTCCCGCCCCAGGTGACCATGGCCATCGTCAGTCGCTTGAAAAGCCTCGGGCGGATGAACGTTGCAGAAAAGCGCAAACCGCAGGACGGCCGGGTGAAGACCAAGACCCCGGACGGCGGTGAAGTAGAACTGCGCCTGTCGACACTGCCCACCGCCTTTGGCGAGAAGATGGTGATGCGGATTTTCGACCCAGAAGTGCTGCTGAAAAGCTTCGATCAGCTGGGTTTCTCCGCCGATGACTTGAAGCGCTGGCAGAGCATGACCAGCCAGCCCAACGGCATCATTCTGGTCACCGGACCGACCGGCTCAGGCAAGACCACCACGCTGTACACCACGCTCAAGCAACTGGCCACGCCTGAGGTTAACGTTTGCACCATCGAAGACCCGATCGAGATGATCGAAGGGGCCTTCAACCAGATGCAGGTGCAGAGCAATATCGACCTGACCTTCGCCAGCGGGGTGCGCGCACTGATGCGCCAGGACCCGGACATCATTATGGTCGGCGAAATCCGCGACCTGGAAACCGCCGAGATGGCAATCCAGGCGGCGCTCACCGGCCACCTGGTACTCTCGACGCTCCACACCAACGATGCACCCAGCGCCATCACTCGCCTGCTAGAGCTGGGCGTGCCGCACTACCTGCTCAAGGCCACCCTGCTCGGCGTGATGGCGCAACGCCTGGTGCGTACCCTGTGCCCACACTGCAAGGCACCGCAGACCCTGGATGAAGACGGCTGGCAGAGCCTGACCAAACCCTGGAGTGCGCCGCTGCCGACCCAGGCCTGCAGTGCCGTCGGCTGCCTGGAGTGCCGCGACACCGGCTACCGCGGCCGCGCGGGGGTGTATGAAATCATGCTGATCAATGATGCGATGAAACCGCTGATCACCGCCGACACCGACCTGATTGCGCTGCGTCGACATGCCTTCAAGGAAGGCATGCGCAGCCTGCGACTGTCCGGCGCGCAGAAGGTCGCCGCCGGCCTGACCACCATTGAGGAAGTGCTGCGGGTTACCCCGCAGAGCGAGCAGAAATAGCCTTAATGATCTGCTGCGCGTCGGCCCTACTGCGTTGAAAACAGGCTCGGAATGCTCATTTACATCAGTAAACTCCGCTTCCTCGCCTGTTTTCGCCTTGTATGGCTCTAGCTCGCGAGATCATGAGCAGGCTCTCAGCCTTCCCCGACACGACTCAGCGCCGCCACCCGCTGCGGTTTGCAATCCAGGTACGCGGAGGCTTTCAACCAGCGCTGATTGGAATGCCAGGCGAAGAGAAACTGCCCGCCCTTGAGCTGATCGACCACCATCCGCGCCACTTCCGGGCGCACCGCCGGGCAACCCAGGCTGCGGCCGATACGGCCATGTTTCTGCGCCCAACGCGGGTTCACATAACCGGCGCCATGAATCACGATGGCACGCTCGCGGGCCAGATCATTCAGTCCGGGTTCCAGACCATCCATACGCAGGGAATAACCATGCTTGCCGCTGTAGCTTTCAGCGGTGCGGAATAACCCCAGACTGCTTTGATGGCTGCCCAACCGATTGGAGAACGCCTCGGCGAAGTTCTCCCCGGACTTGCGCCCGTGAGCGACAAAATCACGTAACAGCAAACGCTTGCGCTGCAGATCGAAGATCCACAACCTCCGCTCGGTGGAAGGCCGCGAATAATCGATCACCGCCAGTCGGCGCGCAGGCTCAGCGCCATGATTGACCGCGCACTGCATGGCCGCCAGCGCATGCTGCAATGCCTGCTGATTAAGCCCAGGGGCAATCCGCGCCAAATCCCTGAGCAGCCCATCCTGCTCCGCGGCGGTCACCGACAACGGCATCCACGAAAGCCATAAGCCAATCAGGCAGAACCTGCCAAGACGTCCAAACATTGCGCAAATACCTCTAGTACCTTCGGACGTCCTGTCACAAGATCCAACCATCGCCCGCCTATACTGGCTGCGGCCAAGTTGTTCTTAGCCCATGGAATGGAGCAGTAGATTGTTCAAAAAACGCACACTCTACCTGAGCGCCGCTCTGCTCAGCCTGCCATTGGTCGCCAATGCCGCCGACGCGCCCTTTGCCACCAGCGCCGATCTGCGCCCATTGCTGGCCCAACTAACGCAGCACTGCAGCCCATTACCGACAAGCCTAGACGAGAATGCTCAGCGCCTGCTGCACGCTTTTTATGCGCAACGCGACGGCCAACCGGCCTGGCAGAGCAGCGAACAACTGCTGCAATTGCGCGAACAGCTGGCGCAATTGGCCGATGACGGTCTGCAGCCCAACGACTATCTGCTGCCCAGCCTGATTGCGGAAAGCTTCGCCGAGCAGCGCGACTGCGCCGAACTGCTGACCAGCCACAGCTACCTGCAGGCCCTGCTGCACCTGCGTCGCGGCCGTTTGCTGCAACAGCGCCTGGAACCACTGTGGCAGGCGCCTGGGCAGACCAACCCGGACCCGCAACTGGCGACCCTCTCGCTGGCCCTGCTGCATCTGCACACACCGGCCCTGGCCTTTACCAGTGCGCGGCCGGCTACCGTGCAATACCAGCGGCTGCGTAACGCTTATGCGCAACAACGCCTACAGCCGCTACAGGAGTGGACGACGCTCGCCAGCGGCCCACAGCTCAAACCCGGCGGTAAGGATGCGCGACTGCCAGCATTGCGCACACGATTAATCGCCCAGGGCTACCTGGCTGCACCGCTGGAAGAGCTGGGCAGCACCTACGACCTGGCCACGCAAAGTGCCCTGGAGAATTTTCAGCGCGACCACGGCCTTAACCCGGATGGCATTCTCGGCCCCGCCAGCCTGACCGAGCTGAATATCAGCGCACAGACGCGCCGTGAGCAGCTGCGCGCCAATCTTGAACGCTTGCGCTGGCTGGCCGACACCATGGGTGATGCCGAAATACTGATCAATGTCGCCGCCGCCGAAATCCAGGTGCAGCGCGATAACCAGCTGCTTTGGCGCAGCCGTACCCAGGTCGGCCGCGCCGAACGGCAAACGCCGCTGCTCGCCTCCAGCATTGTGCGGCTGACCCTCAACCCGACTTGGACAGTGCCGCCGACCATCCTGCGCGAAGACAAATTGCCGGCCATTCGCGACGACATCAGCTACCTGGAACGCCAGCAGATGAGCGTACTCGACCGCGACGGCAACCTGCTCGACCCGCACAGCATCGACTGGGACAACCCCGGACCGATTCGCCTGCGCCAGTCGGCCGGCAGCCATAACCCACTCGGCCGCGTTGCCGTGCGCTTCGACAATCCATTTGCGGTTTATTTACACGACACTCCCAGCCAGCAGCTGTTCAGCAAGGCGCCGCGCGCCTTCAGCTCGGGCTGCGTAAGGGTCGAAGCCGTCGACACCCTGCTCGCCTGGCTGCTCAGCCCGGATGAGCTGAGTAGCGTGCAGACGCGCATCGCCAGCGGCGAGACGCAGCAGTACCGCCTGCAACACCCGGCGCCGCTGCTGATTGCCTACTGGACCGCCGAAGCCACAAAGGGCGGAGCCCTGCGCTACTACCCGGATATCTATGCGCGTGACGCCCGCCTGATAAACGCCCTGGCGCCAAGCGTGCACTGATTCGCATGCATGACCGTTGATCGGCGCACCTTGCAACACCATCGACAGCTGCGCCAACGCCAACTGTGCTTAGATACCTGAACCGCTAATCAGCAGACCTCACTCGCCAAGGAGCTACATCACATGGAAATCGGCAGCGTCATTTTTCTTTTTGTCGGCCTCGCCGTCGCCATCGTCTTTATGGGCTTCAAGGTTGTGCCGCAGGGCTACGAATGGACAGTGGAGCGCTTCGGCCGCTACACCAACACCCTCAAACCGGGCCTGAACATCATCGTGCCGATCATGGACAAGGTCGGCCGCAAGCTCAACGTAATGGAAAACGTACTGGATATTCCGCCGCAGGAAGTCATCACCGCCGATAACGCCACGGTGCAGATCGACGCCATCTGCTTCTTCCAGATCATCAACTCGGCCCAGGCGGCCTACGAGGTGAACAACCTCGAACACGCCATCCGCAACCTGGTGATGACCAATATCCGTACTGTGCTCGGCTCCATGGAGCTGGATGCCATGCTCGGCCAACGCGACGCAATCAACGAGAAGCTGCTACGCACCGTTGATGAAGCCACCGCGCCCTGGGGCATCAAGATCACCCGTATCGAGATCAAGGACATCAGCCCACCCGCCGACCTGATGGCCGCCATGTCCGGGCAGATGAAAGCCGAGCGGATCAAGCGCGCACAGATTCTCGAAGCCGAAGGCCTGCGCGCCGCCGCCATCCTTACCGCCGAAGGGCAGAAGCAGGGCGACATCCTCAAGGCCGAAGGCCAGCGCCAGGCCGCCTTCCTCGAAGCCGAAGCGCGCGAACGTGCCGCCCAGGCAGAAGCCGAAGCCACGCGCATGGTTTCCGAAGCCATCGCCCAAGGTAACGTGCAGGCGGTTAACTACTTCGTTGCGCAGAAATACATCGAAGCCCTCGGCCAACTGGCCAGCGCCAACAACAGCAAAGTCATCCTCATGCCGCTGGAAGCCAGCCAGGTAATCGGCGCCGTCGGCGGCATCAGCGAAATTGTCAAAGCCACCTTCGGTGAGAAGAAGGGTTAAGCCATGTGGGACTTTTTACAGCACCTGTCGTACTGGAACTGGCTGGCGTTCGGCACGCTGCTGCTGATCCTCGAAGTGTTTGGTGCCGGCGGTTACCTGCTGTGGATCGGCCTGGCCGCCGCCAGCGTCGGCCTGCTGACCTTTATCTTCCCAAGCCTGCCCTGGGCTGCGCAGTTCATCCTGTTCGGCCTGCTGTCGATACTCACGGCGGTGTTCTGGTGGCAGCGCCAGCGCAGCGCAGCCAAGCCTTCCGACCAGCCGGGGCTGAACCAGCGCGGCAGTGAGTTTCTCGGGCGCCAGTTCGTTCTGCATGAAGCCATCCAGGACGGCCGTGGCAAGATTAAGGCCGGCGACTCGCTATGGCTGGTCAGCGGCCCGGAATTGCCGGCCGGCAGCGCGGTCAAGGTAATCGGCCAGGACGGGGTAATTCTCAAGGTAGAAGCCTACCAATGAGCCCGTTGCAGATTGCGCCGCTGCCCGCGGCGCAGGATGCAGCCGCCCTGGAGTTGCTCGACCAGGCATTCGCCTCGGACCCGACGCTCGCTTGGTATCTGCTCAGCGAACAACCCGGTTACGCCCCGCGCAGGCGCGCTTACCTGCAGATCTACCACCAGCTGCATCGCGCCAACCGGCTGCCTATCCTCGCGGCCTGGCAAGCCGGACAATTGCTGGGAGTGAGTTACTACAACCCGGGGCATCACGAGATCGATCCGCACAGCCTGCAGCAAGCCGGCCAGGCCATCGCCGAACACTGCGGCGTAGCCTGCCTGGAGCAACTCGATCTACTGATCGAAAGCTTCGAACGGCATCTCGGCGCCACGTCCTTCGCCCTGATCGAATTTATTGGCGTGGCCAGCGGCCAGCAAGGCCGCGGCATAGGCAGCGCCTTGTTGGCGCAAACCCTGGCCGACTGCCGGCAGCAGGCTTGCCCCGGGGTGGCATTGGAAACCGGTGAGGCGCGCAATCTTGCCCTGTACCAGCGCCACGGCTTTCAGCCAAGCGGCCACCTACACCTGCCGGGGCTGCAGCAGCACTACCTGCAGCAAAGCTGGCCAACCCCCTAAAAAACTAAGCCTCGACAATGCGAGGCTTGGTTTACTGCTTGAGCGCTGGCACTCAGGCGTCGCTGTCAGCGGTGGCCTTGTAAGCGGCCGCATCCAGCAGCTTGTCCAGCTCGCTGGCATCGCTCGGCTTGAGCTTGAAGAACCAGCTGCCGTACGGATCGCTGTTGACGCTTTCCGGGCTGTCGGCCAGGCCGTCGTTGATCGCGATCACTTCACCGGAGACCGGTGCGTAGATGTCGGAGGCGGCCTTGACCGATTCCACCACCCCGGCTTCCTGACCGGCATTCAGGGTCTTACCGACTTCCGGCAGCTCGATGAACACCACATCACCCAGGGCTTCCTGCGCGTGATCGGAAATGCCTACGGTAACGCTGCCATCAGCTTCCAGGCGCGCCCACTCGTGGCTGGCGGCGTAACGCAGATCGGCGGGGATATTGCTCATGTGTCGTTCCTCATCTGACATGACGGCGACCACGCCGTCATGGAAATTTAGCAGGCCTTGGCCATACCGAAAGAAAGTCTTTAAAAACCTAGTGAGCCGCTCCAAAACGGGCGCTCTCGACCATCCATGGCCAACTCAATACTCAGATCAGGGCCTTGCCATTACGCACAAACGTCGGCTTGACCACTCGCACCGGGTACCACTTGCCGCGAATCTCAACCTCGGCGCGCTCCTGAGTCGACGCCGGGACGCGGGCCAGTGCGATGGATTTGCCCAGGGTCGGCGAGAAGCTGCCGCTGGTGATTTCGCCTTCGCCCACCCCTTCAACCCGCACCACCTGATGCGCACGCAGCACGCCGCGTTCTTCCAGCACCAGGCCGACCAGCTTGGAGGCGACGCCTTCAACCTTCTGCTTCTGCAGCGCGGCACGGCCAACGAAGCTACGGCTGGCCGGCTCCCAGGCGATGGTCCAGGCCATGTTGGCGGCCAGTGGGGTAACACTTTCGTCCATATCCTGGCCGTAAAGGTTCATCCCGGCTTCCAGGCGCAGGGTATCGCGCGCCCCGAGGCCAATCGGAGAAATACCGGCACCAACCAGCTCATTAAGGAAGGCCACCACTTCGCTGGCGGGCAGCATGATCTCCAGGCCGTCTTCGCCGGTGTAGCCAGTGCGAGCGATAAACCACTCGCCATCGGGCTGGCCTTCGAACGACTTGAGACTCTGAATCAGGTTGGCGCGCGATTGGCTGACCAGTTCGGCAGTCTTGCTGCGTGCATGCGGGCCTTGAATGGCCAGCATCGCCAGCTCGGCACGTTCATGCAATTGCACGTCGAAGTCGACGCTCTGCAGGTGCATCCAGGCCAGGTCCTTGTCGCGGGTCGAGGCATTCACCACCACGCGATAACCTTGCTCTTCATTAGTAGAGCAGGTGAGGTAAACGATCAGGTCATCCACCACCCCGCCCTGCTCGTTGAGCATGCCGCTGTACAGCGCTTTGCCGATGCTTTGCAGGCGCTCGATGTCGTTGGCCAGCAAGTGCTGCAGATAGGCCTTGGCCTGGCTGCCGCTGACATCCACCACGGTCATGTGCGACACATCGAACACGCCGCAGTCGCGACGCACCTGATGGTGCTCCTCGACCTGCGAGCCATAGTGCAACGGCATGTCCCAACCGCCGAAGTCGACCATCTTGGCACCCAAGGCGAGGTGCAGGTCATAGAGCGGTGTGCGCTGTCCCATAAGTGTCTCCTTGCGGGCTGGGCAGTGCAGCGGCAACCTGGCTGAGCCCAGACAATCGGGCACTGGCACGGGCTATCAAGATGATCGGCCGCTGCGAATGGCGCGCATTGTAGCCGCAACACCGGGGGCGGTCATCTTGGTCTTGGCTGTACTGAAGGAGCCTGGCGGGTTACGCCGCTACGCGGCTAACCCACCCTACCCGTGACGCCGCGCCGAACGGCGGATCAGCAAAATCACCGGCAGCAGACCGACCAGCACCAGCGTCAGGGCTGGCAGCGCGGCGCGCGCCCACTCGCCTTCACTGGTCATTTCAAACACCCGTACCGACAGCGTGTCCCAACCAAAGGGGCGCATCAGCAGGGTGGCGGGCATTTCCTTGAGCACATCGACAAACACCAGCAACGCCGCCGACAACGCACCCGGCACCAGCAGCGGCAGATAGACCTTAAAGAACAACCCGACGCCGCCCACGCCCAGGCTGCGCGAGGCTTCCGGCAAGGACGGGCGGATACGCGCCAGGCTGTTTTCCAGTGGCCCGTAGGCCACCGCCATAAAGCGGATCATATAGGCCAGCAGCAGTGCCGAGAGGCTACCCAGCAGCACCGGTTTGCCTGCGCCACCCAGCCAGCTGGACAGCGGCATCACCAGTTCGCGGTCGAGGTAACTGAAGGCCAGCATGATCGCCACCGCCAGCATCGAGCCCGGCAGGGCATAACCGAGGTTGGCCACGCCGACGGTTGAACGCATTAGCCGGGTCGGCGCCAGACGCCGGGAGAAGGCCAACAGCAAAGCCACGCTCACGGTGATCAGCGCCGCCATCGCGCCCAGATACAGGGTGTGCAGAATCAGGGCGCTGTAGCGCTCATCCAGATCAAAACGGCCGCGCTGCCAGAACCAGACGATCAGCTGCAGCACCGGGATAACAAAGCCGCAGGCGAATACCAGGCCGCACCAGGCAGTGGCGGCCAGCGCCTGGCCACCCTTGAGGTGATACAGCGCCTTGCCACGCGGCCGTTCATTTACCGGACGCACTGCACCACGGGCGCGGCGCTCGCCATAGAGCACCAGCATCACTGCCAGCAACAACAAGCTGGCCAGCTGGGTGGCGCTGGTCAGGCTGTAGAAGCTGTACCAGGTCTTGTAGATGGCGGTGGTAAAGGTGTCGAAATTGAACACCGAGACCGCACCGAAATCCGCCAGGGTTTCCATGATCGCCAGGGCCAGGCCGGCGCCAATCGCCGGGCGTGCCATTGGCAGGGCGACGCGCCAGAACGCGCGCCACGGGCTCAGACCAAGCACCCGCGCCGCTTCCATCAGGCCCTTGCCCTGGGCCAGGAAGGCATTGCGCGCCAGCAGGTAAACGTAGGGGTAGAACACCAGCACCAGCACGATGATCACCCCGCCGGTGGAGCGCACCCGGGGAAAGCGCACGTCACTGCCAAACCACTCGCGCAGCAGGGTCTGCAGTGGGCCGGCGAAATCCAGCAGGCCGACAAACACGAACGCCAGTACATAGGCGGGAATGGCAAACGGCAGCATCAGCGCCCAGTCCAGCCAGCGCCTGCCGGGGAACTCACAGAGGCTGGTGAGCCAAGCCAGGCTGACGCCGAGCAGCGTCACACCCACGCCGACACCCAATACCAGCACCAGGGTATTGCCGAGCAGACGCGGCAACTGGGTTTGCCACAGGTGCGCCCAGATCTGCTGGTCGACCTCGTGCCAGCTAAACATCAGCACGCTCAGCGGCAGCAGCACCAGCAAGGCAACGGCAAAGGCGATGGGATACCAGCGGTGCTGGGCAGGATGGGCCACGCAGAGTCCTCTACAGCGGAAAAGACAACGCCCCGCAAGTGCGGGGCGTCGGCAGTATAAAGCCAGCGCGTTACAGGGTGGAAAACCGTGACGGCTTTTCCACCTGCCGGCTTAGCCCTGGCTTAGTTCCAGCCGGCGCGATCCATCAACATGGTCGCTTCGGCCTGGCGCTTGCCAGCCACTTCGGTGGCGATCGAGTCAGCCTTGAAGGTGCCCCAAGCAGCGACTTCCTTGGACGGTGCAACCGCCGGGTTGGCCGGGAACTCCTGGTTAACGCCGGCGAAGATGGTCTGCGCTTCTTCGGTGGTCATCCACTCCAGCAGCTTGCGGGCTGCTTCGGCGTTTGGCGCGTGTTTGGTCACACCGGCACCGGCCAGGTTGACGTGCACGCCACGGTCGTTCTGGTTTGGCCAGTACGGCTTCACTTTCAGATCAGGTTGCTGCTGGTGCAGGCGGCCATAGTAGTAGGTGTTGGTGATGCCCACGTCGCACTGACCGGCGTCGATGGCCTGCAGCAGCGCGGTGTCATCGGCGAATACGTCAGTGGCCAAGTTGTTGACCCAGCCCTTGACGATTTCTTCGGTCTTGGCCGCGCCATGGGTTTCGATCAGGGTGGCGGTCAGCGACTGGTTGTAGACCTTCTTGCTGGTACGCAGGCACAGGCGACCTTCCCAGTTCTTGTCAGCCAGGGCTTCGTAGGTGCTCAGCTCGCTCGGTTTAACCCGTTCGGTGGAGTAGAAGATGGTCCGCGCGCGCAGCGACAGGCCGGTCCAGCTGTCGGTGCTGGAGCGATACTGGGCGGGGATATTGGCAGTGATCAGCTCGGATTTGGTCGGCTGCAGCACGCCTTCCTGCTCGGCTTGCCAGAGGTTACCGGCGTCTACGGTGATCAGCAGGTCAGCCGGGGTATTGGCACCCTCGGCTTTCAAACGGGCGATCAGCGGCGCTTCCTTGTCGGTGATGAACTTGACCTTGACCCCGGTTTTGGCGGTGTAGGCATCGAACACCGGCTTGATCAGCTCGTCGATACGCGAGGAATAAACCACCACTTCATCGGCGGCCTGCGCAGTGCTGGCCAACGCGGTGAGAGAGAGTGCGGCGAACAAGCCTTTGCTTACCTGCATGGATAGTGCCTCTTGGTATAGACGAGTTAAGGTGCCAAATACTAGTGAATGGCATTTAGGTTCTCAACTCGTTATCCATTTAAACCTGTAACAAGTGCCTTCAATCCTCCTTAGGCCACCGCCTGCTGCGCGGCCAACTGCTTGGCTTGCTCACGCAACACAAACTTCTGCACCTTGCCGGTGCTGGTTTTCGGCAGGCTGGTAAACACCACGCAGCCCGGCACCTTGAAGCGCGCCATGCGCTGCTGACAAAAAGCGATTACTTCCTCGGCCGTCAGCTCGGCACCCGGCTTGAGGGTGACAAATGCGCAGGGGGTTTCGCCCCATTTGGCGTGGGCCATGGCCACCACAGCGGCTTCAAGGATCTGCGGATGGCGATACAGCACGTCTTCCACCTCGATGGAGGAGATGTTCTCGCCGCCGGAAATGATGATGTCCTTGCTGCGATCCTTGATCTCCACATAGCCGTCGGCATGCCACACCGCCAGGTCGCCGGAGTGGAACCAGCCACCGGCAAACGCCTCGGCGGTGGCCGAGGGGTTCTTCAGGTAACCCTTCATCACCACGTTGCCGCGCATCATGATCTCGCCGATGGTCTGACCGTCTTTCGGCACCGGTTGCAGGGTGTCGGGGTCGGCCACCATCAGGCCGTCGAGCAGCGGCGCTCGCACGCCCTGACGGGATTTCAGGCGCGCGCGCTGCTCCGGGCTTTCGCTGTCCCACTCGCTTTTCCACTCGCAGGCCACGCTGGGGCCGTAGGTTTCGGTCAGGCCGTAAACGTGAGTAACGCGAAACTCCAGGGCTTCCATGGCTTCGATCACCGCAGCGGGTGGCGCGGCGCCGGCGGTGAGGACTTTTACCGGACGGGTTTTCAGGGCTTTCAGTGCGTCATCGGCGTTAGCCAGCATATTCAACACGATCGGCGCGCCGCAGAAATGGTCGACGCCATGCTCGGCGATGGCAGGGTAGATGGCTTCGGCGCGCACATGGCGCAGGCACACATTGACCCCGACATAGGCGGCCAACGCCCAGGGGAAGCACCAGCCGTTGCAGTGGAACATCGGCAGCGTCCACAGGTACACCGGGAAGCGGCTCATGTCCCAGCACATGGCGTTGGACAGCGCATTCAGGTGCGCACCGCGATGGTGATAGACCACGCCCTTGGGGTTGCCGGTGGTGCCGGAGGTGTAATTGAGGGAGATCGCCTGCCACTCATCGGCGGGCAACTGCCAGGGGTAATCGGCGTCACCTTCGGCGAGCAGCGCCTCGTAATCCAGCTGACCGATCAGCAGACCCTCGGCATATTCCGGATCGTCGATGCCAATCACCAGCGGCGGCTGCGGCAGGTGACCGACCACACGCTGCGCCAGCTCGCCGAACTCCTTGTCCACCAGCAGAACCTTGGCTTCGCCGTGCTGCAGGATAAAGGCAATGGCTTCGGCATCCAGGCGGGTATTGATGGCATTCAGCACGGCGCCACACATCGGCACGCCAAAGTGCGCCTCGAACATCGCCGGGCCGTTGGGCGCGATCACTGCCACCGTGTCGCCCAGGCCAATGCCGCGCTGGGCCAGGGCCGAGGCCAGACGAATACTGCGGCTGTAGGTTTCGCCCCAGGTCTGGCGCAGACTGCCATTGATCAGCGCCAGGCGCTGCGGATAGACGCTGGCAGCGCGCTCAAGAAAACTCAGCGGGCTGAGCGCCTGAAAATTTGCCGCATCACGGGGCATGCCGTATTCGTAAGGATTGACGCTGTGCATTGTTGTTCTCCAGCTGGGCAGATGTACGCAGAAACCATAACAGTCGTAGGGTTTTAGCGATGCGCTACCTTGGTCGAAACCGTGACTTGCAAGTCAGCAATCACGTCAGCATAGGCATCCGAACAGCCATGCTGGGTGCTTGATCGCGGCGCAATAACCGCCGCAGAGCGCTTTGGCCTGTATGACAAGCCTCCATAGTTTTATCTCGGTTTGTCTGGCGCCCTCTTTTCAAGGAGTTATCGAGTGACTTCACGTTTACCTGTGATCGTTGGTTTTGGTGGCTATAACGCGGCTGGGCGCAGCTCCTTTCACCATGGTTTCCGCCGTACCGTAATCGAGTCGATGGACACGCCCGCGCGCCAGCAAACTCTCGCGGGCCTGGCGGTGATGATGAAGCTGGTCAAGGTGGTCGATGGCGGCTATCAGGATGATGCTGGCAATGCCCTGAGCCTGGACGAAATCGACGCCCGCTTCGCCGAGCAGATTCTCGCCTCGACCCTGGTACGACGCATCGAGAAGCAGCACCTGGATGTCGACGCCGCGCACTGGCAGAAGACCATCGATATCAGCGCCACCGCCGGCCAGCCGCTGAGCTT
Organism: Pseudomonas sp.; assembly: GCF_030690725.1. GTDB lineage: Bacteria > Pseudomonadota > Gammaproteobacteria > Pseudomonadales > Pseudomonadaceae > Aquipseudomonas. Next base: position 106,631 of record NZ_JAUYGD010000004.1, on the reverse strand, counting down.
TATCACCCTGCGCAAGCACCTGCCCGAGCCGCTGCCATCCGACTGGACGGTGGACGAGCTGAACGCCAGCGAAGTACTGGTGACCCTGCACGACAACTGTGAATTCAAGGTCGACAGCTACCGCGCCCTGCCGGTGAAATCCGCAGGCCAGCTGCCCAGCGGCTTCGAGCCGAGCGAGCTGTACAACGCGCGCTTCCACCCGCGCGGCCTGGCCATGACCATCGCCGGCGTCACCGATGCGCTGCGCGCCACCGGTATCGACTGGCAGACCATCATGCAGCATGTGGCCCCGGACGAAGTCGCGGTGTTCTCCAGTTGCATCATGAGCCAGCTGGATGAAAACGGCTTCGGCGGCCTGATGCAGTCGCGCCTTAAGGGCGGCCGCGTCACCGCCAAGCAACTGGCCCTGGGCCTCAACACCATGTCGGCGGACTTTATCAACGCCTATGTGCTGGGCAGCGTTGGCACCACCGGCGCCATCACCGGCGCCTGCGCCACCTTCCTCTATAACCTGCAGAAGGGCATCGAACAGATTGCCAGTGGCAAAGCGCGGGTAGTGATAATCGGCAGCAGCGAAGCGCCAATCAATCAGGAATGCATCGAGGGTTACGGCGCCATGGGTGCGCTGGCCACCGAAGATGGCCTACGCCAGATCGAAGGCAAGACCGAGATGGCCCAGGAGCAGGTCGACTTCCGCCGCGCCAGCCGCCCATTTGGCGAGAACTGCGGCTTTACCCTGGCCGAAGCCTGCCAGTTCGTGGTGCTGATGGACGACGCTCTAGCCCTGGAACTGGGTGCAGATATCCATGGCGCGGTGCCGGATGTATTTATCAACGCCGATGGCTTCAAGAAGTCCATTTCCGCCCCTGGCCCCGGCAACTACCTGACCGTGGCCAAAGCCGTGGCCAGCGCCGTGCAACTGCTGGGCATCGACGCGGTGCGCGAGCGCAGCTTTGTGCATGCCCACGGCTCCAGCACCCCGGCCAACCGAGTGACTGAGTCGGAAATTCTCGACCGCATCGCCAGCGCCTTCGCCATCAAGCAGTGGCCAGTCACAGCAGTGAAGGCCTTTGTCGGCCACTCCCTGGCCACCGCCAGTGGTGACCAGGTGATCTCCGCCCTGGGCAGCTTCAAGTACGGCATCATCCCGGGGATCAAGACCATCGACGCGGTGGCCGAAGATGTGCACCAACAGCACCTCAGCTTCGCCACCGCCGACCGTACGCGCGCCCCCGAGCAGCTGGACCTGTGCTTTATCAACTCCAAGGGTTTTGGCGGCAACAACGCCAGCGCCCTGCTGCTGGCCCCGCATGTGGCCGAACGTATGCTGCGCAAGCGCCACGGCGAAGCGGCCTTTGCCGCCTACCTGCAGCGCCGCGAAGTCACGCGCGCTGCTGCTCAGGCCTACGACGCGCAGGCACTGTTGGGGGATCTGGGGATTATCTATAACTTTGGCAACGACCTGATCGACGACCAGCAGATCGAGATCAACTGCGAGCAGATCAAGGTGCCGGGCTTCGCCCAGCCGCTGCTGTTCAAGAAGGATGAGCGCTACGGCGATATGCTCGAGTAAGCCGAGCCACCGCCGAATACTCCGCGACGTAGCCCGGATGCAATCCGGGGCTTCTGTGGCTTTATCCCCGGATTACATCCGGGCTACGGGCTGCATATAGCGCCGCGATTTGTGGGAGGGGCTTTAGCAGCGATTGTGCCTGCCCACAACGCTAGACTCGTCGCTTAATCCAGCGCGCGGGCCAGCTGAATCAGCTCGGCGCGCCAGGCTGCTGCAGCCGGCAGCGCCAGAAAGTACGGATTAAGCAGCGACTCGCGCGCCTCATAGGTCAGCGCCTCGCCCTTGAGCGTCAGCACCTCGCCCCCCGCCCCTTCCAGCACGCCCTGCGCCGCCGCGGTGTCCCATTGCGAGGTCGGCGCCAAACGCGGGTAGCAATCAGCATTGCCCTCGGCCAGCAGGCAGAACTTCAGCGAGCTGCCGACACTGGCCAGTTGCAGATCACCAAAACGCTCACTCAACCCGGCCAGCAAGGCTTCCTGCGCCGGGCTGGAATGGCGTTTGCTGGCCACCAGAGTAAAGGCCTCCAGCGGAGCCAGACGCACGCTGATCGGCTCGGCCGCGCCAAACGCATCGGCGCGCCAGGCGCCCAGGCCGGTGCCGCCGTAATAACACAGACCCGTGGCCGGAATACCGACCACACCAAAGACCACGCGACCCTGTTCGATCAGCGCGACGTTAACGGTGAACTCTTCGCTGCCGGCGATAAATTCCTTGGTACCATCCAGCGGGTCGACCAGCCACCAGCGGCTCCACTGCCCACGCTCGCTCAGGGCAATATCCGCCGCCTCTTCGGAAAGCACCGGAATATCTGCGGCAAGGGCTAGCAGGCCATCGTTGAGGATATGGTGCGCGGCCATATCGGCGGCGGTCACCGGCGAGGCGTCGGCTTTTTCATTCACAGTCACATCGGCGCGCCAGTACGGCAGCGTCGCCGCGCCCGCCTGACGCACCAGCTCAATCACGGCAGGAATCAGCGGATGACTCATGGCTTGGCTCATACCTTGGCTCATGGTTTAAAGATCCCACGCTGAGTCAGCACATCGCGGGCCAAGTACAGCGCGGCCAGGGCGCGACCTTCGGTAAATTGCGGATGCTGGATCAGGCTCGACAGCTCGCGCAGGCTGGTCTTATCGACGCGCATCGGCTCCGGCTCATCGCCAGGCAGGCGTTCTTCATACAGCCCCGATGCCAGCACCACCTGAATCTTCTGGCTCATATAACCCGGCGACAGGCTTAGCTCGGCCAGCAGTTCCAGGTGCTGCGCGCCAAAGCCGGCTTCTTCCTTGAGCTCGCGGTTGGCCGCTTCCAGCACGTCTTCTCCCGGTTCGATCAGGCCCTTGGGCAGCGACAGCTGGTAGTCATCGGTGCCGCCGCAATACTCCTCGACCAGCAGCGCGTGCTCGTCATCGACCATCGCCACCACCATCACCGCGCCATAACCTGCGCCCTTGCCCACCAGTCGCTCATAGGTGCGTTCCACGCCGTTGCTGAAGCGCAGCTGCAGCTCCTCGACACGGAACAGGCGGCTGCTGGCGACGATTTCGCGAGCGAGTACGGTGGGTTTCTGACGCATGGGGCGGCTCCTGGGCAGGACATAGCGGGTTATCATAACGCGGCTTTTCCTATTATCTGCGTAGGAGATTGCGCGATCACGACGCCGATGGCGCAAATCGCGACGCCCTACGCATCAGCCCGAAGAACTGCGCATGCCCTCGTTGCCCTGGAACGCCATCGACACCGTCCTGCTGGATATGGACGGCACCCTGCTCGACCTGCACTTCGACAACCACTTCTGGTTGCAGCACCTGCCGCAGCGCTATGCCGAGCACCACGGCGTCAGCCGTGCGCTGGCCGAAGCCGAGCTGCTGCCGCTGTTTCGCGAACACGCAGGCACCCTCAACTGGTACTGCACGGACTTCTGGAGCCGCGAGCTCAACCTGTCGATTCGCGACCTCAAGCGCGAGGTGGCGCACCTGATCGCCCTGCGCCCGGACGCCGACACCTTTATCCAGGCCCTGCGCCAAGCTGGCAAGCAGGTGGTGCTGATCACCAACGCGCACCGCGACTCGCTGTCGCTGAAGCTGGAACGCATCGAACTGGCGCCCTATTTCGACCGGCTGATCAGCTCCCACGACTATGGCTTCCCCAAGGAAGACCAGCAGTTCTGGCACGCCCTGCAGCAGGACATCAGCTTCACGCCTGCGCGCAGCCTGTTTATCGACGACAGCCTGCCGATCCTGCGCAGCGCCGGCCGTTATGGCGTCGGCCACCTGCTCGCCGTGCGCCAGCCCGATAGCCAGGCGGCACCGAAGGACACCGAGGAGTTTGCTGCGGTGGAGGATTATCGGGAGTTGTTGCGCAACCTTGAGGGAAGCGACTGATAATTTGTGGGAGGGGCTTTAGCCGCGACTGTCGCCGCTGAAGCGGAGTGCCGCCCAGCCCCTCCCACAGGTGTCACCTACTCGGGAATACGCAGCACCTGGCCCGGATAGATCTTGTCCGGATGGCTGAGCATCGGTTTGTTGGCTTCGAAGATTTTCGGGTAGGCATTGGCGTTGCCGTATTCGGCCTTGGCAATCGCGCTCAGGGTGTCGCCCTTCTTCACTGTGACAAAGCGCGCTGCCGGGGCCGGCGTGGTCACGCTGATATGGTCCTCCACAGAAGCCACACCGGCGACGTTACCCAGGGCCAGAAGGATTTTCTCCTTCTCCTCCTGGCTCGCCACCTCACCGCGAGCGGTGACTTTATCGCCCTCGACACTGACCTGAATATTCGGGTTACCCAAGCCCACCTTGGCGACGTGCGCGGTCAGTGATTCGGCCGCTTGGGCCTCCTGGCCGACCAGTGATTCCCAGAGTTTCGTACCCGCTTCTTTAACAAAGGCAAACAGACTCATAAGGTTTCCTCTTATTCCTTGGAAAGTGGCCGGGCGACGCCGCCCGGAGCCAGAAGTCTAGACCCTGATTCGTGACAAAGGTGCCAGGCCCGGCGCTGTCGCTGGAGGCCGCGCCATAGGCCGTATTCAGCGCCTGGCCGCGCGCAACTGCCTGCTAGAATCGGCAGAATTCAGAGCGTTGAAGGATCATCATGGATATCAAACAGCTGAAGTTCCTGATCGCCCTGGATGAAACTCGCCACTTCGGCCAGGCCGCCGCGCGTTGCCATATCACCCAGCCGACCCTGTCGATGCGCCTGCGTCAGCTGGAAGATGAACTCGGCCTGGAGCTGGTGCGACGTGGCCAGCGTTTCGAGGGTTTCAGCGCCGAGGGCGAGCGCATTCTGGCCTGGGCGCGTAGCCTGATGGCCGCACATGACGGCCTGTATGCGGAAGCGGCCGCCTGCCGTGGCCAGCTGGTCGGCACCCTGCGCCTGGGCGTAGTGCCGCTGGCCGGCTTTGATCCGATGCGCCTGGTGCAGTTCTTTGCCGAGCAGCATGCCGGGCTGCGCTTTCAGCTGTTTGCCTTGAGCAGCGAAGAGATTCTCGAGCGCCTGGGACGCAATCAGCTCGACCTTGGCCTGTCCTATCTCGACCGCCTCAACCCTGAGCATTTCGACAGCCTGGAGCTGGCGGAAACGCGCATGGGCCTGCTGTATGACCGCCGGCATTTTCAGTTCACCCGCCCGGCCCTGCGCTGGGAGAGCCTGATCGATCTGCCGCTTGGTCTGCTCTCGGCCGGCATGCACTTTCGTCAGTCGATCGACCACAGCTTTCGCTCCCGTGGCCTGACGCCCAGCCCACGGTTGGAAACCGATGCCGTGCATCAACTGCTGCAAGCGGTCAGCGCCGGGCTGTGCTGCGCGATCATGCCCCTCAACGGTGGCCTCGCCGAGTTCACCGAACACTTAGCGTTAACGCCCATCGAGGACGCCCACACCCTCGCTCCGCTGGGCCTGATTCTGCGCCGCAGCGCGCCGCGCTCGGCCCTGGCCGAAGCCTGCTTTGCCGAAGCGCAGAAACTCTTGCCACCTCTAGCAGAGTGAAAGGCTTGCGCTTAACGCCTTGATAGAGCGCATCGATCACAAGATCAGTAACAGCGATTAGACGCACCCGGCACAGCGGCCTAGGCTGGCGCTATCACCTCGTCGCCGGGAAGCCTGTCCATGCCACGTCACGTCCCGTCTATCGCCCAAGATGCCGCCCCGGTACTGCTGCCAGCACCCACTTATAGCTATGTCGAACTGGCTGACGCACAGCAGGATGGCGCCGCCGCACTGGCCAGCGAAACCGCCCTGGCGATCAGCTACAACGGCATCAGCCACAGCGTGATGATGGTTTCGCCCAGTGATCTTGAAGACTTTATCTACGGTTTCAGCCTGAGTGCCGGCCTGATTGACAGCTTCGATGAGATCTACGACATCCGCCTGCAGCAGCATGCCAGCGCCATCAGCGCCGAGGTGCAGGTCAGCAACCGCGCATTCTGGGCGCTCAAGCAGCAGCACCGCACCCTGGCCGGCAACAGCGGTTGCGGTTTGTGTGGGGTCGAGGCTCTGGAGCAAGCCCTGCCACAGCTGCAAAGCCTCACGCCCAGTCCGCTACCTGCTGCCGCCCATCTGCAGGGCCTGCGTCAGCGCATTCAGACCGTACAGACCATGGCCCGCCATAGCGGCGCGGTACATGCCGCGCTGTTTGTTGATGGCCAGGGGCAGATCCGCCTGTGCCGCGAAGATATCGGCCGGCATAACGCCCTCGACAAGCTGCTCGGCGCCCTGCATCGCGAAGGGGAAAACCTGCGCCAGGGCTTTGCCGTGGTCACCAGCCGCTGCAGCCTGGAGCTGATCCACAAGGCCCTGCGCGCCGGCATCGGCACCCTGGTCAGCCTGTCTGCACCGACCACCCTCAGCGTGCAGTGGGCGCGCCAGCACAACCTCAACCTGATCCACCTGCCCCAGCAAAGCGCGCCACGGGTGTACAGCCCGGCCGCGCCCGGAGTCGCCCAGTCATGAGCCTGCAACCGATCAATCCACGCTATAAACCCTACGGCGGGCCGGCCGCCGGCTGGGGCGCACTGCGCAGCGTGACGCGCTTCTGGCTGGACAGTAAGCAGCCGTTCAAGAACCTGCGTGCCCTGCTCAAGACCAACCAGCACGGCGGCTTCGACTGCCCCGGCTGTGCCTGGGGCGATTCGCCGGAAGACGGGCGGATCAAGTTCTGCGAAAACGGCGCCAAGGCAGTCAACTGGGAAGCCACCAAACGCCGCGTGGATGCCGCCTTCTTCGCTCGCTACAGCGTCAGCCAGCTGCGTGAACAAAGCGATTACTGGCTCGAATACCAGGGCCGCCTGACCGAGCCAATGCGTTATGACGCCGCCAGCGATCACTACCGGTCGATCAGCTGGGAGGCCGCCTTCGCCCTGATCGCCGAGCATCTGCAGGCACTGGAAAGCCCCAATCAGGCCGAGTTCTACACCTCCGGCCGCGCCAGCAACGAGGCGGCCTACCTCTATCAACTGTTTGTCCGCGCCTTTGGCAGCAACAACTTTCCCGACTGCTCGAACATGTGCCACGAAGCCAGCGGCGTGGCCCTCGGGCAGAGCGTGGGCGTCGGCAAAGGCAGCGTAACCTTCGCCGATTTCGAGCACAGCGATGCGATCTTCGTGCTTGGGCAGAACCCCGGCACCAACCACCCGCGCATGCTCGAACCGCTGCGTGAGGCGGTTAAACGTGGGGCGCAGGTGGTGTGCTTCAACCCGCTAAAGGAGCGTGGCCTGGAGCGCTTTCAGCACCCGCAACATGCCCTGGAAATGCTTAGCAACGGCTCCGAGCCGCTGAACACCGCGTTCTTCCGCCCGGCTCTGGGCGGTGATTTAGCCGCTCTGCGCGGTATGGCCAAGTTCCTTCTGCAATGGCACCGCGAAGCGCTGGCCAAGGGCGAACCGGCAATCTTCGACCTGGCATTTATCGCCGAACACACGAACGGCGTGGATGATTATCTAGCGCTGCTGGATGCCAGCAGTTGGGATTCGCTGGTCGAGCAATCCGGCCTGAGCCTGGATGAGTTGCAGCACGCCGCTCTGCTCTACCGCCGCGCCGAACGGGTGATCATCTGCTGGGCCATGGGCATCACCCAGCACCACAACTCGGTGGCGACCATTCAGGAAATCGTCAACCTGCAACTGCTGCGCGGCAACCTCGGCCGCGCCGGTGCCGGCCTGTGCCCGGTGCGCGGCCACAGCAACGTGCAGGGCGACCGCACCATGGGCATCAATGAGCGCCCATCGGCAGCCTTTCTCGATGCGCTGGAGCAGCGCTTTAAATTCCAGGTGCCGCGCGCCCAGGGCCACAACACCGTCGAGGCGATCAACGCCATGCTCGATGGCCAGGCCAAGGTGTTTATCGGCCTGGGCGGCAACTTTGCCCAGGCCACTCCGGACAGCCCGCGCAGCCACGCCGCACTGAGCCGCTGCGCGCTGACCGTGCAGATCAGCACCAAGCTCAACCGTAGCCATCTGACCACCGGCAGCGATGCGCTGATTCTGCCGTGCCTGGGCCGTACCGATATTGACCACCAGGCCGACGGTCCGCAGGCGGTGACCGTGGAAGACTCATTCAGCATGATCCACGCTTCCTACGGCCAGCTCGAACCGCTGTCGCCGCAGATGCGTTCGGAGCCGGCGATCATCGCCGGTATCGCCAAGGCCGCCCTGGGTAACCACCCGGTCGACTGGGACGCGCTGATTGCCGATTACCGGCGCATCCGCGAGCTGATTGCCGAGACCATTCCCGGCTTCAGCGACTTCAACCAGCGCCTGCAACACCCCGGTGGTTTCTACCTGGGCAACGCCGCTGCCGAACGGCGCTGGCTCACTGCCAGCCACAAGGCCAACTTTAAGGCCAACCCGCTGCCCACCGATCTGCTACCGCCGCAAGTGCGCAGCACCGGGCAAACGCCGGACCTGATCCTGCAGACGCTGCGCTCCCACGATCAGTACAACACCACCATTTATGGCCTGGATGACCGCTACCGTGGGGTCAAGGGCCAACGCCAGGTGCTGTTCGTCAACGAAGCGGACATTCTGCGCCTGGGCTTTCAACCGGGGCAGCAGGTCGATATTCAGTCCATCTGGGATGACGGCATCGAGCGCAAGGTTGCTGGCTTTACCCTGCTGGCTTTCGACATTCCCGCTGGCCAGGCCGCCGCCTACTACCCGGAAGCCAACCCCCTGGTGCCATTGCAGAGTTTTGGTGCGGGCAGCTTTACCCCGACCTCGAAGTACGTGGCGATTCGCCTGCAGGCGCATCAGGCTAAAGCGCGCATCCTTTGATGCGTATCTGTGGCAACGATCACAATGGCGACCAGCGGCAGGGAATTTTTCGGCGAAACGCCCTCTAAGACTGTGTGTGGATCATTCGTCCTTTAAAAACAAAGGCCTAGGTTCGCACACCCATTTAGTCGAGAAGGTCTGCCGTATGCGTACATTATTTTCTGCGCTGCTATTCAGCGCCCTGGCCTCCCCCCTCGCCTTCGCCGGCGATACCGGCAAAGTCGCCATTGGTGGCGGTGTGGGTGGCGCCCTGGGCAATGTGATCGGTCAACAGGTCGGTGGCAGCACCGGCGCGGCGATTGGCGCGGGCCTGGGTGGCGCAGCCGGCGGCGTGATTACCGCACGCGACGGCAACAAGACCGAAGCCGCATTAGGCGGTGGCCTGGGCGCGGCGGGTGGCTCGGTACTGGGCAACAAGGTCGGCGGCAGCACCGGTTCGACCATCGGTGCCGGCCTGGGCGGTGCAGCCGGTGGCGCACTGGCCAATGAATACGCCGGCGGCAGCGAACGTGATCGCGGCCACGACAAAGGCAAGAAACACAAGAAGCATAAAAAGCACAAACATCACTAAGTGCCGAGTGCTGACAGCAAAAAGCCGCCTAACAGCGGCTTTTTGCGTATGGCACCCATCCTACTCAGCTATGTCGCTGGCTCCATCAGCAGCACCGTCAGCGCTGCGCGCAGATTCTCGGGAATGCTGACCGGGCGGTTGCTGTTGCGGTCGACGAAGACATGCACAAAGCGCCCGGCTGCACAGGCCTCGTCTTCATCCGCCTTGAACACTGCCAACTCATACTGCACCGAACTGTTGCCCAGCTTGCCGACACGCAGGCCGATCTCGATGCGTTCGGGGAAGGCGATAGAGGCGAAGTAATCGCAGCTGGAGCTGACCACAAAACCCACCACCTCACCGTTATGGATATCCAGGCCGCCAACCTCGATCAGGTAAGTGTTCACCGCGCTGTCGAAGAAGCTGTAGTAGGTGACGTTATTGACGTGGCCGTAGACATCGTTGTCATGCCAGCGCGTGGTGATTGGCTGAAAATGCCGGTAATCGCTGCGCAGGTGCTGGGGTTGGCTCATCGGGAGTCCTTGAGGTTAGCGAGGCGGCTTAATAGGCCACCTGGTAGATGGCCAGGGCATGGGCCTCGGTCATTTCCCGTGGGTTGTTCACCAGCAGGCGCTGTTGCTGCATGGCGTCGCGCGCCAGGGTCGGCAGCATGTCTTGCGGCACCCCGGCATCCCGCAGACGCGTCGGCAGGCCGCTGCGTACGCTGAAATCGGCCAGTGCGCCGATAAACTGCTCGGTCTGCTGCAACACGCTGCCCGCGCGCAGCTGATCACCCAGCACCAGCGGCGCCAACTCGGCATACAGCGGCGCCGCCGCATTGGCGTTAAAACCCAACACATGCGGCAAAACCAGAGCATTCGACAGGCCGTGGGGAATATGGAAATGCCCGCCCAGCGGATAGGCCAGCGCATGCACCGCCGCCACCGGCGCGTTGGCAAACGCCTGGCCGGCCAGGCAGGAACCCAGCAGCATGGCCTGACGCGCCTCGCGGTTGCCGCCGTTGTGCACCACTTCATCCAGATTGGCCGCCAGCAGGCGCAACGCTTCGCGGGCCAGCAGGTCGGAGAGCGGGTTCTTTTTCAGCGCGCTGGTGTAGGCCTCGATGGCATGCACCATGGCGTCGATACCGGTGGCGGCGGTGACTGCCGGCGGTAGGCCGAGGGTCAGCTCAGCATCGAGCAGCGCCAGGTCCGGCAGCAGCAGCGGCGAAACCACGCCCATCTTGGTGGTTTCGCCGGTGGTGATGATGGAAATCTGCGTGACTTCCGAACCGGTTCCTGCGGTGGTCGGCACCAGAATCAGCGGCAGGCGCTGGCCTCGGACATTGCCAACGCCGTAAATCTGCGCCAGTTCCTGACCGCACTCGGGATGGGCCAGCAACGCCACCAGCTTGGCCACATCCATCGAACTGCCGCCGCCGAAACCGACGATCAGCTGCGCCTTGAGTGCGCGGGCCTGTTCCACGGCCGCCAGCAGAATCGCCTCGGGCGGGTCGGCGACCACCTGATCGAATACCTCGACGGTCAGCTCCGTGCGGGCAAAACCTGGCAGCACATCCGCCAGCAGGCCGAGCTTGCTGATGCCTGGATCGGTGACGATCAGCACCCGTTGCGCGCCGCGCTCGCGGCACAGCTCGGCCAGACGCCGGGACGCACCAATCTCGCAAAGAATCTGCGCCGTGGTGGCAAAGCTAAAGGGCAGCATGGGGGTGATCCTCTTGTTGTAATTATTGGCTCGCGTAGTAGCGTGGATTGCACCCACGCTACGCGCTTCGGTCAGAAGGCGAAACTCGCCTCATCCATGGCCATCAGGCAGTCGGCACCGCCCAGCAGGGACTCGCGATGAGCGCTGGCCCGTGGCAACACCCGGCGCAGGTAGAAGTCGGCCGACTGCAGTTTGGCCTGGTAGAACGCGGCCTCGCCGCTACCAGCCTCCAGCGCATCCTGCGCCCGTGCCGCCGCCTGCAGCCAGAAGCCGGCCAACAGCACATAGGCCGAATACTGGAGAAAATCCACCGAAACCGCGCCGATCTCCTGCACATCGCGCTGGCTGGCGGCGATCACTTCGCTGCTTAGCTCGCGCCATTCGCCCAGACGCGCCTGCACCGTTTTAGCCAAGGCGGCCAACGCCGGACGGCCCGCCTGGGCATCGCACAGCTCGCTATATTCGGCCTGCAGCGCCGACAGTTCGGCACCGCCGTCGCCGAGCACCTTGCGGCGGATATAGTCCAGCGCCTGAATACCGTTGGTGCCTTCATACAGCTGGGTGATACGGCTGTCGCGCATCAGCTGCTCGATGCCCCACTCGCGGATAAAGCCGTGACCGCCATACACCTGCACGGCATGGCTGGCCACCTCCTGGCCCATATCGGTAAAGAAGGCTTTGACGATCGGGATCAGCAGCGCCGCACGCTTGCCAGCGGCCTTGCGTGCGCTTGCGTCCGGGTGACCGTGCTCCAAGTCGAGCTGGCGCGCGCAGTAGGCGGCGAGCATACGGCTGCCTTCGACCAGGCTCTTCTGCGTCAGCAGCATGCGCCGCACATCGGGGTGATGGATGATCGGATCGGCCGCCTTGCCCGGCTCCGCCGGCCCGCTCAGCGCGCGCGACTGCAAACGTTCACGGGCATAACGCAGCGCACCCTGAAAGGCCGCCTCGCCTATCCCTAAGCCCTGCAAACCGACCTGAAAGCGCGCGTCGTTCATCATGGTGAACATGCAGGCCAGGCCCCGGTTGGCTTCACCGATCAGCCAGCCGGTGGCGCCGTCGAAGTTCATCACGCAGGTGGACGCGCCCTTGATGCCCATCTTGTGCTCAATCGCGCCACAGGACAGCGCGTTGCGCTCGCCAGGCGTGCCGTCGGCAGTGGCGATAAATTTCGGCACCAGCAGCAGGCTGATGCCCGTCACCCCGGCCGGCGCATCCGGCAGACGGGCGAGCACCAAGTGGATGATGTTTTCCGACAGGTCCTGCTCGCCGCCACTGATAAAAATCTTGCTGCCGCTGACCTTGAAGCTGCCGTCGGCTTGCGGCTCGGCCTTGGTGCGCAGCAGGGCCAGGTCGGTACCGGCCTGGGGTTCGGTGAGACACATGGTGCCGGCCCATTGGCCACTGACCAGTTTGTGCAGGTAGGTGTCTTTCAGCGACTCGCTGCCGTGCTTGTACAGCGCCAGCACCGCGCCTTCGGTGAGCCCGGAATACACCCGGAACGACAGCGAAGCGCCCATCAGCATCTCGTGGAAGTTGCACGCAAGCATCTGCGGCAGCGCCTGGCCGCCGTATTCGCTCGGCCCGGTCATACTCGCCCAGCCGTTATCGACATATTGCTGATAGGCCTCGGCAAAGCCGTCCGGCGTGCTTACCTGGCCGTCATTCAGCTGACAACCCTGCTCGTCGCTGTGGCGATTAAGCGGCGCGACCACCTCGGCGGCGTAACGCGCGCCCTCTTCCAGCACGCCGTCGATCAGCTCGCGGTCAAGACCGTTGCCAAGCAGCTCGCAGTGGCCGCTGATATCGAACAGCTCGTGCAGCACAAAACGCATATCGCGCAGCGGGGCCTGATAACTCATACCCGGCCCTCCTGCACGTCGGCGAAGCGCTGGCCGTTGCTGGCAAGTTTTTCAATCAGGCGTGCCGGCAGCCAGTGCTCACCGAACGCCGCCTGCAGCGCCTTCAAGCGGTCATGAATCGCCGCCACACCCTGGCTATCCGCCCAGCTCATCGGCCCGCCTTTGTCGGCGGGGAAGCCGTAGCCGTTGAGGTAGACCAGATCGATGTCGTGACTATTGGCAGCGATATTCTCTTCGAGGATCTTCGCGCCCTCGTTGACCAGCGCCAGCAGGCAGCGTTCGAGAATCTCCGAAGGATCAATGTCGCGGCGCTTGAAGCCCAGCTGCTCGGACACCTGCAGCACCAGCGCATCCACTTCAGGGTCGTGCTCGGCCTGCCGACTGCCTTCGGCGTAGCGGTAATAGCCCATGCGCGCCTTCTGGCCAAAACGGCCGAGGCCGCACAGGCGATTGTCCACCTGTACCGCCGGATCATCCTGGCCCTTGCCGGCCAGCTCTCGGGCGCGCCATTCCAGGTCGATGCCAACCACGTCGTACATGCGGAACGGGCCCATGGCGAAACCAAAGCCCTGTAACGCGGCGTCGACCTGATGCGGATAAGCTCCTTCGAGCAGCAGCATGCGTGCCTCACGCACATAGGTATGCAGCATGCGGTTGCCGATAAAACCGTCGCAGTTACCGGCCACCACACTGACCTTACCGATGCGCTGGCCCAGGGCCACGGCCGCGTCCAGCACTGCTGGGGCAGTCTTGGCGCCACGGACGATTTCCAGCAGCTTCATGATGTGCGCCGGGCTGAAGAAGTGCAGACCGAGCACGTCCTGCGGGCGCGCCGTGACGGCGGCAATCGCATCGATATCCAGCGCCGAGGTGTTGCTGGCGAGAATCGCGCCTGGCTTCAAGGTGGCGTCGAGCGTGCGGAAGATCTGCTGCTTGAGTTCAAGGTTCTCGTACACCGCCTCGATCACCAGATCAGCGTCGGCCAGCGCCGCGTATTCGCCCACCGGGGTGACGCAGGCCATACGCGCGGCCGACTGCTCGGCGCTGATGCGCCCCAGCTTGAGGTTGTGGGCATTGGTCTCAGCCACCACGGTCATGGCCTGCTCGAGCATCTGCGGGTTGTTGTCCAGCCACAGCACCTGAATACCGGCGTTGGCCAGGCTCATGACGATACCCCGGCCCATGGTGCCCGCGCCGATCACGGCGGCCTGCTGAATGGTGAAAACGGAGTTGCTCATCGAGGATCCTCTGGCTGGAGAATAAATGGATATGTCGCTTGGATGTGATTCCCGTAGGAGCGGCCCATGGCCGCGAATCGCTGGCATGGCCCGCTCCTACAGGATGCAGGGCGTGCGTCATCCGGCACGGGTACCTGCTGTCGTATAGAAAATCGCCCACCACCATAAGCAAGGCGTTACTATTTTTGAAATTTAGTCTTGTGATAAGTCGTATTCAGCCAATGAATATCTCAACCTTCGACCTCAACCTGCTGCGCGTGTTCGATGCGCTGATGCGCGAGCAGAATGTCTCCCGCGCCGCCGAACGGCTGTCGCTCAGCCAGCCGGCGGTGAGCAACGCCCTCAATCGTCTGCGCGAACTGCTCGACGACCCGCTGCTGGTTCGGGTGGGCCGCAGCATGCAGCCGACGCCGCGCGCCCAGGCGCTGGAAACACCGATCCGCGCCGCCCTGCAGCAGATCGAGCAGAGCCTCAGCGCCGGGGAAGTGTTCGACCCGGCCAGCAGCCGCCAGCACTTCAGCATCGCCGTCACCGACTATGTCGAGCTGATCTGCATGCCGCGCCTGCTCAAGCAACTCAGCCAGCAGGCACCCGGTATGCGCATCGACATCCGCCACCTGAGCCCCAGCCTGCCGGCCGAGGCGCTGGACAAGGGCGAGCTGGATCTGGTGCTGGGGCGCTTCGAAGAAATCCCTGCGCGCTTTGCCCGCCAGCACTGGATGAGCGAAACCCTGCAACTGGCGCTGCGTCGCGATCATCCTCTGGTCAGCGGGCCCATGGACTTGCCGACCTTTCTGCAGCTGCGCCATCTCTGGGTGCATGGCGGCCAGACCCGCGGCATGGTCGACCAGTGGCTGGGCGAACAGGGCCTGTGCCGGGAGATTCTCTACACCACCCCCAACTACCTGCAGGCCGCGCATATCGTCGCCAGCAGCGAGCTGGCTGCGGTGCTGCCGACCCAACTGGCGCGCCACTTCGCCAGCCTGCTGCCGCTGCAACTGTTCGAACTGCCGTTCGCCCTGGGCCCGTTTCACCTGGAAATCGTCAGCCTGGCCCAGCGCCAGCGCGACCCGGCGCTGCACTGGCTGATCGCACAGATCCAGCAGATCGCCCAGCGCTGATCACCCGGCAGCCGGGCAAAGCCTTCCTATACTGACGGCTACTGTCGTGCAGTCTTGGGGAATCGATCATGCTGAAATCGGCGTTGGCACTGCTGTTGATGCTGCTGGGCACCCTGGCGCAAGCCCAAACGCTGGAGATCGTGCTACTCGACAACCAGGGCAAACCGCTCAGCGATGCGGTGCTGTGGATCGAGCCGGGGCCGACGCAAAGCCAACCCGCTACGGCACTGATGGACCAGCAGAAGCGCCAGTTCAGCCCCTATATCCTGCCAGTGCAGGTCGGCACCACGGTGAGCTTCCCCAACTCCGACCCGATCAACCACCACGTCTATTCCTTCTCCCCGGCCAAACGCTTCGAACTGCGCCTGCACCAACAGAAGGCCGCACCGCAGGAGATGCGCTTCGACCAGCCCGGCCTGGTCACCCTGGGCTGCAATATCCATGACTGGATGCTCGGTTTTATTCTGGTGCTCGACACCCCCTGGTTCGCCCAGACCGACAGCCAGGGCAAGACCCGCCTGCAATTCGATGCTGCCGCTGGGCAAACCCTGCAGCTCTGGCACCCGCGCATCGCCGACCCGCAGGAAGCCCTGAGCCGCGCCGTACCCAGCGACGGCGCACTGACCTGGCAGCTGACCGGCGCACTAAAACGCGACCCACGACCGAAAGCACCCGCCATGCGGCCACAGGGGAAAGGCGGCTACGTGCCTTGATTTCGGATCAACAGCGCCACGCGCGGCTCTGCTTGTTCTGGCTAAGGTTTGGCAGCCTGCTTGGCGTCCTTCACCGCGCGCGCATAAAGGGCGTGGAGTTGCGCCACTTCCTTATCACCAGGGGATTGCTTCTCCATCCGCACCAGCGTCTGCTGCAACAGATCAAACTCACGCAATTCGAAATACCCGGCCAACAGGTATAACTCCGGCGTTCGATCTGTCGCCGTTGCCGTTTCACGTAGCTGCGCATAATTCTTTTCCAGCGACGCCAGGGTGCCGCCACTCGGCATGCTGCGTAGCCGCACCATCCCGGCCTTGACCTGAGCATCCGGGGCAGGGGTCTTGGCCAGTTGCTTGACCAATAACTTCGGCAGCTGACGTACCTGAGGCTGTAATGCCGCACTCTGAGCAGTGATGCCGCTGCGATGCACCTGCAACTCGCCCGGCCCCTGCCAGACCTGCTCTTCGCCACTGTGGAAAAGCACCAGTTGCAGACTGGTTTTCTCCGGCAGAATCAGTCGATCGCCTTCATGTAGTTTGCTGAACACCTGCAGCGTCCTGCTATCCGTCTGCGTCGGCACATTCAAAGCAACCGTGCCGCTCAGGCCAGTGACCAAGCCGACCTCAAGCGCCAGCGCCAGGCCAGGTAGCCACAGCAAAGAACACAGTCCCAAGCGACACCACTGTCTAAGCATTTTCATGGTCTTCCTGATGTAGCCCGATGACCTCAAAGACGCGAATCGGTGCTTCGCGGCCCTTGACCCGAATCACCTCGCTGCGCCCGCATCGCACAAGCGTGCCTGCCTCAGCAATGCACTCTGCGCTGGCCAGAATGGCGCAGCCAAGTTCCTTGGTCATGCCTTCCAGGCGCGAAGCCAGGTTCACCGTATCGCCAATGGCGGTGAACTCCATGCGCACCGGTGAGCCGATATTGCCCAGCACCACCTCACCACTGTGTAACCCGATGCCTACGGCAAAAGCCGGCAGGTCTCGGCCGGGAAAACGCTGCTGCATCCAGCCGGCGAATTCCTCGGAGACTTTCTTCAAGGCTAGCGCAGCGCGAATGGCCCGTTGCGCGTGGTCGCCCAACGGTACCGGGGAGCCAAACTCGACCATCACCGCATCGCCAATAAATTTATCGATACTGCCGCCCTCGGCCAGCAAGGGCTCACAGGCGCGGGCGAAATAGGCATTGAGCATCTCCACCACCTCCTTGGCCGTGAGCCGCTCGCTGATACTGGTGAAGTTGCGGATATCGGAAAACAGCACGGTCACTCGCTGCGCCTGACCGCCCAACTCCGGCCGCTCACCAGAGCTGAGCAGGGCTTCGACCACCTGCTCCGAGACATAGCGGCCGAACATCTGCCGCAGGCGATTGCGTTCACGCTCTTCGCCAGTCAGACGCAGCCCCAGCACACCCAAAAAGCTCAGCGACAGAACCAGCCCCGCAGCACTCTGCGGCAATAACCAGCCCAGCCGGAACAACCACTGGCCCAGCACCAGCAACAGCGCCAGCCCCAGCAGCCAGGCCAGCAGGGTTGTCCACACCGGCAGGCGCAACACACAACACACCCCCAGCAAGCTCAGGGCCAGCAGGCCGAATACTTGCCAAACAGTTTCAGGGCTACGCAACTGGCGACCGTCGAGCAATGCCTGCAGCACATTGGCATGCACCTCAACCCCACTCATCAGCAGGCTGCGCCCGCCCAACCAATCGCTGCTGAACGGGGTGAAATGGGCATCGTTGAGCCCAGCGGCCGTGGCGCCGAGCAGCACCAGTTTGCCGCGCAAGGCCTGTACTTCGGGATCATTCAGGGCGTCGTCCGCCAACAGCTGGTGCAGAGGCAGGCTGTGGAAGGTACCAGGCGGCCCCAGGTAAGGGATGACCGCTGCCGGCTGATCCAGCTGTATGGCGCGTCCGCCCAATTGCCAAGCGGTGCCACGCACATCCTGCCCCGCTGCGCGTACCGCCAGCAGCGCCGGCAGGCTCAGGTGCGGCAATTCATCCTGCAACTGCGCCCGCTGCGCCGCATCCACTGGAGCCAGACGAAAGCGCCGCACCAGACCATCGCCTTCGACCAGCAGATCAGCCAGACCAACATGCGCCTGCAGGTCATAATCAGGCAGCGCCAACAGATAATCCGGGCTCGGCAGCAGGTAGTCGCTCACCGCCGCCCCGCTGCCGGAACGACTGGCCACCAGCAGCAATTGACCGCTGGCCAGCTGCTCGCGGAAGGCCCGATCATAGTCCCTGGCACCCGGAAACTGACCATTACCCAGCGTGCTCAGCCAGCGTTCGGGGCTGATGCTGTAGAGCATATCCAGCCCCACCAGCGGCACCCCGACCTGGCGCAAACGCTCGACCGCCACGGCGAGCCGGTCGGTCCAGAACAGCATAGGGTCGTCCGGGTAACGAGCCAGGCTGTCTTCGTCGATGGCCACGATGGCGACCTGCTGCGGTGCATCACGCTGCCCCTGCAGCTGAAATTGCAGATCCAGCAAGCGCCGTTCGCTGCCGTCGAGCAGGCCGGCGCGCACCAGCCATTCGACCAGCGCGACGCTGAGCAACACCAGCGCCAGCAGCTTCAAGGGCATGCGCCATGCCCGCGCTATTTGCATCCACGCCCCCTTGTGCATACCAGGTGCTGCGCCCGCCCGAGGTTTTTCTATACTCGAAGCATTTCGCCATCGGCGAGCCGACTATCCACAAGCCCGATTATCCACAAGCATAGGCACATGCCATGACCCTGCGCGGCAAGATTCTCGGCTTCTTTCTGCTGTTGTTGCTGGCGGTCATGGTGCTGCTGTTGGCGCTGGTCTATCGCTCCACGTATCAGCACACCCTGAGCCAGGTGGCGGGGCAGCTGAACTTTGCCCACGCGGTGTTGAGCAACGAGCTGCAGAGCCGCCGTCAGGCGCAAAGCGCCATGGCCGATCTGATCGCCAAGGATTTCACCCTACTCGGCGAAATCGCCGACCTGATCGCCAGTCCGCAGCAGGAGGCGCAGTCGCTGTCTGCCGCGCTGGAATCCTTCGCCTCGCGCAGCCAGGCCAGCTTTGCCCTGGTCAGCGCGCCCGAAGGGCTGATTCTGGCCGGCACCAGCGGCGAGCTGCTGCCCGGTGCGCCACTGCCGTGGGATGACCTGCTGGATGCAGACGACCCGCAAAGCGCCGACCGCCTGGTGGTATTTGGCGAGCGGGTGCTGCATATCAATGCCACGCCGATCTTCGCGCCACGACCCAACCTGATGGGCTGGCTGCTGATGGCTTTCGAACTGGACGATCAGGCCACCGCACATTTGGCCCGACTCAGCGGCGCCGATGTCGCCCTGCTCGATGGCAGTCCTGGCCAATACCGGGTGCTCGCCAGCAACCTGCAAGCGCTGCCACGGGCCGAGCTGGCCGGCCAGTTGCTGCCAAATGCCGCTGGGGTATTTCGCTTCGAATTACAGGGGTTGGAACAGGTGGCACTGCGTGCGCCACTGATCGGCACCAGCAGCGAATTGCAGGTGCTGCTGATGCGCTCGCTGTCCGCCGAATTGGCCGATTACCAGCCGCTGCAATGGCAACTGGCAGCCATCTTCGCCATCGCTCTGCTGTTGGCCGGCCTCGGCGCGCTGTGGATCGCCAATACCGTCAGTCGCCCGCTCAGTCAGATGGTCGATAACGTGCGGCGTATCGCCAGCGGCGACTATCAAGTGCCGATGTCCACACAGGCCAGCGGCGAAGTCGGCTTGCTCGCCCGCGAGTTCGTCGCCATGCAACAAGGTATTGCCGAGCGCGAAACCACCATCAGCTTTCTCGCTTACCGCGACCCGCTGACCGAACTGGCCAACCGCAACCGTTTTGTCGCCGAGCTGCAACAAGCTTTGGCGCACTGCGCACCGGGTGAAGGCGTAGCAGTGCTGCTGATGGACCTGGACAACTTCAAGGACCTTAACGACACCCTCGGCCATGACGCCGGTGACCACTTGCTCTGCCAGCTCGCCGCCCGCCTGCAGGCTCTACTACGCCCGGACGAGCAGCTGGCACGCCTCGGCGGTGACGAGTTTGCCCTGCTGATCAGCCCCTGCCAGCCGGGGTGGCTGATCCCCGCCGCCGAGCATTACCGCGCCGCCCTGCACGAGCCATTCGCCGTGCGTGGCATCAGCATGACCCTCAATGCCACGGTGGGTATCGCCCTGTATCCGGATCACGGTGAAAGCGCCGGCAGCCTGCTGCAGCATGCCGAAGTGGCGATGTACCTGGGCAAGCAACAGCGCTCGCCCTACGCCCTCTACCGCCCGGAGCTGGACCGCCACAGTCTGCTGCGCCTGGCGCTGATGAGCGAGCTAAAAGGCGCGGTGGAAGGCGGCCAGCTCAGCCTGTACTTCCAGCCAAAACTGAATATTCGCGCGCGCAGCCTGTATGGCGTGGAGTGCCTGGTGCGCTGGATTCACCCGGTGCACGGGTTTATTCCGCCGGACGAATTTATTCCCCTGGCCGAGCAGACCGGCAACGTCTGCGCCCTGACCCGCTGGGTGGTGCGTACCGCCGTGGCGCAGAGCCGCGCCTGGCATGAGCAGGGCCTGGACCTGAAGACCGCGATCAACATCTCGGCACTGGACCTGGCTGACCCTGGCTTTGCCGGTTTTATCGCCGCGCAGCTGGGTGAGCATGGCGTCGCGCCGGGTAGTTTGATCGTGGAAATCACCGAGAGCGCGGTGATGGCCGACCCGGAGCTGGCCATGGGGCAATTGCAGCAGCTGTGCGAACTGGGCGTGCAGCTGTCGATCGACGACTACGGCACCGGCTATTCGAGCATGGCCCAGCTCAAGCGCCTGCCGGTGCATGAGCTGAAGATCGACAAGTCCTTCGTCCTCGACCTGCTGAGCAACCCTGATGACGACATCATCGTCCGCTCGACCATCGAACTGGGGCACAACATGGGCTTGAAAATCGTTGCCGAAGGGGTGGAAACCGAGGCCATTCTCGAACGCCTGGACCAGCTCGGCTGCGATATCGCCCAAGGCTACCTGCTCAGCAAACCGCTACCACCGGCGGCGTTTGCCGACTGGCTGGCCGCGACCCAATGGCAACTACCCCGCCATACGGGCTAATCCAGGCCAGAAAAAAGGCCGCTGCCGATCATTCGATCAGCAGCGGCCCGGGAAAACGGTGTCTTGAAACAAAGAGCCTGTTAAGAGGCTCGCGAGCTAGAGTCATGCAAGGCGAAAACAGGCGAGGAAGCGGAGTTTACGAGTTGTAAATGAGCATTCCGAGCCTGTTTTCAACGCCGCAGGACCGACGCGCAGCAGGCTCTTAAAACGCGTTATCGCCAATCAACATCCCGTGCATAACCATATAGGTCTTGCGCCCGGACTGCAGGGTCAGCGGGCTGCGCTCGGCAATTACCCAGCCTTTGGCCAGCAGTTTGTCGATATGCGCCCGCAGCTCTGGCAGGTAGCGTTGCTCTTGCTGAAGCGATTCCATTCTGCTCATCCTCTAGAGGACTCCTTTGTGACAGCAGCCAGGTATACCGGCCCGTTCATCCGTGAAAGCTGTCACAAAAGCATAGTGGCCCTGTGCCTGCTTCTAAAGCGGCAAATGGCCACATCTCTGTAGGCATAACGCGTCAAGCGGCTATAGCGTTTGGCTTACATTGTTTTGCAGTTTAGACCGCTGTAGCCGTGGTGGCGGGTTCGCCGACATGCGGTGAACTGAACTCCAGGTAACCGTCCTCAACCTTGCCGTAACGCAGCAGCGCCAGGTCCAGCAGGTAGTTCTGGTAGAGCTTCCACGGCGCACGATCCCCCTGGCTGGGGATCTTGTCGGCCGCGCGCTTGATATAGCCGCTAGCCAGATCGAGGAAGGGTGCGTCCTTGACCTGCCGCGCCGTGTCGCGCGGGGTGCACTGGCGCATGCCGTTGGCATCCATATGGTTGATCAATCGGCAGAAGTATTCGCTGGAAAGGTCCGCCTTGAGCGTCCAGCTGGCATTGGTGTAGCCCAGCACCACCGCAGCGTTGGGCAGGTCGCGCAGCATAATGCCGCGATAACCCATGCTCTTGGCCGCATCGAAGGGCACCCCATCCACGGCCACCTGCATGCCACCAAACAGCTGCAATTCCAGACCGGTGGCGCTGATGATCACATCCGCCGGCAACTCCTGACCGGACTTCAGGCGAATACCCTTGGCGGTAAAGCCATCGATATGCTCCGTCACCACCGAGGCCTTGCCCTGGCGCAGCACCTTGAACAGATCGCCGTTGGGTACCGCACACACCCGTTCATCCCAGGGTTTGTAGCGTGGGCTGAAGTGGCGCATGTCGAAGTCCTTGCCCAACTGATGCCGGGCCATACCGAGCAACGCCTTGCGCACCAGGTTGGGGAACGCCTTGGCGAGCTTGTAGAAGCCCAGCTGTATGGCCACCTGACGAGTGCGGGCCAGACGATAGACCCAGGTTTCCGGCAGAAAACGGCGCAGGAAGGCAGAAATCGGATCACCCTGCGGCAGGCTCACCACATAGGTCGGCGAGCGTTGCAGCATGGTCACGTGCTTGGCCTTGTCGGTCATCGCCGGCACCAGGGTGACCGCCGTCGCGCCGCTGCCGATTACCACCACGTTCTTGCCGCTGTAATCGAAGTTGTCCGGCCACAACTGCGGGTGAATAAATTCGCCCTGGAATTGCTCGCGGCCTTTGAATTCTGGGGTGTAGCCCGCTTCGTAGCGGTAATAGCCGGTGCACATCAGCAGGTGCTGGCAACTCAACTTGATCGGTTCGGGCTCATCGCCGCGCTGCACCTGCAGGGTCCAGGTGGCGCGCTCGCTGCACCAGTCGGCCTTGAGCACCTTGTGCTGAAAGCGGATGGTTTCCTGAATGCCGTTTTCCTGCGCGGTTTCTTCGATATAACTGCGGATCGACGGGCCGTCGGCAATCGCCAGCGGGTTGGTCCAGGGTTTGAAGTTGTAGCCGAGGGTGAACATATCCGAGTCGGAGCGAATGCCCGGATAGCGGAACAGGTCCCAGGTGCCGCCGAGGGCCGCACGGCCTTCGAGGATGGCGAAGCGTTTGCCAGGGCAGTGCTTCATCAGGTGATAGGCCGCACCGATGCCGGACAGGCCGGCACCAATGATCAAGACGTCCAGATGTTCGGCAGACATGGGGGCTCCTCAGGCTTCTTGTTATGGCTGCAGGGCAATGTGTAGCGCCCGTGTGCCCGCCAGATTCACCCCCTACAACGCGTTTGTCATCCAACCTTTAGTGGTGTGATCAGGCGCAGGCTGACCACAGTTATGGCTGAAGAATGACAAAAGCGCTCAGCAACCTGCTCAGCGATCAGAAGCGATTACGCAACACCACTTCGTTGTACGGCAGTTTGCCGATGCGCGGCTTGGGCTCGATGGTCTTCTTGCCGACGGCGACCATCAGGGCAATCACATGGTTTTCAGGCAGGTTGATCAACTTGGCCACCGCATCGAAATCGAAGCCGTCCATCGGGCAGGAATCCAGACCCTTGCCGCGTGCGGCGAGCATCAGGGTCTGTGCCATCAGGCCGCAGCTGCGCATAGTTTCGTCGCGCTGCACCTGTGGTTTGTCGCGGTAATAGGTGTCGATGGCGCCGGCCATATAGGCCTGCACTTCCGCGGGCGCGCCGTCCCAGACGCGGCCGACATCCTCCTGCCAACTATCGAGCTTGGCGCACACCACCACCAGCATCGACGCATCGGTCACCTGCGCCTGGCCCCAAGCCACTTCGCGCAGCTGCTGACGCTGCGCCGGATCGCTGACTTCGACCAGGCGCACATGCTGCAGGTTGAACGCCGACGGTGCGAGCAGCGCCAGTTGCAGCAGTTCATCCTTCTCGGCATCACTCAGGGTAAATGCCGGGTCATAACCTTTGACGGCGCGGCGGCTACGGATGGCTTCGTCGATGTGCATGGGCATTCCTTCTATTTAGGTGTGAAAGCAGGGTGTGAAAGAGGGCAATGCTAGGCACTTGCCGGGCGTAACGCCAAACGCCTTTACCGATAACAATGATCGACACAGACGATTCTAGGCGGTCGCCTGTTAAAATCGCCGCCTCGCCAAATCGACCACAGACCATGACCCCAATCGCCCTCGCTACCCTGCAGCAGCACCTGCTCACCGCCCTGAATAGCGCGCCGAGTGAAACCCGTCGCCTGTTTCACGGCCGTGGCCGCTGCTGGCCGGGGCTGGAACAGATCACCGTGGATTGGCTGCAAGGCGTGTTGCTGGTGGCGCTGTTCAAGCCGGTGAGCGATGCCGAACTGGCCGCGCTGCAGCAGATGCTGCTCGATCTCAGCCAATCCGCGGCCTGGCAGCAGAGCGGCGCGCACAGCCTGTTGCTGCAGCAGCGCTACCTGCCCGAAAGCCCGACACAGTGGCTGCTCGGCGAGCCGGTGGAGCATTGGGATATCTGCGAGCACGCTCTGCACTACCGCCTAGACTTGGGTAAAAAGCAGAACAGCGGGCTGTTCCTCGATATGCGCTATGGCCGCCAATGGGTGCAGGCGCAGGCGGCGGGCAAGCGCGTGCTCAACCTGTTTGCCTACACCTGCGGCTTCTCGGTGGCGGCGCTGGCCGGCGGCGCGCGTCAGGTGGTCAATCTGGATATGGCCAGGGCCGCGCTCAGCCGGGGGCGCGATAATCATCGGCTGAACCAGCACGATCTCAGCCAGGTGGTATTTCTCGGCCACGACCTGTTCAAGTCCTGGGGCAAGGTCGGCAAGTACGGCCCCTATGACCTGATCATCATCGACCCGCCGTCTTTCCAGCGCGGCAGCTTTGTGCTGAGTAAGGATTACCCGAAGGTTCTGCGCCGCTTGCCCGAACTTTTGAGCGCGAACGGGGTGGTCCTGGCCTGCAGCAACGAGCCGGAAATCGGCCCGGATTATCTGATCCAGACCATGGCCAGCGAAGCGCCGGCCCTGCGCTTTAGCGAACGCCTGCAGAACCCGCCGGAATTCCCTGACAGCCAGCCGGACAGCGCGCTGAAGGCCCTGGTGTTTCGCCGCGAACAAGGCCCTCAAGCCCCGACTTAGAGGGCTCGCCAGGGCAGAGCATTGCCTATCGCAAACTGGTCTACAGTTAGGCAACCACCCCTCGCGAGATCACCGCAATGACGCTGAAAACCCTTGGTCTGGCCTTGTCCGCCACCCTGTTACTGGCCGCCTGCGCCAGCAACACCACGCAACCCTCGCAGTATTCCGGCTTCCTCAGTGATTACTCGCAGCTGCAGCCGGCGCAGTCAGCCAGCGGCGCGCCGGTAATGCGCTGGGTATCAGCGGATTTCAAACCGGAAAGCTACCGCTCGGTGTTGGTGGAAAGGCCGGTGTTCTACCCCGCGCCGACCCCGAATGCGCAAGTTAGCCAGCAGACCCTGGACGAAATCGCCCTCTATCTGCAGCAGGCCATGCGCCTGGAGCTGGCCGGACGACTAAAGGTTGTCGAATATGCTGATCGCGACACCCTGGTGCTGCGCTCGGCGATCACTGCGGTCAACCTGTCGCCGGAAGGGCTGAAAGTCTATGAAGTGGTGCCGATTGCCCTGGTAGCCGCAGCCGCCAGCACCGCCGCCGGCACCCGCGACCTCAACAGCAGTATTTATGTCGAGCTGGAAGCCATCGACGGCCGCACCAGCCAGCCGATGACCCGCGTGGTGCGCAAGGGCCACGGCCTGCAACTGGAGAACGACAGCGCCCAGTTACGCCTCAAGGACATCAAGCCGGCGCTGGATGAATGGGCCAAGGATGCGCGCAACTTTAAGCCCTAAGGCCTGACGGGTCAGGCAAAGACAAAGTATTTGCGCACCGTCTCGATCACTTCCCAGGTGCCCTTCATCCCGGGCTCGACGATAAAAATATCGCCGGCGCGCAGGTGAATCGGCGCCTGGCCCTCTGGGGTGATGATGCAGTAGCCCTCCTGAAAGTGGCAGTACTCCCATTTTTCATAGGCCACCTGCCATTTGCCGGGTGTGCAGATCCAAGTGCCCATGATCTTGCTGCCGTCCGCCGAGGTGTAGGCGTTGAGGTTGACGGTGTGCGGCTCGCCGGCGATGCGCGTCCATTTGCAGGCATCCAGCAGCGGAGTCGGCTGGGTATCACGCAGTACGGTAATCGGTGACATGGGTGGCTCCTGAGGTCGGTAGAACAACAGACGCCAGCCTAGGGCCGCCATCGTGCCGCGACTGTCCTGAGGTCGACCTGCAACTGCCTGGAAACGCAGCCCCTTCGCCCAGGCTGATGCGCAAACCGCGTGCTACCTTGAAGGGGGCCTGTTGGTTTATTCCCGCCGCTTGCCCGATCCGGAGATGCTTTATGTCCAGTCTTTACCGCTTGGTCACCCGCAGTGATTTTGACGGCCTGGTATGCGCCGCCCTGCTCAAACACCTCAACCTGATCGACGACATCCTCTTCGTCCACCCCAAGGACATGCAGGACGGCAAAGTGGCGATCACCAGCAACGACATCACCACCAACCTGCCCTACGTGCCCGGCTGTTACCTGGCCTTTGACCACCACCTCAGCGAGACCATCCGCAACCAGCCAGCGAGCAATCACCTGATTGATGCCGATGCGCCGTCTGCAGCCAGGGTGGTGTGGAAGCACTACGGCGGCCACGACGCCTTCCCACGGGACTGGGACGAAATGATGGAGGCCGTGGACAAGGCCGATGCCGCACAATTCAGCCGCGACGACATCCTCGACCCGCAGGGCTGGGAACTGCTGAGCTTTATCATGGATGCA
Source organism: Pseudomonas sp. (assembly GCF_030690725.1). GTDB lineage: Bacteria > Pseudomonadota > Gammaproteobacteria > Pseudomonadales > Pseudomonadaceae > Aquipseudomonas. Next base: position 79,837 of record NZ_JAUYGD010000004.1, on the reverse strand, counting down.
CGCACCGGCCTCGGGCGTTTCCGCGACTTCCGCATCTCCAACTACCAACTGATGATGCAGCTGATCGACTTCTGCCAGACCCACGGCATTGCGGAAATCCTCGAACTGCCGGATGTCGATGAGCGCGTGGCGCTCTATCTGGAGCACCAACGCGAAGCCAAGGCGCAGATCCAGCGCTGCGCCACGGTCTACCACAACCTGGTGGTGCTGGATCTGCGTAACGAGGAGACGATCTACGCGGTCAACCGCTTCGTCATCTATGCGCTGTATCCGCAGTGCAATATCTCAATCCACGTGATGTGGGGCGTTAAACAGCAGAACACCGTGTTCGCCATTGGCAAATCGATCCTCGACCGCAGTTCCAATACCAATGTCGGCGAACTGTGCCTGAGCTACAACGGCGGCGGCCACGCCAACGCCGGCACCTGCCAGGTGGCCAACGAGGATGCCGAGGCGGCGCTGCGTGAGCTGATCGCTGAAATCACTGCTGACGGTTAAACCCCGCAGTAGGCTGGGCGTAGCCTCGGCTAGAAGGTTAAGCTGTGGCCCATGAGCACAGCCCCCTTTATTACGCCGCTTGAATCCAGCCGCACGGATGCGCCTTCTGGCTTGCGCATCGGCGGCGACTGGACGCTGCCTCACTACGCCAGCCTGGAAACCGAGGTACTGGCACTGCGCGGCACGCTGAACAGTGCCGCCAGTATTGACCTGCAAGACCTTGGCGCGCTGGACACCGCCGGCGCCGCGCTGTTGGTGGAGTTACTCGGCAGCCAGCGCCTGGCGCAACTGGCCAACGACGCACCGGGCCTGGCCAGCGAGCGCCGCGCGTTGTTGCAGGCGGTAGGTAACGCCATCGCCGATGCCGGTGACGCGCTGCCAACCAAGCGTATCCCCGCCTGGCGCGAATTTTTCGGGCAGATCGGCCAGGCCGTGGAAGAACTCTGGCAGCAAGGTGTGGCGCTGCTCGGCTTTATCGGCATGACCCTGGCGGCAATGTTCGCCATCCTCCTGCGCCCCGGCCGCTGGCGCATCACCTCGCTGGTCGCGCATTTACAGCAGAGCGGCCTGAATGCCGTGCCCATCGTCGCCCTGCTGACCTTTCTGGTCGGCGCGGTAGTGGCCTTTCTCGGCGCCACGGTGCTCGCCGATTTTGGCGCGAGTATCTATACGGTCGACCTGGTGGCGTTCTCCTTCTTGCGTGAGTTCGGCGTGCTGCTCACCGCCATTCTGATGGCCGGACGCACCGCCAGCGCCTTTACCGCGCAGATCGGCTCGATGAAGGCCAACGAGGAAATCGACGCCATCCGTACCCTGGGCCTGAGCCCCATGGAGCTGCTGGTGCTGCCACGGGTGTTCGCCCTGCTGATCGCCCTGCCGATCCTCACCTTTATCGCCATGCTCAGCGGCATCCTCGGCGGCGCGGTGGTCTGCGCCCTGAGTCTGGACATCTCGCCGACCATGTACCTGGCCATGCTGCAAGAAAATATCGCCCTCAAGCACTTTGTCGTGGGCATGGCCAAGGCGCCGCTGTTTGCCTTCCTGATCGCCGTGATCGGCTGCCTGGAAGGCTTCAAGGTCACCGGCAGCGCGCAATCGGTGGGCGAGCGCACCACCTCCAGCGTGGTCCAGTCGATTTTCGTGGTGATCGTGCTCGATGCCCTGGCCGCGCTGTTTCTGATGGAGATGGGCTGGTGACGGGCGAAGCGATTATCGAGGTACGCAACCTGGTCAACCGCTTCGGCGCGCAGACCGTGCACCAGGACCTGGCACTGGACCTGTACCGCGGCGAAGTGCTCGGCGTGGTCGGCGGCTCGGGCACCGGCAAGTCGGTGCTGCTGCGCAGTATTCTCGGCCTGCGCCGCGCCAACGCCGGCACCGTGCGGGTATTTGGCGAGGAGTTGCTGAGCCTGCCGCCCGAGCAGCGCTCGCAGCTGGAGCGGCGTTTCGGCGTGCTGTATCAACGCGGCGCGCTGTTTTCTTCGCTGACGGTGACCGAAAATATCGCCCTGCCGCTGCTCGAACATGCCGGCCTCACCCGCGCTGCCGCCGAACGCCTGGCCCAGGTCAAACTGGCGCTGGTCGGTCTGCCGCGTGAAGCCGGCGACAAATACCCGACCGAGTTGTCCGGCGGCATGATCAAACGTGCAGCGCTGGGGCGGGCGCTAGCTCTGGAGCCGGACATCCTGTTTCTCGACGAGCCCACCGCCGGGCTCGACCCGATTGGCGCGGCGGCCTTCGATCAACTGATCCTGACCCTGCGCGATGCCCTGGGGCTTAGCGTGTTTCTGGTCACCCATGACCTGGACACCCTCTATACCATCTGCGACCGAGTGGCCGTGCTCGCAGAAAAACGCGTGCTGGTGGCCGACCGCCTGGATGTCGTGACCGCCACCGACAACCCTTGGATTCACGAGTATTTTCACGGCCCGCGCGGACGCGCAGCCGAACAGGCCGCTAACAGCGCGCCAGGGAGAAATTGAATGGAACCACGCGCCCACCACGTATTGATCGGCCTGTTTACCGTGCTGATGGTCGCCGCCGCACTGGGCTTTGCCCTGTGGCTGAGCAAAGCCAGCTCGGACCAGGAAATCAACGACTACGATGTGATCTTCACCGAGGCCGTCAGCGGCCTGTCCCAGGGCAGTGCCGTGCAATACAGCGGAATCAAGGTCGGCGATGTGATCAGCCTGCGCCTCGACCCGAATGACCCACGCAAAGTGCGCGCGCATATCCGCGTCAACGCCAACACGCCGATCAAAGAAGACACCCGCGCCCGTCTGTCGATCACCGGGATCACCGGCGCCTCGCTGATCCAGCTGCACAGCGGCTCGCCGGAAAGCCCCATGCTGGTCAGCAAGGGCGATCAACGAGCGGAAATCATCGCCGATCCTTCTCCGCTGTCACGCCTGATGTCCAATGGCGAAGACCTGGTGCTCAGCGTCACGCGCCTGCTCAACCGCGCCAACCAGCTGTTCTCCCGCGACAATATCGGGCGCATCTCGCGCACCCTGGAAAACATCGAACAGACCAGCGCCAGCGTCGCCGAGCAGCGCGACGAGCTGCGTACCGCCCTGCAACAGATGAGCACGGCCAGCCAGGAAGCCGCCGACCTGATGCGCAACGCCAACCAGCTGCTCAGCGGCCAGGGCCGCGAAGCGCTGGACAGCGCCAGCCGCCTGATGGCCTCACTGGAGCGCAGCAGCAACAACGTCGAGCGCCTGCTCAGCGACAACCGCGCCGCCCTCGACGGCGGCATGCAGGGCATCGGCGAACTGGGCCCGACCATTATCGAACTGCGCGAAACCCTCAGCGCCCTGCGCTCCTTCGCCCGCCGCCTGGAGGAAGACCCGGCCGGCTACCTGCTGCGCAGCGACACCATCAAGGAGTTTCAACCATGAGCCGTCTTCGCCTGCTCGCCGCCCTCTTGCTGATCGGCAGCCTGGCCGCCTGCTCGGTCTTGCCGAAAAGCCAGGTGCTGAGCATCTACCGCCTGCCGGCCAGCAGCCTGCCCAGCCATGACGCCAGCGCCGACTGGGCGCTGCGGGTGAACAAGCCCTACAGCAGCCAGCTGCTCGACAGCACGCGGATTGCCGTATTGCCGCCAGGCGATCAGATCAGCGCCTACCAAGGCGTGCGCTGGAGCGACCGCGCACCGCTGCTGCTGCGCGACCGGCTGATCGATGCCTTCCTCGACGACGGCCGCCTCAAAGCGGTGAGCAGCGATGAAAGCCGCCTGCAGGCCGACCTGGAACTGGACGGCGACCTGCGCGCCTTCCACAGCGAATACCAGAACGGCCGCCCGGCCGCGCGCATCCTGTTCGAGGCCCGCTTGGTGCAGAGCGGCAGCCTGCGCATCCTCGCCAGCCGGCGTTTCGAAGTCAGCCAGGCGGCCAGCGACACCTCGGTGCCAGCGGTGGTCAACGCCTTCGGCCAAGCCGGCGACCAACTGGCCCGCGAGGTGCTGGAATGGACCCTGAACCAGGGACAGAGCGCGCAGCAAAAATGAACTGAGTTGTTCTAGCGAGGGGCGAACCATGGACATGTTTATGCAAGCAGCCATCGACGAAGCCCGTCAGGGCCTGGCCGAAGGCGGCATCCCGATCGGTTCGGTGCTGGTGCACAACGGCCAGATTATCGGCCGCGGACACAACCGCCGCGTGCAACAGGGCAGCGCCATTCGCCATGGTGAAATGGACGCCCTGGAAAACGCCGGCCGGCAGAGCGCGCAGACCTACCGCGAGTCGGTGCTCTACACCACCCTCTCACCCTGCGCGATGTGCAGCGGGGCGATCCTGCTGTATGGCATCCCCAAGGTGATCATCGGCGAGAACCAGACCTTCCTCGGCGAAGAAGCGCTGCTGCGCGAGCGCGGCGTGCAGCTCGATGTGCTGCACAACAGCGAATGCCTGCACCTGATGCAGGACTTTATCGCCGCCCAGCCGACGCTGTGGAACGAGGATATCGGCGAGTAGCGGCTATCCCTGCTGCCCCGCCAACCAAGTGCGCACCTCGGCGTAGGGATAATCTTCCAACGCGGCAAACCCGCCGAGCTGGCGCGCCTTGAGCTTGGTAAACAGCGGCACGCTGATACCGCAGAGAAAGCGCGTCAGGCACTCGGCGCTTGGTGCGCTGCCTTTGAGCTCCTGATGCTTGCGCACAAAGCCGTCGCATAGCCCGTGCACATCCTTCTCCACCAGCGGCGGTAAGGCCGGTGGCGCAGGTAACTGGGCCACTTGCCCACGGCATACTGAACAATGCCCACATTGCTGCGGCGCGTTGGCGTCGCCGAAATAGGCGGCCAAGCGCTGGCTCAGGCACTGTTCGCTGGCAAAAAGCGCGAGCATGGCGTGAATCCGACGGATTTCGCTGGCTTCCTGCTGGCTGAAATAGCCGTGCAATTCGCCGCTCAGGGCAACTGGGTCGAAGCCTGGGTCGAGCAGCGCGTAGACCTCAGTCATCTGCTTGCTTTCCAGCTCAATCCAGCCCTTTTCCTGGAAGTAATCCAGGGCCTTGATCACCCGGCCGCGCTCAGCCTGGTGCTGTTGGTAGAGCTGGTCGAAGTCCACCGTGCACCAGGTGCGTGCGCGTTGTGAGGTAGCGACCAGCGCCTCGACAAACTGCCGCCGCTCACCCTCGAACTTTTCCAGCAGCGCTTCGGGCTCCAAGAGGAATTTGAAGCGATATTCGGCGAAATAGGCGTAACGCGGAGCAATGATGCCGCGTAACTCCAGCTGCACCAGCAGGGTTTTCAGCGGCAACTGGCGAATATTGCTCTGCTCGGAAAGCTGGTTGAGCATCAGCTCCCATTCGCCGCTGCCATTGTTTCCAGGCGCAGTGCTGCCCAGCAACTCATCCAGTACACAACGAATGCCGTCCAGCTCCGGCGTGTCGCCGTAAACGAAGTTTTCCAGCACGTTGAGGCTGTCGCGGTTGGCCAGCACCAGGCAATCGGAGGGCTGACCATCGCGGCCGGCGCGGCCGATTTCCTGGCTGTAATTCTCGATGGATTTCGGCAGGTCGAAGTGCAGCACATTGCGGATGTCCGACTTATCGATACCCATGCCAAAGGCGATGGTGGCGACGATGCAGTTGATCTGCCCGGCCATAAACTGGCGCTGAATCGCCTCACGGGCCTCATGTGGCATACCGGCGTGGTAGGCACTGGCAGCAATGCCGCGCTGGCTCAGGCGCGCAGCCACCTGCTCGGCGGTCTTCTGCTGGGTCACGTAGACAATACTCGGCTGCCCGGCCTTGGCACCCAGCCACTGCTCCAGACGGCGCTGCTTGTCAGCACCACTGACCGGCTCGACCAGCAGGTTGAGGTTGGCGCGATAGAAACCGGTAGTGACCACATCATCGGCGGCGATGGCGAACTTCTGCTGCATATCGGCAATCACCGGCGGCGTGGCCGTGGCGGTGAGCAGCAGCACCTGCGGGATGCCGAACTGGCGCTGGTAATCCGGCAGCTTGAGGTAATCCGGACGGAAGTTGTGCCCCCACTCGGAAATGCAGTGGGCCTCGTCGATCACCAGCAACGAGATCGGTACCTGGGCGATAAAGTTGCGAAAACGCTCATTTTTCAGGCGTTCGACCGAGATCATCAGAATCTTCAGCTCGCCGGATTTCGCCCGCGTCATCACCGCGCTGGCCTCCTCGCGGCTTTGCGCCGAATCGATACTGGCGGCGCTGATGCCACGGCTATGCAGAAACGCCAACTGATCCTGCATCAGCGCCAGCAAGGGCGAGACCACCAACGTCAGGTGCGGCAGATGCAGCGCCGGCAGCTGGTAGCACAGCGACTTGCCCGAACCTGTGGGGAAGATCGCCGCCGCCGAACGGCCCGCCAGCACGGCCGTCACCACCCGCTCCTGGCCAGGACGCAGTTGCTGAAAACCAAACACACGCTCAAGGGTACTCATAGCTGTCACTCCATTGACCGCACTGGCGGCAAACAATGATTAATTCCTACAAGCCGCGCTGCTATTGCCAATCCAACTAACACCACGGGCCACACAGGCGTACATTCAAACCATGCAAATAAAAAAGGAGATGAGTATGCAGGTATCTGGTTTCAGCGGCAGCTTGCCGGTTACCCACTAGATCGCTCACCACCCAGGCCAGATGGCCGCGCAGCATAGACCCCGGAAGAACCGGAGTAGCTGATGCGAACCACAGGCCGATGCGCAGTCTGGCGGGACAACTCAGGTTCGCCGTGAGTTATGCCAAACCATAGACCTAACGCCGCCACACAACTCGAAAGCGCCAGCGGCCACCCGCGACATATCGACACCTACCTGGCACTCGCCAGTCATGCTGAAGTCGACAGCCGCAGACAATGGCCCTGGAAATCGCCTGAGTTGCCAACCCCGTTAGCGCTGTGGCCCGAGACAGCCATATAGCAACAGCCAGGCCGTGCAGAGCGGCCACCTGAGCAAGAGTGCAACGCGCAACACGTCGCAAACGTGCCTGATCTGTTAGCAGATACGCACCCAAAGCCGCCTCCGGGCGGCTTTTCCGTTTCTTATCGCACATGCAAAGCACCGTGGGAGGGGCTTTAGCCGCGACAACTTATTAAAAGCTCGCCGCTAAAGCGCCTCCTACGGATTGATGCTTGATTTCCCATGCATAAAAAAACCGCCGATTAACGGCGGTTTTTTCAACGCTTCGGATACAGCTTAGAGCTGCGGGCCGGCATTCTTGATGGCGTCGCTGACATCGAACTTCTGGAAGTTTTCGATAAACAGCTTGGCCAGGCCTTTGGCGGCTTCGTCGTAGGCGTTTTTGTCTTCCCAGGTGTTGCGCGGGTTGAGCAGGTTGGTTTCAACGCCCGGTACCGACTTCGGCACGCTCAGGTTGATGATCGGCAGCAGCTCGGTTTCGGTGCCGATCAGCGCGCCGCTCTGGATCGCTGCGATCACGCCACGGGTGGTCGGGATATTGAAGCGCTTGCCAACGCCGTAGCCGCCGCCGGTCCAGCCGGTATTGACCAGGTAGACCTTAGAACCGAAGCCGCGGATACGCTTGATCAGCAGCTCAGCGTATTCGCCAGCCGGACGCGGGAAGAACGGCGCGCCGAAGCAGGTGGAGAAGGTCGACTTGATGCCGCCGCCCGAACCCATTTCGGTGGAACCGACCAGCGCGGTGTAGCCGGAGAGGAAGTGGTAAGCCGCTTGCTCTTCGTTGAGGATCGACACCGGCGGCAGTACGCCAGTCAGGTCGCAGGTCAGGAAGATTACGGCGTTCGGCTCGCCGCCGAGGTTCTTCTCACTGCGCTTCTCAACCAGCTCCAGCGGGTAAGCCGCGCGGCTGTTCTGGGTCAGGCTGTCGTCGGCGTAGTTCGGTACACGGTTTTCATCTAGGACGACGTTTTCCAGCACGGCGCCGAACTGGATGGCTTTCCAGATCACCGGCTCGTTCTTCTCGGACAGGTCGATGCACTTGGCATAGCAACCGCCTTCGATGTTGAACACCACGCCCACGCCCCAGCCGTGCTCGTCGTCGCCGATCAGGTAGCGGCTTTCGTCGGCCGACAGGGTGGTCTTGCCGGTACCGGACAGACCGAAGAACAGGGTCACGTCGCCTTCTTCACCGATGTTGGCCGCGCAGTGCATCGGCAGCACGTCGGCGTCCGGCAGCAGGAAATTCTGCACGCTGAACATGGCTTTCTTCATTTCACCGGCGTAACGCATGCCGGCGATCAGGACTTTCTTGGCGGCGAAGTTGAGGATCACACAGCCATCGGAATTGGTGCCGTCACGCGCAGGATCGCACTCGAAGTTGGCGACGTTGAGCACTTGCCACTCACCTTTGCCAGCCGGGTTGTACTGCTCCGGGTTGATAAACAGGCAACGGCCGAACAGGTTCTGCCAGGCGGTGGCAGTGGTCATCTTGACCGGCAGGTAGTGCGCGTCGGCAGAACCTACATGAACGTAGGAAACGAAGCTGTCCTGCGCGTCGGAGAACGCCTGCACGCGGTCCCACAGGGCATCGAACTTGTCAGCCGGGAACGGACGGTTGATCGCGCCCCAGGCGATTTTCGCCTCGGTGCTCGGCTCTTGCACGATGAAGCGATCTGCCGGCGAACGACCCGTGCGATGGCCTGTGCGTACGACCAGGGAGCCGTTGGCGGCCAGCTCGCCTTCACCGCGACGAAGGGCTTCTTCGACCAGTTGGGCAGCGCTGATGTCGGTGTACACGGCGTTGTTGGCTTGCGTCATGTGGGTCCCCGTCGGCCAAGCGGCCGAGTCTTCCGAACGTTTTGTAGTAGAAAATCAAGCACTACTACAGCGAAAAAAGTGCGCCGGATTATGCCAGAAAAAGCCGGCTGCGGGTGCAGCCTCTGATCAGATCATTCCGGCACGGTTTACGTGCTATTTACCCACTAACCTGCTTACGATCTAGCGAGCTAGAGCCTTGCAAGGCAAAAACAGGAGAGGAAGCGGAGTGTACTTTTGTACATGAGCATTCCGAGCCTGTTTTTAACGCAGCAGGGCCGACGCACAGCAGATCGTAAATCAGTGGCGCGTATCCGATGGAGCTTCGATGCTCCCATCGATAAACAGTTGCAACACATCGGCGGCATCGAAGAGATAGCGCTCGTTGCAGAACTGGCAATCTATTTCCACGCTGCCGCCGTGTTCCTGCACCAGCACCTCGGCATCGGCCTGGCCGAGGCTGATCAGCGCGCGGCTGGAACGTTCACGCGAGCAGCTGCAGCGGAACTGCAGGGCGCGCGGGTCAAACAGGCGCAGCGCTTCCTGGTGATACAGGCGGTGCAGCAGGGTTTCGTTATCCAACCCCAGCAGTTCTTCAGCCTTCAGGGTATCGGCCAGGGCCATGGCGTGCTGCCAGCTGGCTTCACGCTCATCGGCTTCCTTCAAACGGTCGGCCGGCAGCTGCTGCAACAACAGGCCGCGGGCACGTTGGCCATCGGCACTGAGCCAGAAACGGGTGGGCAACTGCTCGGAGGTGGCGAAGTAATTGGTCAGGCAATCGGCCAGGGTGTCCCCTTCCAGATCGACGATGCCCTGATAACGCTGCCCGGATTTCGGGTCGACGGTCATGGCCAGCACGCCATCGGGCATCAGCTCACGCAGGTTGGCATCGGCAGTGATCTGTTCAGCGTGGTAGCGGGCGATACCGCGCAGTTCGCCTTCGCTGGAGCACTCGACCATCAGCAGCGGCACCGCACCGGAGGAGCGCGCCTGGAGAATCAGCAGGCCTTCGAACTTCAGTGTACCGATCAGCAGCGAGGCAGCGGCCAGCAGCTCACCCAGCAGTTGAGCGACCGGTTGCGGGTAGGTGTGTTTGGCCAGCACATGGCTGTAGCTGTCGGTCAGACCGACCAGTTCGCCACGGATATCGCTGTCGTCGAACAAGAAGCGTTGGGAAAAATCAGACATGCCAACTTCACTGAATGTGACTCGGCCCGCGATTTTAGGCGCAAACGCCCGTCCGACCAAGCGCCTCTTATCTATCAGCGCTGCGGGCGGAAGCTATCGATACCAACCCGGGTCACAGTTGCCGACAAAAGGCAGAGCGAATCTTTGCAATCAGAAGACAGAATACCTAGCATGCCCGCCGCCTTAATCCCTTACAGATGACAAGGATGCCACTGCATGACCCCTTCTTTTATTAACGACCAGTGGCGTATCCGCCCGCTGGTTGCCTGCCATATCGTCGCCCTGCTGCTGCTCGCCAGCTGGCTGTGGGCGCCCAGCCGCGCGCTGTGGGACCAGTTCGATCTGCAGCTGTTTACCCTGCTCAACGAACCCGTGCATAGCGCCGGCTTGTGGGCGCAGACCTGGGCAATCGGCAGCATGCGCCCGGTGGACATGGGTGTTGGTGTGCTGATGCTGGCCGTGATGCTCAAGGCTGACCTGGTGTTCAGCGGCGCTCAGGTGCGCAAGGCGCTGTATGCCTTTCTCGCGGCGCTGATCGTGATGTTGCTGTTTCGCGTCGGCTTCGCCGAGCTGGTCAAGCTGATGGGCTGGCAGCGACCAAGTGCATCGCTGGTGGTGGAAGGCGCCGCGCGGCTGACTGAGCTGTTCCCAACCTGGGAAGAGCGCTGGGACATGAAGGACAGCGCCACCCGCAGCTTCCCTGGCGATCACGCCTCGGTGCTGCTGATCTGGGCGATGTTTATGAGCTTCTTCGCGCGCAATTGGCGCCTGCTGCTGGTCTGGACGATGGCGGTGATTTTTATGCTGCCGCGCCTGGTAGCCGGCGCACATTGGGGCTCGGACGCCCTGGTTGGCGGCGTATTCCTCGCCCTGCTGGCGCTGGCCTGGGGCTGCTTTACGCCGTTTGCCTACAAAACCAGTGAGTGGCTGGAATACGTCACCCAGCCGCTGCTCAAGAGCCTGGCCAAGCTGCCACTGCTGGGCCGCCTGAGCGTTATCAGCGGGCGCTAAATAAAGGCGCCACGCCCCTAGGCTTCTTCGTCAGCCCAGGGATGGCGCAGGCCGCCGTCTTGCCGATCATTGAAGTCGTGCATCTGCCGGCGCTGTTTCTTGCTCGGCCGGCCATCGGTCTGCATACCCAGCGCCCCTGCCTTGCGCTGCGCCGCCGCTTGCTCGCGGCGCTCGATGCTTTCCGCCGTTTCGGCATACAACGCCTGCGCCTCGGGCGCGCCACGGCGCACTACTGAAAGCGCCTGCACCACCACGCTGCGCTCCTCGAAGCCGGTACGGATCACGTAGACATCACCGACTCTCGGCTCCTTGCCCGGTTTGCAGCGCTCACCGCGATGGTGCACCTTGCCGCCTTCGATAGCCGCCTTGGCCAGGGCACGGGTTTTATAAAAGCGCGCGGCCCACAGCCATTTATCCAGGCGTACCTTGTCGTCGTCTTTATCGCTCATCTGATCCCCACTGATGCCCACTGTGCAGGCGGACATTTTGCCTGATGCAGTTGTCATAAGGGCCAACTAGAATGCCCGCAAATACCATGGATCGCCCTTTGAAGACTTTCGACCAACTTGGCGTAATCGGCCTGCGTGAATGGATCAACCTGCCGGAACTGGGCATGGTCGGCCTGCGCGCCAAGATTGATACCGGCGCCAGCACCTCCAGCCTGCACGCCAGCGAGATCCAGCCGTTCGACCGCGATGGCGAACCCTGGGTACGCTTTACCGCGCACCTCGGCACCCTGGTGCAGCGCCGTCATCGCTGCGAGGCGCAGCTGGTTTCTGTGAAAACCATCAAAAGCTCAAATGGCCACACGCAGTCGCGTTATGTGATCCGCACCAACCTGACTCTGGGCGAGCGCGAATGGCCGGTGGAGTTCACCCTGACCTGCCGCAAAACCATGCGCTACCGCGTGTTGCTTGGCTCCAAGGCGCTGATTGCCGGGCAGTTGCTGGTCAACCCGGCGCTGACCTACGTACAGAACAAACCCACCCTCGCTGACTCCCCTGGTGCCCAATGAAGATCGCTGTGCTGTCGCGCAACCCGCGCCTGTATTCCACCCGCCGCCTGGTCGAAGCCGGGCAGCTGCGGGGCCACGAGATGGTGGTGATCGACACCCTGCGGGCCTATATGAACATCGCCAGCCACAAGCCGCAGATCCACTACCGTGGCAAGCCGCTGGAAGGCTTTGACGCGGTGATCCCACGGATTGGCGCGTCGGTGACCTTTTATGGCTGCGCGGTGCTGCGCCAGTTCGAGATGATGGGCGTATTCCCGCTTAACGAGTCGGTGGCCATTGCCCGCTCGCGGGACAAACTGCGCTCGCTGCAACTCTTGTCGCGACGCGGTATCGGCCTGCCGGTGACCGGTTTTGCCCACTCACCGGATGACATCGCCGACCTGATCGACATGGTCAACGGCGCGCCGCTGGTGATCAAGGTGCTGGAAGGCACCCAGGGCATCGGCGTGGTGCTGTGTGAAACAGCCACTGCCGCCGAGTCGGTGATCGAGGCCTTTATGGGCCTCAAGCAGGACATCATGGTGCAGGAATACATCAAGGAAGCCGGCGGCGCGGACATCCGCTGCTTTGTGGTCGGCGACAAGGTGATTGCCGCAATGAAGCGCCAGGCCAAGCCGGGCGAATTCCGCTCCAACCTGCACCGTGGCGGCAGCGCCAGCCTGATCAAGATCACCCCGGAAGAACGCATGACCGCCATCCGCGCCGCCAAGGTGATGGGCCTGTCGGTGGCCGGCGTGGATATCCTGCGCTCCAACCACGGCCCGCTGGTGATGGAAGTGAACTCATCGCCGGGCCTGGAAGGCATTGAAACCACCACCGGCAAGGATGTCGCCAGCCTGGTGATTCAGCATCTGGAGAAGAATAGCGGCCCGAACCTAACCCGTACTAAGGGCAAGGGGTGAGCCGGGCATAGGCGAAGCCCGGTCAAGAATTGCGAAACGCTGCAGGCTGTAGGGTGGATGACGCTCTTTTCATCCACCATGAGACAGCCGCTGGTGGATGGGTGAAACGTCATCCACCCTACACCTGAACCTTGTCTCGACCGCGCCTAACCGTGATGAGCCGCCATCCAAGCCTGGAAGTCCGCCTCTTTTAGCGGCCGGCTAAAGTAATACCCCTGACCCAGCGAACAGCCATGCTGACGCAAACAGTCGAGCTGCCACTGGCTTTCGATGCCTTCGGCCACGCATTCCAGGCCCAGGTTGCGGGCGATTACCAGAATGGTCTGCACCAGCATCAGGCCGCTGCCGTCCTCACCGTCCATGTCCCAGGTAAAGCTGCGGTCGATCTTCAGGCGATCCAGCGGCAGACGCTTGAGGTAAGTCAGCGAGGAGTAGCCGGTGCCGAAATCATCGATGGCGAAACGCACGCCCAGCGCCTTGAGCGCCTGCATATTGCTGATGCACTGCTCGACCTCCTCCAGCAGCACGCCCTCAGTGATTTCCAGCTCCAACGCCGTGGCCGGCACCTGATGGCGCTGCAGGCACTCGCTGATGCGCGCCACACAACTGCGTTGGCGCAGCTCGCGCGGGCTGAGGTTGACCGCCAGCACCAGCTGCGGCCACTGCGGTAACCAGCGCGCTAATGCCGCGCAGGCCTGTTCCAGCACCCAGGCACCGAGTTCCTCGATCAAGCCGGTTTCTTCAGCCAGCGGGATAAAGTCGCCGGGCATCACTTCGCCGCGCTCTGGATGCACCCAGCGCAGTAGCACTTCCGCACCAGCAATGCGCTCGGTGGCCAGCGCCAGTTGCGGCTGAAACACCAGATACAGCTGGTTGCGCTGCACCGCCTGACGCAGCTCGCTCTGCATCTGCAGCCGCTGGTCGATGGCCGCCTGCATTTCCGGGGCGAAGAAGTGCAAGGCGTTGCGCCCGCCCTGCTTGGCCCGGTACATGGCGGTGTCCGCCTGTTTCAGCACGTCGGCGGCCACCTGACTGCCGAAAGGGTGCAGGGCGATGCCGATGCTGGCGCTGATCGACAGCTCATGGCCATCAATCCAGCAGGTGCCCACCAGGCTTTTCAGCAGTTTTTCTGCAGTGACTGCTGCCGCTTCCGCCGCCAGTTGCGGGTTGCTGTCGAGCCCTTCGAGCAGCACCACAAACTCGTCTCCGCCCATCCGCGCCAGTGTGTCTTCGGCGCGCAAGCCGCTGGCCAGGCGCGCCGTAACCTCACGCAGGAGGCCATCGCCGACCAGGTGGCCGAGGCTGTCGTTGACCGTTTTGAAGTGATCGAGGTCGATAAACAGCAGGGCGCCCAGGGTATTTTCGCGCTGCTCGCGGTCCATCGCGTGCTGCAGACGGTCGAGCAGCAAACGCCGATTGGGCAGGCCGGTGAGTTCATCACTGAAGGCCAGCCGCTCGATCTCGCGCTGATAACGCTGACGCTCGGAAATATCGGTGACGCTGCCGCGAATCAGCACCGGCTCACCCGGCATGCGCACCAGGCGCACCTCGCAAGGAATCTGCCGGCCCTTGCTGTCGCGGTGCAGCCAGTCGAATACCGGCGCCTCGCCGGACATCGCCCGTTGCAGGTAGACCTGGCCCAGCTCGGCGGTCAGCTGGCCGTCCGCCTGCTTGCTCGGGCTTAGATCAAACACGCGCTTGCTGGCAATCTCTTCACGGCTGTAACGCAGCAGGCGCAAGGCGTTGTCATTGCACTCGACCAGCGTGCCGTGCAGATCGAACAGCATGATCGCCTCGGGCGCATTCTCGACAATGGTGCGGTAGCGCGCCTCGGCCTGCAGGCGCTCGCTGATGTCTTCCACCAGCAGCAGAAACATGCGCACCCGGCCGGTGCTGTGGCGCACCGCGCGCAGGCTGACGCGGGTATGTACCAGGCTGTCGTCGGCGCGGCGAAAGCGTTTTTCCAGCTCAAAACCTTCACGGCGGCCGCTGAGCACCTGGTCGAGTAGCGGCAGCTCGTTGTGCAGGTCGTCTTCCAGCGACAGCTCTTCCCAGCTCGACGCCAGCAGCTGTTCGCGCGAACGCCCGAGAATGCTGCAGAGCTTGTGGTTGACCTCCTCCCAGGCAAAGTTCGGGCTGGTCAGGGCCATGCCGATCAGCGGCGCCTCGAAGAACAGGCGCAGGCGCTCATCCCGTTCGCGCAATTGCTGTTCGGCGTATTTACGCGCGCTGACATCCTGCAACGCGCCATACACGCGCACCAACTCGGCGCCATCGCGCTCGGTAATGCCACGAATACGCAGCCAACGCGTCTTGCCCTTGGCGGTAAGCAGGCGCACCTCGATATCGAATTGCTCCAGCCCATCGATCAACTGCTGCAACACCTGTTCGGCCAGCACGCGGCCGCTGGCATCCAGGTAACTCAGGGCGCCATTGAGGTTAGGCGTGCCGTTTTTCGGGTCCAGCTCGTAGATGCGAAAGCAGCCGGCGCTCCAGTCCATATCCTGCTCTGGCAGGTTCAGCACCCAGCCGCCGAGGTTGGCGATGTGCTCGGTCTGGCTGAACAGATAGCTCTGTTTGAGCAGCTCGTCGCTCTGTGAGCGCACCTGGGTGGCCAGTTGCTCGCGGGCGGTGACATCGCTCTGCAGGGCGACAAAATGGCTGATGCCCTGGTCATCGCGCATCGGCGCCAGGGTAAATTCGTTCCAGAATTGCTGGCCGTTCTTGCGGTAGTTACGCAGCACCACATCGCAGCCCATACCCTCGCGCACGGCCTGCTGCAAGCGGCTCAAGCCCTGTTGCTGCTGGTCATCGCGCAGGAGGAAGTTCCAATTGTTGCCCAGGGCCTCCTCGCGGCTGTAGCCGGTAATCTGCTCGAAGGCCGGGTTGCAGTAGATCAGCGGCAATGCCGGCTGGCGCGCATCGGCAATGATCACCCCCAGAGGGCTGGCCTCCAGCGCCAAGTTGGCCAGGGCCAGTTGCTGCTGCATCTGCGCACTGCGCGCCAGCGCCTGGCGCAGATCGCTCAGGCTGCGCCCCACCAGGAGGGTGGCGAGCATAAATAGCAGCACGCTGAAGTGCAGCTCCATGCGTTGCGGGTCGAGCCAGGCCGCGCTATTCACCAGGCCGCGCAGCAGCGGCAGGATCAACACCATCAATACGCTGAGCACCGCGCCACAGAGACCGCCAGCAAAACCCCAGACCAACGCCAGGCCCAGTAGCATCACGCCAATCAGCGGCAGATTGAGGGTCAGTGGCAGCACCCCAAGGAGCCAGGGCATGCCGATCAACAGCAGCACCAGCAGCGGCCAGGGCGGCAACTGGCGCAGCACCTCGGGCACCTGCTCACAGCCGCTGCGCACGGGCCCTGCCAACCAGCCGTGGCGCCGCAACCAGGGGGTCAGATACACCAGCAAGGGAATGGCGATGGCCAGGGCGGTAAGGCTATCGGCCAGCCACAGGGTCATGCTGCCCGAGGGCAATTCCTCCAGTGGCGCATGACCAAACAACCAGAGATTACCCTGCACACCCAGCGACATGGGCACAATCGGCAGCAGCACGCCAAGCAGCATAAAACGCAGCAAATGACTGAGGTCGGGCAACGCCGGATCAAACGGCCGCTGCCGCAGCAACAGCCAGGCCAGCGCTACACCGAGGGTTTCCGGCAGGGCATAGAGCGGCGCCCACTGCCATTCCAGGCCCCACAACGGAATCGACAACGCGGCATTGAGGTACACCGCAAGCAATACGCGCGGCCCCCACCACAGGGCAAACACCAGCGCCAGGGCAAACGGTGGGTACCACAGCGCCGCCCCATCGGTGAACTGGGTCGCCAGGGAAAGCCAGGTGGCCAGATGGAGCAATGGCAGCGGCAGCAACCAGGTCCATGGTGAGAGGCGGTGGGGAACTGCAGGCATGCTGACCTCATGTCATCGCGCTGATAAAGCATAGTTCAGCGCAGTGATGACAGTATGCCAGTGCCCTCTAGACCGCGTCGCGCGGCAACAGCAGCCCCAACGGCAGGCAAACCCGCGCTTCCAGGCCACCGCCGGAGCGGTTACGCAATTCGACGCTGCCGCCGTGCAAGGCGGCGATGCGCTTGACGATGGCCAAGCCCAACCCGGCGCCCTGGCCGCCACGGGCGCGGTCGCCACGGATAAAGGGGTTGAAGATGCTGCCCAACTCGGCCGGATCAATGCCCGCGCCACGGTCCAGCACACTCAGCACCACATACGGCGCGCTGTGGTCGCCAGACAAGGACACCGCCACTTCCACCGCGTTGCCGCCGTAACGCAGGGCATTTTCGATCAGGTTGACCAGGAGCCGCTTGAGCGACACCCGGCGCAATGGGAAAGCCGGCACCGGCTCCATGCACAGGCGCACCATTTCCTGCTTCTGGTTGTAGGGTGCGACCACTTCGCTGATCAGTTCGCGCAGGTCGAGCTGCTCCAACGGCTCGTCACGGCCGTCGCGGATAAAGGCGAGGAACTGGTCGAGGATCGCATCCATGTCCTCGATATCACGGACCATGTCCTCGGTCAGCTCCGAGTCGGTGTGGAGAAATTCCATGGACAGGCGCAGGCGAGTCAGTGGCGTACGCAGGTCGTGCGACACCCCGGCGAGCATCAGTTCACGCTCGCGCGCGGCTTGTTCGACGTCTTCGGCCATCTGGTTGAAGGCGCGGTACACCTCGGCCATCTCGTTCGGTGTATCGCCCACTGGCAGGCGCACGCTGCGGCCCTTACCGATCTGCCGGGCGGCAAACACCAGGCGATTCAAGGGCGCGCTGAGCTGACGGACGAAAATCCACGCCGCCGCCGTCGACAGCAGCCCAATCGCCAGGAACCAGCCCAGCACACTCCAGATTTTCTGCCCACGCAGTGGATGCGGATACAGCGGCACCCGCAGCCAGTCCTCGCCCAGTGCCGGCGCATGTACCCAGAGCGCAGGCGGGCTCTTGGCGCGCACCCGCACTTCGGTGTCCGGGCCCAGTTCGGTCTGCATCTGCCGGGCAAAAATCTCGCTATACGGCCAGTGTTGCTCGGTGGCCGGCACCTGCTCGTGCGGCACGCGCTTGAGCCCGGCGGCCTCGGCGATGGTCGCGCGATCTTCCGGGTCCGCCGCCCAATAGGCGCGCAGGGTCAGCGCCGCGCCATGGCTGTACTGGCGGTCGACCAGCACATCCTCGTTCATCATCAGATAAACCAGGGTCAGCGCCTTGGAGAACAGCACCACGATCAGCACCAGCCACAGCGTGCGGGCGAAGAAGCTTTGCGGGAACCAGAGAGGGGTTTTCATCAAGATCTATTTATTACCGTCCGGCACAAACACATAACCCACGCCCCAGACCGTCTGGATATAGCGCGGCTTGGACGGGTCCGGCTCGATCAGCCGGCGCAGGCGGGAAATCTGCACGTCGATGGAGCGCTCCAGGGCGTCCCACTCGCGGCCACGGGCCAGGTTCATCAGCTTGTCGCGGGTCAGCGGCTCGCGGGCGTGTTGCACCAGCGCCTTGAGCACGGCGAACTCGCCGGTGGTGAGCATATGCACCTCATCACCCTTCTTCAGCTCGCGGGTGGCCAGGCTCAGTTCGTACTCGCCAAAGCTCACGCTTTCGTCCTCGCTGCCCGGCGCGCCCGGTACTACCGGGGCCTGGCGGCGCAGCACGGCCTTGATCCGCGCCAGCAGCTCGCGCGGGTTGAACGGCTTGGCCAGGTAATCGTCAGCGCCCAGCTCCAGGCCCTGGATGCGGCTGGCCTCATCGCCCTTGGCGGTGAGCATGATGATCGGCACCTGATTGTTCGCCTCACGCAGGCGGCGGCAGGCGGACAGGCCGTCCTCGCCCGGCAGCATCAGGTCGAGCACCACCAGATTGAACAGCTCGCGGGCCAGCAGACGGTCCATCTGCTCGACGTTTTCCACCGCACGCACGCGGTAGCCCTGCTCGTCAAAGAAGCGCTCAAGCAGGCGACGCAGGCGGGCGTCGTCGTCGACGATAAGGATTTTTTCGCCTTCAGCGGGAAGTGCAGTGCTGCTCATTCAGGGCTCCTTGTCCGGGCATCCGCCGGGCGCGGACGCGCTGGCAGTGTGCAATGGCCGGCATTATGGCTCAGGAGCCGCAGCCGACGTGCAGCCCATTGTTAGCAGATTTTTCCCCGACTGGTTCCCGGCGCGCTGCCGGGCAGTGTTTATAATGCGCGGCTTTCGTGTCTGGCCCGTGGTCTGCGTGGCTGGTTTTTCGTTTCAGTGTGGGTAGCTTTTTCTATGCTCAGCATCAACAACCGCATCGCCGAAGAACTGGGCGTACGCCCGCAACAGGTCGCCGCCGCCGTGGCGCTGCTCGATGAAGGCTCCACCGTGCCGTTTATCGCACGCTATCGTAAAGAGGTAACCGGCAGCCTCGACGACACCCAGCTGCGCAACCTGGAAGAGCGCCTGCGCTACCTGCGCGAACTCGACGAGCGCCGCGCCAGCATCCTCGCCAGCATCGAGGAACAGGGCAAGCTGACCCCGGAGCTGACCCGCGAGATCAACCTGGCCGAAACCAAGACCCGCCTGGAAGACCTCTACCTGCCGTTCAAGCAAAAGCGCCGCACCAAGGGCCAGATCGCCCTGGAAGCCGGCCTCGGCGAGCTGGCCGACGCACTGTTTAACGACCCCGAGCTGACTCCCGAAAGCGAAGCCGAGCGTTTTATCGACGCCGAAAAAGGCTTTGCCGACGTCAAGGCTGTACTCGAAGGCGCTAAATACATCCTGATGGAGCGCTTCGCCGAGGACGCCAATCTGCTGGCCAGCCTGCGCAGCTACCTCAAGGACAACGCCATCCTCAGCGCCCGCGTAGTTGCCGGCAAAGAGAACGAAGGCGCCAAGTTCCGCGATTACTTCGAACACGACGAGAAGCTCAAGGGCGCGCCCTCGCACCGCGCCCTGGCGATCTTCCGCGGGCGTAACGAAGGCATCCTCAGCGCCAGCCTGAAGGTCGGCGATGAGGCCCCAGGCAGCATGCACCCCTGCGAAGGCATGATCGGCAAGCGCTTCGGCATCAGCGCCCGTGGCCGCGCCGCCGATAAATGGCTGGGCGAAGTGGTGCGCTGGACCTGGAAGGTCAAGCTCTACACCCACCTGGAAACCGACCTGTTCGGCGAGCTGCGCGAAGCGGCGGAAGACGAAGCAATCAACGTGTTCGCCCGCAACCTACACGACCTGCTGCTGGCCGCCCCGGCTGGCCCGCGCGCCACCCTGGCGCTGGACCCGGGCCTACGCACCGGCTGCAAAGTGGCGGTGGTGGATGCCACCGGCAAGGTGCTGGAAACCGCCACCGTTTACCCGCATGCGCCGCGCAATGACTGGGACGGCACATTGGCGATCCTCGCCAAACTCTGCGCCAAGCACGCGGTCGACCTGATCTCCATCGGCAACGGCACCGCCAGCCGTGAGACCGACAAGCTGGCCGCTGACCTGATCAAGAAGCTGCCGGGCTTGAATCTGACCAAAGTCATGGTGTCTGAGGCCGGTGCCTCGGTGTACTCCGCCTCGGAACTGGCTGCCAAGGAGTTCCCGGACATGGACGTGTCGCTGCGCGGCGCCGTGTCCATCGCCCGCCGCCTGCAGGACCCGCTGGCCGAGCTGGTGAAGATCGACCCGAAATCCATCGGTGTTGGCCAGTACCAGCACGACGTATCCCAGCTGAAACTGGCGCGCTCGCTGGATGCGGTGGTCGAGGACTGCGTAAACGCCGTCGGCGTGGATGTGAATACCGCTTCCGCCGCACTGCTGGCACGCATCTCAGGGCTGAACACCACCCTGGCGCAGAATATCGTCGCCTTCCGCGACGCCAACGGCGCATTCAACAGCCGCGCCGACCTGCTGAAAGTACCGCGCCTGGGCGACAAGACCTTCGAACAGGCCGCCGGCTTCCTGCGTGTAATGAACGGCAGCAACCCGCTGGATGCCTCCGCCGTGCACCCGGAAACCTACCCGCTGGTGCAGCGCATTGCCGCCGACACCGGCCGCGATATCCGCTCGCTGATCGGCGACTCAGGTTTCCTCAAGCGCCTCGACCCGAAACAGTTCACCGACGACAAGTTCGGTCTGGTGACCATCGGCGATATCTTGAGCGAGCTGGAAAAACCCGGCCGCGACCCACGCCCGGAGTTCAAGACCGCCGAGTTCCAGGAAGGTGTGGAAACCCTTAACGACCTCAAGCTGGGCATGATGCTCGAAGGCGTGGTGACCAACGTGACCAACTTCGGCGCCTTCGTCGACATCGGCGTACACCAGGACGGTCTGGTGCATATCTCGGCGCTGTCGGAGAAGTTCATCAAGGACCCACACGAAGCGGTCAAGGCCGGCGACGTGGTCAAGGTCAAGGTCATGGAAGTCGACATCCCGCGCAACCGCATCGCCCTGTCGATGCGCATGGGTGACACGCCTGGCGAGAAGATCGAAGGCCCGCGTGGCGGTGCACGTGGCGGCAAGCCGGCCGGCAACGCACCGCGCAGCGAACGCCATTCCAGCCAGGAAAAGCCGGCGCCGGCCAGCGGCGGCATGGCAGCGCTGTTTGCCAATGCCAAGCAGCTGAAGAAATAAGCCAACGCCCACGGACATAGGCACTATGTCCGTGGGCCGCGCGCCCGCCCCTGCCGCGTCGCCCTGACGCAAATGCACTGCGCCCAGCTATAACCTTCTTCACCCGCCTCGGGTTATAAAGCGCTATCGACCGCTGAGCGCGGTTTTCTCGCCCCCTTGTAGAGCATGCGTGTCGTCCCCATATTGAGGCGACCGATGCGTGAAGGAATGCAATCTTGAGCGACCTGTTACCCCGCCGCCTGGCCCAGCTTGGCGAGCGCGCCAACCTCTCCCTGCTTTCCCAATGCCTGCACGGTATCGAGCGCGAATGCTTGCGCGTCGATGGCGACGGCCAGCTGGCGCTGACCCCGCACCCGGCCGCCCTCGGCTCGGCGCTGACCCACACGCAGATCACCACCGACTATTCCGAATCGTTGCTGGAATTTATTACTCCGGCCGAGCCTGATCCGGCGGCGACCTTGGCCGACCTGGAGCAGATCCACCGCTTCGCCTACAGCAAGCTGGATGGCGAATACCTGTGGAGCCCGTCGATGCCCTGCGCCCTACCGGACGAAGAGACGATCCCGATCGCCCGTTACGGCAGCTCGCATATCGGCGAACTCAAGTACGTCTACCGCAAGGGCCTGGCCCTGCGTTACGGCAAAACCATGCAGTGCATTGCCGGCATCCACTACAACTTCTCCCTGCCGGAAGCGCTGTGGCAACTGCAGCAGCAGGCCGAAGGCGATACGCGCAGCGCGCGGGATTACCAGTCGGCGCGCTATATCGCGTTGATCCGCAACTTCCGCCGTTACAGCTGGCTGCTGATGTACCTGTTTGGCGCCTCGCCAGCGCTGCACAAAGGCTTTATGCGCGGCCGTCCGCACCAGCTGCAGGAGCTGGATGCAGAAACCCTCTACCTGCCTTTTGCCACCAGCCTGCGCATGAGCGACCTGGGTTACCAGAGCACCGCCCAATCCGGCCTGACGCCCTGCTACAACGACCTGGCCAGCTACACCGACAGCCTGCGCCAGGCTGTCGGCACGCCCTACCCGCCCTATGTGGACATCGGCGCGAAGAAGGATGGCGAGTGGCTGCAGCTGAACACCAACATCCTGCAGATCGAAAACGAGTACTACTCCAATATCCGCCCCAAGCGGGTTACCTACAGCGGCGAACGACCGATCCAGGCGCTGATGGCCCGTGGCGTGCAGTACGTCGAAGTGCGCTGCCTGGACATCAACCCGTTCCTGCCGCTGGGCATCGACCTGAGCGAATCGCGCTTCCTCGACGCCTTCCTGCTGTTCTGCGCGCTGGCCGACAGCCCGCTGCTGGAAAACCGCGAATGCCATGCCTGCACCGACAACTTCCTGACCGTGGTCAAGGAAGGTCGCCGGCCGGGGCTACAGCTGCAACGCAATGGCCAAGCGGTAGCGCTGCAAACCTGGGCCGATGAGTTGCTCGAACAAATCCGCCCGCTGGCCGAACTGCTCGACCAGAACCAGGGCGACAATGCCCATAGCCTGGCCTTGCAGGCGCAACAGGCGAAGGTCGCCGATACCAGCCTGACGCCGTCCGCCCAGGTACTGGCACAACTGCAACAGGGCCTGAGCTTTACCGAGTTCGCCCTGCGCCAGAGCAAGCTGCACGCCGAATACTTCCGCAGCCAACCGTTAAGCGCCGAGCAGCAAGCGGCCTTTGAGGCCAGCGCCGCCCAGTCGCTGCAGGACCAAGCCGAACTGGAAGCCCAGGAACAAGGCGACTTCGACAGCTTTGCTGCGGCCTATCAGGCCAGCATTCTGGCGTTAGCTGTATAACTGCGAAGAATGCCGGCTCGCGCGCAGCCGGTATTTCGCCAACTGCATCACATAAACCGCCAGCGGTGGCAAAAGCGGGATCAGCGGCGCAGCCCTGCCCAGGCGATGCGGCTAGCATTGCACAGGTAAATCCACTGCGAGCTGCCACCATGGCCTGCGCCGACCTCAACACGGAAGATGACCAGCACTGGAGCCTGGAAAGCCTCAACAAGGCTTACCAACAAGGCTACATGGCCGGGCTGACCGGACAAGCCAACACCCCGCGCGGGCTCGCCGCCGATGTGCTGATCGCCGCCTGGGAAGCCGGCTGGGACGACGGCCACGAGCAATTCGAGCTGCACAAACGCTACAGCGCCTGATCCCTCGCTCTAACCCTCACCTGCCCACACCGTTAACGCCCACAGCACTTCAGCCTGCGCGGCGGCGTATCGCCTTGCCTTTGATCGACCTTCATTTTGCCCGCGCAGAATAGTTCGATTTTTATTCGATATAAATCGGTAAAAAATCGTTTATCTCCGTATATTTTGCTTTTAAAGCCGATTTTTATCGGATATAAATAGGCCATCCACTGCCATGACTCACCCGCGAGGCATGGCACAGTCGCCGGCCTCTGCTAGTGTCAGATGACCGCCCCAACTGCTCTTGAGGTGCCAAACCATGCCCCGTATCGTTACCGTCGCCGCCACCCAGATGGCCTGCTCCTGGGACACCGCTGCGAATCTCGCCAACGCCGAGCGCTTGGTGCGTCAGGCCGCCGGCAAGGGCGCGCAGATCATCCTGCTGCAAGAGCTGTTCGAGGCGCCGTACTTCTGCCAGAAGCCCAACCCGGACTATCTGCAACTGGCCACCCCGGCCGAGAGCAACCCGGCAATCCTGCACTTCCAGAAAATCGCCAAGGAGCTGCAGGTGGTGCTGCCGATCAGCTTCTATGAACTGGCCGGCCGCGCGCGCTTCAACAGCATCGCGATCATCGACGCCGACGGCAGCAACCTCGGGATTTATCGGAAAAGCCATATCCCGGACGGCCCGGGCTACCACGAGAAGTACTACTTCAACCCCGGCGACACCGGCTTCAAGGTGTGGAACACCCGCTACGCCAAGATCGGCGTGGGCATCTGCTGGGACCAGTGGTTCCCCGAGTGCGCGCGCAGCATGGCACTGCTCGGCGCCGAAATTCTGTTCTACCCAACCGCCATCGGCAGCGAGCCGCATGACCCGAGCATCAGCTCGCGCGACCATTGGCAGCGCGTGCAGCAGGGCCACGCCGGCGCCAACCTGATGCCGCTAATCGCCAGCAACCGCATCGGCCGTGAAGACCAGAGCGATTACCACATCAACTTCTATGGCTCGTCGTTTATCGCCGACCAGTTCGGCGCCAAGGTGCAGGAAGCCAACGAAACCGACGAGGCAGTGCTGATGCACAGCTTCGATTTGGATCAGCTGGAGCATATTCGCAGCGCCTGGGGCAGCTTCCGTGACCGCCGCCCGAACCTCTACGGCCCGCTAAAAACCCTCGACGGCCATCTGGCCTCCGAGTAAAAACGCCCCTGTAAGAACGCCCCTATAAGATGGGTGGCGACGCGCAGCGTTAATGCCCATCCGTCCCCGCTCAATGTTTTGGTGAATTTATGACAACCCTGACGACTACTCCACGCGCCGACGGCTTCCGCATGCCCGCCGAGTGGGAAAGCCATAGCCAAACCTGGATGGTCTGGCCCGAGCGCCCGGACAACTGGCGCCTGGGCGGCAAGCCTGCGCAAGCCGCGTTTACCGCCGTGGCCAGGGCGATTGCCGAATTCGAACCAGTGACCGTGTGCGTGTCCGCCGGCCAGTACGAGAACGCCTGCGAGCGCCTGACCCACGCCAATATCCGTGTGGTGGAAATCACCACCGACGACGCCTGGGTGCGCGACACCGGGCCGACCTTTGTCACCAACAACAGCGGCGAAGTGCGCGGTGTGGATTGGGCATTCAACGCCTGGGGCGGCCTGAATGGCGGCCTGTACGCCAACTGGGTACGTGATGACCAGGTAGCCCGCAAGATTCTGCAGATCGAAGGCTGCGCGCGTTATCGCACCGATGAGCTGATCCTCGAAGGAGGCTCGATCCATGTCGACGGCGAAGGCACCCTGATCACCACCGAGGAATGCCTGCTCAACCCCAACCGCAACCCGCACCTGAGCCGCGAGCAGATCGAGCAGTACCTGGCCGATCATCTGGCCATCGACAGCGTGATCTGGCTGCCGGACGGCCTGTTCAATGACGAAACCGACGGCCACGTCGACAACTTCTGCTGCTACGTACGCCCTGGCGAAGTGCTGTTGGCCTGGACCGACGATGCCACTGACCCTAACTATCCGCGCTGCCAGGCGGCCATGCGCGTACTGGAAAGCGTGCGGGATGCCAAGGGCCGTCAGTTGATCGTGCACAAGATGCCGATTCCCGGCCCGCTGTATGCGACAGATGAAGAATGCGCCGGGGTCGATCTGGCGGCCGGCACCCAGGAGCGTGATCCGTCGATCCGCCTGGCCGGCTCCTACGTCAACTTTCTGATCGTCAACGGCGGCATCATCGCGCCCAAGTTCGACGACCCCAAGGATGCCGAAGCCGAAGCAATCCTGCGTCGCCTGTTCCCCGAGCACCGCGTGGTAATGGTGCCGGGGCGCGAGATTCTGCTCGGCGGCGGCAATATCCACTGCATCACCCAGCAGCAACCTGCGCCGCAACAGCGCTGATAACGAACGCCTGGCCAGAGACTGGTCAGGCGTTCTTAGTCCTGCATGGCCTGGGTAAACTGCCCAATAGCATCCACCACGCGCTGCGCTTCATCGCGGATTTCCAGCATCACCTCGCCAGCCTTGTTAGCCAACAGCACGCCCTGTTCTGTTTTCTGCTTGCTGCCTTCCATACCGCCAACGGCCTGTAAGGCCAGGTCATGGTTGAGGCGCACCACTTCATTGATTTCCACCGTGGCCTGGCTGGTGCGCGCGGCCAGATTGCGCACTTCATCGGCCACCACGGCAAAGCCGCGCCCCTGCTCGCCGGCACGCGCCGCTTCGATGGCCGCGTTAAGGGCCAGCAAATTGGTCTGCTCGGCGATACCGCGAATAACTTGGACAATGCTGCTAATACGCTCGGACTGGGTGCTCAAAGCGCCAATATTCTCGGAAACATGCGCCAGCTCAGCGGCGATGCCGCGCACCACCTGC
Organism: Pseudomonas sp.; assembly: GCF_030690725.1. Classification (GTDB taxonomy): domain Bacteria; phylum Pseudomonadota; class Gammaproteobacteria; order Pseudomonadales; family Pseudomonadaceae; genus Aquipseudomonas. The sequence goes on along the minus strand of NZ_JAUYGD010000004.1, from coordinate 53,413 downwards.
ACAGTCTCCTCGACCGTTTCAGCGCCCTTGATCGCGCTCTCATCGGTTTCCCGAGCGATATCAAAAGCCAGCTGGGCGGCAGCCGATTCGGCCTCGCGGTGCTCCACCTGGTTGGTGATATCACTGGCAAACTTGACCACCCCATACAGGCGGCCAGCAGCGTCATACAGCGGGTTATAGGTGGCGCGCAGCCACACCAGGCGACCGCCTTTGGCAACGCGCTTGAAGCGGTCGGCAATAAACTCGCCCTGATTCAGGCGCTGCCAGAACCGCCGATATTCATCACTCGCCGCATCTTCATGGGTGCAGAACTGGCGGTGATGCACGCCACGCACCTCCTCAATGCGATAGCCCATGGTGCTGAGGAAGTTTTCATTGGCCTCCTGCACCTCGCCGGCCAGGTTGAATTCGATCACCGCGGTGGAGCGGTTGATCGCCTGCAGGTAGCTGCCATGCTGATGCTCGGCATGCATGCGCTCGGTGATGTCGGCGGCCAGTTTGATCACCGAGATGACCTTGCCCTGGGCATCACGCACCGGCAAGTAGCTGGCTTCCAGCCAAATCTCGCGGCCGCCCTTGGCAATGCGCATATAGCGGTCACTGAAGCTCTCGCCATCGGCCAGGCGCCGCCAGAATTGCGCATAAGCAGGGCTCGCCACCTGCTCTTTGCTGCAGAACATACGGTGGTGTTGGCCACGAATCTCTTCCAGGCGATAGCCCATGGTGGCGAGAAATGGCGGGTTGGCATCGAGAATCTCGCCCTGGGCGGTGAACTCGATCATGGCGAAGGTTTGTCGGATGGCCCCGATAACCTGTTGACTGGTTGCCAGTTGCACCAGGCACTGCTGCAATTCACTGCGAAGCTGTGATCCGAACATATGAAGCGCCTCAGAAAGGGCAATATTTGCTCAGGGCACACGGCACGTTAGTTCATCCCTGATCCAACCAGCGTATCGACACGCGGTGGTTAACATTTAGTTCAGTTTCACTGCGAGCGCATGGCCCGCGCTGTGCTTTCTGCATCGAGGGTATGCAAAGCCTGGTACTGGCTGACAAATACCTGCCCACCGAAGCGTTGCAGAAAATCCGCGCGCAGCAGCCGGTCCATCACCGGGCCCTTCACCTCCGCCAGGTGCAACTGCACGCCGGCGCTCTGCAGACGCTCGCTGATGGCCTCCAGGGTATCCAGGGCACTGGCATCGATCTGATTAACCCCGGAGCACATCAGCACCAGATGACGCACGCCAGGACGCTTGGCGATCAGCGCAGCAATGCGCTCTTCCAGGTAGCGCGCATTGGGGAAGTACAGACTTTCATCGACGCGCAGCGACAGCACGCTGGGGCTTTCCACCACCTGATAGCGTTCGACATTGCGAAAGTGCTCGCTGCCGGGCAGCTGGCCGACCACCGCCATATGCGGCCGGCTGGTACGCCAGAGAAACAACAGTATCGACAGACTTACCCCAAGCAGAATGCCGGCCTCGACACCGTACAGCAGCACGCCGAGCAGCGTTGCCAGCTGCGCCATTCCTTCCTGCGGCGAGTAGCGCCAGGTGCGCCGCAGACCAGTGAAGTCGATCAGCCCGACTACGGCGACGATAATGCTCGCGGCTAATACCGCCTGCGGCAGGTGCTGCAACAACGGCGCCAGGCCGAGCACCGCTGCCAGCATCAACCCCGCAGCAAACACGCCAACCAGCGGCGTAGCGACATTGCTTTGCAGCGCCAACGCCGAGCGAGAAAAACTCGCCGCCACCGGCATGCCGCCACTGCAGGCGGCAGCGATATTGGCCGCACCCTGGCCGAGCAGTTCCTGATCAGGATTGATCGACTGGCGCTTGCGCATCGCCAGGCTCTGGGCGATGGACACCGACTCGACAAAGCCCACCAGGGCAATCAGCACGGCCGCCGGCAGCAGCTCGCGCAGCAAGCCCAACTCCAGGCTCGGCAGCGCCAATGGCGGCAAGCCCGCGGCCACCGTACCGACCACGCGCACGCCGTAGGCCTCCAGTTGCAGCAGCGCACCCAAGGCCATTGCCAGTAGCATCAGCAGCAATGCACTCAACTGCCGAATGCGCAGCGCCAGGGTTTCAGGCAAGCCGAACAGGCCGAGATTACGCAGCAGCACCAGCAACGCCAGGCTGCCAAGGCCCAGCAGCAGCGTCGGCAGGTGCAGCGCCGGCACCTGCGCATACAGCGCGGGCAGCACCTGCAACAGCGTCAGCCCGTCGGCGCGCACGCCCAATAGATGCTTGAGCTGGCTGACCGCAATCAGCAATGCCGAGCCGCTGACAAAACCGGAAATCACCGGATGACTAAGAAAATTGGCGACAAAGCCCATGCGCAGCAGGCCCATCAGCAACAGCAATACGCCGACCAGCAGGGTCAGGCTGGTGGCCGCCGCCAGATAAGCCGCGCTACCGGCGGCAGCCACTGGGGCCAAGGCCGCTGCAGTCATCAGCGACAATACTGCCACCGGGCCGAACGACAGCGCCACCCCAGGGCTGGCGCCGATCAAGGCATAAACCACCAGCGGCAGAATGCTCGCGTACAAGCCCACCACCGCCGGCAAACCGGCCAGTTGCGCATAGGCCAACGCTTGCGGCACCAGCAGCAGGCAGACCAGGCACGCAGCCAGCAGATCGCGACCGGCCTGGTCGCGGTCATAACCGCGCAAGGTATTCAGCAATGGCCACTTAGAGAACATTCAACGGCACCTTGAGGTAACGCACGCCATTGTCTTCAGCGGGCGGCAGATGGCCGGCGCGCATATTCACCTGTACCGCTGGCAGCATCAGCGCGGGCATGCCCAGTCTGGCATCACGGGCCTGACGCATGGCGACAAACGCCTCTTCACCCACGTCCTGATGCACATGCACGTTATGCGCGCGCTGCTCGGCCACTGTGGTCTGGTAGCAATGCTGCTCGCGCCCCGGCGCCAGGTAATCGTGGCACATAAACAGCCGAGTGCTGTCTGGCAGGGCAAACAGCCGGGCAATCGAACGGTACAGCGCCCGCGCATCGCCACCGGGGAAGTCGCAGCGCGCGGTGCCGTAATCCGGCATAAACAGGGTGTCGCCAACAAACGCTGCATCGCCGATCAGGTAGGTCATACAGGCCGGGGTATGCCCTGGCGTGTGCAGGGCACGGGCGTTGAGCGAACCGATCTGAAACGCCTGCTCATCGCGGAACAGCTGATCGAACTGCCGACCATCGACAGCAAACTCGCTGCCGGCATTGAACAGCTTGCCGAAGGTGTTCTGTACCACGCGAATCTGCTCGCCGATTGCCAGCTGCCCGCCTAGAGCAGCCTTTAGATAGGGCGCAGCGGAAAGGTGATCGGCATGCACATGGGTTTCCAGCAGCCACTGCACGCTCAGGTTCTGCTCGCGCACGTAGGCGATCAAGCGGTCGGCACTGTCGTGGGCGGTACGCCCGGCAGCCGCGTCGTAATCCAGCACCGAATCGATAATGGCGCACTGCGCGGTGGCCGGGTCGCTGACCACATAGCTATAGGTCGAGCTGGCAGGGTCGAAAAAAGCCTGAATTAGCGGGGACATGGCAGCTCCAGCCGACCGGCCAAAAGGCCGCTCGGCACTCCAGCGTTAGGTCTTGGTCTTGCAGGTACTGATACCCAGCAGCGGGTACAGCGGACAGAAGCGAAACAGGCCGGTGGCCAGCGGCACGATGCCTATCAGGCCCCATAGGCCGATCACCCCGCTCAGGCTCAAGCCAATCAGAATCAGACCCGCGGCAATGCGCAGGCTACGGTCGAGGGTGCCAACATTTGCTTGCATAGTGATCTCCCGATCATCAATTAGCCGCGCCGGCGTTCCAGCGCAGCAAACACCACCATTCCCACCAGCATCGCCGCCACAAACAGCAGCACCTGCCAGCGCCCGGTGAGCAGAATCGCCACGGCTGGCCCCGGACAAATACCGGCAATCCCCCAGCCAACACCGAACAGCAGGCTGCCGCCGATCAACCGGCGATCCAGCTCACGCTTGCCCGGCAACTGCATCGGCGCGCCGAGCAGACTGCTGCGCTGCGCGCGCGCCCAACTGAACGGCAGAAACGCCACGCCAATCGCCGCCACCATCACCAGTGCCAGCGACGGGTCCCAGGCGCCGGCCAGGTCGAGAAACGCCAGCACCTTGGCCGGGTTGGCCATGCCTGCGCTAAGCAGGCCGATGCCGAAAATCAGCCCGGCAAGAAACGCCATCAGTTTGCGCATGTTCAGGCCCCCAGTAGATGACGCAGGACAAACACCGTGACGAAACCGGCAGCCATAAAGCTCAAGGTGGCGGCCAGGGAGCGCGGTGACAGCCGCGACAAACCGCAGACGCCATGCCCGCTGGTACAACCCGCGCCATAGCGGGTACCGACGCCGACCAGCAAACCGGCAATGATCAGCGCCAGCCAGCCGCTGTCGATGTGAATCTCGGGCAGACGAGTAAACAGCTGCCAGAACAGCGGCGCGAGCAACACACCGAGCAGAAACAGGCCCTTCTCGCCCCACCCTTCCCCCCTTTCCAACAGGCTGCCTATCAGGCCGCTGATGCCGGCCACCCGGCCATTCATCACGACAAACAAGCTGGCTGCCAGGCCGATCAGCGCGCCGCCGGCCAGGGAGCTCCAGGGCGTGAAGTTGTACCAATCGATGCTCATCAATGCTCACCGGCGCAGAACAGCTGATACAGGGTATTGATCACGGCCAGCGCGGCCGGGCTGCTGATGCAGTAATAAATCTGCTTGCCCTCACGACGGGTCGCCACCAGCCCTTCGCGGCGCAACACCGCCAGTTGCTGCGACAGGGTCGGCTGTTGAATACCCAGCAGGGTTTCCAGCTCGCTGACATTGCGTTCGCCCTGGGACAGCTGGCACAGCAACAACAGGCGATCCGGATTGCCCAGGGCCTTGAGCAACTGCCCCGCCGCATCGGCATTGGCGCGCAGTTGCTGGATATCGAGTGGCGGATGTACAGGTGTCATGGCAGGTAGCTCAGTTAAGATAAAAACAATCTATTCTTTTATATATTGAATAACAACCCCCGCCCTTCAGACCGCCCAGCGGTAAATCGCAGGCGATAAAAAACCCGGAACAGAGTCCGGGTTTCTTGTGTGAGCCAGGCCAAGCTGGATGCAACAGCTCAGCCTGAAACGACCACAATCAGAGCAGTGGCAGGGTGTAGCTGACGATCAGACGGTTTTCGTCGATGTCACGGCTGAAGTTGTTGCGCACGGTGGCATTGCGCCAGCGCACACCCAGATTCTTCAGGGCGCCTTCTTGGAACACGTACATCAGCTCGGTGTTGCGCTCACGCTCCTTACCCTCGGAAACGTTACGGCCACGGTCGATGTTGTCGCCCGTCAGGAAGCGCGTCATAAAGGTCAGACCCGGCACACCAACAGAAGCGAAGTCGAAGTCGTAACGGGCCTGGTAGGACTTCTCGTCCTTGGCCGCGAAGTTGCCGATCTGCACATAGTTGACCAGGAACGGATCAGTACCGCCGACATAGGCGAAACCCGTGTCACCGCTCATCTTCTGGTAGCCCAGGCCAAACTTATGAGCACTCAGGCTGTAGGTAACCATCGCGCCAAAGGCCTTGTTATCGACATTGCTCAGGCCGTCATCGGTGGAGCGGGCATAACGTACGTCGGTCTTCAGGCTTTGCTTGTCGCCCAGCGGCAGCACATGTACCAGGTTGAAGGAATGCTGCTTGTACAGGTCTTCCAGATTGGAATAGTAATAACCAGCAGTCAGGTCTTTGGTGAGCTTGTAGCTACCGCCGGCAAAGACAAACTCATTGGCATTGTTAGCGCTGCTGCCACCCTTGAAGCTGATACCGCTATGGGTATAAGTGTTCAGGGTCATGTCTTCATAGTCTTGCGAGTTGCGGTTGTTAACCTCGTCAAGGTAACCCGCGTCCAGGGTCAGACCGTCAATTTCCTGGGATACCAGGTTACCGCCGCGGAAAATTTGCGGCAGCAAACGACCGTCGCTGGAGGCAATCGCCTGATTCTTGAACTGCATCTGGCCGACGCGCAGGGTGCTTTTGGAGACCTTGGCTTTGGCGGCTACGGCCAGACCAGAGTAGTTATCCTGGGAACCACCGGAACGATCCGGAACCAGCAGGCCGCTGCCTGCAGTGCCGTCACCGGAGTCCAGCTTGAAGCCAAACATGCCAATGGCGTCGGCGCCGAAGCCGACAGTGCCTTCGGTGTATCCGGAATCCATACGCAGGATAAAGCCCTGTGCCCATTCTTCTTGCTTATTCTGGCCTGCGTCTTCACGGAAATCGCGGTTGAAGTAGAAGTTACGCGCTTCGATCGTGGCTTTGCTGTCACCGATCAAATCAGCATGGGCCACTTGGCTCAGGGACAAGCCCAGGGTGCTGGCAGCGACGGCCAGGGCCAGGGAGGTCTTTCTCATTATGTGTTCTCCAGTTGTGTGTGGTTGCACATCGGCGCGGGTACTGTCTTCAGCCTATGAAGTGGCAGGCGCGCACCGAATTCGGGATGTATTGCAGGCCAGGCAGGCGAACGAGCGCCGCAGCCGGGGCCGGCCGTGCAATACAGAAAATCAGGTGAGCGCGTGAAGGCAGTCAGCGCGAGCTGGGGAATGAGGACATAGCAGCGGACAGGTAAGAATCATGGCGCAGGTCTCTTCGTTTTTATTCTCGGCCAATAACCCTGGCCGTTATGTGCTGAGCCCTACGCAGATACTGTGCCAGCTACCAAAAACAGCCCGCCAAAGCCTCTATTACAAGGATTTCCGGGTTTACAGGAGGTTTTCTGCAGGTCTACTGAAGAGGCAATAAGCGGTTTTTTGCCTATGGCAAAAAGCAAAAAGGCGGGTTATCGCCAACAGGCCGCGCCAACGGCGGGCCAGGGCGCATGGTCAGTCCAGCACAATCTGATTCTTGCCCTGGCGTTTGGCCCGGTACATCGCGGCATCGGCGCGCGCGTACAGGGCATCCAGGCTGGCATCGTCAGGGCGCAGGCTGGTCAGGCCCTGACTCAGGGTCACACCGAAGGTTGTGCCTTCGTGGTTAAAACTCAAGCGGCGCACCTCGCGCTGCAGGCGCTCGGCAATCTGCTCGGCCAACTCCGGCTCGCAGCGTGGAAACAGCGCGGCAAACTCTTCACCACCGATACGCCCGAACAGATCACCCCGGCGTAACGTGGTGGCGCCGCTGTAGGCCAGGCGCTGCAGCACCTGATCGCCCATCTGGTGGCCGTAACGGTCGTTGATCTGTTTGAAGTCGTCGAGGTCGAGCAGTAGAAAGGCCAGCGGGCTGCCGTATTCGCGGGCCTGCTCGAACTCACGCTGAGCGCATTCGAAGAAGTGCCGACGGTTGCTGCTCTGGGTCAGCACATCGGTGGTGGCCAGGCGGTGCAACTCGCCTTCCAGCTGCTTCTTCTCGGTGATGTCTTCGGCGATGCCGACGATGATATGTGGCTTGCCTGGCGAGCTTTCACGGCTGACAAAACACTTGTCGCTGAGCCAGCGAACCTGACCATCACCACGAATAATGCGGTACTCGCGGGCCTCGACCGCGCCAGTTTCCAGCACCTGGGCGAAGCTTTCGGCGGCGTAATCCAGATCATCCGGGTAGATATTGTTGCGCCACTCTTCGTAGCCGGCCAGCAGCAGCGCGGCAGAGCGGCCGAAGATCCGCTCGTAGGCGGGGCTGACGTAGATCACCCGCTGGGCATCCCAATCAAACGCCCAGAGCACCGCATTGACGCTGCCCAGCAGGGTGCTGAACAACTGCTCGCGCTCCTGCAGACGCGCCACCTCGGCGCGGGTGTGCAACAACGCCAGGGTCAACTCTTCCTGTTCGAGCTGCTGTCTGCTGACTTCATCCATAAACACCGCCGCTGCGCTCAGATAACGGGGATATGACAGCAGCATACGCCAGAAATTAAAAAGCCCGCCAATAGGCGGGCTTCCTTGGTGCTGCAGACCGTCAGGCGGTTGCCGGCCGCAATGAATAGGTCTTCAGCTGCTCGGCAAACTCGCGCAGCGACTGAATACCACTGGCTTCAGCATCACTGACCCAGTGCTTGATGGCTTCAAGCATGTCGTGGCCATTGGCGCTGGTTTTTACCCAGATCTGCTGCAGGGCAAGGCGCTTCTCGTAGATCACCTTGAGCGCCTGGCTTTGCTCCAGCATGCGCTGGATACGCGCCTGGTGGGTTTCATCAAGCAGGCTCGGCTCACGCGAAAGCAGACGCTTGGCGCGGTGGAAGTGATGGCGAACCGAGGCATCGGCCTTGGCCAGCTCCTGCTGCACCAGCGGCGCGATCACCAGCTTGCGGTATTGCGCCATGATCTGAAAACGGTTGTTGAGGATGGCCATGGCGGTGTCCATGTCCAGGCTGCGCTTGCCTTCCACCCGGTGGGCAATCGGCGCGACACGCTGCACCTGGGCCAGGCCGAGCAGGCTGAACAGCTTGATCCAGAACCAGCCCATGTCGAACTCCCACTTCTTCACCGACAGCTTGGCGCTGTTGGGGTAGGTGTGGTGATTGTTATGCAGCTCTTCGCCGCCGATCAGGATGCCCCAAGGCAGCAGGTTGGTCGCAGCATCACGGCATTCGAAGTTGCGGTAGCCAACGGCATGACCGAGGCCGTTGATCACGCCCGCCGCCCACACCGGAATCCACATCATCTGGATCGCCCAGATGGTGATACCGGCAGCACCAAACAACGCCAGGTCGATGGCGCCCATCAATGCCACACCGCCAACCGGGAAGCGCGAGTAGAGGTTGCGCTCGATCCAGTCTTCCGGGCAGTTCTTGCCGTAAATACGCAGGGTTTCCGGGTTCTTCGCCTCTTCGCGGTAGAGCTCGGCACCGGTACGCAACACGGTGCTCAGGCCCTTGATCACCGGGCTGTGCGGATCATCCACGGTTTCGCATTTGGCATGGTGCTTACGGTGGATCGCGGTCCACTCGCGGGTGTTCTGCGCCGTGGTCAGCCACAGCCAGAAACGGAAGAAGTGCTTCAGCGCCGGGTGCAATTCGAGCGCGCGATGCGCCGAGTAGCGATGCAGATAAACCGTGACGCTGACGATGGTCACATGCGTCATCAGCAGGGTGACTGCGATCAACTGCCAGACCGACAAGTCAAGAAAACCGTTGTACCACATGGATCACGTGCCTCATGGAAAAGGAAAGACATGGCCGCTTTTTAGCGCACATCTGTACACATTATCCCTGACCAGGATCAGAAAACCAGTTGGTCTTTTGCATAAGAATGCCGCGCCCTTATCAACATCTATACTGCCGGTCTTAGGCAAAGGACTGACTTTTATCCCATGAATGCTCCACAAGGCGCTTGGCGCCTGACTCTCGGCTATATGCTCGGCGCCGCCCTTTGGGTGCTGTTCAGCGACGGCCTGCTGATCGCCATCGGGCTATCGCTGGCGCAACTGGAACGTGCGCAACTGCTCAAGGGGCTGGGCTTTGTACTGCTCACCGCAGGTTTGCTGTATGCCGTGCTGCGCACTCATCGGCAGCAGCACAGCCAGGCCCATCAGGCCCTGCAACGTCACGAAAAGCGCCTGCGCCAGGCTGCGGCGGTATTCGATGCCACCCAGGAAGGCGTGCTGGTCACCGATGCGCAGCAGCATATCGTCCACTGCAACCCGGCCTTTAGCCGCATCACCGGCTACAGCCAGGCGGAAATCCTCGGCCAGTCACCGAGCATGCTGAAATCCGGACGGCACGACAAAAGCTTCTATGACAGCCTCTGGAGTGCCCTGCAAAACCGCGGCGCGTGGAGCGGCGAGGTGTGGAACCGGCGCAAGAGCGGCGAGATTTACCCGCAGTGGCAATGCATCCGGGTGATTCACGATGAACTGGGCGAGATCAGCCATTACGTCGCGGTGTTCTCCGATATCAGCGCACTGAAACGCTCGCAACGTGAGCTGGATTACCTGGCGCACCACGACCCGCTGAGCAACCTGCCCAACCGCCTGCTGTTTACCGAACGCGTCGAGCGAGCCCTCGAACGCGCAAAAAACGATGAGCAAGGCGGCGCAGTGCTGCTGATCGACCTCGACCATTTCAAGAACATCAACGAAAGCCTCGGCCACAACATTGGCGACCTGCTGCTCAAGGACGTCGGCGAGCGTCTCGGCCAACAACTCGGTAAGCGCATGACCCTGGCGCGCCTGGGCGGTGACGAGTTCGGCCTGCTTGATGAAAGCTGCAGCAGCGCCGAACAGGCGGCAGTGATTGCGCAGCGTCTGCAGGCGTGCCTGACCCAGGCCTTCAACATCAACCAGCAGGAGCTGTTCGTCACCGCCAGCATTGGCATCAGCCTCTACCCCGCTGAGGCTGCGGATGTCGGCCAGGTGCTGCGCAACGCTGATTCAGCGCTGTTCAAGGCCAAGAGCAGCGGCCGTGAGAGCTACGCGTTCTACAGCCAGGAGCTGACCGAGCAGGCCCACCAGCGCGTCGAACTGGCCAGCGCCCTGCGCCATGCCCTGGATCACCAGGAGCTGCGCGTCTATTACCAACCGCTGATCTGCCTGCGCAGCCAGGAGATGATCGGCGTCGAGGCTCTGGTGCGCTGGCAGCATCCGCAACGCGGGCTGGTTGCGCCTGGCGAATTTATCCCGATTGCCGAAGAAACCGGATTGATCGGCGCCATCGACGCCTGGGTGCTGGAACAGAGTTGCCGGCAGATGGTTGCCTGGCAAATCGCCGGATCTAAGCTGAGGTTTGTCGCGGTAAATGTCTCCAGTCGCCTGTTCAGCCGTGGCGAGCTCGACCTGCGGGTGGCCGAGGTGCTGCGCGATAGCGGCCTCGCCCCGGCACACCTGGAGCTGGAAGTCACCGAAAGCGCGGTGATGGAAAACCCCGACGCAGCCCTGGCCTTGCTCGAACGCCTGCGCGCCCTCGGCATTCGCCTGGCGATTGATGACTTCGGCACCGGCTACAGCTCCCTGGCGCGCCTCAAACGCCTGCCGGTACACAAACTCAAACTCGACCAGAGCTTTGTCAGCGGCCTGCCGCATGATCAGGATGATGTAGCCATCACCCGCGCAGTAATCGCCCTCGGCCACAGCATGGGGCTCAAGGTGCTGGCAGAAGGGATTGAGCAGCTCGAACAGGTCGAATTGCTGCAGCAACTCGGCTGCGATCACGCCCAGGGCTACTATTTCGGGCGCCCGCAACCGGCAGAACAACTGACCAGCCACCTGGCACTCAGCGTCGCAATGACAGACTAAGGCAGACAGCATGCGAGTAATGATTCTTGAGGACGACAGCTGGATTGCCGATCTGCTCAAGCAGATCGTCCTCAGCCTGCGGCCCAGCAGCCAGGTGGTGTGCCTGGACAGCGTCAGCGCGGCCCTGCGCGAATGGCAGCAGCGCCCGGCGCAGATGGTCATCTGCGACTGGAACCTGCCGGACGGCCCCGGCACCCGCCTGCTGGAACAAGTGCGCCGCGACAACAGCAGCACGCCGCTGGTGGTGATCACCGGCCGCTCCGACCGCGCCAGCGTACTGGCCGTGCGCGCCCTGAAAATCAGCGCTTTTATCAGCAAGCCGTTTCAAGCCGCGCATGTCGCCGCCAGCCTGGAAACCCTGCTGCCCGCAGACAACGGCGAGCAACAACGCCCGATCAGCGATACCCCGCATGACCTGCTCGATCACCTGCGCAGCCTGCCCAGCAGCGCCTTGCAATTACCGCTCAAGGCACATGTGCGTGATCGATTGCTGCAGAGTTTCAAAGGCGAGCAGATCGACCTGCGCGAGCTGGCCAGCGAATGGCAACACGATCCCGCGCTCAGTGCGCGCCTGCTCGCCGTGGCCAATAGCAGTGCCTACAACCAAGCCGGCAAGCCCTGCACCAGCCTGCTTGAGGCGCTGCACAAACTCGGCGCGGCCAACAGCCTGAATCTGGCCATGGGTCTGGCATTGCGCCAATGCAGCGCGCTGGATAACGCCCTGCTGCGCCTGTTTGCCCTGGCGCACCTGGACAGCACCGAGCAACTGATCGAACGCAGCACCTACCTTGCTCGCCAGTGCGCCATGGACCCTGCGCCCTTCCATACCGCCGCCCTGTTGCACCGCATGGGCGAGCTCAGTGTGCTTTATCTGGCGCAGGCGTGGCAGGACAGCGGGCAGAGCTTCAACGAGGCCCAGGTGATGCAGGCGCTCGATCAGTTCAGCAGCCCCTTTGCCATCAGCATCAAGGCGCAGTGGCAATTACCGATGCCGCTACGCGAGCTGATCGGCGCGTGCTACAACCTGCCGGCCAACAACGTCAAACGCGAGAATATCCTCATGCGCCTGGCCGCCTGTGAACTCAACAACGCAACGGATGACCCTGAGCAGGCCCGCCTACGCCGGCTGGCGGGGCTGACCTGATGGCGCCCTTGGCGCGCAGGACCCTGATTGATGAATAACTCGGCAATTACCTGGATCGTCGGCCTCGGCAGCCTGGGCCTGGCGATCTTCTTCAGCGTGCTCGGCGGTTTTGCCCTGAATGAGCGGGAAACCCTGTGGAACCTGCAAATCGCCAAGCAGCACGAGCTACAAAGCCTGACCCTGCGCAACAGCCAGCAGGAGCTGCAGCAACAGGCGCAGCTGCTGGCCGAAACCATCGCCGCCGACGCCTGGCTGGTCGAGCTGGTGCGCCAGGCCCAGGCGCTGCAAAGCCATCAACCGGTAGATACGCAGAGCCTCAACGCCATCCGCAGCCAGCTGTACACCCGGCTCGCCCCGCGCTGGCGCACCCTGCAAGGCATTCGTCCATTCGCCCTGTATATCCACCTGGCGCCTAGCGCCGAAGTGCTGCTGCGGGTGCATGAGCCGCAGTGGTTTGCCGACTTCCCCGCCGCACAGCGGCCCATGCTGCTCGACAGCCTGAGCCAGGGCTCGGCAGCCGCCGGCCTGGCGGCCAATGGCGACAGCCTGAGCATGCGCGCCATCGTGCCACTGCAGGTGGAAAGCCCCGAGGGCCTGCTTAATGTCGGCGCACTGGAGGTCAGCCTGGATGTGCTGAGCAACCTGCAACAGCTGGACCGCGAACTGGATGCCGGGGTAGCCCTGTTGCTCAAACGCCAGCTACAAACGCCAGGCAGCAGCGGCGAAGCGCTGCGCACCCCGACTACAGAACCCGAATACTGGCACCTGGCCGGGTTCTCCCAGGTGCAGGTGCAGCACTGGCAGGCACAACATCGTTTGCCCGCACCAGAGGCGGGCAACACCTTCAAACTGCTCGACGATCAAGGCCAGACCTATCTGCTCAATCAGGTGAATTTGAACGGCTACCAGGCCGACCCGGCCAGCACCGGCAATCCGCTGCTGGCGCTGACCTGGCGCGACATCACAGCGCTGTACAACCTGCACCAACGCGACAAACGCTGGCTGGTGGTCAAATGGCTGCTGGCCTGGCTTGCCGCCGAAATGCTCTTGCTGTTGCTGCTGCAGGCTACCCGCCATAGCAGCCAGCAGGTGATGCGCCGTCACCACGCCGAGCTGCAGCACAAGCACCAGCAAACCGAGGAATCGCGCCAGCTGCTGGCGTTGATCACCCAGACGCAGGCGGCCTATATCAACGCGGACAACCAGCGCGAGGCCTTCGAGACCCTGCTCGGGCGGATTCTCGAAGTCAGCGCCAGCCAGTTCGGCTTTGTCGGGGAAATCCTGCATGACGATGCCGGCGCGCCCTTTCTGCGCACCTTCGCCATCAGCAATATCGCCTGGGATGCACAAAGCCGCGCCTTCTATGCCGAGCATGCGCCGCAGGGCCTGGAGTTTCGCAACCTCGACACCCTGTTCGGCCAGGTGATCCGCAGCGGTCAGCCACTGATCAGCAACGACCCGAGCCATCACCCACACAGCGCCGGCCTGCCGCCGGGGCATCCGCCCTTGCTGGCGTTTGCCGGCTTGCCCATTCACGCCAACGGCGAGCTGCGCGGCATGCTTGGCCTGGCCAACCGTGCAGGTGGCTACGACGAGCAGTTCGCCGCGCGACTGCAACCACTGCTGACCACCCTCGGCCAGTTGCTCGAAGCCCTGCGCCGCGATACCCAGCGCGCGCAAACCCAGCAACATATGCAACGCCAGCAAGCCGCCTTACGCGCACTCAACGAGATTGCCGCGCTGCCCAAGCTGCGCAGCCACGAACAGCTGCGCCAGGCCCTGCAACTGGGCGCCGAATTCTATGGCATGCCAATCGGCATCATCAGCCAGATCGATGCAGACAGTTACCAGGTCAGGGTGCAGGTGTCGCCGCCCGACACCTTGCAGGACGGCCAGTGTTTCACCCTCGGCGATACCTACTGCAGCATCACCCTGCGCAGCAACGATGTGCTGGCTATTGCCGCCATGGGTCAGAGCCAATATGCCGCGCACCCCTGCTACCCCTTGTTTGCCCTGGAAAGTTATATCGGCACCAGCATCTGGGTCGCCGGCCAGCGCTTCGGCACCCTGTGCTTCGCCTCAAGCGCGGCGCGCGATAGGCCATTCGATGATGCCGACGAAGAATTTATGCGCCTGTTCGCCCGCTGGGTCGGCGCCACCCTGGAGCGCATGCGCCATGAAGAACAGACCCGCGAGGCACGGCGTTTCCTCCAGGCTGTACTCGACTCGGCCACCGGGGTCAGCATCATCACCACCAATACCGACGGCCTGATCACCCTGTTCAACTCCGGCGCCGAACGCCTGCTGGGCTATCGCGGCGCGGAAGTGATCGGCCAGCAGAGCCCGGCCATGTTCCACCTGAGCGAGGAAATCCAGGCCCGCGGCCGCCAACTGAGCCAACAACTCGGCACTGAAATCAGCGGTTTTGCAGTGTTTACCCGCCTCCCCGACCAGGGCGAGCCGGAAACCCGCCAGTGGACCTACCGGTGCAAGAACGGCGAGCAGCGCATCGTCAACCTCACCGTCAGCGCCATGCACGATGCCGAGGGCGTAATCACCGGTTACCTGGGGATCGCCAGCGATATCAACGATCTGCACCAGACCACCCGCGCCCTGCAAAAGAGCGAGAGTCGCTTCCGCGGCCTGGTCAGCAGTTTGCCGGGCGCGGTGTACCGCTGCCGCAACGATGAAAGCTGGTCGATGAGCTACCTCAGTGAAGAAATCCAGACGCTCAGCGGCTACCCGGCCAGCGACTTTATCAACAACCGCGTACGCAGCTTTTCCAGCGTGGTGCACCCCGACGATCTGCCGATCACCTTCCGCGCAGTGGCCGCCATCGAGCGCCAGGAATCCTTCGAGCTGACCTACCGCCTGCAGCACGCCGATGGCCACAGCGTCTGGGTACGGGAAAAAGGCCGCGGCGAATACGACAGCCACGGCGAGCTGCAGTGGATTTCCGGATTTATCTGGGACATCAGCGACCGCAAGGCCGTGGAAGACCAGCTGCGCCTCAGCCAGCAGCGTTTCAGCAGCGCCTTCAGCACCGCGCCGCAGGGCATGGCCCTGGTGTCGCTGCAAGGGCAGTGGCTGGAGGTCAACGAAGTGCTTTGCGAAATGCTCGGCTACAGCCGCGAGCAATTGCTGTGCAGCGACTTCCAGCAGATCACCCACCCCGACGATCTGGAGACCGACCTGCAGAACGTCGAGGAGCTGCTGGCCGGCGAGATCAGCTCCTACCAGATGGAGAAACGCTACCTGGACAGCCAGGGGCGGATCATCTGGGTGCTGCTGAGCGTATCGCTGGTGCGCGACAGCGACGATAAGCCAGTGCACTTTGTGGTGCAGATTCAGGACTTCAACGAACGTATCGCCGCCGAGATGGCCATCCGTGAGCGCGAGGATTACCTACGCGCCCTGCTCGACAACGTGCTCGACGCGATTATCACCATCGACCAGCAGGGCTATATCGAAACCTTCAACCATGCCGCCGAGCGCATCTTCGGCTACAGCCACCTGGAGGTTTCCGGGCACCGCGCGACCCTGCTGCTGCCCGAACCACAGCGCTCGATGCGCGCACGCTACCTCAGCCACTTCCTGAAAACCGGCATCCAGCAGATGCTCGGCAAGGAAATCGAGCTGACCGCCATGCGCAGCAACGGCGAGACCTTCACCATCGAGCTGGCCATCTCGCAGATCAGCCACCAGGGCGAGCGGCGCTTTATTGCGGTGATTCGCGATATCGAAGAGCGCAAGCGCATCGAGCGGATGAAGAACGAATTCGTTTCCACCGTCAGTCATGAACTGCGCACCCCGCTTACCGCGATTGCCGGCTCCCTCGGCCTGGTCAACGGCGGCGCCCTCGGCGCGGTGCCGGCGAGCATGCAACAGATGCTGCAGATCGCTCAGGACAACAGCCAGCGCCTCAACCTGCTGATCAACGACCTGCTCGACATGGACAAACTGGTGGCCGGCAAGATGCTCTTCGAGCTGCACGACCAAGCGCTGCAACCACTATTGGAACAGGCCATCGAAGAAAACCAGCCGTACGCCGAGCACTACCAGGTGCAACTGCAGCTGCAAGGCCCGGCGACCCCAGCGCGGGTGCGCGTCGACAGGCTGCGCCTGGCCCAGGTGCTGGCCAACCTGCTGTCCAATGCGGCAAAGTTCTCACCCCAGGGCCAGAGCGTGGAGATCAGTCTGCAGCAGCTGGGCGAACGTATTCGCGTCAGCGTGACCGACCACGGCCCCGGTGTACCGGAAAGTTTCCAGGCGCGGATTTTCAGCAAATTCTCCCAGGCCGACGCCACCGACACCCGGCAGAAAGGCGGTACCGGCCTGGGCCTGGCGATCAGCAAGGAAATCATCGAACGCATGGGCGGGCAGATCGGTTTCCACTCCAGTCCCGGCCACGGCGCGACTTTCTGGTTCGAACTGACTACCCTGGCCCTAGAGGCCAGCCCTGAGGAAAACCAGCATGTCTGAGCTACAGCGCATCCTGCACGTGGAAGACGATCCATCGATCCAGGCCGTAGCCAAGCTGGCGCTGGAAGCGGTGGGGGGCTTTCAGGTGCTCAGCTGCTCATCCGGCCAAGACGCCCTGGATCAACTGCTGGGCTTTGCCCCGGACTTTATCCTGCTGGACGTAATGATGCCGGACATGGACGGCCCGCAAACCCTGGCGCAGATCGCCCGGATGATCGACATCAACCAGGTGCCGGTGGCCTTTATGACCGCCAAGGTGCAACCGGCGGAAATCGCCCATTACCGCAGCCTCGGCGCCCGCGATGTGATCATCAAACCCTTCGACCCCATGCAGCTGGCCGCGCAGGTGCGCAAGATCTGGAGCCTGGCCCATGAGTAACGGCAAGAGCGCCACCGATGAGCTGCAGCAACACCTGCAGCAGTTGAGCAATGCCTTCGCCGTGCGCCTGCAGGTGGAGCTGCCGGCCCTCGCGCAGAACGCCGAACGCCTGCTGCACGCCGCCGACCCGCAAGAGCAGCTGCAGCACCTGCAGAGCCTGCGCGACCAGCTGCACAAGCTGGCTGGCGCCGCCGGCACCTTCGGTTTCAGCAGCCTTGGCCAGCGCGCCCGCGAGCTGGAGCAGGAAGCCGATCAATGGCTGGAAACCCTGCAGAAGGAACAGCAGAGCCTGCAAGACTTCAGCCGCAGCCTGCAGCAACTGGCGCGCCAGCAGTTCCACGCCGAACGCAACCAGGAACCCGCCACCCGCGCGGTCAAGCCGCCACGGCCAAACAGCAGCGCGCGGCGCATCTATATCCTCGAAGACCAGTTGTCGATTGGCGAGAACATGCGCCTGACGCTGAACAACTTCGGCTACCACGCCGAACACTTCAGCCGCATCAGCGAACTCGACGCCGCCCTGCAGCAACAACTGCCCGATGCGCTGATTGTCGACGTCAACCTGCCCGACGAGAGCCTCACCGGCCTGGAATATGCCGCCAGCCTGCAGCAACGCCTGGACGAGCCGCTGCCGCTGCTGGTGATCACCACCCAGGATGATTTCGCCACCTACCTGGAGGCCGTGCGCGTCGGCGCCATGGGCTTTTTCACCAAGCCGGTGGACATTCCGCAGCTGGAAAACCGCCTGGAGCGCTGCTTCGCCCAGCAACAGGGCGAGCCGTACCGAGTGCTGATCATCGACGACGACCGCGAGCTGGCCAGCCGTTTCAGCCTGATTCTGCGCGGCGCCAATATGCTGGTGGAGATGCTCCACGAGCCGGCGGAGATCTTCGCCCGTATGCGCGGCTTCAACCCCGAGGTGGTGCTGCTGGACGTGAGCATGCCCGATTGCACCGGCCCGGAGCTGGCGCAGATCATCCGCATGAACGACGACTGGCTGCGCGTGCCCATCGTCTACCTGTCGGCGGAAACCGATATCAACCGGCAGATGAACGCGCTGATCAAGGCCGGCGATGACTTCGTCACCAAACCGATTTCCGACAACGCCCTGGTCGCCGCCGTGTTCTCCCGCGCCCAGCGCGCACGCCTGCTGAGCAATGCACTGTCGCGCGACAGCCTCACCGGGCTGCTCAAACACGCCGATATCAAGGAACAGGCAGCGGTCGAGCTGGAGCGCGCGCAGCGCAGCGGCAAGCCGGCCAGCGTGGCCATGCTGGATATCGACTTCTTCAAGAAGGTCAACGACAGCTACGGCCATGCCGCTGGCGACAACGTCATTCGCGCCCTGGCCAACCTGTTGCGCCAACGCCTGCGGCGCATCGACAGCCTGGGCCGTTATGGCGGCGAGGAATTCCTCGTGGTGCTGCCGGACTGCCCGTCGGATCAGGCCTTGCGCATCCTCGATGAAATTCGCCAGCGCTTTGCCGAGCTGCACTTTATTGCGGGTGGCCAGCAGTTCTCGGTGACCCTGAGCGCCGGCATTGCCTCCACCGAAGACGCCCCGGCGAGTGCCGACGACCTGCTGGATAAGGCCGACCGCGCGCTGTACGCGGCCAAACACAACGGCCGCAATCAGGTGCGCTGAAGCTGACCATGAGCCTGGATATTCGCGCCTGCAACGCCGCGCAGCTGCCCATGGACCTGCTGTTGGAGGCCGATCCGCATCTGCCGTATGTGCAAGCCTACCTGGCGAACGGTCACTGCTACCTCGCCGAACGTGATGGCCTTGCCGTCGGCGTCTATGTGCTACAGGCGCGCAGCCCCGCCACCCTGGAGCTGATGAATATCGCCGTCGCACCGCACTGCCAGGCCCAAGGCATCGGCACACAACTGCTGCAACATGCCCTGTACAGCGCCAGACAGCTGGGCGCTACGCGCCTGGAAGTGGCCACCGGCAGCTTCGGCCACCAGCTGACCTTCTACCAGCGCGCCGGCCTGCGGGTGTACGCCGTCGAGCCGGATTACTTCCTTCAGCACTACCCCGAGCCGCTATTCGAGCAGGGGTTGCAGCATAAGGATCGCCTGCGTCTGGCCATTGATCTCTAGAGCCCAGAAGTCTTCGCGCTTGGCTTTGTGAAATTTATAGCGTAGATTTTCATGAAATTATTCAAATATAATTTCATGAGGCGCGCCATGTTCAAACAATCCGCCCAACATATCGGCACTTACTACGCCGGCACCTACCCCGGCGCCATCCCCCTGCGCCCGCGCCTGCAGGAAGCGTTGCAGTGTGATGTGCTGATTATCGGTGGTGGTTTCAGCGGGCTGCACACGGCGCTGCGCCTGGCGCTGGCGGGCAAGAAGGTGGTGCTGCTGGAAGCCAGCCGCCTGGCTTGGGCCGCCTCCGGGCGCAACGGGGGTCAGGCGCTGCCGGGTTGGTCCTGCGATATGCCGCCGTTTGAGAAGGCATTAGGCCTGGAGCGCGCCCGTCGCCTGTGGGACAGCATGGTCTGGGCCGCCGAAGAAATGCGCGAGCTGCCCGAGCGGCACAACTTCGATATCGACTACCGCACCGGCGCCATCTACACCGCCGTGCTGCCGCGCCGTGTGCGCCAGTTGCAGGAAAGCCTGGAAGAAGCCGAGCAGAAATACGGCTATACGCAGCTGAGCTTTATCCCCAAGGACGAACTGCCGCAGTGGATCGCCAGCCCGCGCTACCTCGCTGCCCTGCATGACAGCGGCGCCGCGCATCTCAACCCGCTGAAACTGGCCCAGGGCCTGGCCGATGCCATCGAGAAGGCGGGCGGAAAAATCTTCGAGCAGAGCAAGGCGCTGAGCTATCAGGAAACGGCTGACGGTTACCTGGCCCGCACGGAACAGGGCGAAATTCGCAGCGATGTGCTGGTACTGGCCTGCAATGCCTATATCGACAAGCTCGATGCGCAACTGTCGAAACGCCTGCTGCCGGTCGGTTCCTACCAGGTTGCCACCGCGCCACTGGACCCGGAGCTGGCGCGCTCACTGTTCCCGCGTGGCACCTGCGCCATCGACAACCAGTTCGTACCGGACTACTTCCGCGTTACCCCGGACAACCGCCTGCTGTTCGGCGGCGGCTGCACCTACCTCGGTGGTATCCCCGCGGACGTGCCGGCAGCCACACGACCTTATCTGGAGCGGGTGTTCCCGCAACTGCGCGGCGTGCAGATCGACTACGGCTGGGGCGGGCATATCGACTGCACCATGCACCGCACCCCGGATGTCGGCCGCAGCAGGCAGAAGTATTGGCTACAGGGCTTCTCCGGCCACGGCATCCTGCCGACCTTGGCCGCCGCCCGCGCGGTCAGCGACGCGATCCTCGGTGACGCCGACCTGCTCGATCTGTACCAGGGCCTGAGCAACCCGCGCTTCCCCGGCGGTGATCTGCTGGCGGCGCCGATCGAGGCCGTGGGCAAAGCCTGGTATCGCCTGCGCGATGTAATTTAAGGAAGTTGACCATGGATATGCAGGAAGAAGTCGAAGGTCTGGCGATCCTGATCCGCGACCTGCGCAAGCACAAGAACCTCACCCTGGGCGAGCTGGCCGCGCGCATCGACCGTTCGGTGGGCTTTCTGTCCCAGGTCGAGCGCGGCCTGTCGCGCCCAACCGTGGCCGACCTCACCGCGATCAGCGAAACCCTCGGCGTGCCGACCACCTATTTCTACAGCCTTAGCAAGCCGCGCGACGTGCCCTGGGTCACCCGCCCCGGCGAGCGCCGCACGCTGTATTACGCCGGCGGCATCACCGACGTGCTGGCCTCGCCAACCATGGCTGGCGGCTTCTCCATGCTCGAAAGCCGTTTGGACCCAGGCGCCACCAGCGGCGACGGGCATTTGAACGACAGTTCCGAGCAAGGCGGCTTTGTCCTCGAAGGCGAGCTGACGATCTGGTACGGCGACGCCGCCGAGCCGGTCACCCTCGGCCCGAATGACAGCTTCCAGCTGCCGCCGCATGCGCAGTTTCGCTACGCCAACCTTTCCGACTCCCCCACACGAGTGCTCTGGGTCTTCACCTGACCCGCGCAGATAGCCGCCATGACAATAACAACAGTATTCCCCGACCTGCTCAGCGAAGTCCGTGCCTTCCGCAGCGCCCACCCCGAAGTGCGTTATGTCGACCTGATCAGCCTGGATATACCTGGGCATTTCTACGGCAAGCGCTACCCCATCGATATGCTCGAGAAGGTCGCCGCCGGCAGCCCGCTGAAAATCCCACAGAACTGCGTGCTACTTGGCGTGCAGGGCGGCCTGCACCCGATTGGCGACTACTGCTTCAACGACGGCGACCCGGATGCGCCGCGCCGGCTGATCCCCGGCACGCTCAAGCCGGTGCGCTGGGAAAGCCAGCCGCTGGGGCAGATGCTGATCAGCTCCGACGGCACCGCCGCACCCATCGAGTTCGAGCCGCGTGAAGTGCTCGCGCGCGTGCTCAAGCGCCTGGCCGCGCGTGGTATCCGCCCGGTGGTGGCGTTCGAGCTGGAGTTCTACCTGTTCGACCGCAAGCTGCAAGACGGCATGCCGCAGTTCCCCCGCGACCCGCTGTGCGGCGATGCCGACGACCAGCCGAATATGCACATTGAGCGCCTGTCGCGCTTTGCCGATGTGCTGCATGAGATCGTCGACGCCGCCAATGAGCAAGGCATCGATGCCAACGTGATCACCGCCGAACTCGGCCCCGGCCAGTTCGAGATCAACTTCGGCCACTGCGCCGACGGCCTGCGTGCCGCCGACTGGGCCGCGCTGTTCTGCCGCAGCACCCGTGGCGTGGCGCTCAAGCACGGCCAGCGCGCCAGCTTTATGAGCAAGCCCTACCTGCACGCGCCGGGCAGCGGCATGCATGTGCATGTCAGCCTGTATGACGCCGCCGGCCACAACCTGCTGGCCGCCGACGAGCAGCGCCCTCTGCGTCACGCCGTGGCCGGCTGCCTGGAGTTGCTGCCGCACTGCATGCCGATCTTCGCCGCCAACCACAACGCCTTCCGCCGCTACGGTGCCATGGTCAACGCCGCCAGCCGCGCCAGCTGGGGTTTTGAGGACCGCGATGCGTGCATCCGCATTCCCGAATCAGACGGCAAGAACCTGCGCATCGAACACCGTCTGGCCGGCGCCGACGCCAACCCCTATCTGGTGCTGGCGGCGATCCTCACCGGCATGGAACATGGCCTGGATGCGGGTAAAGAGCCGATTGCGCCGCTGAACGAAAACCGCCAAAGCGGCATCGACTTTCCCCAGGACATGCTCGGCGCGGTCAGCGCAATGCGCGATCATCCGGTGGTGAATCAGGGACTGGGCGAGGAATTCGTGATGGTCTACTGCGAGAACAAGCGCCAGGACCATCTAGCTTTTATGCAGGAAGTCAGTGCGCGGGAATACCGCTGGTTTCTCTAACAAACAGCGCGCCCGTTGCCTCGGCAGCAGGCGCGCGACTTCAACGCAGCAGGTACACCGCCAGCCCGGCCAACGCCGACACCAGCAGCACCTCCATCACCCCACGTTTGAAGTACAGCAGCGCCAGCGCCGCCGCCATGGCCAGCAACGCCGACGGCCAGTCGAAAGTGCCGCCGAAGCCTTGCGGCCAGAGCACGTGGTAGGCAAAGAACAGCGCCAGATTAAGGATCACACCCACCACTGCCGCAGTAATCGCGGTCAGGGGTGCGGTGAATTTCAGCTCGCCGTGGGTGGATTCCACCAGCGGCCCGCCGGCGAGGATGAACAGAAAGGACGGTAAAAAGGTGAACCAGGTGACCAGCGCTGCCGCCAGCGCACCACTGACAAAGCCCGAATCGCCGCCGAACACCGGCTGCAGATAAGCCCCGACAAACGCCACGAAGGCCACCACCATGATCAGCGGCCCCGGCGTGGTTTCCCCCAGCGCCAGGCCGTCGATCATCTGCGTCGGGGTTAGCCAGCCGTAATGGCCGATGGCGCCCTGATAGACATACGGCAGCACCGCATAGGCACCGCCAAAGGTCAGCAGCGCCGCCTTGGTAAAGAACCAGGCCATCTGCGTCAGCGTGCCGTCCCAGCCGAACAGCCAGGTCAGCAGGCCCATCGGCAGCAACCAAAGCAGCGCCCCCACCGCCAGCAACAGCGCCAGGCGTGATGCGCGAAAGCGCGTATGCGCCAGCGGCGCGCTGTCATCATCGATCAGCGCCGGACCATAAGATTTGCCCTGTTGCGCATGCCCGCCGCCCAGACTGAACTGCTGCGGCAGCAGGCGACCGCCCAGATAGCCGAGCAGGGCTGCGCCAATCACGATCAACGGAAACGGCAGATTGAAGGCAAAAATCGCCACAAAGGACGCGCCAGCAATGCCCCACAACCAGTTGTTCTTCAACGCCCGCGAGCCAATGCGCCAGGCCGCCTGCATGACGATGGCGGTGACTGCCGGCTTGATCCCGTAGAAAATCCCCGCCACCAGCGGCACATCACCATAGGCGATATACAGCCAGGACAGGCCGATCAGGATAAACAGCGACGGCAGCACAAACAGCACCCCGGCAATCACCCCGCCCCAGGTGCGGTGCAGCAGCCAGCCGATATAGGTGGCCAACTGTTGCGCCTCCGGCCCCGGCAGCAGCATGCAGTAATTCAGCGCATGCAGAAAACGCCGCTCGGACAGCCAGCGGCGCTTCTCCACCAACTCCTGATGCATGATCGCAATCTGCCCGGCTGGCCCACCGAAGCTGATCAGGCCCAGTTTCAACCAGAACCAGAAGGCTTCGCCCAGGCTGACCGCGGGCGGTGCAGTGGATACTGATGACTCGGACATGGGGCAACTCACGGCGATAAAAACGGTCGCACTATAGCGCGAGTGCATGACGATTTAAGCCAGCATGGCTCAAGCCCCGGCACGGATTTCCGTATACTTGGCAGCGCTACACCCTCCTTCAACCTGCCCGTGAAGCTCTCCGTGAAAATCCGCCATTCGATAGTAAGCCTGCTGCTGATCTGCAGCTGCGTTGTAGTTGCATCGAACACCCTGGCCGCCCCCGCCAAACAACAGGACCTGGCCGCCGGCAGCGCGCTGCTGGTCGATCTGCAGACCAATCAGGTGCTCTACGAGCGCAATGCCGACAGCGTGGTGCCGATTGCTTCGGTAACCAAGCTGATGACCGCCATGGTCACCCTCGACGCCAAGCTGCCGCTGGATCAGCAGCTGCCGATCATGATTCGCGACACCCATGAGATGCGCGGCGTGTTCTCCCGCGTACGCGTGGGCAGCGAACTGAGCCGCCGCGACATGCTGCTGCTGGCCCTGATGGCCTCGGAAAACCGCGCCGCAGCCAGCCTGGCGCATCACTACCCGGGCGGTCACGCGGCCTTTGTCGCAGCGATGAACGCCAAGGCCCGCGCCCTAGGTATGAAGAATTCGCGCTTCGTCGAGCCCACCGGCCTGTCGGAGCACAACGTCTCCAGCGCCCGCGACCTGGTGCTGATGCTCAAAGCCGCGCGCCAGTACCCGCTGATCAGCCAGTTCAGCACCACCTCGGAAAAGACCCAGGCGTTCCGCAAACCCAACTACACCCTGGGCTTTCGCAATACCAACAACCTGGTGCGCAAGCCCGGTTGGAGCGTACAACTGAGCAAAACCGGCTACACCGGCGAAGCCGGCCGCTGCCTGGTGATGAATACCGTGATGAATAACCGCCCGGTGGCGTTCGTGGTGCTGGATGCCTTCGGCAAATACACCCATATGGCCGACGCCAACCGCCTCAAACGCTGGCTGGAAACCGGCAAAGTCACCGCTGTGCCGCCAGCGGCCATCAGCTACCGCCAGCAGAAACTGGCGCAGCGCCAGGCCAAGGCTGCGCAGTAAAGCCTGAAAACAAAAAGGCCCGCAGCAAGTGCGGGCCTTTTGGCATTAGCGAGTAGCTCAGCTGTTGCTCAGACCAAACAACGGCTGACGCATACCAAACACCAGAAAGCGCGCCAGCTCGGCAAGCGGCAAGGCCTTGCTGATCAGGTAGCCCTGCACCTGATCGCAGCCGTATTGGCGCAACAGCGCCAGTTGTTCGGCGTTTTCCACGCCCTCGCCCACCACCTGCAGGTTGAGGTTGTGCGCCAGGTTGATCATCGCCCGCACCAGCTGGCGATTTTCCGCGCGCTCGCTCATGCCGCCGACAAAGCTCTTGTCGATTTTCAGCAGGGTGATCGGCAGGTTGTTCAGGTGCACGAAGGAAGAGAAACCGGTACCAAAGTCGTCCAGCGAGAAGCGCACGCCGAGGCGACCGAGGGCCAGCATGGTCTGCTGCACCTGATCGCTGCGGCGCATCACCGCAGTTTCGGTCAACTCGAACTCCAGCCACTGCGCATCCACCCCGCGCTCTTCGATCAGGCGGCTGAGGGTCGGCAGCAGCTGGCTGTCCTGAAACTGGCGGAACGACAGGTTAACCGCCATATGCAGCGCCGGCAGGCCACGCCCGCGTAGCCACTGCATATCGCGTAGCGCACGGCTGATCACCCAGTAACCGAGCGGCACGATCAGCCCGCTTTCCTCGGCCAGCGGTACAAACTCATTCGGCGCCAGCAGGCCATGCACACTGTGGCGCCAGCGCACCAGTGCTTCCAGGCCGACTATGCGTCCGGTCTGCAGGCACAGGCGCGGCTGGTAATGCAGTTCCAGTTCGTCGCGACGCAGGGCGCGGCGCAGCTCGCTTTCCAGATCGGCCTGGTTGCGTGCGCTGCGGTTGATCCGCTCGTCATAGATATGAAAGGTGCAGCCCTGCTGACTCTTGGCCTGCTGCATGGCGATATGCGCATGCCACATCAGCGGGTCGGCGCTGCCCTCGGCGCGGGAATGCGCCAGGCCCAGGCTGCAACCGATCAGCAGGCTTTCGCCGTCGATCCAGTAGGGCTCGCCGAGGGCTTCGGTAATCTGTGCGGCCAGACGCTCGGCGCGCTGTGGGTCGCGGCGGCTGTCGAGTAACAAGGCAAATTCATCGCTGCCCAGGCGCGCCACCTGGTCACCAGCCTGCAACTGCGCCTTGATCCGCGCCACCACCTGCAGAATCAGGCTATCGCCGCCCTGGTAGCCGAGGGCATCGTTGGCGTGGCGGAAGTTGTCCAGGTCGAGATGACCGAGAGTCAGGCCGCGGCCTTCGTACTCGGCCAGACGCGCGGCCAGCAGGGTCTGGAAGCCCTGGCGATTGGCAATCCCGGTCAGCGCGTCCTGTTCGGCCAGGCGGTGCAAGGTGTCGTTGAGGTTGCCGCGCTCGCGCGCATAGCGCAGGCAGCGGCGCAGCACCTCGGCGCTGAGCTGGTCGCGCACCAGCCAGTCGCACACGCCCTCAGGCTCGGCTGCGGGCTCGGCATCCAACAGCAGGACAATCGGCAGGGAGCAGCGCCCGGAGGCAGGCAGGTATTTGGCGGTGGTCATGAGCAGGGCGTTGCTGGGTTTATCGAACAGCGCGCTGGCCGCCTCCCAGGACGGTGCGGTGATCAGCGCATAACCACTGCCAAGCGCACTCAGACGCTCGCGCAGCAATTGCGCCCAGCCCGGCGTTTCCGCCAGCAAAAGCAACCGTAATGGTTCGACGAACGCGGACAAACAACTTCCCCCACTGCACAAATAAAGAGCATTGAACCCGCTCGGATGCGTCGTAATCGACGTCTAATCACGCACATCCTTGTGTCAGTGGCGCGCGCCCTGCGGCATGGCAAGGACCCGAAAGTGGCACCAGAGTACTGGATTAGGAAAATTAACCAAGCCTGGCGGTTTGCCATTATGTGCGCTGCGACACACTTCCAGATGGTCACGGCAGAAACCGCCAGGCCTGTTAAAATGCGCGCCCATTCCGCCTGACGATTGACTCCATGTCCCGACTGAACCCCCGGCAGCAGGAAGCCGTGAACTATGTCGGCGGCCCACTTTTGGTGCTCGCCGGCGCAGGCTCCGGCAAAACCAGCGTGATTACCCGCAAGATCGCCCACCTGGTGCAGAACTGCGGTATCCAGGCCCGCCATATCGTCGCCATGACCTTTACCAACAAGGCCGCGCGCGAGATGAAAGAACGTGTCGGCACCCTGCTCAAGGGCCCCGAAGCCCGCGGCCTGACGGTGTCGACCTTTCACAACCTGGGCATGAACATCATCCGCAAGGAATACGCGGCGCTGGGCTACAAGCCGGGCTTCTCGATCTTCGACGAGGGCGATATCAAGGCGCTGTTGTCGGACATCATGCAGAAGGAATACTCCGGCGATGACGGCGCGGACGAGATCAAGAACTACATCGGCAGCTGGAAAAACGATCTGATCCTGCCTGAGCAGGCGCTGGCCGAGTCGCGCAACCCCAAGGAACAGACCGCCGCCATCGTCTACCTGCACTACCAGCGCACGCTCAAGGCGTACAACGCGGTGGACTTCGACGACCTGATCCTGATGCCGGTGAAGCTGTTCCAGGACAACCCCGACATTCTGGAAAAGTGGCAGAACCGCATCCGCTACCTGCTGGTCGACGAATACCAGGACACCAACGCCAGCCAGTACCTGCTGGTGAAGCTCTTGGTGGGCATGCGCAACCAGTTCACCGTGGTCGGTGATGACGACCAGTCGATCTACGCCTGGCGCGGCGCGCGCCCGGAAAACCTGATGCTGCTCAAAGAGGACTACCCCTCGCTGAAGGTGGTGATGCTGGAGCAGAACTACCGCTCCACCAGCCGCATCTTGAAATGCGCCAACATCCTCATCGCCAACAACCCGCATGCGTTCGAGAAACAGCTGTGGAGCGAGATGGGCATGGGCGACGAGATCCGCGTGATCCGCTGCAAGAACGAAGACGCCGAGTGCGAGCGGGTGGCCCTGGAAATCCTCACCGAGCACCTGCGTACCGAGCGCCCTTACAGCGACTACGCCATCCTCTATCGCGGCAACTACCAGGCCAAGCTGATGGAGCTGAAACTGCAGCACCATCAGATTCCCTATCGCCTCAGTGGCGGCACCAGCTTCTTCGCCCGCCAGGAGGTGAAGGATTTGATGAGTTACTTCCGCCTGCTGGTCAACCCGGACGACGACAACGCTTTCCTGCGGGTAATCAACGTGCCGCGCCGCGAGATCGGCTCGACCACCCTGGAAAAGCTCGGCAACTACGCCACCAGCCGCAAGATCAGCATGTACGCCGCCGCCGGCGAAATGGGCCTGGGCGAACACCTCGACGCGCGCTTTACCGAACGCCTGGCGCGCTTCACCAGGTGGATGGACCGGGTGCGCCAGGAGTGCGCGCAGAACGACCCGATCGCGGCGATCCGCAGCATGGTCATGGACATCGACTACGAAAACTGGCTGCGGCAGAACGCCTCCAACGACAAGGTCGCCGATGCGCGCATGGGCAACGTCTGGTTCCTGGTCGAGGCGCTGAAGAACACCCTGGAGCGCGACGAAGACGGCGAGATGACCATCGAGGACGCCATCGGCAAGCTGGTGCTGCGCGACATGCTGGAACGTCAGCAGGAGGAAGAGGAAGGCGCCGAAGGCGTGCAGATGATGACCCTGCACGCCTCCAAGGGCCTGGAATACCCTTCCGTGTATATCCTCGGCGTGGAGGAGGAAATCCTCCCGCACCGCTCCAGCATCGAGGCCGACACCGTCGAGGAAGAACGCCGCCTGGCCTATGTCGTCATCACCCGCGCAAAACGTAACCTGAACATGACCTTCGCCGCCAAGCGCAAGCAGTACGGCGAAATCATCGACTGTGCGCCGAGCCGTTTCCTCGACGAGTTGCCGCCCGAAGACCTGCGCTGGGAAGGCATCGACGATGCTCCGGTGGAGGTCAAGGCCGCCACCGGCAACTCGGCCCTGGCCAATATGCGCGCCATGCTGAAAAAATAACCGGGAGCTATTTTTAAGGCTCTGTACTCGTTAGCTGTTGTAAGCCGATTTGTAGGGTGGGCCGGGCGGCGATCCGCTTCAGCCCACCGCCGCTAAATTGGCGCCTTGGTGGGCTGAAGCCCACCCTACGTATTGCCATCAACACATAACTGGTACATAGCCATTTTTAACGTCGCTTGCGACGGCCCGCAGGGTGGCCGCCAGGGATGGCAGGCCATAAAAAA
Source organism: Pseudomonas sp. (assembly GCF_030690725.1). Lineage (GTDB taxonomy): Bacteria > Pseudomonadota > Gammaproteobacteria > Pseudomonadales > Pseudomonadaceae > Aquipseudomonas. The sequence goes on along the minus strand of NZ_JAUYGD010000004.1, from coordinate 24,078 downwards.
CAAACCGATTCCGCAGCCCATAACGAGGGTAACCACGTGCAAGCGCTGAAACAGAAGATTCGTCAGGACGGCATCGTGCTGTCCGAGCAGGTACTCAAGGTCGATGCCTTTCTCAACCACCAGATCGATCCGATCCTGATGCAGCAGATCGGCCACGAGTTCGCTCAACGCTTCGCCGGCCTGGGCATTAGCAAGATCGTCACCATCGAGGCCTCGGGCATCGCTCCGGCGATCATGGCCGGTCTGGAGCTGGGCGTGCCGGTGATCTTCGCGCGCAAGTACCAGTCGCTGACGCTCAAGGACGATCTGTATGTCTCCAAGGTGTTTTCCTTCACCAAGCAGACCGAAAGCACCATCGCCATCTCCGCCAAGCACCTGACGGCCAGCGATCATGTGCTGCTGATCGACGATTTCCTCGCCAACGGCCATGCCGCCCAGGCGCTGATCGACCTGATCCGGCAGGCCGGCGCGAGCATCGCCGGGATCGGCGTAGTGATCGAAAAATCCTTCCAGCGCGGCCGCGCCGAGCTGGACGCCCAGGGTTACCGGGTCGAATCGCTGGCGCGCATCGCCTCCCTCAAAAACGGCCAGGTCAGCTTTCTCGACTAACCCGGAGCCCTGACAGCTGAGACACTGGCGCGCAGCGCACGGCTGATCCGGGCTGCGGCGCACCAGAGTAGCCTTGGTTGCTGAACACCGCGTACCCTGCCGCCAGGCACAAAAAAACCGCCCTCAGGCGGTTTTTTGTCTCGATGGCGCCTTACAGGCCGGACATCTTCTCGATGGCGGCACGCAGCTCGTCATCCGAGCAATCGCCACAGGTGCCCTTCGGCGGCATCGAGTTGATGCCGGAAATGGCCGTAGCGAGGATACCATCCAGGCCGCCTTTGGCCTCGGCCCGCGCTTTCCAGGCAGCGCTATCACCAATTTTCGGTGCATCGAGCACGCCTGCGGTATGGCAGGCGCCACAGTGCGCGGCAATGATGTCATCGGCAGAGCGTGCGGCACTGCCGGCAGCAACAGCTACGGCGCCAACACCCTTGCACTCTTCACCCATGATGCAAACTTCACCGACCGGCTTCAGGCGCTCGGCAATGGCCTCATCGGTCGTGGCCTGAGCAGTCACTGCCCACAGGGCCAAGACGGCAGCCGGCGCTACCAGCATTTTCTTAATCAGATTCACGGTACACCCTCATCGTGGCTAGTCACGCCCGCGGCCACGGTTTCGCGAGCGGGCGACAGTATAACGGGAAGCCTGCCAAGCTGAAACAACCCAGATTGTCGCAGCGCAGCAGCGGCAAGCTACAAGCATCAAGTAAAAGCATGCGTCGAACGCCTTCACTTGTGGCTTGCAGCATGTAACGGCTTTCTAGAAGTTCGCCGGGGTGGTGGCGCTGATCAGCCGGGCCGGCTGGTCGAACGGATTGCGAAAGCGGTGTGGCTTGCTGCTCTCGAAGTAGTAACTGTCGCCCGGCTCAAGGATGAACACCTCAGCGCCGACGGTCAGCTCGAGACGCCCCTCCACCAGCAGACCGGTTTCCTCGCCCTCATGGGTGTACATATCGTCGCCAGTATCGGAGCCGGCCGGATAGGTCTCGTCGAGCAGGGTAATGGCACGATTCGGGTGGGTCTTGCCCACCAGCTTCATGCTGATCGCACCACTGTGGATATCGGTGAGCTCGGCGGCGCGATACACCACCTGGGGGTAGTTGTCCGGCTCCGCGTCCTGGGAGAAGAACTCCACCAACGACATGGGGATCCCCGCCAGCACCTTTTTCAGCGAACTGATCGAGGGGCTCACGCTGTTCTTCTCGATCATCGAAATGGTGCTGTTGGTGACGCCGGCCCGTTTGGCGAGTTCACGCTGGGACAGGCCCTTGAGTTTGCGAATGGATTGCAGTCGAACACCGACGTCCAATGCTGGAGTCCCCCTCGGGAAGATACGGAAAAGTGTCCGTATCATGGCAACAGCGTTCAGTATTTACAACGCCTTGATCGCAAATTCTGCCCAGCCGGTCTCTCAGCCCTCGCAATAGAGCCGCGGCACCCGGCGCAGGTTACAAAAAAGCTGATAAGGAATGGTGTCCGCGCAGGCCGCCACGTCGCTGGCGAGGACCTGCTTGCCCCAGAGCTCGACCCGACTGCCGAGACCGGCTTGCGGCAGGTCGCTGAGATCGACGCAGAGCATGTCCATCGATACCCGGCCGATCAGCCGACTGCGCTGGCCATCGATCGCCACCGGTGTGCCGCTCGGCGCATGCCGCGGGTAGCCGTCGGCATAGCCCATGGCGACCACGCCGACCCGGGTCGGCCGCTCGGTGACGAAGCGCGCGCCGTAACCCACGGGTTCGCCGGCCGGCAGTTCGCGCACGCTGATGATCTTCGATTCCAGAGTCATGACCGGCTGCAACTGGGCGGCCACGGCCTGCGCCTGCTCGAACGGGGTGGCGCCGTAGAGCATGATACCGGGGCGCACCCAGTCACTGGGAATGCCGGGCCAGCCGAGCACGGCCGGCGAATTACGCAGGCTGACTTCCGCCACCAGGCCTTGCCGTGCCTGCTCGAACACCGCCAGTTGCTCGCTGCTGCGCGGGCAGTCCAGTTCGTCAGCGCGGGCGAAGTGGCTCATCAACACGATCTTCGCCACCTTGCCGCTGGCCAGCAGGCGCCGATAGGCCGCCTGGTAGTCGGCCGGATGCAGGCCGACGCGGTGCATGCCAGAGTCCAGTTTGAGCCACACCGTCAGCGGCTTGCGCACGGCCGAGCGTTCGATGGCCTCGACCTGCCAGAGCGCATGCACCACGCACCAGAGGTCGTGCTGCTCGATCAGCGCCAACTCGTCGACCTCGAAGAAGCCTTCCAGCAACAGGATGGGCCCACGAATCCCGGCCTCGCGCAGTTGCAACGCCTCTTCGATGCAGGCCACGGCAAAACCATCGGCCTGCTCCTGCAAAGCTTGCGCGCAGCGCACGGCGCCATGCCCGTAGGCATCGGCCTTGATCACCGCGAGCGCCCGCGCACCGGCGACTTCACGGGCCAGTTGATAATTGTGACGCAGGGCTTGCAGATCGATCAGGGCACGGGCTGGACGCATGGTCTTCTCGAGTATCGGCCGTGGGCCGGGTAGCAGGGTAGTCTGGGGCAACCCGGCGCGCGGGCTACGGACTGCAGATTAAAAAAGCCCGGCGGGACAGCCGGGCAAGAGCCAACTAAAACGGGCGAGCGCAGGCTTAACAGTCCGTTGAAAAACGTAGGCGAGGCAGCCGAGACAAGGCAAAAACAGGCGAGGAAGCGGAGTTTACGAGTTGTAAATGAGCATTCCGAGCCTGTTTTTAACGCCGTATCGGCAACGCAGGTAGTTTTTCAACAGCCTGTTAAATGGCCGCCACCACCATCATTTCTACCAACACCTCGGGGGTATACATCGCCGCCTCGACGCAGGCGCGGCCCGGCGCGGCGCCGGGTACGACCCACGCGTCCCACACCTGGTTGAGGCCGGCGTAGTCGCGGGCCATGTCCTTGAGGTAGATGGTCACCGAGAGGATGCGCGACTTGTCGCTGCCGGCCTCGGCCAGCATCGCATCGATGTTGGCCAGGGTTTCGCGGGTCTGCTGCACGATGTCGCCGCTGTAATCATCTGCCAACTGCCCGGCCAGGTAGACCGTGCCGTTGTGGATGTTGATTTCGCTGTAACGGGTTTCAGTGCGCAGGCGCTGGACTGACATGCTTGGAAGACTCCTTGGAGTTGCTGTAACGGAAGATGTCCAGGCCCTCGGTGCTGATCTGCGGGCGCTTCGAGGCCATCAGATCGGCGAGGAAACGACCGGAACCGCAGGCCATGGTCCAGCCCAGCGTGCCGTGGCCGGTATTGAGGAACAGATTGCGCAAACCAGTGGCGCCGACGATCGGCGTGCCGTCCGGGGTGGCCGGGCGCAGGCCGGTCCAGAATTCCGCCTGTTTGAAGTCGCCACCTTGCGGGTAGAGGTCGCCGGCGACCATCTCCAGGGTCGCGCGGCGCTTCGGGTTGAGGCTCAGGTCGAAACCGGCGATCTCGGCCATGCCGCCCACCCGGATACGATTGTCGAAGCGGGTGATGGCGACCTTGTAGGTTTCATCGAGAATGGTCGAGGTCGGCGCCAGATCGCCATTGGTAATAGCCGCGGTCAGCGAATAGCCCTTGAGCGGGTAGATAGGCGCGCGAATGCCCAGCGGTTTGAGCAGTTGCGGGCTGTAGCTGCCCAGCGCCAGCACGTAGCGATCGGCGGTTTCCAGCTTGCCATCGATCCATACGCCATTGACCCGGTCGCCGCTAACATCCAGGCGCTCGATGGTCTGGCCGAAGCGGAATTCGACGCCCAATTGCTTGGCCATCTCGGCCAGCTTGAGGGTGAACATCTCGCAGTCGCCGGTCTGGTCGTTGGGCAGGCGCAAGGCGCCGGCCAGCTTGTGCTTGACCCCTGCCAGGGCCGGTTCGACGCGGGCGATACCGTCACGGTCGAGCAACTCGAAAGGCACCCCGGACTGCTTGAGCACGGCGATGTCCTTGGCTGCGTTGTCGACCTGGGCCTGGGTGCGGAACAGCTGTGTGGTGCCCAGGCGGCGGCCTTCGTAGCCAATGCCGGTCTCGGCGCGCAGTTCGTCGAGGCAATCGCGACTGTACTCGGACAGGCGCACCATGCGCTCCTTGTTCACCGCGTAACGGCTGGCGGTGCAGTTGCGCAGCATCTGCGCCATCCACAGGTACTGGTCGATATCGGCGGTAACCTTGAGCGCCAGCGGCGCGTGCTTTTGCAGCAGCCACTTGATGGCTTTCAGCGGCACGCCCGGCGCCGCCCAGGGCGAGGCATAACCCGGGGAAACCTGGCCGGCGTTGGCGCAACTGGTTTCCATGGCGGGACCGTCCTGACGGTCGACCACCACCACTTCGAAACCCTGGCGCGCCAGGTAATACGCACTGGCCACACCCACCACACCACTACCAAGCACCAGAACCCGCATCGTTATCTCCTCGCCGCGACTATGCGCTGACGTTTTTTGTATTGAGCGTTGATGCGCGCAGTATATTGAGCATTAACCAGTGCCTTTCACTATATATAGGCCTATATTTGGCGAGAATTCTTGGCGATAACCGCTTCAACGGAGGAGCATCCCCCATGCGCACCCAGCACCAGAGCCGTCGCGAACTGGACAAGATCGACCGCAATATCCTGCGCCTGCTGCAGGAGGACGGACGCATATCCTTCACCGAACTGGGCGAGCGGGTCGGCCTGTCGACCACGCCCTGCACCGAGCGGGTACGCCGCCTGGAGCGCGAAGGCATCATCATGGGCTACCACGCCCGCCTCAACCCGCAGTACCTCAAGGCCAACCTGCTGGTGTTCGTCGAGATCAGCCTGGACTACAAGTCCGGCGACACCTTCGAGGAGTTCCGTCGCGCCGTGCTCAAGCTGCCGCATGTGCTGGAGTGTCACCTGGTCTCCGGCGACTTCGATTACCTGGTCAAGGCCCGGATCAACGAGATGGCCAGCTACCGCAAGCTGCTCGGCGACATCCTGCTCAAGCTGCCACACGTGCGCGAGTCGAAGAGTTATATCGTCATGGAAGAGGTCAAGGAATCGCTGAAGCTACCGATTGCGGAGTGATCCAGGCGCAAGCTGTTCGCGCTTGATTGCTTGCGGCTGGCCGCTGCTAGACCAGCACCTGACGGGTGCTGGCGATCAGCTGATGTACCTGCCGCTCGACCTGCGCCTCGACCGGCGTCTCCGGCCCGCGACCATGGGGACAGGGCAGGCTTTTAGTCGTGCCGAACAGACGGCAGATCAACGGCCGCTGCTCATACACCTCACAGCCCTGCGGCCCGAGGTGCACACAGTTCAGCTCGGCCAGCGCGGCGTCGTGCGCCGCGGCGCTTTTCACCGGCAGGCGGGCCATCTCCTCGGACGAGGCGGTGACCGGTCCGCAGCAGTCGTGACAGCCGGGTACGCAGTCGAAACGCGGAATCTGCAAACGCAGCTGATCGATCTTGCGGCCGGTACAACTCATCGCTAGTGTCCTGTGGAAATTCCGCGCATCTTAACCCCGCTTGCCGTCAGTTTGCCGCCGAATGACCGGTTATCCCGACGGAAACCATGTTTTTTGCCTCTCCCCACTTGGCGGCGAGCAAAGGCCGCGCTTATCCTGCGTAAAAATTTCCAAACATAACAATCAGGATTTCACACATGAACGCCCGCGTTCGCCAACCGGTCCACAACACCCAGCACGCTGCTTCCTACTACGCCGCCAGCATCAACCGGCAACTGGCCTACCCGCCGCTGCGCGGGGAACTCAGCGTCGATGTGTGCATCGTCGGCGGCGGTTTTTCCGGGCTGAACACGGCCATCGAACTGGCGCAGAAAGGCTTTTCGGTGGCGCTGCTAGAGGCGCACAAGATCGGCTGGGGCGCCAGCGGGCGCAACGGCGGCCAGCTGATTCGCGGGGTCGGCCATGGCGTCGAGCAGTTCGAATCGGTGATCGGCGCCGACGGCGTGCGTGAACTCAAACTGATGGGCCTGGAGGCGGTGGAAATCGTCCGCCGCCGGATCGCGCAATACACTATCGATTGCGACCTGACCTGGGGCTATTGCGACCTGGCCAACAAACCCAGCCACCTCGATGCGTTCGCCGCCGAGATGACGGAGCTGCAGATCCTCGGCTATCGCCATGAGCTGCGCCTGCTGCAACCGGAGCAGATGCACGAGGTGGTCGGCTCCGACCGCTACGTCGGCGGCCTGATCGATATGGGTTCCGGCCATCTGCACCCACTCAACCTGGCCCTGGGCGAAGCCGCCGCTGCTCAATCATTGGGCGTGCAACTGTTCGAAGACTCAGCGGTCAGCCGCATCGACTATGGCTCAACGGTCAAGGTGCACACCGCCCAGGGCGTGGTGCGCGCGGCTCATCTGGTGCTCGGCTGCAACGCCTACCTGAATGGACTGAACACTAACCTGGGCGGCAAGGTGCTGCCCGCCGGCAGCTATGTGATCGCCACCGAGCCGCTGTCCGAAGCAGAGGCGCGGGCAATCATTCCGCAGAATATGGCGCTGTGCGACCAGCGCGTGGCGCTCGACTACTACCGCCTGTCCGCCGACCGGCGCCTGCTGTTCGGCGGCGCCTGCCACTATTCGGGGCGCGACCCGGCGGACATCGCCGGCTACATGCGCCCGAAAATGCTGGCCGTGTTCCCCCACCTGCAGGATGTGCAGATCGACTACCAGTGGGGCGGGATGATCGGCATAGGCGCCAACCGCCTGCCACAGATCGGCCGGCTCAAGGGCCAGCCCAACGTCTACTATGCCCAGGCCTACTCCGGCCACGGCGTCAACGCCACCCACCTGGCCGGCAAACTGCTGGCCGAGGCCATCGCCGGCCAGGCCAGCCAGGGCTTCGACCTGTTCGCCCGAGTGCCGCACATGACCTTCCCCGGCGGCAAGCACCTGCGCTCGCCGCTGCTGGCCCTGGGCATGCTCTGGCACCGCCTCAAGGAGCTGTTGTAGGCACAGCCGGTACGCCTGCCAAGCTGCAGAGCGGGATGCTCACAACCTCTCAGGGTTTCCACAGCGTCCAGATCGGCCGCAAGGCTTCGAGGTTGGCCTCTACCCGGGTCAGGCCGATGTCGCGCAGCTGCGCATCGGTCAGCCTGAGCAGCGCCCGGCGGGTACCCAGCCGGCGCCAGAACAGCAGCCAGCGCGACTCACCCGCCACAGGCGCCGGACGGCTGCTCGCCGGCTCATTCGTCTCCACTGTCAGCCCTGCATCGCCAAGCCCGTTCATCACCTTTCTCCTGCTCGAAAGCACCCTGGGAGATCATGATGAACGCCGGACAAAAAGCATGACAGATTCAAAAATATCTTATTAACTGCATACAGGTGGCGCTTTAAAGCCGCTGAATTGTGGATTTATGCAGCATCTGTATTGCTTGTCTTATTAGCGCTAAAGAATCAGGGCAACTGTCATGACCCTCTACGTCAACCTGGCCGACCAACTCGGCGCCCGTATCGAGCAAGGTCTGTACCGCCCAGGCGACCGATTGCCTTCGGTGCGTGCCCTCAGCCTCGAGCACGGCGTCAGCCTGAGCACGGTGCAACAGGCCTATCGCTACCTGGAAGACCGGGGCCTGGCCATCCCACGGCCGAAGTCCGGTTATTTCGTGCCGCTCGCGCGCGAAAAGCCGGCGTTGCCGATGGTCAGCCGCACGGCGCAACGGCCGGTGGATGTCTCGCAATGGGATCAGGTGCTCGAGCTGATCAGCGTCCCGCCGGGCGGCGAGGTGATCCAGCTGGGCCGCGGCCGCCCGGATGTCAGCAGCCCGACGCTCAAACCCCTGCTGCGTTCGCTTTCCCGCCTGGGCCGCAGGCAGGACCTGAACAGCCTCACCTACGGCTGCATTTATGGCGACCAGGGCCTGCGCGAGCAGGTCTCGCGACTGATGCTCGACTCGGGCTGCCAAATTCCCTATCAGGACATCGTCATCACCACGGGCTGCCACGAAGCGTTATCCGCCGCGATCCGCGCGATCTGTCAACCCGGCGACATAGTCGCGGTGGACTCGCCGAGCTTCCACGGGGTCATGCAGGCGTTGAAAGGCTTCGGCATGAAGGCCCTGGAATTGCCCACCGACCCGCTCACCGGGATCAGCCTGGAAGCCCTGGAGCTGGCCCTGGAACAATGGCCGATCAAGGCCATACAGTTGACGCCGACCTGCAACAACCCGCTCGGCTACATCATGCCGGACGCCAACAAGCGGGCCCTGCTGGCCCTGGCGCAACGCTATGACGTGGCAATCATCGAGGACGACGTCTACGGCGAACTGGCCTACAGCTACCCGCGTCCGCGCAGCATCAAGTCCTATGACGAGGATGGCCGCGTGTTGTTCTGCAGCTCCTTTTCCAAGACCCTGGCGCCCGGCCTGCGCATCGGCTGGATCGCCCCCGGACGCTACCTGGATCGCGTGCTGCACATGAAATACATGGGCACCGGCAGCACCGCGCAACTGCCGCAACTGGCCCTGGCCGAATACCTCGAGGCCGGCCACTACCAGCCGCACCTGCGGCGCATGCGCAGCCAATACGCTCGCGGTCTGGAGCAGATGGTCGACTGGGTCAGTCGTTATTTTCCGCCCGGCACGCGAGTCAGCCGGCCGCAGGGGAGTTTCATGCTCTGGGTCGAGCTGGACCCGGGCTTCGACAGCCAACGCCTGAACCGAATGCTGCGCCCGCACCAGGTGCAGATCGCCCCGGGCAGCATCTTTTCCGCCGCCGGCAAGTACCGCAACTGCCTGCGCATCAACTACGCGGCCAAGCCCAGCGCAGAGATCGAACAGGCGGTGCGCCGGGTCGGCGAGAGCGCCGCCGAACTGCTGGCGCAGCTGGGCTAATCGCCGCGCACTGGCGCGGCCGAACCAAACTGGTCGTCGGCGCCCTGACCGCGCCAGGCCAGCACCACGAACACGGCGGCGCCCAGCGCCATCAGCAGCGGCAGCGCATGGCCGCTGACCCACTGACTGACTGCACCGGTGGCCAGCGGGCCGATCAGGCAACCGATGCCCCACAGCTGCGCGACATGGGCATTGGCGCGCACCAGGGCATCGTCACGGTAACGCTCGCCGATCAGGATCAATGACAGGGTGAACAGGCCGCCGGCGCTGGCGCCGAACAGCACCAGCAACGGCCAGATCAACGCCGTGTGCAGCAGCAGCGGAATCGCCAGACTGGCGCACAGCAGAATCACCCCGCACCCGCGGAACAGGCTGCGCCGCGACATGCGGTCCGCCAGCAGACCGATCGGCAGTTGCAGGGCGGCATCTCCGACCACCACCACGCTGACCATAAACAGCGCCACCTCCTGGGTGAAGCCCTGACGCAGGCCGTAGATCGGCAGCAACGTCAGCAGCATCGCCTCGAAGCCGGCGAACAGCATCACCGCCCAGGCGATGGCCGGCAACTTGCGGCAGAACGCCAGCAGGCCACGCCCCGAAGCGCTGTGGCCATCCACCCGCGGCGCGCCCGTGCGTCCCAGCAGGAGCAGCGAGCCACCGATCAGCAGGCCGACGCCGAACCAGAAACCCTTATCGGTGGCTGTGCCCAACGCGGTCAGCAGCAGCGGCCCGCACAGCTGGCTCAACGCATAGCCGGTGCCATACAGGGCGACCAGGCGGCCGCGCCATTTCTCCACGGCCAGTTGGTTGATCCAGCTTTCGCCGAGGATGAACACCACGGTCAGCGCCACGCCGATCAGCAGGCGCAGCAGCAGCCACACCGCATAGTTCTGCATCAGCGCCAGCAGCCCCACGGACAGGGCGCCGACCAACAGGCACAGCTGCATCAGCCGGGTGGTGCCGAAGTACGCCGCCAGCCGGCCCGCCAGGGACGCGCCGAGCAAGATGCCCACCGCCGGAGTCGCCGCCATCACGCCGATGGCGAAGGAGTCGTAACCCCAGCCATCCAGGCGCAGCGACACCAACGGCATGGTCACCCCGAGGGCCAGACCGATGCTGATGACCGCCGAGCAGACCGCGAAATAGGTACCCCAACGCATTGCCAGACTCCTTTATGTCGTGGCCCGGAACAAAAAAAACGGCCGGGTTTCCCAAGGAAACCCGGCCGCAGGTGTGGCTCATCAGGAGCCGGCCCCGAGGGGCGGACCTTCAGGCAGTTACCCGCCTGTCGCTTATCGACGTTACAGCTTGATCCAGGTGGCTTTCAACTCGGTGTACTTGTCGAAGGCGTGCAGCGACTTGTCGCGGCCGTTACCGGACTGCTTGAAGCCGCCGAACGGCGCAGTCATGTCGCCGCCGTCGTACTGGTTGACCCACACGCTGCCGGCGCGCAGCGCCTTGGCGGTCAGGTGGGCCTTGGACAGGTTGCTGGTCCATACCGCCGCCGCCAAGCCATAAGGTGTGTCGTTGGCAATCTGTACCGCTTCTTCCGCCGTGTCGAAGCCGATCACCGAGAGCACCGGGCCGAAGATCTCCTCGCGGGCGATGCGCATGGCATTGTTCACCCCGTCGAACACGGTCGGCTCGACGTAGGTGCCGCCGCTCTCCTCCAGCACCCGCTTGCCGCCGGCCACCAGCCTGGCGCCGTCGTCGTGACCGGCCTGGATGTAGCCGAGCACATTGTTCATCTGGGTGGTGTCGACCAGCGCCCCGACATTGGTCGCCGGATCCAGCGGGTTGCCCGGTTTCCAGGTCTTGATCGCCTCGACCACCATCGGCACGAAGCGCTCCTTGATCGAATTTTCCACCAGCAGGCGCGAGCCGGCGGTGCACACTTCGCCCTGGTTGAATGCAATGGCGCCGGCCGCGGCTTCGGCGGCGGCCTGCAGATCAGGCGCATCGGCGAAGACGATATTCGGGCTCTTGCCGCCGGCTTCCAGCCAGACGCGTTTCATGTTCGATTCGCCGGCGTAGACCATCAGCTGCTTGGCGATCTTGGTCGAACCGGTGAACACCAGGGTGTCGACGTCCATGTGCAGGGCCAGGGCCTTGCCGACGGTGTGACCGAAGCCCGGTAGCACGTTGAACACGCCCGCCGGAATACCGGCCTCGATGGCCAGCTGGGCGATACGGATGCCCGTCAGCGGCGATTTTTCGGACGGCTTGAGGATCACCGAGTTGCCGGTAGACAGTGCCGGGCCGAGCTTCCAGCAGCTCATCAGCAACGGGAAATTCCACGGCACGATGGCGGCGACCACGCCGATCGGCTCGCGGGTCACCAGGCCCAGTTGATCGTGCGGGGTGGTGGCCACTTCGTCATAGATCTTGTCGATCGCCTCGCCGCTCCAGCGGATCGAGCGGGCGGCACTGGAAACGTCGATGTTCAGGGCATCGCTGATCGGCTTGCCCATATCGAGGGTTTCCAGCAGCGCCAGCTCTTCGCCATGCTGCTCGATCAGGTCGGCGAAGCGGATCATCACGTCCTTGCGCTTGGCCGGCGCCAGGCGCGACCAGATGCCGGAATCGAAGGTTTTGCGAGCGTCCTGCACCGCCAGCTCGGCATCGGCCAGGTCGCAACTGGCGACCGCTACCAGCAGGCGCCCGTCCACCGGACTGATGCACTCGAAGGTCGCCCCGGAAACCGCCGCACGGTATTGGCCATGAATAAAGGCGCGGCCTTCGATTTTCAGGGTTTTGCCGCGCTGTTCCCAGTCGGCACGAGTCAGGCTAGTCATTCGAGCATCCTCTATCAGTAAAAAGTACCGCGGCGTCGGCACGCGCACTGTCAATAATTCTGCAAGGCCGGCGAGGGCCAAATCCTGCCGGCCACACTAAACCAGAGGGCTGCACCTTTTCAATATTTTTTACAAAGCGTGGCAAACCCCCTTGTCACGTTCGTTTTATTAAACATAGACTGCGCCAAATCGCTCACCTGCCCCTTTCTTCGCGCGTCTGGACGACTAGCATGACGACCCTCAACAACGCTCATGTGAATAGAATAACCAACAACCTCGACGAGGTCTGGCGGCCTTCAGCGCCAATCGTCAATTCAAGGCCAAACCACGCCTGCAGGGCAGCACCGAAGGCATGTATTCACCCGCACTGATCGCGACAAAGGCGCAGCTTGATACCCTGGTGGAAAATCTCGCAGCCTCGATCCAGTAAGCCAGCTAACCGCCCCGACCCGGAAGCCCAGCATGACTATCGAACAGATCCTCGACTTCGCCCACGCCAGCACCGCCCCCGAGTACTACCACCCGGCGCCGGAAAAAATCCTCGCGGGCGATCCCGAGCAAAGTGTGCGCAATCATTACGGCAGTCCGTGCGGCCAGTTCAACGCCGGCATCTGGGAAGGTGCGGTCGGCCAGTGGACGGTCAGTTACAGCGAACACGAATACTGCGAAATCCTCGAGGGCGTGTCCGTGCTGCGCGATGCGCGCGGCAACGCCAAGACCGTGCGCGCCGGTGACCGCTTCGTCATCCCTGCAGGGTTCGAGGGCACCTGGGAAGTGCTGCAAGCCTGCCGCAAGGTCTACGTGATCTTCGAACCCGCAGCGCACTGACCGGCTCTATTCATGCGTCACCCTTTAGCCCGCGCTGAGCGGGCTTTTTTTCGCCTGTGCATGGCGGGCGCGACAGTGCGGCCGCAACCCACCCAAGCAGTCTGGCGATAAATCGCCGGCATGAAAAAGCCCGCCATGCGGCGGGCTTTTTCGACAAGAGCGGGGATCAATTACTTGATCTTGCCTTCCTTGTAGATCACGTGCTTGCGTACTACCGGATCGAATTTTTTGATTTCGATTTTGTCCGGAGTGGTGCGCTTGTTCTTGTCGGTAGTGTAGAAATGACCAGTACCGGCACTCGAGATCAAACGGATCAGTTCGCGCATGACTTACTCCTTAAACCTTTTCGCCGCGAGCACGCAGCTCGGACAGAACGACGTCAATACCACGCTTGTCGATGCAACGCATGCCCTTGGCAGAAACGCGCAGACGCACGAAACGGTTCTCAGACTCGACCCAGAAGCGGTGATGCTGCAGGTTCGGCAGGAAACGACGACGGGTTTTGTTGTGTGCGTGGGAAACGTTGTTCCCAGTTACCGGACCCTTACCGGTAACTTGACAGACTCTCGACATGCCTCAGCCCTCTAAAACCACATGCCCAACCCGGCATGGGTTGGCCGCATAAACTCAATATCATTGGCGCTCGGCGCCGCGTATCTCGAGGGTCTTACCAGCTGCACAGCAAAGCGCAAGTACCGGGCCCCTACAAAAGAGCGCTGCTTTATACCAGAAAGCCCAGGGTGCAACAAGGCTAAACGCACTTTCGACCCGCATGCGCCGACTGCGCAACAGCGGCTTCCAGGCCGGCAGCGCAGGCGACAGGGCCAGCCTACCGCTCGTCGACAAGTTTGCTGTTGCGGCCGCGCGTTATGGGCTAGGGTGAAACTTCTGTCGGCGCGCCTGGTGCGCGCACACCGCATTATCAAGGAGTCTGTCATGCGCCTCGCCACCCAAACGCTGCTATTGACCGGCCTGCTGAGCCCGCTATTGGTTCAGGCCGCCACGCTCAGTGTCTGTACCGAAGCCAGCCCGGACGGCTTCGACGTCGTGCAATACAACTCGCTGACCACCACCAACGCCTCGGCCGACGTGCTGATGAATCGCCTGGTGGAGTTCGATGCCGGCAGCGGCCAGCTGCTGCCCAGCCTGGCGCAGAGCTGGGAGGTCAGCGCGGACGGCCTGAGCTACAGCTTTGTCTTGCGCGAAGATGTCGCCTTTCACGAAACCGACTACTTCAGCCCCAGCCGCCCGCTGACCGCCGACGACGTATTGTTCAGCTTCCGGCGCATGCTCGACCCGGCCCACCCCTGGCACAAGACTGCGCCCGGCGGTTACCCACACGCCCAATCGATGCAGTTGCCCAGCCTGATCGAAAGCATCGACAAGCTCGGCGAGCACGCCGTGCGCTTTACCCTGAGTCGCCCCGACGCCACCTTCCTCGCCACCTTGAGCATGGGCTTCGCCTCGATCTATTCCGCCGAGTACGCCGACCAGCTGCTCGCCGCTGGCACTCCGCAGCGGCTCAACAGCCAGCCGATCGGCAGTGGGCCCTTCGTCTTCAAGCGCTTCCAGAAAGACGCAGTGGTGCGCTATGACGCCAACCCCGAGTATTTTGCCGGCAAGCCCGCGGTGGAGCGCCTGGTGTTCGCCATCACCCCGGACGCCAATGTGCGCTTGCAGAAGCTGCGCCGCGGCGAATGCCATATCGCCCTCTCGCCCAAGCCGCAGGATGTGCAAGCCAGCGCCGCCGATGCCGAGCTGAAGAGCGTGCACACGGCGGCCTTCATGACCGCCTTCGTCGGCATCAACAGCCAGCATGCGCCGCTGGATAAAACCGCCGTGCGCCAGGCGATCAACCTAGCCTTCGACAAAGCCAGCTATTTGCAAGCGGTGTTCGAGAACAGCGCCGAGGCGGCCAACGGCCCCTATCCGCCCAACACCTGGAGCTATGCCGCAGAACTGCCCGGTTATGCCTTTGATCCGGTCAAGGCCCGCACCTTGCTGGCCGAGGCCGGTCTGCCCGAGGGTTTCAAGACCAGCATCTGGACCCGCCCCAGCGGCAGCCTGCTCAACCCCAACCCGAGCCTCGGCGCCCAGTTGCTGCAAGCCGACCTGGGCAAAGTCGGCATTCAGGCCGAGATCCGCGTGATCGAATGGGGCGAACTGATCCGCCGGGCCAAGGCTGGCGAACACGACCTGCTGTTCATGGGCTGGGCCGGCGACAATGGCGACCCGGACAACTTCCTCACCCCGCAATTCGCCTGCGCCTCGCTCGAATCGGGGCTGAACTTCGCCCGCTACTGCGAGCCACAACTGGACAAGTTGATCGCCGCCGGCAAAACCACCAGCGACCAGGCGCAGCGCAGCCAGATCTATCAGGACGCGCAGCGGATCATCCAGCAGCAGGCACTGTGGCTGCCCCTGGCCCACCCGACCGCCTACGCCCTGCTGCGCAAGGAAGTCGAGGGTTATCAGGTCAGTCCCTTCGGTCGCCAGGATTTCGCCAAGGTGCGGATCACGCCATAGCCTTGCCTTTGTGGGAGCGGCTGGGCGGCGCTCCTTTATCAGCCGCGAACAGGGTGTCGCGGCTGAAGCCCCTCCCACACAAGCTCGCTCAGCAGTAACCCGGCTGGAGCAGTCTTGACCGCGAATCGAGGCAGTTCAGGGATTTCGCGGCCAAGGCTGCTGCCACAGGGGCTGCAAGCCCCGACTATAACCAGCCGTACTCGGCCATCGACAGCGGCTCGCCGTCGCCGACGATGAAGTGATCGAGCACCCGCACATCGACCAGCTCCAGCGCTTCCTTCAGACGCTTGGTCAGCACCCGGTCCGCCTGACTCGGCTCGGCCACGCCCGAAGGATGGTTATGGGTCAGGATCAGCGCCGCGGCGTTGTGCGCCAGGGCACGCTTGACCACCTGGCGGGGATAAACGCTGGCGCTGTCGATAGAGCCGTGGAACAGCGCCTCGAAGGCCAACACCCGATGCTTGGCATCGAGAAACAGGCAACCGAACACCTCATGCGGCTCATGCCGCAGCAGGGCCTTGAGGTAGTCGCGTACCGCCTGCGGACTCTCCAGCGCCGAATCGCGCCGCAGCTGTTCGGCCAGGTGCCGGCGGGCCATCTCCAGCACCGCCTGCAGCTGGGCGAACTTGGCCGGCCCCAGCCCCAGACGCCGGCTGAAGGACGGCAAATCCGCCTGCATCAAGGCGCGCAGCCCGCCGAAATCGCCGAGCAGATGGCGCGCCAGATCCACCGCGCTCTGCCCGGCCACGCCGGTGCGCAGGAAGATCGCCAGCAATTCGGCGTCGGTCAGGCTGGCGGCCCCCTGGGCCAAAAGTTTCTCCCGCGGGCGTTCCGCCGCGGGCCAATCACGAATGCTCATAGCACCTCCCTGTCGAGCCCTGCGCCTGCCCACCTGAAACGGCCCTGCGGCCTTGGTCCGGCAAGCACCCTGCGCCGCTTTTCCACTGCGGCGGCTGTGCTATCTTAGCCCATCTTTTTACGCGGCGACGGGCCTGGGGAGGCGTCACCGCCGCGACGCACATCCACCCAACTATAAGAAGGCAGGCCTATGCAGCGGCTGTATCGAAAACGCATCGTTCTCGGCGTGGGTGGCGGCATTGCCGCCTACAAGAGCGCGGAGCTGGTTCGTCGCCTGCGCGATCTGGGCGCTGACGTGCATGTGGTCATGACCCGTGGCGGCCGCGAATTCATCACCCCGCTGACCCTGCAGGCCCTGTCCGGCCACCCGGTGCACCTGGATCTGCTCGATCCCGCCGCCGAAGCCGCCATGGGCCATATCGAGCTGGCGCGCTGGGCCGACCTGGTGCTGATCGCCCCGACCACTGCCGACCTGATGGCGCGCCTGGCCCAGGGCGTGGCCGATGACTTGCTGACCACCCTGGTGCTGGCCACCGATGCCCCGGTCGCCCTGGCGCCGGCGATGAACCAGGCGATGTGGCGCGATCCGGCCACCCAGGCCAACGCCCAACTGCTCGGCGCGCGCGGCATCCGTCTGTTCGGCCCCGCCGCAGGCAGCCAGGCTTGCGGCGACGTCGGCCTCGGCCGCATGCTCGAAGCCGACGAGCTGGCGCAATGCGCCGCCGATTGTTTCCAGAATCAGGCCCTGACCGGCAAGCATGTGCTGATCACTGCAGGGCCGACCCAGGAAAACATCGACCCGGTGCGTTACATCACCAATCACAGCTCCGGCAAGATGGGCTTCGCCCTCGCCGAGGCCGCCGCCGAAGCCGGCGCCAGGGTCACCCTGATCAGCGGCCCGGTGCACTTGCCGACCCCGGACCGGGTCAGCCGCATCGACGTGGTCAGCGCCCGCGACATGCTCGCCGCCTGCGAAGCCGCCATGCCCTGCGACCTGCTGATCGCCGCGGCCGCGGTCGCCGATTACCGCCCGGAAGTGGTTGCCCAGCACAAATTGAAGAAAGACCCGGCCAGCGGCGACGGCCTGCTCCTGCAAATGGTGCGCAACCCGGATATCCTCGCCACCCTGGCAGGACGCACCGACCGACCGTTCAGCGTCGGCTTCGCCGCCGAGACCGAGAACCTGCTGGGCTATGCCTCGCGCAAGCTGCAGGACAAGAACCTCGACCTGATCGTCGCCAACGACGTGGCCAACCCGAGCATCGGCTTCAACAGCGAGGAAAACGCCATCACCATCATCGATCGCGACCTCCAGCAAAGCAGCTTCGCGCAGACCAGCAAAGGCAAGATCGCCCGCCAACTGCTGGCCTTTATCGCCGACCGCCTGCAGCGCAGCTGATGCCCCCATTCACCGACCGCAGAGCCTGACATGCACGCCTTACAAGCCAAAATCCTCGACCCGCGCCTGGGCAGCGAATTCCCCCTGCCGCAATACGCCACCCCGGGTTCCGCCGGTCTCGACCTGCGCGCCATGCTCAAGCAGGAACTGATCCTCGAGCCCGGGCAGACCGTGCTGATCCCCACCGGTCTGTCGATCTATATCGGCGACCCCGGCCTGGCGGCGCTGATCCTGCCGCGCTCGGGCCTCGGCCATAAACACGGCATCGTCCTCGGCAACCTGGTCGGCCTGATCGACTCGGACTACCAGGGCGAGCTGATGGTGTCCTGCTGGAACCGTGGGCAAAGTGCCTTCAGCATGGCCGTCGGCGAGCGCATCGCCCAGCTGATCCTGGTGCCGGTGGTGCAGGCGCACTTCGAGCTGGTCGAGGAGTTCGACGAGAGTCAGCGCGGCAGCGGCGGTTTTGGCCATTCCGGTAGTCACTGAGCACCACTTTCAAGAAGAACCGCCAACAGGCAGGAAGAACCGCCAACAGGATGAACCGCCAGGGAGACGTTCGATGAAACGCTTCAAGCGCACTGCCAAGGATGCCAACGCCACCAGCACCGGCAAACAGACCGCCAGCGCCCTGTTGCCAGGCCTGCCGGCGGTCATCGGCGGGCTGGCTCTGGCCGCCGCGCTGCTCTGGTTCGGCCTGCTCAACAACGTGCAGCAACAGCAACAGCAGCAACTCACCCAGGCCTGGGGAGGCGCCCAGGCCGCCGCGCTGCAACAGGCGTTGCTGCAACTGGCCGCAGACACCGGCGCCGCGGCGCGCAATCCCGAGTTGCTGCAGGCCGTGCAAAGCCGGGACAGCCAACAGCTGCGGGCGGCCGAACGCAACCTGCGCTACTGGGGTGGCGTGGTCGATGCGCACCTCAATGGCCGCGGCGAAGCTGTTCAGGACATGGGCCGGGACGCGCCGATGAACTTTGCCGCGCTGGACATGCTGCGCCGCGCGGAAAACGGCCAGACGCCTGCTGCCGAGGCCTACAAGATCGGTCAGCGCTGGCTGGTCTACAGCGTGGCGCCACTGCGCCAGGGCGATGATCAACCCGCGCAGGGCACGCTGCTGCTGGCCGTCGAGCTGAATCGCCTGCTGGCCAATTTGCCGTCGCTACCGGCCGACGTCGGCCAACTGCAACTGCTTCAGCAATTCGGCAATGACGCCGACCAGGTGTTGACGCAACGCGGCCAGGCCCAGGGCGAAGCACAACGTTTCGATAGCGGCAACCCGAACTGGCAGCTTGGCTTCACCCCCGGCCCGCGCCTGAGCGCGATGGCCTTCTCGCCCACCTTGCCGGCCCTGGCGACGCTGCTCGCACTGGCGGGCGCCCTGCTCGGCCTCTACCTGGTGTACAGCGGCCAGCAACGACGCATGCATCAGGATGCATTGCAACTCGAACGACTGGTTAAAGAACTCTCAGCCGGTAAAGCCGTCAAAGCTTTCAGCCTGAGCCTGCCGGCGCTCGACAGCCTGGTAAAAACCCTGGCGCGCCTCTCGCGCCACACCAGCAAAACAACGGAAAACCCCAACAGCGCCGGCAGCGCTTCGCCCGCAGCGGTACCCAGCCAGACGGCCGGGTTGATCGACCCGCTGTTTCAAGACACCGATATCCTCGATATCGACATTCTCGACGAAGACCAGGATCTCCTGGGACTGGAGCAACCCCCCGTTATGAACAGCCTAAATTCAGCACCAAAAGTGCCCGCCGACATCTTTCGCGCCTACGACATTCGTGGCGTGGTCGGCAGCAGCCTGACCGCGCAAACCGCCTACTGGATCGGCCGCGCGATCGGCTCGCAGAGCCTGGCACAGGGCGAACCGAATATTGCGGTAGGCCGCGACGGCCGCCTGTCCGGCCCGGAGCTGGTCGAACAACTGATTCAGGGTCTGCTCGACTGCGGCTGCAACGTCAGCGATGTCGGCATGGTGCCGACCCCGGTGGTCTACTACGCCGGCCATATCCTCGCGGGCAAATCCGCGGTAATGCTCACCGGCAGCCACAATCCGCCGGATTACAACGGCTTCAAGATCGTCATCGCCGGCGACACCCTGGCCAATGAACAGATCCAGGCGCTCAAGACCCGCATCGACAACAACGATCTGGTCAGCGGCGTCGGCACGGTCGAGCAGGTCGATGTGCTGGAGCGCTACTTCAATCATATCCGCGACGACATCGCCACGGCCAAACCGCTGAAGGTGGTGGTCGACTGCGGCAACGGCGCCGCCGGGGTAATCGCCCCACAGCTGATCGAAGCCCTGGGCTGCACGGTGATTCCGCTGTTCTGCGAGGTCGACGGCACCTTCCCCAACCACCACCCGGATCCGGGCAAGCCGGAGAACCTGATTGACCTGATCGCCAAGGTCAAGGAAGAGCAGGCCGACCTCGGCCTGGCCTTCGACGGCGACGGCGACCGGGTCGGCGTGGTGACCAACAAGGGCACCATCATCTACCCGGACCGCCTGCTGATGCTGTTCGCCAAGGACGTGGTGTCGCGCAATCCCGGCGCCGACATCATCTTCGACGTCAAATGCACCCGCCGCCTGACCCCGCTGATCAGCGGCTACGGCGGCCGACCGGTGATGTGGAAAACCGGCCACTCGCTGATCAAGAAAAAGATGAAGGAAACCGGCGCCCTGCTGGCCGGCGAGATGAGCGGGCATATCTTCTTCAAGGAGCGCTGGTTCGGCTTCGACGACGGCGTCTACAGCGCCGCCCGCCTGCTGGAAATCCTCAGCCAGGACAAGCGTGACGCCGAACAAGTGTTCGCCGCCTTCCCCTGTGATATATCCACACCGGAAATCAATATCCAGGTTACCGAACAGAGCAAATTCAGCATCATCGACACCCTGCAGCGCGACGGCCACTGGGGCGAAGCCAACCTCACCACCCTGGACGGCGTGCGCGTCGACTACCCCAAGGGCTGGGGCCTGGTACGCGCCTCCAACACCACGCCGATGCTGGTGCTGCGCTTCGAGGCCGACAGCGAGGAGGAGCTCGAGCGCATCAAGGAAGTCTTCCGCGCCCAGCTGTACAGCGCTGCACCCGATATCACCTTGCCATTTTGATTGAGATTAGCCATGGAGCCCCGCATGACCCTCGAACGTGATGCCGCCAGTAACATCGCCAAGGTTCTGTCCGAAGCGTTGCCGTATATTCGCCGCTTCGTCGGCAAGACCCTGGTGGTCAAGTACGGTGGCAACGCCATGGAAAGCGACGAACTGAAAACCAACTTCGCCCGCGATATCGTGCTGATGAAAGCGGTCGGCATCAACCCGGTGGTGGTGCATGGCGGCGGTCCGCAGATCGGCGACCTGCTCAAGCGCCTGTCGATCGAGAGCCACTTCATCGACGGCATGCGCGTGACCGATGCGCAGACCATGGACGTGGTGGAAATGGTCCTCGGCGGCCAGGTCAACAAGGACATCGTCAACCTGATCAACCGCCACGGCGGCAGCGCCATCGGCCTGACCGGCAAGGACGCCGAACTGATCCGCGCCAAGAAGCTCACCGTGACCCGCCAGACCCCGGAGATGACCCAGCCGGAAATCATCGACATCGGCCACGTCGGCGAAGTCATCGGGGTCAATACCGACCTGCTCAACATGCTGGTCAAGGGTGACTTCATCCCGGTCATCGCGCCGATCGGCGTCGGCGCGCAAGGCGAGTCTTACAACATCAACGCCGACCTGGTCGCCGGCAAGGTGGCCGAAGCCTTGAAGGCCGAGAAACTGATCCTGCTGACCAACATCGCCGGCCTGCTGGACAAGCAGGGCGAGGTGCTCACCGGCCTGACCACCGAACAGGTCGACGACCTGATCGCCGACGGCACCATCAACGGCGGCATGCTGCCGAAGATCCGCTGCGCCCTCGAAGCGGTCCAGGGTGGCGTAACCAGCGCGCACATCATCGACGGCCGGGTGCCCAACGCGGTGCTGCTGGAAATCTTCACCGACAGCGGGGTCGGCACACAGATCTGCAACCGCAAGCGTCGCTGAGCGCATCCGCTCGCGCAGACGTAGCCTGGATTAGCTCCAGCGCAATCCGGGAGAGGGTTTCCCGGATTGCGCCCAGGCTTCTTTCATTGGGCTACGACGCTGCAAAAAAATGGTTCTTCGCATAGTTTGGGGAAAGTGCCGGTTGACACCGGACTGGCAAGTTTGTGTGCGGCGCGGCAAATGGCGCGGCATGGCCGATTATCGCGTGTACTGGGCGTTTGGGTTGCGCCCCTCACGGGCACCACACCTTTCTTGCTTGCCCAAGAAAGGCGTGCCAAAGAAGGGCACCCGGCATCCGGCGCCGCTCCGGGGGCCGGCTTACAAGGGCCATCCCTGGCCCATTAAGCCTCTCGCCGCATCCATGCGGCTCGTCCCCCTGCGCAACACCTGCACTCGGCCTGCTGACGGGACCGGGTCGCGAGCTTGCAGGATTTGCGCAAGAACTGGATTGCTGGCGTCTGCGCTTTTGTTCTTGAACTGCGGTCGTGCAGACACCTCCCAAGTCCCCTTCAGGAGGCCGAGTGGAATCGCCGCGTAAGGGGTTGAGCGACATGGATGTCGCGAGAGCCGCGATGGGCCATGGATGGCCCTTCGCGGCGTGCCCCTGGAGCGGTGATGGAAAGAGGGAACCCCGGCGCAGCCGGGGCCGGATGGTGGGGTGCCCTTCTCTTTGGTTACTTTCTCTTGGGCAAGCAAGAGAAAGTGACTCGCCCGTGAGGGGCGAAACCCATCAGGCCAGACGGCACGGTAATGGATAGAGCCAAGTCATCGGCAACGCACACTTATTTGCCAGTCCGGTGTCAAGCTCAACGTCCCCGCGATAATGCGAAGAGCCAAAAAAAATCGCCGGCTCGGACCGCCAGCTAGCGCCGCTTGCCCAGCAGCTCGGCGAGCCGCTGGCGATCGGCCGCGAAGCTGGCCTGCGCCTGTTTGCGCGCTTCCTGGTAGCGGGCAATGTCCTTGTACTGACGCAGCTGTTCATCTTTCTGGTTGTCGATCTGCGCCAGCAGGTGCTCCGGCACTGCCCGCCCGGCACGCTCATGATCCGCCGCCTGGCTCTGCAAGTTGTCCTGCTGCAGGCGCGCCGATTGCAAGTTGCTGCGCGCCACACCGATCAACCCATCCAGCTCGACCAGCTTGCGATCGCGGGCCCGGTCGATGTCCTCGGGCGTGCTGTACAGGCGCAGCAGTTGGGCATCGGAACTGATGCGGGCCTTGTCGGCCAGCAGACGCTGCATTTCCTCGGCGCTCGGGGCCGGCGGGATGACCTTGATCACCCGCCCCTGATCATTGAGCACCTCATAGCCCTTGCCGATGAACTCCGGCGGCACGCCCTGACGACCGAGCACGGTAACGCCCTGATCATCGGTATAGCGATACAACTCGGTGGCGCCGACAACAAGCGGCAGCAGCGAACCGAACAACAGCCAACAGCGGAGCAGAGTCGGTTTGCGCATCGAGACAGCACCCTAGGTCGAGGAGTCAGATTCCATATTCGCCGCGGTAGGCTTGCACCGCCGGCAGATACTGCTTGAGTTCGGCATCGTCTGCCAGGTATTCCAGCACCAGCTCGAGCGACACGATGCTCACCACCGGCATGCCGAAATCGCGCTCGACTTCCTGGATCGCCGACAGCTGGCCCTGACCACGCTCCTGACGATTCAGCGCAATCAGCACACCTGCGGCCTGCGCACCCTGGGCCAGGATGATCTGCATCACCTCACGGATCGCGGTGCCGGCGGTGATCACGTCGTCGACGATCAGCACCTTACCGGCCAGCGGCGCACCGACCAGCGTGCCACCTTCGCCGTGATCCTTGGCCTCTTTGCGATTGAAACACCAGGGCACATCGCGCTGATGATGTTCGGCCAGCGCCACCGCGGTGGTCGCCGCCAGCGGGATGCCCTTGTAGGCCGGGCCAAACAGCACATCGAAGGGAATCCCGCTGTCGACCACCGCCGCGGCGTAAAAGCGCCCCAACCGGGCCAGCGCCAGACCGCTGTCGAACAGCCCGGCATTGAAGAAATACGGGCTGGTACGCCCCGACTTGAGGGTGAACTGACCGAAGCGCAGAACCCCGCGCTCAATGGCAAAACGAATGAAGTCGCGCTGGTACGCTTGCATGAAAAGCCCCGGACGGCACGGATTTAGCTAGGAATTTAGCTTATTGGAGACGAGCTCGGGTATCATACACGCACGTGTTTTTAGGGGCCATTTA